>NZ_JBNYXN010000021.1:0-1019 GCF_051380695.1 Janthinobacterium goodfellowi | reverse complement strand
ATAGGGAAGCCGTAGAGAAATCGAGTCCGAATAGGGCGATCAGTCGCTGGGTGTAGACCCGAAACCAAGTGATCTACTCATGGCCAGGATGAAGGTGCGGTAACACGCCCTGGAGGTCCGAACCCACTAATGTTGAAAAATTAGGGGATGAGCTGTGGGTAGGGGTGAAAGGCTAAACAAACTTGGAAATAGCTGGTTCTCTCCGAAAACTATTTAGGTAGTGCCTCAAGTATCACCATCGGGGGTAGAGCACTGTTATGGCTAGGGGGTCATTGCGACTTACCAAACCATTGCAAACTCCGAATACCGATGAGTGCGAGCTTGGGAGACAGACGTCGGGTGCTAACGTCCGGCGTCAAGAGGGAAACAACCCAGACCGCCAGCTAAGGTCCCAAAGATTGGCTAAGTGGAAAACGAAGTGGGAAGGCTAAAACAGTCAGGATGTTGGCTTAGAAGCAGCCATCATTTAAAGAAAGCGTAATAGCTCACTGATCGAGTCGTCCTGCGCGGAAGATGTAACGGGGCTAAGCCAGTCACCGAAGCTGCGGATATCCTTTATTGGATATGGTAGGAGAGCGTTCTGTAAGCCTGCGAAGGTGTCTTGTAAAGGATGCTGGAGGTATCAGAAGTGCGAATGCTGACATGAGTAGCGATAATGGGGGTGAAAAGCCTCCACGCCGTAAGCCCAAGGTTTCCTGTTCAACGTTCATCGGAGCAGGGTGAGTCGGCCCCTAAGGCGAGGCAGAGATGCGTAGCTGATGGGAAGCAGGTTAATATTCCTGCACCGTCGTATGATGCGATGGGGGGACGGATCGCGGAAGGTTGTCCAACTGTTGGAATAGTTGGTTTCTGTCTCATAGAAGGCGCTTAGGCAAATCCGGGCGCAGGATTCAAGGGGATGGGACGAGTGAATTTATTCACGAAGCAATCGGAAGTGGTTCCAAGAAAAGCCTCTAAGCTTCAGTCATACGAGACCGTACCGCAAACCGACACAGGTGGGCGAGATGAGTATTCTAAGG
>NZ_JBNYXN010000020.1:0-1134 GCF_051380695.1 Janthinobacterium goodfellowi | reverse complement strand
ATATTTATAGTGGTTATAATGAAAAGTTATGGAGTTATAACGAGAAGTTATAAGAGAGAAAGAGAGGGAGTTGGAACAATAGGTTTAGATTGATTAGGAAGAGGATGAAGAGAAGGATGAAGAGGAGGAAAAGGAATGGCAGCAGGACTAGTCCCTTCAGCATGACCATCTCCACACTCAATTCCACATTCACCACTCCCATAATCATTCTCATCTCCACCATCAACCTCAATTTAACCCTATTTGAACCACATTCAACTCCACCATCTCATTCTCCACAAACTCTACAATGTCCACTTTCATCTCCATATCCTCTTTCTCCACATTCAATACCTCTCGTCACCTCTAATTTCATCTCTATAACTTTTTGTTATGAGAGTAAATCTCCATGACCAATATCAGTATAACAAAATGTTATAAGAGTAAATCATCATTAGTTTCATTAATAGTATTATCATCAGTAATTTCATCACGTTCATAATTATCAAGACCTTCATTAATAGAACGAGCGATACTTTTTAGTTTATCAGCAATAGCTAATCTACGTTTACTAATACTATAATATACCTGTTCTATATTATTCGCACTACCATTAGTGGTTATATTGGTAACAGCAAGAGGAATATCGTTATTAGTAGGATGAAGATTAGTAACTTCAACAGAAGTTATAGAATTATCATTCTCAACTTCAATAATAGCAATAATACGATGTACTTTCATGATGTTTAATATTAGGACAAGACTTATCAGAACTTGCAGCTAGTTCATGATTGACAAGTCTTATCAGACTGTTAAGTTCGTTTGCTGCAATATATTTAATGTTGATAATGAGCATTTCGAGGTTGAACACTAGCAACAGCATCAACAAAACTATTGTTGATAACACAAACGCTACCAACCCGAAGGTTAGTAGCGTCATGTTCATTAGAATGGCATATCGTCATCACTCATTGCAGTAGCAACAAAACTAGCCGCTTTAGCTTTAGCCTCGCGCTTGGCAGCAATAGCAGCACGAGCATCGTCCATAATCTGCTTGATAAGTACATTATATGCACCAACAAGAACAGGGTCAGCAGGCTGTTCGATACCTACAATATGATATACATATCTATCATAATCCACAACATTGTAAAG
>NZ_JBNYXN010000001.1:1076785-1741191 GCF_051380695.1 Janthinobacterium goodfellowi | reverse complement strand
TTGCCTGCCACCCGTGATCGACAAGGACGTCTTGCTGATGACCGACGGCCACGCTGCCTATCGCGCCTTCGCGCGTGAAGCGGGCATCAGTCATCAGGCCGTCAACTTGCGTGCCGGCATCCGCGTGCAGGGCGCCGCCCACGTGCAGAACGTCAACGCGTATCACAGCCGCTTGCGCGGCTGGCTGCGCATCTTCCATGGCGTGGCCAGCCGTTATCTGCCGAATTACCTGGGGTGGCGCTGGATACTGGACGCCGGGCGCATCCGCTCCCCAGAAACATTATTGAAGGCAACGCTGGGCGAGTTCCCACATTTGACGGTGACATAGCCAACAACAATGCCCGGCGAACCGGGCATTGTTTGCTGCAGTAACTACCTAAAACATCAATGCGCGCTGGCGCCTGCCGCGCCGATGCCCGTTTCCGAACGCATTTGCTGCGCTTCGTAGCCTGCACGGTCGATGCGCGCGCGGGGGCTCTTGTCGAGCACCGAGAACAGCCAGATGCCGACGAAGCCCGCCGTCATCGAGAACAGCGCCGGCGAAGCGTACGGGAACAGCGCTTCGCCATGGCCGAGCACGTCGACCCACACGGACTTCGACACCACCGTCAGCGCCACGGCCGTGATCAAGCCCAGGAAGCCGCCGATGGTGGCGCCCCGCGTGGTGCAATCCTTCCACAGCACCGACATGAACAGCACGGGGAAGTTGGCCGAAGCGGCAATGGCGAAGGCCAGCGAGACCATGAAGGCGATATTCTGCTTTTCAAAGGCGATGCCCAGCACCACGGCGATAATGCCCAGCACGATCGTCGTCACGCGCGACACCTTCAATTCATTGGCGCCCGTGGCCTTGCCCTTCTTGATGACGGTGGCATACAGATCGTGCGACACGGCCGACGCACCCGACAGGGTCAAGCCCGCGACCACGGCCAGGATGGTGGCAAACGCGACCGCCGACATGAAGCCGAGGAAGACGTTGCCGCCCACGGCCTTGGCCAGGTGCACGGCCGCCATGTTGTTACCGCCCAGCAATTTACCGGCCGCATCCTTGAACTCGGGATTGGTGCTTACCAGCACGATGGCGCCAAAGCCGATGATGAAGGTCAGAATGTAGAAATAGGCGATCCAGGTGGTGGCCCAGAACACGGACTTGCGCGCTTCCTTGGCGCTTGGCACCGTGAAGAAACGCATCAGGATGTGCGGCAGGCCGGCCGTACCGAACATCAGCGCCATGCCGAACGAGATGGCCGAGATCGGGTCCTTGATGAAGGAACCGGGGCCCATGATGGCTTCCTTGGTGGCATGCACGTCCACCGACTTGGCGAACAGCGCTTCCGGGCTGAAGTTGAATTGCGCCAGCACGGCCACGGCCATGAAGGTGGCGCCGCCCAGCAGCATCACGGCCTTGATGATCTGTACCCAGGTGGTGGCCGTCATGCCGCCGAACAGCACGTAGATCATCATCAAGGTACCGACCAGCACGACGGCGATCCAGTATTCGAGGCCGAACAGCAGCTTGATCAGCTGGCCCGCGCCCACCATCTGGGCGATCAGGTAGAAGGCCACGACGACGAGGGTACCGGATGCCGAGAAAATGCGGATCGGTGCCTGCTTGAATCGGTAGGCGGCCACGTCGGCAAAGGTGTAGCGGCCCAGGTTGCGCAGGCGTTCGGCCATCAGGAAAGTGATGACGGGCCAGCCGACGAGAAAGCCGATGGCGTAGATCAGGCCATCGTAGCCGTTCAAAAAGACGGCGGCGGAAATGCCGAGAAACGATGCGGCCGACATATAGTCGCCCGCGATGGCCAGGCCGTTCTGAAAGCCCGTGATGCCGCCGCCGGCCGTGTAGAAATCGGAAGCCGACTTGGTCTTCTTGGCCGCCCATTTGGTGACGAACAGGGTGAAGATGACGAAGACGGCGAACATGATGATGGCCGTCCAGTTGGTGGGCTGCTTGACTGCCTGGCCCAGGTCGGCGCCGGCCGCCAGCACGCTGTTGCTGGCGCTCGCCAGCAAGGTCAGGGCTGCCAGGCAGGAAAATGTGCGTTGCATCGATGGGGCGCGATTCATGCCTGCACCCGTGCCTGGATGGCGCTGGTCAGGTCGTCGAATTGCTTGTTGGCGCGGCGCACGTAGATGCCCGTGATCACCACGGTAAACACGATGACGAACAGGCCGATCGGCATGCCCCAGGTCATCACGCCGGCGCCGGTTTTAGCGGCAAGAAATTCCTTGTCGAACGCGATCAGCAGGATGTAACCGTAGTACACCAGCATCATCAGGCCCGTCAGGGCCCAGCCGAAGCGCGAGCGCACCCGGACCAGCCGATGATAGTTGGGATCGCTCTTGAGTTTTTGTACCAGATCGTCATGCATGTGTTGCCTCCGTTATGTGAGCCTGCTCTTTTCTTGTCGAGCTTGCATTCACAATACGGCGCGAGGCTTACCCGCCCCTTACGGCGGCGTTTTTTTCTCGCAGGGACAACACACGGCAGGCAAGGTCAGTTCAGCGCGGCTGCCGGTCCGAAGAATTCATGGTGCGTCTGCTGTTCCGGCACGCCCAGTTCGCGCAGGTATTGCTTGACGGCCCGCATGAACGGCTGCGGCCCCAGGAAATAGGCATCGACGTCGCGCGAGGCGGGCAGCCAGTGACCGAGCCGCTCTTTATTGAGCAAGCCGATGGCGTCCGGGGCGTCTTGCTCGCCGTCATGTTCCGCGTAGCAGTAGTAGCGCTGCAGCTGCGGATGCTGCGCGGCCAGTGCATCGATCTGCGCGCGGAACGCATGCACGCCCTGGTGGCGCGCCGCGTGGATGAAATGCACGGGACGCGTGCCGCGCAGTGCCGCCGTCAGCATGGCCAGCGTGGGCGTGATGCCCACGCCGCCGCTGATCAGCACCAGCGGCTTGTCGCCATCCCTCAGCACGAAGTCGCCCGATGGCGGCGTCAGCTGGACGGTATCACCCGTCTGCACGTGGTCATGGAAGAAATTCGACACCTTGCCGCCCTCTTCGCGCTTGACGCTGATGCGGTAGGTCTGGCCATTGCTGGCGGCCGACAGCGAATACTGGCGGCGCATGGGCACGCCATCGACGGTGGCCAGCACGCCGATGTACTGGCCCGGCGCAAAGTCGAGCACGGGCTGGCCATCGGCGGGCGCCAGCAGGAAGGACGTGATCTCGCCGCTTTCCACCGTCTTGCTGCGCACGGTGAAGTCGCGCGCGCCGCTCCAGCCGCCCGGTGCGGCCGCCTGCGCCTTGTAGATGCGCCCTTCCTCGCCGGCCAAAATATCGGCCAGCTGGCCGTAGGCCGCGCCCCAGGCGTCGATGACGGCGTCGCTGGCCACCTCTTCGCCCAGCACTTCGCGGATCGCCTGCAGCAGGCTGGCGCCCACCAGCGGGTAGTGCTCGGCGCGGATCTGCAGGGCTACGTGCTTGTTGACGATGGTGGCCACCAGGTCGCCCAGCGCTTCCAGCTGGTCGATATGTTTGGCATACATCAGCACGCCATTCGCCAGCGCGCGCTGCTGGTCGCCGCTGTGCTGGTGCGCCTGGTTAAAGTACGGCAGCACTTCGGGATGATCGCGGAACAGGTTCTTGTAGAAATGGCGCGTCAGCGCTTCGCCGCCCTGCTCGAGGATGGGGACGGTGGCCGTGATGATGGCGCGTTGTTCTTGGGTCAGCATGTGGAATTCCTTTAGATAGATGAGCAGGTGGTTTTCAGGCCAGTGATTCAATGGCGGGATAAAGATCGTGATCCTCGCGCCGCATGCGCCGGAACAGCGCGTGCAGCACGGTATTGGCTTCGCTGCGGAAGGCGTCCGGTTCGGCAGCCAGGCGCACGGGCGTATTCCAGCGGCCCGCGAAATCGAGGTAGGCGCCGGCGATGCCGTGCATCTCGTTTTCATACTGGCGCCCCAGCCGGGCCACCGTGGCCACGCCGGACGCCTGCGCGGCCGGGTACAGGTAGCGCTGCTCGACGGCCAGGTGCAGCTTGATCAAGCCGCTCATGGCGACGATCTGTTCGGCGATGGCCTGCGCCTGGGCGGCGACACCGCCGCGCGCCAGCCGGCGCAAGTCGTCGATGGCGGCCAGGATGGCCAGGTGCTGCTGTTTGAATTTGTCGATATTCATGGCGTGTTTCTCTTGTTGAGTGTTCCCAGTGTAGCGGAATTCGCTTAAACATGCAAACTACATGCATCTTTAAAAGCGCCAATGTTTCCCACAGGAATGTACATCGACATGCGCCACTATGTGCGGCACAGAACACAAGCCACAATCGTGCTTGCCTATAATTTATTCATCACAGCGCGCATCCATTCACGGCCGCGCCGCACCCTCCACTTCAGCCAAGGATCAGCATGAAAATCAAAGCGGGCATGGGCCAGGCGCAGCAACTGGCCAGCATCATCAGCCAACACCACACGGAACTGCTGGACGGCTGGATGGCCGGCCTGATCGCCCGCCTGGTGCGGCGCGACAAGATCGCCGAAAACGAACTGCGCCAGCAGGCGTCGCAATTCCTGCCGCTGCTGGCGGGCGCGCTGGAAAGCGGCGACTCGTTCGACATCGAAGGCGGCGCCTGGGACGATACGCGCCAGCTGCTGGCGGAAATATCGCAATCGCGCGTGCGCCAGGGCTATTCGCCGATCGACACGGCCAGCTTCATGTTCTCCCTCAAGGAACCGCTGTTCGCCTACCTGCGCAAGCAAATCACGGCCCAGCCGGATCAGCTGGGCGACGCCATCGTCAGCACCAGCAAATTGTTCGACGAGCTGGGCCTGCTGACCATCGCCATCTACCAAAAGGCGCGCGAACAGGTGATATTGCGCCAGCAGCAGGAATTGCTGGAACTGTCCACGCCCGTGGTGCAGCTGTGGCAAAACGTGCTGGCCCTGCCCCTGATCGGCACCCTCGACAGCGCCCGCACGCAGGTGGTGATGGAAAGCCTGCTGCAAAAGATCGTCGACACGGGCGCCCTGATCGCCATCATCGACATCACGGGCGTGCCCACCGTCGACACCCTGGTGGCGCAGCACCTGCTGAAGACGATCGCCGCGGCGCGCCTGATGGGCGCCGACTGCATCATCAGCGGCATCCGCCCGCAGATCGCGCAAACCATCGTGCACCTCGGCGTCAACCTGGAAGACGTGATGACCAAGGCCACCCTGGCCGACGCCTTCGTCGTGGCCCTGAAACGCACGGGTTCCAGCATCACCTACCAGCAGCAACAACACTGAGGCGCCTATGGAAAGAATCCCCATTTTACGTATGGGCCGGCTGCTGCTGGTGACGATCCAGGTGGACATGCATGACCGCCTGGCGATGACCCTGCAGGACGACCTGACCACCCGCATCGTGACGGACCGCGCCACGGGCGTGCTGATCGACATTTCCGCGCTCGACATCGTCGACTCCTTCATCGGCCGCATGATCAGCAACACGGCGGCGATGGCGAAAATCCTCGACGCGCGCACCGTCGTCGTCGGCATGCAGCCGGCCGTCGCCATCACCCTGGTGGAACTGGGGCTGACCCTGGAAGGCGTGAGCACGGCGCTCAACGTGGAGCTGGGCATCAAGATGCTGGAACGGAGCGGCGCATGCGCATGACGGGGGCGCCGTGCTAGGCGCGCAGGCACAGGAGCGGGCGCAGGCGGGGGCGCAACAGCTGCAGCAGATCCTGCCCCTGCACAGCGACGAGGACGTCGTGCGCTTGCGCAAGCAGGTGCGCGACAGCATGGTCGCCATGGGGTTTGGCCTGATCGAACAGACCAAGATCATCACGGCGGCCAGCGAACTGGCGCGCAACACCCTGCGCTACGGCGGCGGCGGCGAGGCGCGCATCGCGCGCGTCAGCGATGGCGCGCGCCAGGGCCTGGAACTGCGCTTCGTCGACGCGGGGCCGGGCATCGACGATATTCCCCTGGCGCTGACCGATGGCTATACCAGCGGCGGCGGACTGGGACTGGGGCTGGGCGGCGCCAAGCGCCTGGCCGACGCATTTCACATCGACACGGCGCCCGGCGCGGGCACCACCGTCACCATCGCGAAATGGAAGCTGTTTTGAACCACCAGGAACCACAGCCTGACATTCTCAGGCAAAGAAGTTTTCCCATCGGCGAACCGAGCGAGATCGCCGCGGCCCGCCGCGCCGGCAACGAGCTGGCGCGCCGCATCGGCTTCGACGACGTGCGCACGGGCCAGCTGGCCATCATCATCAGCGAGGCGGCCACCAACATCGTCAAGCATGCGCAGCGCGGTGAAATCCTGCTGCGCAAGGTGCTGCGCGGCGGCACCAGCGGCATCGAAGTGCTGGCCATCGACAACGGTCCCGGCATGGCCAATGTGCGCCAGCACATGCAGGATGGCCATTCCACCACGGGCACCTACGGCGTGGGACTGGGCGCGATACGCCGCCTGGGCCAGGAATTCGACCTGTACACGGCGCCCGGCAAGGGCACGGTGCTGATGGTGGTGGTCTGGGGCCCCAACGCCAGCAGCGCCATTCCCGCCCATCCGAACTGGCGCATCGGCGCCGTGTGCCTGCCGGTGGCCTCGGAACAAGTGTGCGGCGACGCCTGGAACGTCGTGTGCGAAGGCCATGAACTGAGCCTGATGGTGGCCGATGGCCTGGGTCACGGCCCGCTGGCGGCGCGCGCGTCGGAGCGCGCCAGCGCGCTGCTGGAACACGACACGCCCGGCCTGCCGCCCCTGCCCACCCCCTTCATCGAACTGGCCCACGGCGCGCTGCGCACCACGCGCGGCGCGGCCATGGCGGTGGCGCACATCGACAGCGCGCGCCGCGAATTGCGCTATGCCGGCGTGGGCAACATCGCCGCCTGCGCCTTCGACGCGCAGCAGCGCCGGCATTTGCTGTCGCATAACGGCATCGTCGGCAGCAATCTGCGCAAGGTGCAGGAATTTTGCTATCCGTGGCAGCTGGGCGCGACCTTGATCATGCACTCGGACGGCTTGCACACGCGCTGGGACCTGGAACAGTATCCGGGCCTGGCGCAATGCCACCCCAGCCTGGTCGCCGCCGTGCTGTACCGCGATTTTGCGCGCGGGCGCGACGACGTCACGGTGGTGGTGCTGCGCGAGCATGAGGAATATCAGGCTGTAACGGCAGAAACAGCAGAAAGGACAGGTGGGGCATGACACAACGCATATTGACAGCCCATATCGGCAGTGAACTCGACGTGGTGGGCGCACGCCAGCGCGCGCGGCAGATCGCCGCCCTGTGCGGCTTCGGCGTGCAGGATCAGGTACGCATCGCCACGGCCGTGTCGGAACTGGCGCGCAACGTCTACAACTACGCGGGCAGCGGCAAGGTGCATTTCGCCATCGATGGCCAGACGGCGCCGCAGGTGCTCAGCATCCGCATCGAGGACCAGGGCCCCGGCATCGCGCAGCTCGACCGCATACTGGCCGGCACCTACCGCTCGCCCACGGGCATGGGCCTGGGCATTCTGGGCGCGCAGCGCCTGATGGACCGCTGCCATATCCACAGCGCGCCCGGCGACGGCACGCAGATCACGCTGCACAAGCTGTTCCCGCGCGACGCGCCCCTGCTCGACGGGCAAAGCATCGGCGCCCTGTCCGGCAGCCTGCAGGCGCTGCCCTCGGATATCACGCTGTCCGAGGTGCAGCAGCAGAACCGCGAACTGCTGAGCACCCTGGCCGAACTGAAGACGCGCCAGGACGATTTGCTGCAGCTGACGCGCGAGCTGGAAGACACCAACCGGGGCGTGGTGGCGCTGTTCGCGGAACTCGATGAAAAGGCCGACCACCTGCGCCGCGCCGACCAGATGAAATCGCGCTTCCTGTCGAACATGAGCCATGAATTCCGCACGCCGCTCAGCTCCATCCGCGCGCTGTCCAAGCTGCTGCTCGACCGCATCGACGGCGAACTGTCGGAGGAACAGGAAAAGCAGGTGCTGTTCATCCTGCAAAGCGCCGTCAGCCTGAGCGACCTGGTGAACGATCTGCTGGACCTGGCCAAGATCGAGGCGGGCAAGGTCGACGTGCACGCCAACAGCTTCCAGGTGGCCGACCTGTTCAGCGCCCTGCGCGGCATGCTGCGGCCGCTGCTGGTGTCCGATACGCTCACGCTCACCTTCATCGATCCCGATCCGGCACTGCACATCCATACGGATGAAGGCAAGCTGTCGCAAATCCTGCGCAACTTCATCTCCAACGCCCTCAAATTCACCGAGGCCGGCGCCATCATCGTCAGCGCCACGCCCTTGCCGGAGCAGGACGCCATCCGCTTTTCCGTCTCCGACACGGGCCTGGGCATCGATGCCGAGGACGTGCAGCTGATCTTCGAGGAATTCAGCCAGGTGGAAAACCACATGCAGCGCAAGGTCAAGGGCACGGGCCTGGGCCTGCCCCTGTGCCGCAACCTGGCCACCCTGCTCAATGGCACGGTGTCCGTGGACAGCACGCCGGGCCACGGTTCGCTGTTTTCCGTGGTCCTGCCCGCCAGCTACCATGCGCCCGAAGGCAGCCTGCCGCCGAGCGCGCCGGCCAACGACAATGGCAACGACCAGCGCATCGGCGTGCTGGTGGTGGAAGACAATCCGCCCGTGCGCCTGCTGTATGAAAAATTCTTGGCCGGCAGCGAGTTTCGCGTCGTCCCCGCGCGCAGCGTGCGCGAGGCGCAGGAACGCTGGGAACAACAGCGCCCGGCCGCCGTCATCCTCGACATCCTGCTGCACGGCGAAACGGCCTGGCACTGGCTGGCCGAGCTGAAAAACGACCCGCTGCGGCGCCAGGTACCCGTCATCGTCGCCACCGAGATCGACGACGTGCGCAAGGGCCTGGCCCTGGGCGCCGACGCCTATTACGTCAAGCCGCTGTCGCGCCAGCAATTGCTGGCGACCCTGCGCGCACTGATCGGCAACCAACATCACCGGCAAGAGCCGGTTCCGCCGCAAGGCACAACCACCTGGGACAATGCGCATGCTACCGGATAACAACAGCGATGCTCTGATCCTGAACGTCGATGACAGCGATGGCGCACGCTACGCCAAATCGCGCATCCTCAAACGCGCCGGCTTCAAGGTCATCGAAGCCTCGAACGGAGGCGACGCGCTGCTGCGCGCGCGCCAGGACCGCCCTAACCTGATCCTGCTCGACGTCAAGCTACCCGACATCAACGGCCTGGAAGTGTGCCGCCAACTGAAGGGCGGCGCCGAGACGAACACCATCCTGGTGCTGCAGACGTCGGCCTCGTGCATCGGCACGGCCGACAAGATCCGCGCCCTCGATGGCGGCGCCGACAATTACCTGGTCGAGCCGATCGAGGCCGATGAACTGATCGCCAACGTCAAGGCGCTGCTGCGCCTGGGCCGGGTCGAGCGCGCGCTGCGCGACGTGGACCGCCGCAAGGATGAATTCCTGGCCACCCTGGCGCACGAATTGCGCAATCCTCTGGGCCCCATCCGCACGGCGCTGGCCCTGTTGTGCAAGCTCGACCCCGTCGTGCCGGCCGCGCAGGACAATGCGCGCCGCACCATCGGCCGCCACACGGACCACCTGGTGCGCCTGGTGGACGACCTGCTCGACGTGTCGCGCATTTCGCAGGGCAAGATCTCGCTGCAATGGGAAAGCGTGAGCCTGGCCAGCGTCATCCGCAGCGCGCTGGAAACGAGTTCGCACAGCGTCGAGGCGCGCGGCCATGCGCTCGACGTGAACCTGCCCAAGGAAGAACTGTGGGTCTGCGGCGACGCCGTGCGCCTGTCGCAGATCGTCGCCAACCTGCTGCTCAACGCGGCCAAGTTCACGGCGCCGGGCGGGCGCATCGCCATTTCCGCCGCGCGCGAAGGCGACAACGTGCGCATCCGCCTGAGCGACAACGGCATCGGCATCGCCGCCGCCAGCATCGACAGCATCTTCGGCCTGTTCGAGCAAAGCGGCCATTCGCCCGACCGGGTGCAGGACGGACTGGGCATCGGCCTGTCGCTGGTGCGCAACCTGGTGACCTTGCACGGCGGCCAGGTCAGCGTGCACAGTCCCGGCGTGGGGCTGGGCAGCACCTTCGAAGTGATCCTGCCCCTCGACGCCAACGTGCCAGCACCCGCCGCCGCGCCGGCGCCCGAGGCGGCCAGCGGCGGCAGCCAGCGCATCCTCGTCGTCGACGACAACTGCGATGCGGCCGACACCCTGGCCGAACTGCTGGAAATGTACGGCCACACGGTGCGCACGGCCTACACGGGCGCGCAGGCGACCGAGCGCACGCTGGAATTCAAGCCCGACATCGTCTTTCTCGACATCGGCCTGCCCGACATGAGCGGCTACGACGTGGCCGGCAAACTGCGTCAGTTGCCGATACCGCAGCAATTCCAGCTCGTGGCGCTGACCGGCTATGGCCAGGAACACGACCGCCAGGCGGCCCTGCAGGCCGGGTTCAACGAGCACTTCGCCAAACCGGTCGATTTCGGCAAGCTGGCCATGCTGGGGCTGCAAATAACACCATGAACGCACCATGAGCGGGCTAGCCGGCTGCCGGTTGCCGAGGCGTCGGCTATAATCGGCGGCCGGCGATGGCGCCGCATCGCATCCGCCGCGCCGGGTCCCCCACCATTGGAACGATCACATGAAAACCCGCACGCCGCTGCTGCGCATCACCATGATACTGGGCGCCCTGCATGCCCTGCTGGGCTGGCTGCTGCTGCCTGCGCTGCCCATCGGCCTGGCCGGCTGGCTGCTGGGCGGCGCCGTCTTGCTGGCCTCGACCATGCTGATGCCGATGACCATCTTCGCCCGCGCCGTCACCAACGATGCGCGCCTGGCCGACCGTTTGAGCTGGGCCGGTTCGCTGTGCATGGGCTTTTTTTCCTCGCTGTTCGTGCTCACCATGCTGCGCGAACTGTTGATGCTGGTTCCCGCCACCCGCCCGCATGCCCAGGCCTCGGCCGTGGCGGCGCTAGCCCTGGCGCTGCTGGCCACCGTCGTCGGCTTCATCAACGCCCGCCGTGTGGCGCGCGTGCGCGAAGTGACGGTACCGATTACCGGCCTGCCGGCCGCCCTGCAGGGTTTTAGCATCGTGCAGCTGAGCGACATCCACGTGGGCGCCACCATCAAGCGCGCCTATGTGGACGCCATCGTCGCGCGCGCCAACGGCCTGCAGGCGGACGTCATCGCCATCACGGGCGACGTGGTCGACGGCACGGTGGCGCAACTGGGCAGCCATACGGCGCCGCTGGGCGAGCTGCGCGCGCGCCATGGCGTCTTCCTCGTCACGGGCAACCACGAATACTATTCGGGCGCCGCGCCGTGGGTGGCAGAATTTCGCCGCCTGGGCTTGCGCGTGCTGATGAACGAGCACACGGTGCTCGAACACGACGGCGCGCGCCTGGCGCTGGCCGGCGTCACCGATTTCAATGCCGGCGCCTTTGATCCGGCGCAGAAAAGCGACCCGCAAGCGGCCATCGCCGGCGCGCCAGCCGATATCCCCCGCATCCTGCTGGCGCACCAGCCGCGCAGCGCGCCCGAGGCCGAAGCGGCCGGCTACGACCTGCAGTTGTCCGGCCACACGCACGGGGGACAATTCTGGCCGTGGAATCTGTTCGTGCCGCTGCAGCAGCCCTACGTGGCGGGCCTGCACCGGCGCGGCCGCCTGTGGATTTACGTCAGCCGCGGCACGGGATACTGGGGGCCGCCGAAACGCATCGGCGCGCCGGCGGAGATTACGCGACTCAGGCTGGTGGCGGCGTAAGCTTCACTCTTCCCAGCTGGCCATCCACGCCTCGAAACGCGCCACCACGGCCGGCGGATTCAAGCGCGCCATCGCGCCTTCCACCGGCTCGCTGTCGCTGACCTCGAACAGCAGCACGCTCCCGTCGCGCTGCGCGCCCGTGCCGAAGTATCCCTCGGCATCGAGCTGCGCCAGCGCCGCGATGCAGGCGTCGAACACGCCGGTGCGGAAGGTCACGAATGCGACGTCGAACGGCAAGCCGCGGTGCGCCTGCAGCAGCAGGCGGTAGGCGCTGTCGAAGTAGGCGCCGCCCTCGTCAAAAGCCCACTCGGCCGGGTTCCACCGCATCTCTTCGCCGTATTCCGAGGCGGCCAGCGCTTCGCGGCTGTTCGCCATGGGGCCGATGGTCATGGCGCTGTCGTCGCTCACCAGCGCGAAAGCGTCGATGTGCTGGTCGCGATGCGCACGGCGCACGCAGTCAAAAGCCAGGCGCGCGGCGTCCGCCACCAGGCTTTGCAGCAGCGCGAAATCGAATGCGGCCGGGTCGATGACGCTTTCGCGCGCCAGCACGTAGCCGTCGGCCAGTGCCGCATGACAGTGGGCCGCGTACGCGGCATGCGCCTGCGCTTCGCTGGCGTAATCGTTGCGCGTCTCTTCGCCCCACGTCATGGCCGCGCCGGCGGCCGTCCACACGGTCGCGCCGAAGACGCGCGCTTCCCGGAAACGGTCCGGCTGATCGCCGTCAAAGGTGTAAAACAGGCTGTAACTGCTATGCATGGGAATTCTCTATCGCTTAATCGGGCCGTATCTGCGCGGCGAAATCGCGCTGGCGGAACTGCTCCAGCAAGAAATCGACGAAGACGCGCGTCTTCGCCGGCAGCAGCTTCTTGCTGGGATAGTACACGGACAGGGGGCCGGAATCGGCATGCCAGCCGGGCAGCAAGCGGATCAACGCGCCGCTGCGCAAATGGGCCAGCGCGTGCGGCATGGGCAGCAGCGCCACGCCGACGCCCAGGATGGCCGCCTGCGCCATCGCTTCCGGATCGTCGAAGATGGCGCGCGGCCGGCATTCGGCCACGCCTTCGCCGCCCGAACCGTCGCGCAATATCCAGCTGCGCAATCGGCCGCTGCCGGCCGAGCGGCGCGCCACGCCATCGAGCTGCGCCAGGTCCGAAGGATGGACGGGCATGGCTTTGCCGCGCATGAAGGCGGGAGACGCCGTGGCGACGACATGGGCGTGACCCAGTTCGCGCGCCACCACGCCGGGCGTGAGCTCGATGCCGCCGCCGATGGCGACATCGAATCCTTCGCCGATCAAGTCCACTTGCCGGTTGTCGAAATGGCAGTCGGGAATGACGCCCGGGTAGCGCGCGATGAAGTCACCCAGCAAGGGCACGACATAGCTGCGCCCGAACGACGGCGCCATGCTGATTTTCAGGATGCCGGCCGGCTGGCCGCCCTCTTCCGCCACGCCGGCGATCGCCTCGCGCAGGGTGGACAGGGCGCCGCCTATCTGCTGCAGGAAACGCTCGCCCCCTTCCGTCAGGGTCAGGCGGCGCGTGCTGCGCTGGAACAACCGCAGTCCCAGGCTCGCTTCCAGCCGCGCCACGTTCTTGCTGACGGCCGCCGGCGTCAGCCCCAGGCGGCGCGCGGCCGCCGAAAAGCTGCCCAGCTCGGCGGAGAGCACAAACGATTGCAAATGATTGAGGGCATCCATGCGCCTATTCTACCCGCCCAGCTGATACTTAGAGTTGAAAGTAATTGTAGCGATTCATGGCTAGCGCGCAGGCAATGAAAGGCAGATACTGAATTCCTCGACTCTTCCTTTAGAAAGCACATCATGCAAACCCAAGCCACCACCAGCACCTCTTTCCCACTGCAAGACAAAATCGCCTTTGTGACGGGCGGCTCGCGCGGCATCGGCGCGGCCATCGTGCGCCGCCTGGCCAGCCAGGGCGCCAATGTCGTCTTCACGTATCAAAGCTCGGCCGCCGAAGCGCAGGCGCTGGCGGCCAAGGTGGAAGCGGCTGGCGGCAAGGCGCTGGGCGTGCAAGCCGATGCGGCCGACGCCGCGGCCCTGACGGCCGCCATCGACAAGGTGGCGGCGCAGTTTGGCCGTGTGGACATCCTCGTCAACAACGCGGGCGTGTTTCTGCCCGGCGCCATCGATGATTTTTCGCTGGCGGACTTCGACAAGACGATTGCCGTCAACGTGCGCGCCGTGTTCGTGGCCATCAAGGCGGCCGTGGCGCACATGCAGACGGGCGGGCGCATCATCAATATCGGCAGCACGAATGCGCACCGCATGCCGTTCGGCGGCGCGGCCGCCTACGCCATGAGCAAATCGGCGCTGAGCGGCCTGACGCAAGGCCTGTCGCGCGACCTGGGGCCGCGCGGCATCACCATCAACAACGTGGAACCGGGCCCCGTCGCCACCGACATGAACCCGCCCACGGGCGACTTCGCCGACCTGATGCACGGCCTGATGGCACTGCCCCGCCACGGCACGGCCGATGAAATCGCCGGCATGGTGGCTTACCTGGCCAGCGACGAAGCGGCCTTCGTCACGGGCGCGGGGCTGAAGATCGACGGCGGTTTTGCCGCCTGATCCAGCCCGAACATCAGCGAACGGTGCGCCGCCACGCCCGCCATGGCGCCGTCGGCCACCGCGAACGCCACGCTGCCGGCCATCCGTCCCGCATCGCCGCAGCAAAAGACGCCGGGCACGCTGCTGGCCTTTAGCTCGTCGGTGCGCACGAACGGCCCCATGGCACCCTCTTCCAGCGCGCAGCCCAGCGTCACAGCCAGGGCACTGGCCAGGCGGGTGCGGGTGGCCACGAACAGGCCGGCCATCGCATGGCGGCTGCCGTCGGCCATGACCACGTCGGCCACGCCGTCGATCCGCGCCACGGGCGTGCGCACCACCGTCACGCCGCGCGCGGCCAGTTGCGCCAGCTGCGCCGCATCGGGTTCGAACGCGCCATTCAGGAAAAAAGTGACCGTGCCCCAGTCGGGCAGCATCAGCGCATGGTGCATCGACAGGGGACCCGTGGCCAGCACGCCGATGGCGCCCTGCTCCAGTTCATAACCGTGGCAATAGGGGCAGTGAAAGACGCTGGCGCCCCAGCGCTCGGACAAACCATCGACGGGCGGCAGCTCGTCGATCACGCCGGTGGCCAGCACCAGGCGGCGGCCGTGAACGACCTTGCCGTCCGCCAGGATCACGTCGAAGCCATCGCCATCGGGGCTGGCCGCCGCCTGCACGGCCGTGCCGTCCAGCCAGGTGACGGTGGCATACGCCAGCAGCTGCGCCTTGCCCTCGGCGGCGATGGCGGCCGTCCCGCTGCCGTCCTGGGTCAGGAAACCGTGGGAATGGCTGGCGTAGCGGTTGCGGCGCTGGCCGCCGTCGATCACCAGCACGCGGCGGCGGGCGCGCGCCAGTTGCGTGGCGGCGGACAGGCCGGCGTAGCTGCCGCCGACGATGATGACGTCAAAGATGTGCATGGGGTGCTCCTGGGTGGATGGCATATTGTTGGCTGAAACGGCCGGCCAGGTCGGCCAGGGTGACGGCGCCGAAGCGCCGGATCAGCAGCGCCTCGGCCTCGTCGAAGGCGCCGGCCAGCGACTGGTTGACCACCTGCTCCACCAGGCAGCCCGGCTGGTCGACGCGGTTGCCCATGGCGAAGATGGTGGGCGAACCCACGGCCACGTAGATGTCTTGCAGGGTCACCCTGTGCAGGTCGCAGACGATACGCCAGCCGCCGCCATGGCCCTTGACCGAGGCCACGTAGCCGCGCTCGCGCAAGCCGGCCATCACGCGCCGCACCAGCACGGGGTTGGTGTCCAGGCAGCCGGAAAGTTCCTCGGACGTCATCGGGCGTCCCGCGTGGGCCATGTGCAGCAGCACATGGAGGATCGATGATAGTTTGCTGTCGCGTCTCATGTAACTCATGATAGTACATAAGTTCCGCATATGCAAACGAGTTGCAATTATGAAGCAAAAAAAGGGCCAGACTTTCCAGTCTGGCCCCGGCCTTTGCTGCGGCTGGACGCTTACGCCGCCTTGCGACGGCGTCCCCGCCACCACAGCAGCAAGGCCAGCAGCACCAGCACGCCGACAATGATGCCGGCGCGGGCCAGGCCGATCAGGTTCGAGGCAGGACCGCCGTTGCGCAGGGTCGTCACCTGCTCCGCCGTCACCTTCACGTCAGGATTGCCGTACATCGTCTGCACGTAATTGCCGAGGGTGACGATCTGCTCGTCCGACAGGGTCTGGCGGAAGGCGGGCATCAAATGTCCCGCAGTATGATTACCCTTGCCATCCTGCCGCTCCACCCCATCGAGGATCGCCATCACCAGGTTGTTGCTGTTGCTGCGGCCCGTCGCCGAGTTGTGGAACAAGGGCGGCAAGCTGCCGTCGAAACTGCCCTCGCCCCTCGCCTGGTGGCAGCTGGCGCACTGCGCATCGTACAGCTGCGCACCCGACATCTTGTTCAAGTCCTGCGGCAGCGGCACGCCGCGGATGGCGGCCAGCTCGTCGCCCGCCTGGCCCCATTGCGTCACCGGTTTCGTATCCGCCTTGTCGCGGATGGCGGGTACGCTCTTGATGTAGTGCGCGATGGCGCTCAGGTCCGCGTCGCTCAGGTGCTTCAGGCTATGGTCGATGGCTTCGGCCATCGGTCCGGCAGCCTGCCCCCGGTGCGCGGTGCGGCCCGTGCGCAGGTAATCGACCAGGTCTTGCTGGCTCCAGCTGCCGATGCCGCTGTTGGCGTCCGAGGTGATGTTCGGCGCAAACCAGGTGCCCAGGTCGGCGCCGCCCAGCTCTTTCGACAGCTGCTCGGCCATCAGCGCGTTGCGCGGCGTGTGGCAGGTGCTGCAGTGGGCCAGCCCTTGCGCCAGGTAGGCGCCGCGGTTCCACTCCATGCTCTTGGCCGCATCGGCCACGAACGGCTTCTTGTCGAGGAAGAGCAGATTCCAGCCCGCCATCGACAGGCGGATGTTGAACGGGAACGGCAAGTCCGTCTGTGTTGCCGGCGCCGTGTCCACCGCCGCCACGCCATGCATGAAGTAGGCGTACAGGGCGGCCGTGTCGTCATCCGTCACCTTGGCGTAGGCCGTGTAGGGCATGGCCGGGTACAGGTGCGCGCCGTCGGCCCGCACGCCATGGCGCACGGCGTCGGAAAACTGCTCGAGCGTGTAGTTGCCGATGCCGTGCGTTGTCGACGGCGTGATGTTGGTGGCATAGACGGCCCCCAGCGGCGTGGCCAGGGCCAGGCCGCCCGCCATCGGCTTGCCGCCAGGGACGCTGTGGCAGGCGATGCAGTCGCCCGCCGTCGCCAGGTAGCGGCCACGTTCGATGGCCTGCACGTCGGCGCCAGGGGCGTTCGCCGCCAGCACGGGCAAGGCCAATGCCAGCAAGGCGGCGCCGGCCGCCATTCTGAAGGTCGACATCATGCTGTTCCTCCCTGTTGTTCGTCGAGGATATGCTTGACGGTGCGCAGTGCCACGGCCAGGCCGTTTTCCGTCGAATTGCAGGTGCCGGACGTGGGCAGCACGCCGGTGCTGCACAGGAACAGGTTGGCATGGTCGAAGGTGCGGCCCCACTGGTCGCACACGGCCTTGGCCGGATCGGAACCCATCGACAGGGTGCCGCAGATGTGCTGGTTGTTGGCGAACACGCCTTCCTTGCTGTGGCGCAGATTGGTGCCGCCCATCAGTTTGGCGATCTGCTCGAAATCCTGCTTCGAGCGCTCGTGGCCCCGTTTCGTGTACTCGTCGATCGCATAATGCGCCTGCGGCTTGGGGATGCCCATGGCATCTTTTTCGCTACTGAGCGCGATGCGGTTTTCCGGGTTCGGCAGCACTTCCAGCACGTTTTTCAGGCTCATTTCGCGCGCCGAGCGGAAACGCAGCTGCTGCTCGAATTCCGCGCCAAACACGCCCTTGCCGATCAACTCCCTGGTCGCGCCATCGACGCGCGAAATGTTCGTGAAATCCAGGCGGTATGGCGAATGCTGGCTGCGGAAGTCGCCGTCGCGCATGGTGTTGATGGAATTGGGGCTTTGCGGGCCCCGGCCCAGCCACAGGTCTTCATCGGCGTCGAAGGTGATCGAGGTGCTCGGGTGGTCCATCAGGTTGCGGCCCACCATGTCGCTGCTGTTGGCCAGGCCGTTCGGGTACTTGTCCGTGGCGGAAACGAGCAGCAAGCGGGGACTTTCGATGCCGTTGGCGGCCAGGATGAAGGTCCTGGCCGTGACCCGGTGACTTTTTTTATCCACGTCGTAGTACAGGGCGGCCGTGATGCGGCCCTGCGCGTCGTGTTCCAGCTTGTAGACATTGGCGTTGCAGACGATCCTGACGCCCGCGTCTTCCGCCTGCTGCGCGGCGATGCCGCCGTGGTATTGCGCGTCGATGGGGCAGATCGGCTGGCAGCTGTTGTTGCCGCAGCAGGCCGGGCGGCCATCGTAGCTGACGCTGTTGCGCGCCACCGTGTTGCCGACCACCTTGAACGACGGGTCGAGGCGCTCGCGGATGCGGCGCATGGCGTACGGCTCCGTCACGGCATCCATCGGGAATGGCTGCTTGCGCGGCGAACCCGTGTTCTCCGCGCCCGAGACGCCCATGATCTCTTCCGCTTCCTGGTAGAACGGCTCCAGGTCTTCATAGCTGATGGGCCAGTCGACGCCCACGCCATACAAGGTGTGGATGCGGAAGTCGTTCGGCACGTTGCGCCAGGCCTGCGCGGCCCAGTGCCACGAGGTGCCGCCGAACTGACGGATGTATTCGGCCGGATACGGGTACGGGCCCGCCTGCACCAGGTAGCCGTTATCCTTCGGCTGGTAGATCGGGTGCGGCGCCGTGGCCACCGACGGATAGGGCGACATCCAGTCGCTGCGGCGCGTCGTGTTGCGGAAACGGGCGACGATTTCGCCGCGCGACACGCGCGGGCCCGCTTCCAGGATCAGTACCGAGGCGCCGGCCAGCGCCAGTTTGCGCGCGGCCAGCGAGCCGATGATGCCGGAGCCGATGACGAGGTAATCGGCGGAGAGTTCTTCAGCCATGATGGCTCCTTAAATTGGTTTTCTGGCCCAGCTGCCGTAGGCGCCGTAGGAATACGTGGGGGGCTTGAGCACGTCGGCCACGACGGCCGCGTTCAGCGCCTGCTCGTAGGCGACGCAGACGGCCGCCTCGCCCGTGCCGACGATGCCCAGGTACCAGGCACTGGCGATCTGGCGCGGCAGGGCCGCCAGCGGCGACTGGGCCGGGTCGAGCGCATCGAGCGCTTCCTGCAGGCCGGCCGCCTGCAAGCCCTGCGCATTGATCAGGGCCAGCAGCGCGCGCACCTTGGCGGGGAAGGCGGCATCCTGCGCCACCAGCGCCTCATACAGGCGCCTGGCCAGCACGGGATCGAGCACCTGGCGCCCGACCAGCATGGCCGACACGCCCAGGAAGGCGCCCTGCTCCGCATTGGCGACCGGTTCGGCCAGCGCCCAGGGAATCAGCGCCGCGGCCGAAGCCGACAGCAAGCCGGCCAGCACCATGCGGCGGCCGGGATTCAGGGGGCCGCGGCCCTCCTTGTTGTGTGTAGCGTCCAATTGAAGCTCCCGTGAGTTCAGCAACCGTTCAGAAAGAATGCTTGAGACCGACCATCACCACCGTCTGGCCGCCGTTCGACGACGGCGTGCCGTTTTGCGAATCGCCGACCGAGGCGACGGCGTCGACGATGGCGCCGTTCTGGCCCAGGGTCTGGCCGCGCGCCAGCTGGCGCGCTTCGATCAGGTAGATCGCCGTGCGCTTGGACAGCGCGTAATTCTGTTCGAACGACAGCTGGCGGTAGCGCGCGCGGTCCGACACGCCGTTGGCGCGGCTGGCGAAGGTGTCGCTGTAGCCGGCGGACAGGAACCACTGCGGCGTCCACTGGTAGCTGGCGATCAGGCCGGCCGTGTTGAAGATGGCCGTGTCGCGGAACGTGGAATGGCTGCCCGCCTGGTATTGCACGTTGCTGGCGTTGGCGCCCACCATCCACTTGCCCATCGTGTAGCGCGCGCTGGCGGCGATGAACTCGATGCTGTCCGCCGAGGCGTAGCCCTGGTTGATGGCCGAGATGCCGAAGCTGGCCGAGGCCTTGTCGCTCCAGCCAGTACCGTTCTGGCCATTTTTCAGTTTCAGGTAGCCGAGCGCGAATTCGGCCGGCGAGGTGCTGTACTTGACGGCGGCGCTGAAGCTGCTGCCCGCGGCATTGCCGTCGGCCGCTTCGCCGAAGCCGTATTGCGCGCTCGCTTGCAGGCCGCGCCAGGCGGGCATGCTGTAGGTCACGGAATTGCTGATGCGCACGGTCGTATCGAGGCCGTCGATATCGCCCGGGTGCGCGCCGGTGGCGCCCGTCAAGACGTTGCTCGACGCCAGCGAACCGACGAGCAGGTAGTACGGCGTGTACTGGCGGCCCGCCGTCACGCTGCCGTAGGCTGCCGATTGCAGGCCCACGTAAGCCTGGCGGTTGAACAGGGCGCTGGCCGAACTTTGCGCGCCCGTATCGCTTTCAAAGCCGTTTTCCAGCAGGAACAGCGCCTTCAGGTCGCCGCCCAGGTCTTCCACGCCCTGGAAACCGATCTTGCTGGCGGACAAATTGCCGCTGCGCATATAGGTATTCGAATTGCCGCCCTGGTTGCTCGCGTACGCGGTGGCAGCGTCGACCACGCCATAGATGGTGACATTGCTTTGGGCGCAAACGTTTGCGCCGATAAGTGAAAAGGCGGCCAGCGCCGCAGCGCGCATGCATGTATGGTTCATTTTTTTCCTGACTTTCCTGTTTTATTGTACGCCCGGCAAGTACCGCCACCACGATGGCGGGTACAGGCTGTGGCGCCGCGTTGCCGCCCCATCAGCGATGGGGGTTCCGCTGTTCTTCTTGATCTGGATCAAGTGAGGCAAATTATACGCTTATTTACTCACATATAAGTGATTTACAGTAAGCCGTAGTCTTATAGCAAAACATTGATTGGTCTTATAGCAAAACTGACAGGTGCGCGGGCACAAGCCCGGCAGGCCGCGGCAATGTGCGGAACAGGCATGGCAAAAGCAGCGGCGGCGCGTGTCGAAAAACACGCGTCCGATGGATGCTCAGGCAAGGAAAAGTTCGGGGTTCAGCGCAGGATGGCGGGCGCCACCGGCAGGGTTTCGAGGGCAATAAACGCTTCCAGGGTGCGGCGCATGTCTTCGAACACCTGCTTGCCGTAGGCCGCTTCCAGGTGTTCATATTGCAAGTCGATCAGTTTACCCATCTGCAGCAGCAGGCTGGCGCCCGCTTCCGACAGGTGCACCTTGCGACGGCGCTGGTCGCCTTCGAACTTGCTGCGTCCGATCAGGCCGATCTCTTCCATGCGCGCCAGGATGCCGCTCATGCTGGGACTGGAAATCTGGCAGATCTCGCACAGCTCGCGCGGTTCCAGGGTGGGGCTTTCGTTGAGTGCGCGCATGATGCGCCACTGCTGCTCCGTCACGCCGAAGTGATTGAGGATGGGGCGGAAATGCTGGAGCAGGCTGTCGCGCGCCTTCAGCAGCAGTTGCGGCATGTTCGGATAACGGATCGGTAGCTGCAAGCGGAACTCCCTGAATGGCCGGCAAATGAGCGTCATTATACGGCCCGCCCAGGGCAAACGGCGGACTGGCAACGATGTATTTTTCGCTACGTCCGCCCTGCCCCACGCCCTTTTCCCTCCTCGTGCGCATGCCGCTGCACGGACCACAGCACGCCCGCCGTCAGCAGCAGCATGGCCGCCCACTCCAGCGGGCGCGGCATGCGCTGCGCGTAGACGAAGCCGTACAGCAGCGCGAACAGGGTCTCCGACAGGATCAGCTGGCCCGACAGGGTGACGGGCACCCGGCGCGACGCCAGGTTCCACAGGTAGTTGCCGATCACGGAAGCGCCCAGCGCCAGCAGCAGGCAGACGAGCCAGAAGCGGGGCCAGTCGCGCGCAGGACCGCCATCGAGGCCACCCGCGGGCTGCAGCGCCAGCATCACGGCGCCCACGATCAGCGCGATGACGCCGCTGGCCAGGCCATACAGCATGGCCCACTCCGCGGCGCTGACATGCGCATGGCGCTTGAGGAAGCGGGCGTTGTCGAGCGCATACCAGGTCCAGCACGCGAGCGCGCCGATGGCGCACAGCACGCCCGCCAGCCTGTGCGCCAGGCTGGCGCCGTCCGCGCCCGCGCCGCCTGCATGGCTGAAGATATCGACATTGATGCAGGCGATGCCCGCGGCCACCACCACCAGCGGCAGCGCCAGGCGGCGCAAGGGCGGCGCGCCGTGGTCCTTGTGGCCGAACAGCGTCACGCTCAGGGGCAGCAAACCAATGATCAGGGAGGTGGGCGCCACGCCGGCCAGTTTGACGCCATACGCCAGCAGCAGGTAATACACGACGTTGCCCGCCAGCGCCTGGCGCAGCATGGCCAGCCAGTCGCCGCGCCGCAGCCGGCGCAGCAGGGGCAAGAGGCGCGGCAGCATCAGGCCGGCCGCCAGCGCGCCGTAACAGAGGTAGCGGCCCACCATCAGCTCGGCCGGAGAAAAATCCGGCAGCAAGACGGGCACAATGAAAACGGCGCCCCAGAAGGCGCCGGCCAGCAAACCAGATACGATCCCACGCCACATGCAGCCACGCTCACGTCATTAATTCAGGGACGCCAGTATGGCATGCTGTGTGGGATGGCGTCAGCCCCTGGCTTTTCTCTGCCCGGGGATGAAGTGTTCGCGCACGGCCTTGGCCAGCAAGTCCGGCGGCAGCAAGCCCTGTCCCAGCAGGAAGTTGTTGAAGGCCAGGCGGTCGAATCGGTCTCCCAGCGCCAGTTCCGTTTCCGCGCGCAGCTGCAGGATGCGCGTATAGCCGTAGAAATAGCTGCCCGCCTGGCCCGGCATGTTGAAGGTGTAGCGGTCCAGCTCCTGGCGCGCCATCGGTTTCGACAGCATCACTTCATCCGTCAGGATGCGGCCCGCCTCTTCGCGCGTGACTTGTCCCAGATTCAGCATCGGATCGAGCATGGCGCGCGCCGCGCGCAGCATGCGGAACTGCAGCGCGATGAACTGGCCCTCGGCCGGCTCGTACGGGATCATCTCCGCTTCCGCGTACAGCGCCCAGCCTTCCACGTTGACGCTGTTGAACGCATACAGGCTGCGCGCCTGCGACACGCCCCGCTCCACCATGGCGCTGAACTGCAGTTCGTGGCCAGGGCGGCCTTCGTGCGCGCTCAGGGTCCAGGCCGCGCCAGCGAAGTTGAAATCGTCATACGCCTCGCCCTTGCCGCTGGCGGCCGGATTGCTGACGGGGAGGACGAACTGGCCGTGTTCTCCCGTATTGCCGATCAGCGGAGGCGGACGCATATGCGGCGCCGGCTGGGCTGCCGATTCGGCATCCGATGCCAGGCGCATGGTCATGGCGCGCGCGGGAATATCGACCACGCGCTGACGGGCGATGCGTTCCTCGAGCTGCGTATTGACGCCCTTGTAGTGCGCTTCGAGCTGCGCGTTGGGGATGGAATCGCTCTTCAGCGCGCGCAGCACCTGGCGGTAGTCGCTACCGTCGACGCCCTTCAAGGCCAGCCTGGCCGCCACCACGGGCGCCAGCGCCTGCATGGCGGCGCGCGTTTCCAGGTAGGCCACCTGCGCCCGTTCCACCAGCGCGCGCGGCTCGATGTCGATGCCCACCTGCTTCAGGCGAAACGCATACAGCTCGGGCGCCATGCGGAAATCCGTGCGCGACAAGGGCAGCACCACCTGCTTTTCCCATGCCGCATATTCGTTCAGCTGCTGCTCCATGGCGGCCAGCGCCGGTTCGGCGCCCGCGATGTGCATGTCGGCGAACAGCTTGCGGATGCCGGCGATATACGTGGGCACGTTTTCCAGCGACTGCGCCACCTGCAGGCGCACGGGACCGGCCAGGCCGGGCGTGCCGATTTTCTCCGTGAAGCGCGCCTTCGCCTGCTGCGTGATCGGCGTGCTGCCCGGGAACTGGCCCACATAGCGCTGCAGGCGCTCGAGCGCCTTGGCGCGGCGCGCGGCCGGACGCTGCTCCTGCAGCAGGCTTTGCATGCTGCCAAAGACCATCTGCGGCACATCGACCCACGGCAGGGTGTATCTGGCTTCCAGCTCGGTGCCGGCGATTTCCTGGTCGACGGCGCCGATCAGAATTTCCAGGTCCTGGCGTATGCGTTCGTCGCGTTCCAGTTCCAGCTTCTGCTGCAACTGCGCGCGCGCCTTCCGCAGGGCCGCCACCTGGCGCCCGGTGATGTCCGGCCCCAGGTCGGCGGCCAGGCCGTCGTACCGGGCAAGGCCCCTGTCGGAGGCATCTTCGGGCGAGAACTGCGCCTGCGCCGCCAGCACGATGGCCGCGTTGCGGTTGCTGGACTCGACCCAGGCGGACGACGCGCTGGCGGTGGCCGGGGCTGCGGGGCCAGCGGCCATGACGGGCATGGCCAACGCGGCTGCAAGCGCGGCGGCAAGCACGGTCTGGTGCAATTTCGGAGTGACGGACATCGGGGGATTCCTTCCTGAGGTGAGCGATGAGCGAAGCGGCGAGTATCGGCCAGCCTTGCATGCCTGTCAATTCAGGCCATTCAGGACCGGCAGATTCCACGGCGTGACGATCTGGATGGCGGACAGTGACGGCGATTGCGCCAGGGCCGGCAGCGCGCCCTGCGCCCGCAGGATTTCCTGGCAGGCGCGGCGCATGTCCTGGCCCAGGTCGTGGTGCAGCACTGCCTGGATGGCGCCCGACTTGAGCAGCGCCACATTGTCCGCATCGAGATCGTGGCCGATGAAGACCTGGCATGGGCGCCCCGCCCGGGAGAACGCCTGCACGATGGCGGCATTGCCGCCGCCGATCGAATACACGGCGGCGATGGCCGGATGATCTGCCAGGGCTTGGCGCACCAGCGCACCCGTGGCGCCGTCGATGCCGTGGCCCTCGCTCACTTCGACGATGGACAAGTGGCGGTGCCGTTCGCGCAGCGCGCGGCGAAAGCCGATCTCGCGCTCTTCCTCGCCATGAAAGCGGTTGCTGCTCAGGGTCACCAGCACCTGCTGTTTTTTCCGGCTGCCCAGCCACTGGCCGACCAGGCAGGCGGCCGTCTCGCCCGCCGCGCGGTTATCCATGCCCACGTAGCTGCGGCGCGCGGAACCTGGCAAGTCCGTCACCAGGGTCACCACGGGAATGCCGGCCGCCGCCAGCCGGTTCACCGCTTCCGCCACCGCTGGCAAGTCCGGTGCTTTCAGCAGCACGCCATGGCTGCCGTTCTTGCGGATGCGCTCGAGCAGGTCGACGATGCCGTCCACTTCCAGCGTTTCGTGCAGGTGGAAGCGCGAGCGCAGCACGGCCGGATGCAGCGACGGCAGCTCCGATTCGAGTGCCCGGCGCACGGCGTCCGTGAAGCGGCGCGGCGCCACCATCAGCACGTCGAGCATGAATTTTCTGCCGGCCAGGCCCACCTGCGTGCTTTGCCGCGCCAGTTCATCGAGCGCCTGCATCACGCGGCGCACGGTATTCGCATGCACGCCCCCGCGCTGCTTGATCACGCGGTCGACCGTGGCCACGCTGACGCCGGCCTGCAGCGCCACGACCTTGACGGGGAAAGGATGCGTCATGCCATATCCGATTCAGATTGATGGTTTTTTGATGGATTTCTTGATGAAAAATGCGCATTTTCATCCCTATACTGATTCTACAACTTAAACAACGGAGACACCGCATGCCCACCACGAACGTCGGCGCAGCACCGCCCGCCCCCTTCTGGCTCGCGCCGGAAAACTGCGACCTGCAGGATTTCATCCGCACCGTCAGCCAACGCACGGTGCCGGCCGACTATCCCCACGCCGCCGCGGTGGAAGAAAACATTCTCGTCTACGACGCCGACCGGGTGCGCGCGCTGGCCGGCAATCCGCTGGCGTTGCGCGCGCTGCAGGCCGAATGGGGCCAGGCGCTGATGGACGGTCCCGGCGTCATCGTGCTGCAACGCGCCGTCGCCGACATGGACACGCTGGAACAGGTAAGCGGCGTCTTTCGCGCGCTGATCGCCGAGCAGCATGCGAGCGGCCAGGCGGCCGGCGACCATTTCGCCAAGGCGGGAGCGAATGACCGCATCTGGAATGCCCAGCAAAAGCTGTGCCTGCGCGCGCCGGAAGCGTTCGCGCGCTATTACGCCAACCCCGTCTTCGCCTGGATAGCCGAGGCCTGGCTGGGTCCCGCCTACCAGATGACGGCGCAAGTCAATGTCGTCAACCCGGGCGGAGCGGCCCAGGCGCCGCACCGCGACTACCACCTGGGCTTCCAGAGCGCGGCCAGCTGCGCCGCCTACCCCGCGCCCGTGCACCAGATGTCGGCCCTCTTGACCTTGCAGGGCGCCGTCGCCCATTGCGACATGCCGCTCGCCTCCGGCCCCACCCTGTACCTGCCCGGGTCGCAGCGCTACCGGGCCGGTTTTCTCGCCTGGCAGCAGCGGCCGTTTCGCGACTATTTTGCGCAGCATTGCGTGCAGCTGCCCCTGTCCAAAGGCGATGCCGTGTTCTTCAACCCTGCCCTGTTCCATGCGGCCGGGCATAACCGCTCGCCCGACATCCGCCGCATGGCCAACCTGCTGCAAGTGTCGTCGCCGTTCGGGCGCGCCATGGAAGCGCTGGACCGCCGCGCCATGAGCGCCGCGCTGTATCCGGTGCTGCAGGCGCTGCGCGCGCAGGGTGCCCTCAATGACGCTGGCGTGCGCCACGCGGTGGCCGCCTGCGCCGAAGGCTATGCCTTCCCCAGCAACCTCGACCGCGACCAGCCCATAGGCGGCATGGCACCGCCCACGCAGCAGCAGATCATGCACGCAGCGCTGGCGCAGGACTGGCCCGCTGCCCGCTTCCTCGACGCGCTGGACAGCCACGCCTGGCGCCAGCAAGCCTGAATCCCTCACCGCGACACGAACGGAGTACCCGCATATGCAAGACATCCACATCGGCCTGATCGGTGCCGGCTACATGGGCAAGGCCCACACCATCGCCTACAAGGCCGTGCGCAGCATTTTTCACACGGCGCTGAATCCCGTGTGCGCCTGCATCGCCACCAGCAGCGAACAGAGTGCGGCGCGCAGCGCGCAGGAACTGCGGTGGCAGCGCTCCACGGGCGACTGGCGCGCGCTGATCAATGATCCCGCCATCGACGCCGTCATCGTCGCCACGCCGCCGGCCACGCACAAGGACATCGTGCTGGCGGCGCTGGCCCTGGGCAAACCCGTATTCTGCGAAAAGCCGCTGGGCATGACGGCCGCCGAATCCCTGATGCTGGCGCAGGCGGCGGAAAGCGCGGGCGTGGCCAACATGGTCGGCTATAACTACATCCGCACGCCCGCCAGCCAGCTGGCGCGGCACATCATCGAATCGGGAGAGATCGGCGAGATCATCCACGTCGCCGCCGAACACGTGGAAGACTACCTGCACGACCCGCGCGCCCCCGCTTCATGGCGCACGCGCGAAGCGACGGCAACGCGCGCCGGCGCGCTGGCCGACGTGGGTTCGCACCTGCTCAACCTGGCCCTGCGCCTGGGCGGCCCCGTCGACGCGCTGGTGGCCGACATGAATACCGTGCACGCGCAGCGGCAAGGCCCGCACGGCATGGAAGCGGTGGAAAACGACGACCAGGGGAATGTGATGCTGCGCTTTGCCAGCGGCGCGCTCGGCGCCCTGACCTTCAGCCGCGTGGCGGCCGGGCGCAAGATGGGCTACACCTACCGCATCACGGGCACCAAAGGCGCGATCGCCTTCGACCAGGAAGATCAGAATGCGCTGTGGCTGTACGACGCCGGCCGCTCCGCGCAGCGCCAGGGTTTCCAGCGCCTGCTGATGGGTCCCGCCCACCCCGACTACCTGGCATTTTCCCAGGGCGCGGGGCACGGCACGGGGTACAACGAGCAGATCGTCATCGAAGCGCGCGATTTTCTGCAGGCCATCGCCAGCGGCCAGCCGGTCTGGCCCACCTTCCGCGATGGCTACGAAGTCGACCGGCTGATCGATGCCGCGCTGCGCTCCATGCAGGAGCGCAGCTGGGTTACCGTGCGTTGACGGCCGGGACGGTTTAGTAGGCCAGCCCGTAGCCGAACTTGTACAGCGGATGGGCCGTGTCATACGGAACGTCCGATTTCTGCACCTGTACTTCGGCCATCGACGAGGGCAACTCGAACGGCAGCTTGCCTTGCGGCTTGGCCTTGCCCGTCAGGACATCGAACAGCGCGCCGTCGCTCACGCCGAAGTTGGCGACGATGGCGCTGGCCTTGTCCTGCACGTTGCCGAGGATGGCCGGACGGTCCAGGTACACGGTCACCACCGTCTTCGGCGCGTATTTCGCCGCGTTCTTGATCGCCTCGTAGTCGGCATTGCCATCGACGTAATCGAGGCGGCCCTCGTGCTGCATGCTGCCGAAGATGTAGTTCGGGTGCAGGGTTTCATACGGCGCGGCCACGCGCAGCAGGGCCACGTCCGCTTCCTGCGGCGTGGCGACCACCGTGTAGCCGTACTGTTTCGCCACGGCCGCATCGATGCCGTACAGGTAGACCTTCTTGACGGTGGCCGCCAACGGCAAGACCTTGTCCTTGTTTTCCAGCAAGACCAGCGAACGGCGCTGGGCATCCAGGCCCGCCTCGACGAATTCCGCCTTGCCCACCGTGCTGGCCGCCTTGGCCGCATCGACAAACGGATGCTCGAACAGGCCCTGCTTGAATTTCTGGATCAGGATGCGCCGCGCCGAGGCGTTGATGCGCGCTTCCGTCAGCTGGCCCCGCTGCACGGCTTGCGTCAGGTACGGCGCTTCCGTCACGCCGCCAAACTGGTCCATCCCCGCCGTGACGGCCTTCACGTAACGCTCGGCCTTGGTGGCGTCTTCCATGCCCCACGGCGTGCCGAAGCCGATGAAGGAAGGCGCGACGCCCGGCGCCGTGCCGTTGCGGCAGTTGGCGTCGCAGTCGGACGTGATGCCCCAGTCGGACAGGATCACGCCCTCGAAGCCGTATTTGCCGCGCAGCAAGTCCGTCAGCAAGGCCTTGCTGAAACCGGCTCCCACCTGCTCCAGCGTGATGCCGTCGACGGTGATATTGCCGTCTGGCATGGCATACGTGGGCATGACGGAAGCCGCCTTGGCCGTGAACGCCCCTTCGAACGGCTTGACGTGATAGGCAAAATTGTTGCCCGGGTAAGTCATGTAGCGGCCATAGTAATTGTGGCCATCGAAGCCCTCCTTCGTGGCGCCATAGCCGACCCAGTGCTTGACGACGGCCACCACGCTGCCATCATGCAAGCCCGTATTGCCGTCCTGGAAGCCCTCGATATAGTGCTGCACCATGCGCTTGGCCAGGTCCGCGTCTTCGCCAAAGGTGCCGTTGATGCGCGCCCAGCGCGGCTCGGTGGCCAGGTCCGCCTGCGGCGACAGCGCCTGCGTGATGCCGACGGCCAGGTATTCCTGGCGCGCGATGTCGCCGAAGCGGCGCACCAGCGCATCGTCGCCGATGGCGGCCAGGCCCAGGGTTTCCGGCCACTGCGAGAAACCCTTGGTGCCGGCGCTGGCGCCCACCGTGTACTGGAAATGGTGGCGCGGGTCCGTGCTGATCGACACCGGGATGCCGTGGCGCGAGGTTTCGCTCAGCGCCTGCACCTTGTTGTACTGGGCCGCCATATTGGCCGTGTCGCCCGCCATGCGGGTAATGAAAGTGTTGACGTACTGCTTGACGATCAGGTCTTGCAAGGCCGTCAAGTCATACGCACCGCCCTGGCCGATGCCGGAAGGGTCGGACACGGTGGGCGCCGTGCCGTGCATCATCAGGCCCGCCTTTTCGCCGAGGCTCATGCGCGACAGCAAGTCGTCGGCGCGCGCCTCGGCCGGCAGGCGCCAGTCTTCGTACGGGTCGATCTTGCCGTTGCGGTTCATATCCTTGAAGGTATAGCCGTCGACTTTCAACTGGGTGTAGGTGGTGGCGCCGAACACGGGCTGCGTGTATCCCTCGCTGCCGGTATCGTTGCCGCAGGCGGCCAGGGCAAGCGTGGCGACGCAGCCGGCGACCACGCGGGCCATCGGTTTCAAAGTGCAATTCATCATTATCTCCAAGACTGTTTTTGTAGGTATCAAGGCACGGCAGCAAGGCCGGCCGAAAACAATATAGCGTGAGAATGCGTGAGTTTCTTGACTGCGCAGCACGCGTTTTATACCCGCGAGAACAATTTTTGGTTAGATGGCACAACAACCAACAATCTCCTACAAAGTGCTAATATTTGTGAAAAATTACTACAACAAGCAAGATCAGCAGGAGACAGCCTTGCACAAACCCGATACGCGCACGGTTTCGAACCGCATCGCGCAGCAATGCGCGCGCGCCATGCAGGCCGACGGCCACGATCCCGCCGACTTTTTCCGCCAGACGGGCATCACGCCGGCGCAGCTGGACGAGCCGGGCGGCCGCATCAACGCCGAGCGGCACCGCCGCATGACGGCCTACGCCCAGCAGCTGCCGCAGCACCGCGGCCTGCTCGATCTCGACGTGACGCACTGGTTCGCGCATTACTCGGGCATCGCCCACGTCTGCTTCAACCGCCCCACCCTGCGCAGCGCGCTGCACGAGCTGCTGCACTTGCGGGGCCTGATCGGCGAATTCGACTTCATGCTGATGAGCGAAAATGGCACGCGCATCGAGATCGAATACCTGTCCGAATTCTGCCAGCTGGGGGGCGCCATGCAGGCGCTGGCCAATTTCCGCATGCTGTCGCTGGTCGCGCGCGCCTACGACGATGGCACACCCACCGCCTTCCATGCCGGCTTCCAGGGCAAGGCGCCGTGGTTCGCGCCGGCCATTTCCGAGTGCTTCGGCGCCGCCGCCACCTTCGGCCAGGCGCGCAATACCTTGACGTTCGACGCGCCTGCGCTGGACCGGCCCTTCGCCCAGTTCAACGCCATGCTGGCGCCGCACGCGCTGCGGCACGCGCAAGGGCAATTGCAGCAGTTGCAGGGGGCGCAGCTGTTTTCCGCCCGCGTGGAGCAGGCGATCATCGATTTGCTGGGCCGGCAAGGCGCAGGGGACGCCGACGGCACCGCGCTGCTACCGGCCCTGTGCGACGGCCTGGCGATGAACCGCTGGACCCTGCAGCGCCAGCTGCAACAGGAACAGACCTCGTTCCGCGCGCTGGAATTGCGCGCCAAGAGCCGCGAATCGCGCCGCCTGCTGCGCGAAACGAGCCTGAGCGTGGTGGAAATCAGCGAACGCCTGGGCTTTTCCTCGCAAAGCGCGTTCACCCGCTTTTTCAAGAACCAGTTCGAACTGCCGCCGGCGCGCTACCGGCAGGATGCCGCCGGAGCCTAGAGAAAGAGACAAGCAACAAGGAACAAGAAACAAGCAAACCGCCAAACCATGAAAGGCCCAAGTCAGGGAGACAGGCTCCCCGGGCCAAGCGGACCTGAAAAATGTCGAGGGCAAGGCGCAGCGACGCAGACAGTACGCCAGTACGGCAAGGAGCTGCAACGCCGCCATCGGCATTTTCTCAGGCCCGCGTCTCCGGCCCGCTGTTTTCAATCTTCACCACCCTTGCCTGCGGCCGTATTCTGAACCAGATCGCGTACATGGCCGGCAGGAACACCAAGGTCAGCACCGTGCCGGCAAACGTGCCGCCGATCAGGGTGTAGGCCAAGGTGCCCCAGAAGACCGAATGGGTCAGCGGGATAAAGGCCAGGATGGCCGCCAGGGCGGTAAGGATCACCGGCCTGGCGCGCTGCACGGTCGCTTCGACGACGGCATCGAAAGGCGCCAGCCCGGCCGCCTCGTTATGGTGGATCTGGCCGATCAGGATCAGCGTGTTGCGCATCAAAATGCCCGACAGTGCGATCAGGCCGACCAGCGCATTGATGCCGAACGGCTGCTGGAACAGGATCAGGGTGGGCACGACGCCGATCAAGCCCAGGGGACTGGTCAGGAAGACCATGACCATGGCCGACATCGAGCGCACCTGCAGAATAATCATCAGCAAGGTCAGCGCCAGCATGATGGGGAACAGCGGCAGCATGGCCTGCGTCGCCTTAGCCGATTCCTCGATCGAGCCGGCCTGCTCGATGCGGTAGCCGGCCGGCAGCTTGTCGATGACGGCTTGCAGCTGCGCCGTGATGGCGCCCGACACGTCGGGCGGTTGCATGCCGTCGGCGATGTCGCCGCGCACGGTGATCGTCGGCTGGCGGTCGCGCCGGCGCATCACGGGTTCCTCCCAGCGTACCTCGACCGTGCCCACCTGCGACAGCGCGATGCGCTCGCCGTTGGCGCCAGCCAGGGTGAGATCCGCGATACGGGCCGGGTCCAGGCGCATGTCGCCGGCCGCGCGCGCCACCACCTGCACCGTGCGGATATCTTCGCGCACGGCGGTGACGGGCACGCCGCTGAGCAGGAACTGCAGCTGCTGCGCCACGGCGCCCGAGCTCAGTCCCATGACCTGCAAGCGATCCTGCTGCAGGCTGAAATGCAGGGCGGGCGTGCGCGTGCCCCAGTCGGTATTGACGGTGCGCATCATGGGACTGGCCTGCATCACGCGCTGCACCTGGCCGGCGATGGTGCGCAGCACCTCGGGGTCCGGGCCGCTGACGCGGTAGGCGACGGGAAACGGCGAGTACGGGCCGAACACCAGCTGCGTGACGCGCACGCGCGCCTCCGGCGCCAGGCCGGCGGCAACGGCCACGCGCAAGCGCTGCTTGAGGCTGTCGCGCGCCTGCTGGCTGTCGGTGCGCACGACGATCTTGGCAAACGAAGGATCGGGCAATTCCGGCCCCATCGCCAGGTAAAAGCGCGGCGCGCCCTGGCCCACATAGGCCGTGACGATCTTCGCCTCGGGCTGGCGCGCCAGCCAGGCTTCCACTTTCGCCGCCGCGCCGCTGGTCTGCCCGATCGCGCTGCCGTAAGGCAGTTGCACTTCGATCAGCACTTCAGGACGGTCGGAGATGGGGAAAAACTGCTTCTTGACGATGGCCATGCCCAGCACGGCCAGCACGAACAGGCCGATGACGGTGGCGAACACCAGCCATTTGCGGGCGATCACGCGTCCCAGCAGGCGGCGAAAGCGGTGGTAACGCGGCGTGTCGTACAGCGCATCATGGCCGCCGGCGACCTTTTTCAGCTCGGGCAGGAGCTTGACACCCAGGTAAGGCGTAAACACCACCGCCACCACCCACGAGGCGATCAGGGCGATGCCGACGATCCAGAACATATTGCTGGTGTACTCGCCGGCGCTGGAGCGGGCAAAACCGTTCGGCATGAAGCCGACGGCCGTGACCAGGGTGCCGGCCAGCATGGGCGCGGCCGTATGGCTCCAGGCATAGGCGGAGGCAGCGATGCGACTATAGCCCTCCTCCATTTTCACGACCATCATTTCGATGGCGATGATGGCGTCGTCCACCAGCAGGCCAAGGCCCAGGATCAGGGAACCGAGGGTGATGCGGTCGAAATTCTTGCCTGTCGCGGCCATCACGATGAACACGACGGCCAGGGTCAGCGGCACGGCGGCGGCCACGACGATGCCGACGCGCCAGCCCATGCTGACAAAACAAACCAGCATCACCACCAGCAGCGCGGCGAGGAACTTGAGCATGAATTCATCGACAGCCGCGCCGATATTGACGGCCTGGTCGGTGACCCTGGTCAGGCTCATACCGAGCGGCATTTCAGTGCCAATGGCCGTCACCTCCCGCTCCAGCGCCTTGCCCAGGTCCAGGCCATTCCAGCCATCGCGCATGACCACGCCCAGCAGCAGCGCCGGCTCGCCGCCATTGCGCACCAGGAAGCTGGCCGGGTCCTCGTGGCCGCGGCGCACGGTAGCGATATCGGACAGGGCCAAGGTGCGCCCCTGCGCCACCACGGGCGTGTCACGGATCTTTTGCAGCGCGTCGAGCGCGCCGTCGAGGCGGATGAACACTTGCGGCCCCCGCGTCTGGACCGAACCGGCTGGCGTGAGCGCATTCTGGCCGTGCAACGCCACAAACACGTCCTGCGCCCTGACGCCCAGGGTGGCCAGGCGCTCCTGCGAAAACTCGACATAGATGCGTTCGGCCTGCTCGCCGATGATATTGACCTTCTTCACGCCCGGCACGTGCAGCAAGCGCTGGCGCAAGGTTTCCGCCTCGCGCACCAGCAGGCGCTGCGGCTCGCCCCGCGCCTTGAGCGCAAACAGGGCAAAGGTGACGTCCGCGTATTCGTCGTTGATCATGGGGCCGATGACGCCGGACGGGAGGTTGGCCGCCTCGTCGCCAGCCTTCTTGCGCGCCTGGTAGAACTCGGCCTGCACCTGGTCGGGCGGCGTGCTGTCGAGCAGGGTCAGGGTGGTAAACGCCAGGCCGGGCGTGGTATAGGTTTCGGCGCGCTCGTACCAGCGCAGCTCCTGCAGGCGCTTTTCGATCTTTTCCGCCACCTGGTCCTGCATTTCGCGCGCGCTGGCGCCTGGCCAGGCGGTGACGATGGTCATCACCTTGACCGTGAAGGCCGGGTCTTCCGCCCGTCCCAGCTTGAAGAAGGACAAGAGGCCGGCCAGCGATATCAGGCAGATCAGGAACAGGGTGACGGAACGCTCGCGCACGGCCAGCGCCGACAGGTTGAAGCCCGCGCTCATGGCCGCGCTCCCGCGCCCGCTTGCTCAAGCGCCACCTGCTCGCCGTCGCGCAGCAGGTGGGCGCCCAGCGCGACGATGCGTTCCCCGCTTTTCAGCTGGCCGCTGACGTCGGCACCGTCATCGTGCAGGCGCAGCACCTTGACGGGCCGCCAGGCCAGCCGCGCCGGCTCGCCCTGGATCAGCCACACGCCCGGCCCCTTGCCTCCGTCGTGCAGGGCCGCGAGCGGCACCCGTACGGCATCGCCGGCATCGGCGCTACCGGCGATGCGCACCGTGACGGTGGCGCCCAGCGGCGCGCCCGACAGCGCTGCATCGAGCACATAGCGCGCCTCGAAGGTGCGCGTTTGCCGGTCCGCGTTCTGCGACAACTGGCGCAAGGTGGCCGGCACGCTGGCACCCTGCCGGCCAAACAGCGTGGCCTGGGCGGTCGAACCGAGCGCCGGGCGCAAGGTTTCCGGCAGCTGGATCGCCGCTTCGCGCCGCCCGTCATGGGCCAGGCGCACGGCCGGCTGCCCGGCAGCGAGCACCTGGCCCGGTTCGGCCAGCGTGTCCGTCACGATGCCATCGGCATCGGCCAACAGCACCGCATAGCCCAGCGCATTGCGCGCCACGTCGGCCTGGGCCTCGGCGGCCTTGAGCTGGGCAGCCGAGGCGTCGGCCAGCGCCCTGACCTGGTCGTAGGCCGAGGCCGAGATGGCGCCGGTGCCGCGCAAGTCGCGGTAACGCGCTTCCTCGTCGGCCGTCTGGCGCGCGCGGGCGCGCTCGGCCGTGACCGCGTCCTGGCGTGCCTGGGCCAGCAATTGCAAGTCCTGCGCATCCAGGCGCATCAAGGCCTGGCCACGCCGCACGGCCTGGCCTGCATCGACCAGGCGCTCCTGCACCTTGCCGGCGACCCGGAAACCCAGTTCGCTTTGCACGCGTGGCGCGACCACGCCGGTAAAGCTACGCGCACCCGACTCGGCACCCTGCACCGTTACGGCGCGCACCAGCGGCATGGCGGTACGCGGATCGGCTTGCGCCTTGTCGCCGCAGGCAGTCAGGCCCAGAGAGAAGGCCAGGGGCAAGACGGAGATGACAGCAGATGAGGCAAGACGGCGCCAGCGCATAAGAATCCCATGAACGAATTGAACAGGGTTCTCATTCTGGTACTAGTGACCAAATAAGTCAACAGTCACAAGCCAGCATTGCGACTAGGGCGACAGGCTGCGCAACACCAGGCTGGACAATTGTGCCGGCGCCGTCTCGCTCGTCTCCAGGCTGTGCTGCAGCAACAAGGGATTGACGTAGGGACGCATCACCAGATAGATCGCGCTTGCCGTTTCATCGAGCGGCGTCTTGCGCTCGAAGTCGCCCGTCTTGCGGCCTTGCTGCAAGATATCCTGCAGCAGGGCGCCCATGGCCAGCTCATAGGCCTGCACCGTCGGCCAGCGCCCGGTCGCGGCCGAGGCGGCGATGTCGTACAGCTTGCGGTCCTGGAAGAACAGCCGCAGGCTGGCCTCGACGCTGGCCTTGAACATGCGCCGCAGCTTCTCTGGCGGCTGGCCGGCGGCATCCACGGCTGCCCTGACCTCGGCTTCGATCTGGCGCAGGCAGTTGCCGCAGATATGTTCGCCAATGGCTTGCTTGGACTCGAAGAACTTGTAGATATAGGCCTTGGAAAAGCCGATGGCCTTGGCCAGGTCGGAGACGGTGGTCTTTTCGTAGCCATACAGGCTGAAATATTCGGTGGCGGCGACGACGATCTGGTCGCGCACGTCGTGGCCGGCCGGGCCGCGCGCGGGCGACGACATTGTTGGCTGAAGTGTGGTGTGGTTCATGGCGACAGCTTAACGCGCCACGTCAAAATGCACAATCCGTGACCAAAATGTATTATAGTCACTCACTATTCTCTTTTTGACGAACAGGACGATCCCATGCCCATCCCGCCCCTTCCGCGCCTCCCCCTCATGCTGCTTGCCGCCGGTTTGGCCGCCGGCTGCACCGCCGGCGCCGATTACCACCGGCCCGCACTGCCGCAAGCGGCGCAGTATCTGCACCAGTCGGCAGTCGGCTTGCGTCAGGATGCCGATGCGGCCGAACTGCAGCAGTGGTGGACGGCGTTTGGCGATCCGCACCTGACCCGCCTGGTGACGCTGGCACTGGCGCAAAACCTCGACCTGGCGCAGGCGGCGGCCAGGGTCCAGCAGGCGCGCGCGGCGCTGGGCGCGGCCGACGCCGCCTTGCTGCCCTCCGCCAATCTCGATGGCCAGACCGCGCGCGCCTATCAATCGGTGCAGACGCCGCTGGGCAAGGTGCTCGATGCCACGCCCGGGTTCGCGCGCGCCGGCAGCGCGCACGAAGTTAACCTGGAAGCGTCGTGGGAACTCGACCTGTTCGGCGGCCTGCGCCGCGAACGCGAAGCGGCGCGCGCCGACTACGAGGCGACGGCAGCGGGATGGGCTGCAGCGCGGCTGGCCGTGGCGGCGCAGACGGCCGACTTGTACCTGACCATCCAGGGCCTGCAAACGCGGCGCGATCTGGCCCGCAAGCAGGTCGACACCCAGGCGGCGGCGCTGGACATCGCCGCGCTGTTATATGGCAAGGGGCTGGTGAACGAGCCGGTGCTGCGGCAGGCAGAGGCGGCACTGGCGCAGGCGCGCGCGGCCGTGCCGGGCCTGGAAACGGCGCGCGACGTGGCACTGCATGCGCTCGACGTGATGCTGGGCGCGGCGCCCGGCACCCATGGCCAGGAACTGCCCGCCAGCGGCATCATCGCGGTCGCGCCACGCATCACGGCCGGCGGTACGCCAGGCGACCTGCTGCGGCGCCGGCCCGACCTGATCGCCGCCGAGCGGCGCCTGGCCGCGGCGAGCGCGCGCACCGGCGCGCAAGTGGCCGAATATTATCCCAAGCTGAGTCTGGGCGCCCTGCTCGGCAGCACCACCGCCGGCGGCGCGCTGTTTGCCAGCGGATCCGGCCAGGCTGCGGGCGTACTCGGCATGCGCTGGCGCCTGTTCGATTTCGGCCGCATCGCTGCGCAGATCGATGCCGCCAAGGGCCAGGAAGCCGAGTTGCTGGCGGCCTACCGGCTCGCCGCGCTGCATGCCACGGAAGACGTGGAGAATGCCTGTTCGGCGCTGCTCGGCTACGAACAGCAGGCAGGCCTGCTGGCGCAAAGCGTCGATGCGCTGGAGCACGCGCGTGCCTCGGCGCTGGCGGCCTTTCAAAAAGGAGCGATCAGCCGCCACGATGTGCTGCAGGCCGACGCCCAGCTGTTGCGGGCCGAGGATGCGCGCGCGCAAGCGCAATCGGCCGCCGCACGCGCGGCAGTCGCCACTTACAAGGCGCTGGGCGGCGGCTGGCAGGCGCCTGCGCCTGCGTCCCTGGCGGCGCGCTAAAGTCGCGACAGCGCTCAGAAGAAGTGGCGCATCCCCGCCATCACGCCATGTTGCGTGCGCCCCGCGCCGACGGTGCCGCCCGCGTCCAGCGCCACGGCCGCCGCGCCATCATTGGCCATGCGGCCGATGGCGCCGTAGATGGCCGTGCGCCTGGACAGGTGATAGGTCAAACGCATGGTGGCCAGGGTCGCATCGTTCGGACTGTCCTGGACGGCCAGTCTGGCCACCTGGCCGTCCAGCACCAGCGCAGGGGCCAGCGGATAGGCGGCGCCCACATACAGCAACTGCGAGTCGACGGGTCCCGTGGCGGCGCGGATCGTGCGGTCGATCACGCCGCCGCCGATTTTCAGTTGATCAAACATCGCGTAGGCGCTGGCGATCACGCGGCGGTCGAAATTGCGGCTCGACGTGAGGCCGGCGGCCGCGCCCGCGTTGCCGTACAGGATGTCGTACGAGGCCGTGGCGCCATAGCGGCCCGTGTCGTAGCCGAGCAAGGCGGTGATCTGGCGGCAAGCCTTGGCATTGCCCGCCACTTCGCCCGCGCAGCCCGTGGCCGCCGGCCCGCCCGCCGCCGAACCATCGCGCCCCAGGCTATAGGTGGCGCCCACGGTCACATCGGAAAACGTGCCCAGGTAGCCGATGGCGTTGTCGCTGCGCGCATTCGGCAGGTACAGATCGAGGCTGCTGATGGAAAACAGCGCCGGGCCCATGATGTCGGACTTTTGCGTCGCCCAGAACGACATATTCATTTGCCGCCCCAGCATCACGCTGCCATAGCGGCCCTTCAGTCCCATCCACGACTGGCGGCCAAATAATCGCCCGCCCTGCCCCGCGATGCCCGTGTCGACGCCGAAGCCCGATTCCAGCGCGAAGATCGCCTGCAAGCCGCCGCCCAGGTCTTCCACGCCCTTCAAGCCGAAGCGCGACGGCAACGAACCCGTGAGTGTCGGCACCTTGACCATGCTGTCGCCGGCCGCATTGACATTGCTCGTGTAGGCCACGGAGCTGTCCAGCACGCCGTACAGGGTGACGCTGCCTTGCGCGTAGGCGCTGATGCACGTGCCGCAGGCGCACGCGCCCAGCAGCGCCACGGTGATGGCCTTGAGTTTTTTCATGCTTGTCTCCGTTTTTTGGTTTTGTATTGTTTTATTCGGCGTCTGGCTGTGCATCCGGGTGCGCCTGCCGGAACGCCGGCAGCGCCTCGCACTGCGCGACGATGCGGCGTATCGTCGGATACAAGGCCAGGTCGCACTGGAAGCGCAAGGCGTTGTACACCTGCGGCACCAGACAGCAGTCGGCCAGGGTCGGCGTGTCGCCATGGCAGAAGCGGCCCGTGTGCGCACTGCCCGCCAGCTCCGCTTCCAGCGCGGCCAGGCCCAGATGGGTCCAGTGCCGGTACCACGCGTTTTTCTGCTCCTGCGACAGGGTCAGGGGCCCCGTCAGGTAATTGAGGACGCGCAGGTTGTTGAGCGGATGGATGTCGCAGGCGCACACCATGGCCAGCTGGCGCACCCTGGCGCGGCCCAGGGCATCGGCGGGCAGCAGTTTTTGCCCCGCCTGCGTCTCGTCCAGGTACTCGATGATGGCCAGGGATTGCGTCAGCACGGCGCCATCATCCTCCAGCACGGGCAGCAGGTGCTGCGGGTTCAGGCTGGAAAACGCGGGCGTGAACTGCTCGCCGCCATTGCGGCTCAGGTGCACATAGGCCGTGTCGGCGTGCAGCTGTTTCAGGTTCAGCGCGATGCGCACGCGGTAGGACGCGGAGCTGCGGTAATAGCCATGCAATTTCATACGGTGCTCTCTTTCAGGGTGACGGGAACGGCGCCGGCGGCACTCCGGGCGCGCATCAGGCGTCCCATGGCCAGCAAGGCCAGGGACGCCAGCACGGCGGGAATGGCCAGCAAAAAGAAAATGGTTTCGTTATCGAGCTTCAGGGTCAGCATCAGGCCGCCGGCCATGGAACCGAGCACGGAGCCGCTGCGGCCCACGGCAGCCGCCCAGCTGACGCCCGTGGCGCGGCTCGACGTGGGGTAAAAGGCGGCGGCCAGCGCATTGGCGCCCACCTGCGAGCCGCTCACGCCAAAGCCCACGCCGAAGACGGCCAGCACCAGCAAGGCCAGGCTGCTGCCCGACAGGGCCACGACGACGATGCAGCCGGCGGCGGCCAGGTAGGCGATGCTCAGCACTTTATGGGGGCTGTGGCGGTCCATCCAGCGGCCCAGCAGGATGGCGCCGACCGTGCCGCCCACCTGGAACATCATCGTCACCAGCGACGCATTCGACAGGGACAGGCCATTGCCGTTCAGCAAAGTCGGCATCCAGCTCGACAGCAGATAAATGATCAATAAACTCATGAAAAACGTGGACCACAGCAGCAAGGTGCCGCCGATGACGCCGGGGCGGAACAGTTCCGCCATGGGCGAGCCGGCAAGCTTTTTGTCGCTGACGACCAGGCGCGGCAAGGCGGCCACGGTGGGCGCGATGCGGCGCATGATGGTCTGGCTACCGTCGCGGCCCTTGAGCACGAGCCAGCGCAGCGATTCGGGCAGCGCCAGCAGCAGCACGGGCACCAGCAGCAGCGGCAAGGCGCCGCCCAGCATCAGCACGCCGCGCCAGCCGATCAGGTGCAGCAGCTGCGCCGAGGCCAGGCCACCGAGCGCGGAACCGATGGTAAAGCCGCAGAACATCATGGTCACGAGGCCGGAACGGCGCTGCTGCGGGCAGTATTCGGACGTCATGGTCACCGATGTCGGCATGGCGCCGCCCAGGCCCAGGCCCGTCAAGAAGCGTAGCACCAGCAGCATCGTCAGATCCGTCGACCACGCCGACAGCAGGCTGGCCGCGCCGAAAAACGCCACGGAGACGATCAGCACGGGGCGGCGGCCGTAGCGGTCCGCCAGGGGGCCGAACAGGAAAGAGCCGGCCATCAGGCCAAACAGCCCGGCGCCGAACAGGGGCGCCAGCGCGGCGGGGGACAAAGCCCACTCGGCGCGGATAGCGGGCGCGATGAAGCCGATCGAGGCCGTGTCGAAGCCGTCGATGGCGACGATGAGGAAGCATAGCCAGAGGATCAGCTTCTGGTAGCGGGAAAACGGGTGGCTGTCGAGGAAGTGCTGGACGTCGGTGCCGGCGTGGGTAGTCATGGTCTTGTCTCCATTCTTATGCGTGATGGTGCTGTCGGGCTGCGCGATCTGTGCCGCGCTGGCCCGAGGTTTTTACTGCACGGCGACGGTGATCGGCGTCAGCCCGGCGATGCGCGCCTCCATGGTTTGTCCGCTGGTGACGGCGCCCACGCCTTCGGGCGTGCCCGTCATGATGATGTCGCCCGGCTGCAGCTCGAACAGGGTCGACAGGTTGGCGATGACTTCATTGACGGACCAGATCAGGTGCGTCAGGTCGCTCGTCTGCACGACCTTGCCGTCCACTTCCAGCACGATGGCGCCCGTGGTGATCTCGCCGCTGTCGGCTATCGGCGTGAGCGCGCCGATGGGCGCCGAATAGTCGAAGGCCTTGCCGATTTCCCAGGGCCGGCCCTGTTCGCGCATGCGCATCTGCAGGTCGCGCCGCGTCATGTCCAGGCCCACGCCGTAGCCGAAGATGTGCAAGGCTGCGTCTTCCGGGGCGATGTCCTTGCCGCCCTTGCCGATGGCGACCACCAGTTCGATTTCATGGTGGTAGTTCGACGTCTGCGCCGGGTATGGCACCGTGGCCGTCACGCCGGGCGGCACGGGCACGACGGACTTGTCGTCATTCGGCTTGCAAAAGAAGAATGGCGGTTCGCGGTCGGGATCGAAACCCATTTCGCGCGCATGGGCGGCGTAGTTGCGGCCCACGCAGTAGATGCGGCGCACGGGAAACTGCGCGTCCGTGCCGACGATGGGCAGGCCGGCGATGGCCTGGGGAGCGAAGATGAAGTTGGTCATGGTGAAATCCTGTGAAAAAATCAATCGGTCAAAAATTGCTCGCGCAGCACGCCCATCGCTTGCTGCACGGGGCGGTCGGAAAAACTGAACAGCACGACGTCGTCCTGCGGGCAGTCGAAGGAGACCAGGGCCCACGACGGCACGACGAAGGTGTCGCGCGGGGCGAAATCAAACACCTGCTCGCCTATCGCCACCTTGCCGTGGCCTTCGACGACGCTGTAGACGGTGCCGTCCGTGCTGCGCGCGCGCTTGCCCTTGAAACCCCTGGGCAGCAGCTGCATGAAGGTGGCCATGGTGGGCATGGGCGAGCCGCCCGTCAGCGGGTTCGTGTAGCGCAGCTTGTAGCCGTGCCAGTCGTCGAGGGCGTCCGTGCGCGACAGCAGGTCCAGCGCTTCACGCGAGCGGGCGTACGGGTAATTGAAGATGGGCGAGGTGGCGCCCGCGTGCAGGGGTTTTACCGGCGCCATGTTGTAGCCGTAGCGGGCCATGCTCTGGCCTTCCGGGCGCGTGACGACCTGGCTGTCTTCCGTATCGTTTTCCGCGAAGCCGGAATCGAAATAGCGCAGCATGGGAATGTCGAGGCCGTCGAGCCAGACGACAGGCTCGCAGACGCCATCCGCGCCCAGATTGCCGTGGTCATGCCAGGTCCACGACGGCGTGATGATGAAGTCGCCCGGGTGCATGGTGGTGCGCTCGCCCGCCACGGTCGTGTAGGCGCCCTGCCCGCTCACGACGAAACGCAGCGCGGACTGGCTGTGGCGGTGCGATGGCGCCACTTCGCCGGGCAGGATCAGCTGCAGGCCCGCGTACAGCGATTGCGTGATCGACGAGCGGCCCGGCAAGGCGGGGTTTTCCAGCACGAGGACCCTGCGCACGGCTTCGTGGGCCGTGATGACTTCGCCGGCGCGCGCCAGCTGCGGCGCGATATCGGCATAGCGCCACAGGGCCGCCGCATACGGCGCCGTCGGCTGCGGCGGCACCAGCGTGTGCAGGGATTGCCACAGCGGCGACAGGTGCATGCCGCTCAGGGCTTCATATAAAGCCTCGCGTTCGGGCGTTTGATGGGAAGTCATGCTGCCTCCTTCCCGGTGGTGGCCAGGCAGGTTTGCGCCGTCCAGCCATACAGCCAGGCCAGCGCCTCATAGAATTGCGCCGGCGTGCGGCCGCGCCACAGGTCGTTGCGCACCAGGCGCTCGACGCCCCTGGCGTGGTACAAGCGCCCCATTTCGCGCGCCGACAGCACCACGCGGGCCGTGCGGGCGATGCGCGAGGTCTGGTACAGCTGGAAGGCGGCAGCCATGTCGAAGTCGCAGGCGCGCACGGCCTCGCCCAGGGTCACGGCGTCTTCCAGCGCCATGCAGGCGCCCTGCGCCAGGTATTGCAGCATCGGGTGGGCCGAGTCGCCCAGCAGGGTCATGCGCCGCGTGCTCCAGTTAGCGGCGGGATCGCGGTCGGCCGTGCTCCAGCGGCGCCAAGTCGTCGGCTTGTGCAGCAGCTGGCGCGGCTGCGCGTGGACGCCGTCGAAATACGACAGCACTTCTTCCTTGCTGCCGTCCGTGACGCTCCACGCTTCCTGCTCGCGGCTGTGGAAGGTTACCACCAGGTTGTATTGCTCGCCATTGCGCAGCGGGTAGTGCACGAGGTGGCAGTTCGGCCCGGCCCAGACGACGGGCGCGTTCCAGCGCAGGTCGGCGGGCATGTCGGCGGCCGGCACCACGGCGCGGTACACCACGTGGCCGGAAACGCGCACCGCGTCGCCCACGATGCGCTCGCGGATGACGGACTTGATGCCGTCGCAGCCGATCAGCACATCGGCGCGGAAGCTGCGCCCTGCCGCATCGACCACGGTGACGCCGTCGGCGTCTTCCATGACGTCCGTCACCTGCGACGAGGTCACAAAGGTGATCAGGGGCGCGGTGCGCACCGCGTCGAGGATGGCGCCGTGGATATCGGCCCGGTGGATGACGGCGTAGGGGTTGGCGAAGCGCTCGCGGAAGGCCACGTCGACGACAAAGGTGCCCACTTCGGTGGCGTCGACGGCGTCCATCATCACCAGGCGTTCCGTGAACACGGCGCGGGCCCTGGTGCGTTCGCCCACGCCCAGCGCATCGAGCGCGGCGAAGGCGTTGGGCGCCAGCTGGATGCCGGCGCCGATCTCGCCCAGGGTGGACGCCTGTTCCAGCACGGTGACGGCCAGCCCCAGGCGCGACAGGGACAGGGCGGCGGCCATGCCGCCGATGCCGCCGCCGACGATCAGCACGGACGGCTTTTGCGTAGTTTCCATTTCTCTCCTCCAATTGATCTGTGTGCTTGCGCGAAGCACGTTTGCTGTGCTCTTGGTATGGCAAGCAGTGTGCCGACAGGTCAATATTTGGTAAAGCGATGGAATACAATAGCCACAATCACATTTTTAAATAATGGTGGAATCGCTATGTCGCGCTTCGATATCGAATTGCTGTTCATCTTTGACGAGATCTATAAAAGCCGCAACGTGACGCGCGCGGCGGAAAACCTGGGCTTGCCCCAGTCGACGGTGAGCATCGGCCTGGGCAAGCTGCGCACGCATTTTGGCGACCGCCTGTTCGCGCGTACCTCGAAAGGCATGGAGCCGACGCCGCGCGCGCAGAACGCCGTGCAGGACGTGCGCGCCGCGATCGCCGCCTGGCAGCACGCGCTGGCCGACCAGCCCGTGTTCGACCCGGCCGCCAGCACGCGCGAATTTGCCATCTGCATGACGGACATCAGCGAAATCGTGCTGCTGCCCACCCTGCTTAACCATTTGCAGCAGACGGGCCCCGGCATCACCCTGGACGTGTCGAAGATCGCCACCGACACGCCGGCGCGGCTGGAAGGCGGTGAAGTGGACCTGGCCGTCGGCTTCATGCCGCACCTGGAGTCGGGGTTTTATCAGCAAAAACTGTTCGACCAGCATTTTGTCTGCCTGGTGGCCAGCAGCCACCCGCGCATCCGCGACACGATTAGCGTGACACAGTTCCTGGCGGAGGGGCATATCGAAGTGAAAAGCTCGGGCACGGGACATTCCATCGTGGAAAAAGTACTGGCGGCGGCCGGCGTGCAGCGGCGCATCGTGCTGAAACTGCCCAGCTTCCTCGGTGTGTCGCGCATCGTCGCCGAAACCGAGTACATCGTCACGGTACCGTACCGCTACGCGCTGCAGATGCGGGACCACGAAGCGTTCCGCATCCTGCCCTTGCCCGTGGCGCTGCCCAGCTTTTCAGTCAAGCAGCACTGGCACGAGCGCTACCATCAGGATGCGTCGAACCGCTGGCTGCGCAAGACCATGGCGCAGCTGTTCGGGGCGGGCGACGCGACAGCGTTGCCTATTGGGTAATTTTTCCCCATACTGGCAAGCCTTGTCCTTACATTCCATTGATTGAACATGCTCATCAGCCTGCGCGCCGTCACGGCCGACAATTTTGACCTCATCAGCGAACTGCCGCTGTTGCCGCAGCAACGCGACTATCTGGCCAGCAACGACTATTCCATCGCCCAGGCCAGCTTTTACCCCGCCACCCTGCATACGCGCGCCGTGTATGGCGATGAGGAGGTGATCGGCTTCCTGATGTTCGTCTCGCCCGACGCCGACGACCCGCCCGGCCACTACCAGATCTGGCGCTTCATGATCGACCACCGGCGCCAGGGACAAGGCCATGGCCGCGCCGCCCTCGCCCTGGCGCTGGCGGAAATCCGCGCCCGCCCGGATGCGCGCAGCATCGAAATCTGCTACAAGCCCGGCAATGCCAACGCGAAACAGTTCTATGCCAGCATGGGTTTCGTGGAAAAAGGCATGGATGCCGATGGCTGCGACATGCTGGCCATCATTCAGCTGGCCTGACCGCCTGGCGTCGCGCCCGCATCGGCCCTGGCATCGAACGCCTGCCGCGCCGCATCGATGGCGTCGCGGTGGCCGTAGGCCCAGGCGCCCAGCGCGCTGATGGGAATCAATAGCGAACGCCCCAGGTCCGTCAGCGCATAGTCGACGCGCGGCGGCACGGTGGGAAACACGGTGCGCGTGACGAGACCGTCGCGCTCGAGGCCGCGCAGGGTCAAAGTCAGCATGCGCTGCGAGATGCCGCCGATCAGGCGGCGCATCTCGTTGAAGCGCTTGGTGCCATTGCCCAGCAACATCACCACCATCACGCTCCATTTGTCGCCCACGCGGGTCAGGATGTCCGTGATCGGGCGGCACGAGTCCGCCACGCCCGCATGGCCACCGTGGTCGCGCATGCGCTTTTCCAGTTCGGCCCCGCGCGCGGCCACCTCGCCAATAGTCACATCCGTGTGCCCCAGTGTGGAAAAAGTGCCTTCTTGTGCGTTCATTTGATAGTCACTATATTTAACTCGGTTACAAAAACATACCACCCGATCATACCATCCAAGAAGGCATATATGAACATCCTGCATATCGATTCCAGCGTCCTTGGCGAGCACTCCGTCAGCCGCCAGCTGACCGCCGCCATCGCCGCCCGCCTGCAAGCGGCCGCGCCCGGCGCCACCGTCCGTTACCGCGACCTGGCCGCCCAGCCCTTGCCGCAATTTACGGCCGCCCCCGGCGCCGCCGAGGGGGAAATCCTTGCCGCCGCGCTGGAGCAAGTACTGGCCGCCGACATCATCGTCATCGGCGCGCCCATGTACAACTTCGCCATCCCCAGCCAGCTCAAATCGTGGCTCGACGCGCTGGCCGTGCCCGGCAAGACCTTCCAGTACGGCGCCAGCGGCCCCGAAGGCTTGCTGGGAGCCAAGCGCGTGATCATCGCCTCGACGCGCGGCGGCTACTATGGCGCCGACACGCCGATGGCCGCCCTGGAACACCAGGAAAGCCATCTGCGCGCCTTCCTCGGCTTCCTCGGCATCACGCAGCTCGAGATCGTGCGCGCCGAAGGCGTCAAGGTGAGCGACGCCGCCAGGGCGCAGGCCTTGACGGCGGCCTTCGAGCAGATCGGCGCGCTGCAGGCGGCGTAGGTTCAGCTTGATTATCTGGCTGCGGCGGAAACTGTTTCGGCGCAGCCAGACTGGGCATGGCGGACAAGAAAGGGCAAACTACGCTAAGCTGCATCCGCCCCACCACTTTACAAGGACCACCATGACCCTGATCGTCGTCGCCACCATCGATGCCCAAGCCCAACATATCGACGCCGTGCGCGCCGCCCTGGAAGCCGTCGTGCCGCCCAGCCGCGCGGAAAGCGGCTGCCTGCGCTACGAACTGCACCTCGACAACAAGATTCCCACGCGCTTCATCATGCTGGAAGAATGGATGGACAAGGCAGCCCACACGGCGCATGAAGCGACGCCCCACTTCAAGACCCTGGTGGCCGCCGTGGGCGACAAGGTCGTCAAGATCGACATAGCGGAATTGAGCAAGCTGAAGTAATAACCGGCGCGCTGCGCAAGCGTGCCGCCATCTTGGCAAGTTGCCATCTATAATATGGCAACTTTTCTTTATGGCCATCATGACGACACTTTCCTCGATACGCGGCGCCGCAGCGGCAGCCGCCTTGACCCTTTGCACCGCCGCCTTCGCGCAAGCGCCCATGCCCAATCTCGTGGGCGAATACAATCTGCTCTCGTCGAAGACCGTGCCGCCCAGCAATTGGGGCTATTCCAAGGCCCGTGTGTCGATCAAGCAGCTCGATGACCATCACTTGCTGATCCTGCTCGCCTGCGAATGGAAACGCGAACCGAAGGCCGTCTGCGGCGACTATTTCTATGCCCAGTGGCGCGACGATGGCCTGTATCTGCAGGACATGAACACGTTTGCCATGCGCCTGTACTTCGATCCCGCCACGCGCAAGCTCACCATCATTTCGCGCGGCGCCGACGCCAAGCAAAGCGTGCGCCATGAGGTGTTCGGCACGACGACCGAGCCGCTGGTCGATACCGCCCTCGTGCGTCGCATGAAGCGCGAGCAATCGAATGCCGACAGCAAGGAAAACCGGCGCGTGTTCGGTCCCTACACCAAGTGGGACTACCAGGAAAACCGCATCGAATTCCAGCGCCAGGACTTGACGGCGCGATAATGCGGCGACTGATCCAGCCCATGCGGCGCCAGTTGCTGCGCCTCGCCGGCGCTCTGCTGTGCTCGCCCGTGCTTGCGCGCGCCGCCGACAACGAGCTGCCCCGCGCCGTACGCCAGCGCATCCTGGCCACCCTGGACTCCCCGCTGCCCAAGGTGCTCAATGTGCACCATCTGGCGCTGATACGGCGTTTCAGCATCGGCTGGTCGCCCGTGGAAAGCGGCGCGCCCATGCTCAATCCGGCCTACCCGCTGGGCACGGGCGACACCCTGGAACTGGCCATGCAAGCCATCGCCAGCAAGGATGCGGCGCTGGCCGCGCAACGGCTGATGGAAGCGGCGCAGCTGCTGCCCCACTTCGTGCAGATGGCGAATCTGAAACCAGGCAGCTATGCCAACGGCAAGGCGTCGTTCACGTTGACCACCCGGCACCTGCAACTGCTGCGCCAGCAGTCCTGGCTATCGCTGGAAATGCTGGGCATGGACGCGCCCGGGGATTACCTGGCCGAAGGCTACTGGCCTACCCCGTCCGTCGACGGCAAGCGGCCCTACGGCAATTTTACGAATTACCCCGTGGAAATGGCACAGGCGCTGGGCTTGCCCGTGCACCGCCAGGCCGATGGCAGCCTCGTCATCCGGCCCGCGCTGGAAGCGGAACTGGAAGCGCTGCACGGGCAAACCATGGCGGCGCTGCAAGTGTTCGTGCGGGAAGCGGGGCTGATGCGCAATACGCTGTAAAACACAGGCTGGAACCGGCGTCTGCCCTTGCCTCGTCAGACTGCCGCAGCGGCACTTTGGCCGCGCCAGCCATGCTTACTGGCCGCACGCATCGAGTCCCCTGTTCAAAAAACTGAATACGCCGTCGGCCTTTTTTATCAACCGGGTCATTTCAACCCAGCTGACCACGGCGCCGCCAGATTTTTTCCTTTTATGGTGCAAGCTATCCACGTGACCGGTACTGCTACCAATTGCGCGGACTTCGCAAAGAAGCAGACTCGAAGGCACCCCGTCCCTTGCCAGGTCCAGCCACTCTCCACCAAATTGTCTCCCGGCATCCGCATCAAATGGAAGGGGCGCCACCTGAATTGGAACGTAATATCCCTCTTGAAATTGACACTTCAACTTGTCACTTTCCGCATAAGTCAACGCGGCGTTTAAGGAAAGAAAGAGGTCTTTTACATTCTGTTCGCTTCTACTTTCCAGAAATACCAAGTAGGTAAGACCTGGATTGAGGGGATAGGTTTCCAGAGGCATGAAAAAACGCACATCAACATCCCTGCGGCCCTTCAATGCCTGCATGACCTTTGCCCGGTAAATAAATCCACAGGGCTTCCCATCCCCCGTCCCCTCCTGCGACACCGCCGTCACGGACACGACCTTCACCTTCGCAACCAGGGAGGCGCTTTTGACTACTTGACCTAGCGCAATATAGCCCGTTTTCGAGCCGGCTGGAATCAGCTCTTGCGCATGAGAAACACAGCAGCAAGCGAGAAGATAGCCAAACAGAACGTGCTTTATACCCACAATACATTCCTCCTCCACGAAGATATGTCATTTGTAGCGAATAGTCGACTGCGCCATGCCTTGCGCACCATTCCCCTCCAAGAAATGGAGCGCCATCGCGCATGCATCGTCAATTAATCCCTGCCGGTCGATTTTTTTGATTTGAAAAAGTAATAATCCCATTCAGGGCAGGATTGGATGAATGCACCAGCCTCCGCATCGCTCATCATTCTCGATTTCAGCAATCCCTGCATCAACTGCCGATTGCGTGACGAAGCCAGGTACACGGTATAAGAATGTCCCACTTCCAGGCCATCCAGGAAGCCGAATGTCAACACCGGTCCAGCCACCTTGCCTTTGATTGCCCTGAGAACCTTCGCTTCGTAGGTGACGCCGCAATTGCGCGAAGCATGGACCTGCGGCGACCTTTGCATTATCTCCACGTCATAGACGGCATCGGCATGCACAACTTTTTCGTTCGCCACCATGACCGATCTCGCCTCCACGCCAGAAGCAAGGAAGAGAGTCATCGATAGTAATACGTCCACTAATCTTCTCAATAACATCATCGCCCTTCCATCCTGGAGACAAAAAACCCGCCGCGCCGCGCGCGATAGCCTGAATCCGTCAATTCACATCATAAAACGGCGCCACCCCGTCAAAAGGAATGGTCTCCAGCATGCCGCCCGACGCCCTCAAAGCGGCAAGGCAGGCGCGCATGGCGTCGAGCAGAGACAGGCCGGCGGTCGTGACGTGGTCGCACGGCCACCGTGGACAGCAGGGAGTACAGCGCCACCGCGTAGCCAAGCTCAATGACGAGGCCGCCATGCCGTAAAGCAATCGTCACGATGGGACTTCCATGGCTGCGGCGCCTGTCCTTACGGAACCGGCTGCGGCACTGGCGCCGGCTGCGGCGCGGGGGCAGGAGCCGGCTCCGGCACCGCCTTGCCATGCGACTCCTGCCCGCCCTCTTCCACGGGCACGGCCAGCGGCGCCGGCGGCGCGCCTTCCTGCAGCAGATCGCCCGGCTCTTCCACCGGTTCATCCTGCGGTTCCTCGACGGGTTCCACATGGCGCAGCGGCGGCGGTGGCTTGCCGCCGGGGAAGATGGCGTCGCGCGCGATTTTGCCCGTGTCGAGCGCCGTCTTGAAGAAGTCGCCCACCACCAGCACGGCATTGTGGCCGCCCTGGCCCCAGTAGTTGCTGCGCATGGTGACGCGCGCATCGTTGAAACCCACCCACGCGCCGCCGACGAGTTCCGGGTGCATCAAAATAAACCAGCCGTCCGCATTGTTTTGCGTGGTGCCGCTCTTGCCGGCCACGTCGGAACGGATGCCGAAGCGGCTGCGGATGGCCGTGCCCGTGCCCCGGTCGATCACGCCGCGCATCATGTCCGTCAGGGTGGCGGCCGATTCGGCCTGCATGGCGCGCTTGGGCTTGTCTTCGCCGAAACGGGCGATGACCTTGCCCTCGCGGTCCGTGATGTGCGTGACGACGAACGGCAGACGGGCTTCGCCTTGCGCCGCGATGCTGGCGTAGGCGTTGACCATTTCCAATAAAGTGACGGGACTGGTGCCCAGCGCCAGCGACGGCACTTTTTCCAGCTTGCTGTCGCGGATGCCCAGCGCGCGCGCCAGCTTGATGATCGGCGGCAAGCCGACGTCTTGCATCACCTGCGCCGTGATCGTGTTTTTCGAGTAGACGAGACCGTCGCGCATGGTCATGTCGCGGCCCGTGGTGCCGCTCATGTCCGTCGGGCGCCATTTGGTGCCGTCGGCCGCCTTGATATCCATCACGGCATCGCGGTAGACGTGGTCAGGGCTCAGTCCCTTCTCCAGCGCCGCGCCATACACGATGGGCTTGAAGGTGGAACCGGGCTGGCGCGCCGCCTGCGACACGTGGTCGAATTGTTCGCGCGCGAAGTCGCGGCTGCCCACCCAGGCGCGCACGGCGCCCGTGGCCGGATCCATGGCCGCAAAGCCCGCTTCCAGCCGCGTCTTCGACTTGCGCAGGGCCGCCATGAAGGCGCGGTCGCCCTTCAGCTGCGCCAGCGCCTCGTCCGGCGTGCCGCCGGCCGCCGTCAGCTTGCGGTAGTCGCCCGACTCGCGCACGAAGGCGTCGAGCAGGGCCGGATGCGATTTCCAGAAATAATCGAAGGGCACGCTGCCGCCCTGCATGCCCGCGTACATGCCCGTCGAGGTGGACGACGGCACGCCCGCGCGGCTCCATTCCACGTCGGCGATTGCCTGCAAGGCATTCGCCTGGCGCTCGACGGCGCGCTCGGCCGCCTGCTGCAAGTCGTAGTCGAGCGTGGTGTGCACCACCAGCGCATCGAGTTCCAGGTTGTAGTCGTTCTCGTCGGCCCAGTCGATCAGCCATTTGCGCACATAGGCCGTGAAATGGCTGTCCGACTGCGCCCGCTCGCTCTGGCGCTCGAAATGCAGGCGCAGTGGTCGCTTGATCAACTGCTTGTAGCGCGCCTCGTCGATGACGTCGTGCTTGCGCATCTGGCCCAGCACCACGTTGCGCCGCTGCAGGGAGCGTTCGGGATTGCCGACGGGATTGTAGTAATTCGTGCCCTTGAGCATGCCGACCAGGGTGGCGCTTTCCAGGATATCGAGGCGCGATGCTGGCTTGTCAAAATACGTGCGGGCCGCCATTTCGATGCCGTAGGTGTTGTACAGGAAGGGAACCGTGTTCAGGTAAGCTTCCAGGATTTCCGTCTTGCTGTAGGTGGCCTCGATTTTCAGGGCCGTGATCAGTTCCTTCAACTTGCGGTTCAGGTTGCGCGAGCGGCCGATTTCCTCAGGGAACATATTGCGCGCCAGCTGCTGCGTGATGGTGGAACCGCCCTGGGGGTTGCCCCCCGCCGTATGCAAAATGGCGCCGGCCGTGCGGGTGAAATCGATGCCGTGGTGTTCGTAGAAACGGTGGTCTTCCGTGGAGATCAGCGCGCTGATCACGTTCGGCGAAATCTGTTTTAACGTGACCCGCTCCTGCAAGCCCTGGTCGAAGCGGGCCAGTTCCTTGCCATCGGCGCTGACCATGGTGGTCGGCGCGGCCGCGCGCGCCTGGCGCAAGTCGTGGATGCTCGGCGTCAGGGGAATCAGCAGCAGCATGTAGGCGATCGTCAGCGCCAGCAGGGCCAGGAACGACCAAAAGGCCAGCACCAGCGCGCGCCGCACGGGCGGCAAGGTCATCAGGTGCGCGTGGCCGCGCCGGTACAGCGCCACTGCCTTGATCCACGCCACTCCCGCCACGCGCGCTGCCTGCGCGCGCGCCCGTATGAACGCCTGCCGTGCTTTTTCCTGAAACTGCTCCATGCCTGATGCCATGCTTGTAACCTTGTCTGATGCCGGATTATCCGTTTCAGCAAGTATATAGGGCGGGCAACAAAGCGGGCCGGAATTTACGCCAGGCAAGCATCGAGGCGCGCCAAGGTGACGCCCACATACGCGCCCACGCAGCGCGCATCATGCGTCGTAAACGGGTTGTCCAGCTGCAGCAAGCCGCAATCGCAGACGACGGGATCGACCTGGGTGATGACGCCCAGCGCCAGATAGCGCCAGCCATCGAGGCGCACCAGGCGCTTTTCCCGGCCGGGATTGGCGCGGAAGATGGCGTCCCAGTCGTCAAGTTCGCTGGCCATGGGCCACAGTTCGAGCTGGACTTGCGTGCCGGCGGCCAGTTGCGCGCCGCCGAACTCGTCCATTACGTGCAGGCGCTGGCCGCCCGCCTCGATGACGGCTTCCAGGTAGTCTCCCTCGGTCGCGATAAAGGTGGCGGCGACGATGCTGGCCGTCACTTCTGCGCCTGCTCCAGCAGGGCCGGCAATTCTTTCAGCATCGCTGCGCGCGTGCGCAAGCCTGCGGACTGCTGGCCCTTTTGCTCGTCCTGCACCAGGCGCGCGAACACGATGCTGCGCTCGCCCTTGCTGGCCCAGCCCACGAACCAGCCGTAACCGCGCGCCTCGTCAAAGCTGCCATCGGCCTTGCGCGGGAAGGCGGCGCCCGTCTTGCCATGCACTTGCCAGCCGTCCACGTCGTCCAGGCGCGTCAACTTGTGCGTCGCCTGCATCGCCTGTTTCGTCACGGGCAGCTGGTAATTGACCAGCTTGCGCAAGAAGCCCAGCTGTTCCAGCGGCGAGATTTTCAGCGAAGAGCTGATCCACGAGCGCTCCAGGCCGTTGTCCTTGCCCGGGTCGCCGGAGACATCCGCATTGCCATAGCGCAAAGCCTTGGCGTATTTCTGGAAGCGCTCGGCGCCCAGCGCCTGCGTGATCTGCTGCGAATACCAGACGACCGAATACTGCATCCAGCGCGACGGGTCCGTATCCTGGCGCCACGCTTCGCCGCCCCAGTCCACATAGCCCTGGCGAAATGGCAGGCTGGGCTTATGCTCATCCTTGAGGAAGCCGGCGTCATAGCCCATCAGGCTGAGCGCGATCTTGAACGTGGAGGCGGGGGTGACGCGGTCGATGCAATTGCCCTCCTGCAGCAGGACGGCGCCTGTCCTGGCGTCGGCCATGGCGGTGCAGATGGTGGCGGCCTGGGCTTGCGAGGCGGCCAGGACGGCGCCTGTCAGGCCGAGGATGAACGGGAAGAATGCGCGGTATTTCATGGGCCTCCGGGGTTGGGGGAGAAGGACAAAGCGAAATTGTACCGGGCGGCGCGGCGCGATGCCAGCGCTGATGCAGTGCATGCGCGCTAGCGCCCCGCCGGCGCGCCCGGCTGGCGTTCCCGCTTCAAATGCTCCTCTTCCAGCTCGTCCATGCCCAGCTTTTCCTCGTCGATCAGCGCATGCTCGCGCCGCTCGCGCTCCAGCTCCTCTTCCAGGCTGTCTTCGCCAGGCTCCTGCGTGATTTTCTCCGGCATGCGGTCTTCCTCCACGGTGGTTGAGTGAAAAGCTCAGGCAAGCTGGCCCGCCTGCGCCACGGCATCGTGCGGATGCAGGCTTTCCATATGCCGTACGGTAACACGCGGCTGCGCATAATGTAGCGCCAGTGCCGCCTGCACGCGGCGTGCCGCGTCTTCCACGTACATCAGGTTAGCACCATTCAAGCGCGCAAACGCCTGTTCGTCCGCCCGCTTCACGGCCGTCTGCAAGGGCGTCGCCAGCGCCGCTTCCACCCGATCGATCAGGGGAAACAAGTCCAGCTCCGCCTGCTCCGTCAATGGCACGATCACCGTCGCCGTGCTGCTCTGGCTGTGCGGCGTGGCCAGGCTTGCATGTTCCTGCAGCCAGGCGTGCGCGGCCACGCCATCGATGCCGCCCGCACCGAACCGCGCCGCAAAGGCCTCGGCCAGCAATTGCCGCGCCAGCGCCGCCGAACAGGGACAGGTCGACGAGTAGCCGATCTCCACCGTCAGGGACAGGGCAAAGCCCTGCTGAGAAACACTGGCTTGCAGGCGCACGGGATACGATTTCCATCCCGCCAGCCCCGCCGTCAGCAGCGCCGGCTGGCGCCGCAGCACGGGAAAGGCCAGCGCGATGCGCGCCTGCGTGCTGCCGCAGTCGGCGTGACTGTCCACCATGCGCCGCAACAAGGCGGCCAGGGCGCCCGCATCGAGCGGCTGCGCGGCGGCAAACGCATCGAGCAGCAGATACAGGCGCGACATGTGGATGCCCTTCACGTGCGGATCGGGCAGATCGACTTGCACATCGGCCCACGCATGCACTTGCTGCGCCTGCCCGCCCTCTTCCAGCCACAGCGGCAAGGCGATGCCCTGCATGCCGACCCATTCCAATGGCAAGGGGTGGCCCAGATGGGGGCCGGCCGCCACGTCGGGCAGGGACAAAGAAAGGGAATCGCGCTTCATGTCATGGCTCCATATGCAAACAAGTTGCATATCATGGAGAAAAACAGTCACACTTGCAAGCATCTTGCATTAATGGGCATCAATGGCAGCTTAGCTGGCCTTGCGAAACGTCAGATTGATGCGCTGGGCGCCCAGCGCCGCATGTTCGCCCTCCTTCAGGGGCGCCACGCCGTGGAAGCGCAGGCGGTCGGCGCCGCCCCATACCACCACGTCGCCATGCAGCAGCGCGATGCGCGCCGCCTTGTCGCTGCGCTCGGCGCCGCCGAACAAAAAGGTGGCCGGCAAACCGAGCGAGACGGAAACGATGGGCGCCGTGAAATCGCATTCGTCGCGGTCCTGGTGCAGGGCCATGCGCGCGCCGGGCGCATAGCGGTTGACCAGGCAGGCGTCGGGAACAAAGCCCCGATAGCCGGCCGCCTGCGCCGCCTCCCGCGCCAGGCGCAGGAACACGGGCGGCATGGGCGGCCACGGTAGGCCGCTGGCCGGATCGAGCCGTGCATAGCGGTAGCCGCGCCCATCCGTGATCCAGCCCAGGGAGCCGCAATTACTCATGGCCACGGACATGCGCAAGCCTCCCGGCGTGGCCATGTGGCGCAGCGGCGCCGCCAGCACGATGGCGCCCAGCGCCGGCAGCAGCTCGGGCAGATACGGCAGCGCAAAACCGCGCAGCAGGACAGACGCGGACGAGCCCGGCACCAGCGGCGCGGGGCCGGCCGGAGCCTGGTCTTCATCGGCAAACAGGGACAGGTTCATGCCTCCTATTTTAGCCGCATTACACAAAAAGCCCCCATGGTGCGCTACAGTAGCGCTTCCAGCCACTACCACCCGCCTCCACGATGGATCATTACGCCGATTTGCTGCAAACCCTGGCGCAGCAGGAAGAATCCCTGCAATTCGAACGCTTCGACAACGACGCCGCGCTGGCCGTGGGCCTGTGGATCGTCGAGGAAGTGCGCAAGCGGGGCAAGGCCGTCACCGTCAACATCACGCGCAATGGCCAGGTCCTGTTCCACCACGCCATGACGGGCGCCACGGCGGACCAGGCGGACTGGATACGCCGCAAGAACAACACGGTGCAGCGCTTTTGCCGCAGCTCCTACTACATGGGCATCTCGTATAAAAGCCGCGGCAGCACCTTTGAAGACGTGAAATACCTCGACGACATCGAGTACGCGGGCCACGGCGGCGCGTTTCCCCTGCTGATACGGGGCGTGGGACTGGTCGGCACGGTCACCGTGTCCGGCCTGGCGCAGGCGGACGACCACGCGCTGGTGGTGGCCGCGCTGCAGGCGCAGTTGGACACGCAGCTGAATACATAGTCAGGCGTCCAGCGCCCGGCGCAAGGCGGCGCGCGCCAGCAAGCGCGTGGAATCGAGCGTCGGCAGCGGCGAATTGGCGTCACCGATGATCAGCGGGATTTCCGTGCAGCCGAGGATGACGGCATCGCAGCCCTGCTCGCGCAAGCCGGCGATGATGGCCTGGAAGCGCGCCACGCTGCCCGGTTTGACCACGCCCGGCACCAGCTCCTCCATGATGATGCGGTTGATTTCGCTGCGCTCGTCCTCGCCTGGGCGCACGCAATCGATGCCGCGCGCGGCCAGCCTGTCCGGGTACACGGCGCTGTCGACCAGCCAGCGCGTGCCCGTCAGGCCGACGCGCCGGTAACCGCGCGCGGCCGCCTCGCTGGCCACGACGTCGGCGATATGCAGCCAGGGCAGCGGCGAACTGGGCGCCATCAGCTCGAATGCCTGGTGGATGGTGTTGTCGGGGCAGATCAGGAAATCGGCGCCCGCCGCGGCCAGCCTGTGCGCCGACGCCAGCATCAGCTCTGCCACGCCGGCCAGATCGCCCCCGTTCAGGCAAGCCACATAGCGCGCCAGCGGCGGCGTATGCAGCGTCACTTCCGGATGTTCATACGCCCCCAGCGCATGCGCGCCCTCTTCGCAAATCGTGCGGTAGCACAGGGCCGCGCCTTCGGCCGAGCAGCCGACGATGCCGATATGTCGTGTCATGCGATCTTCCTTGTCAGTTAAATGCGCTGGCCGCCGTCGATGGGAATTTCCGCGCCCGTGATATACGAGGCGCGCTCGCTGCATAAAAATTCCACCAGATCCGCCACTTCGGCCGTCGTACCCAGGCGGCGCAGGGGGATTTGCGTGTCGACGATGTACGAGGTGCCCGGCGATAGGATCGCCGTGTCGATCTCGCCCGGCGCGATGGCGTTCACGCGCACGTTCAGCGGCGCCATGTCGTTGGCCATTTCGCGCGTCAGCGAGGCCAGCGCCGCCTTCGAGCTGGCGTAGGCGGCGCCGGCGAACGGGTGCACGCGGTAGCCGGCGATCGAGCACAGGTTCACCACGGAGCCGTGCGCATTCGACAGTTCCTGCGCAAAGCCGCGCGTCAGGGCCAGCGGCGCAAAGAAATTCGTGTTGTACATCTCCTGCCAGGTCTGCATGTCGGTGGTCAGCGAATTGACGCGCGAGCCGCCCGGCCCCTTCGGCGACACGCCCGCGTTGTTCACCAGCGCGTGCAATTTCGCGTCGCCCAGCATGGGACGCAGGGTAGCGACCATCTGCCCGATCTGGCTCAGGTCCGACAAATCCATGCACACATGCGTGTTGTGCTCGTGGCTGCGCGGGCAGCCGCCCGGAATCGGGCTGCGCGAGACGGTGATCACGCGCCAGCCCAGGCTGCGAAAGCGCTCGGCCACGGCGTGGCCGATGCCGCGGCTGGCGCCCGTGACGATGGCCGTTTTCTGTTCAATTTTCTGTTCAGTCTTGTGCGTGTTCTGCGTCATGTGCTTCCTTGTCTTGTTCTGTTGCGCCGGCGTGGATGCGCTCCTGGCGCATCACATACGCCAGCATCTGCGTGCCGCCGTCGAGGATGTCCTGTTCGATGGCGCGCCGCGCGGCCGCCCCGTCGCGCTGGCGCAGCGCGGCGATGATGGCGTGGTGGTGGCCGACGCGCATGTCGGGCGAAAAGCTGGCGTAGCCGGCTGCGATCAGGGGCGCCGTCTGCATCCACAGGTGGTCGACGAAGCGTTTTAACGTCGGCATGCCGGCCGCCTGTGCCAGACCCAGGTGAAACGCCTGGTTGCATTGCAGGGCCGCCGGCAGGTCGTGCCGTGCAATCGCCTCTTCGTTCGCCTGCAGCAGGCGTTCGAGGTCGGCCAGGGTGGCGTCGTCGATGCGCTGCGCCGCCTCGAACGCGCCCAGCCCTTCCAGTTCCAGGCGCAGCGCGCGGATTTCCAGGTAGCGCGCCACGCTGAGCACGGGCACGCGGAAGTCGCGCGGCGAGCGCAGCACCAGCGCCTCTTCCTGCACCAGTTGCAGCATGGCGTCGCGTACCGGCGTGACGCTGGTACCGAGCTGCAGCGCCAGCTCGCGGATGCGCAGCCGGTCGTTCGGCTGGTAGCGCCCGGCCGCCAGCGCCTCGCGCAGCATCGCGTACACGGACTTGCCCAGATTGACGTGCACCAGGCTGTCCAGCGGATGGTTCATGGGTGTTCTTCAACTGTGTCAAATTATGATGCATCATACATCAACAAGAAAAACAGTGTTTTTCCAGGCGTGCGCCGCAGACAGGAAGCGCCGTCAGCACGTACAATCAGCCGCCACCGTCTCGAAAGGAGCGCTCTTGAACTGGGATTATCCGCACGCCCACACCCTGCCCGTCACGCCCGAACCGGGCGACATCGACGGCTTGCAGCATACGAACAACGCCGTCTACGTGCGCTGGTGCGAGCATATCGCCTGGCACCACTCGGCCACCCTGGGGCTGGACCTCGACGATTACCGGCGCCTGGACCGGGCCATGGCGATACGCCGCGGCGAATACGACTACCTGCTGCCCACCAGGGCGGGAGAAGCGCTCACCCTGGCCACCTGGCTGTGCGCCAGCGACGGGCGTTCCAGCATGGAGCGGCGCTTCCAGCTGGTGCGCGACAGCGACGGCGCCACCGTCGTGCGCGGACGCTGGGACTTGATCTGCATCGAATTGAGCAGCGGCCGCGCGCGCCGCCTGCCGCCCGAGTTCCTGACCGCGTACGAACCGGCCATCGTCGCGGCTGCCGCGTAAAGCGTCGCCCGGGCCGCCGTTTTGCGCGCCGTTCGGCGAAGATGCGGGGCTTTTCTTGCGCCTCCGCAGTGCAGCATGCATTTCGCTCCTGCTTTGCCCGTGCATGCTTTAGAATCAGCGACCTCAGCCCCGTAAAAACAGGATAAAACATATGACGGCAGTCGGGAATACCGAACCACAAGAGCTCAAGCGCGGCCTGAAAAGCCGCCACATCCAGCTCATCGCCCTGGGCGGCGCCATCGGCACCGGCCTGTTTCTGGGCATCGCGCAAACCATCAAGATGGCCGGCCCCTCGGTGCTGCTCGGCTATGGCATCGCCGGCGTCATCGCCTTTTTGATCATGCGCCAGCTGGGCGAGATGGTGGTCGACGAACCCGTCGCCGGCTCCTTCAGCTATTTCGCCGACAAATACTGCGGCCACCTGCCCGGCTTCCTGTCGGGCTGGAACTACTGGGTGCTGTATGTGCTCGTCAGCATGGCCGAACTGACGGCCGTCGGCATCTACGTGCAGTATTGGTGGCCGGGCGTGCCGACCTGGGTCTCTGCACTGATCTTCTTTTGCGCGATCAACGCCATCAGTTTGCTCAATGTCAAAGCGTTTGGCGAGATGGAATTCTGGTTCGCCATCATCAAGGTGGTCGCCATCATCGGCATGATCGTCTTCGGCGCGTATCTGCTCGCTTCCGGCGACGCGGGGCCGCAGGCGTCGGTGGCCAACCTGTGGCAGCACGGCGGCTTCTTCCCGAATGGCTGGCAGGGGCTGGTGATGGCCATGGCCGTCATCATGTTCTCGTTCGGCGGCCTGGAGCTGGTAGGCATCACGGCGGCCGAGGCGGATGATCCGAGCACGACGATTCCGCGCGCCACCAACCAGGCCATCTACCGCATCCTGATTTTTTATATCGGCGCGCTCGGCATCCTGCTGTCGCTGTACCCGTGGCAAAACGTCGTCACCGGCGGCAGCCCTTTTGTCCTGATCTTCCATGCACTCGACAGCAACCTGGTGGCCACGGCCCTGAACGTGGTGGTGCTGACGGCGGCCCTGTCCGTCTACAACAGCGGCGTGTACTGCAACACGCGCATGCTGTTCGGCCTGGCCAAGCAAGGCAATGCGCCGCGCGCGCTGCTGCACCTGAACCGCCGCGGCGTGCCGCTGGTGGCGCTGGGCGTGTCCGCGCTGGCCACGGGCGCCTGCGTGGTGGTCAATTACTTCATGCCGGGCGAAGCGTTCGAAGTGCTGATGGGCCTTGTCGTGTCGGCGCTGATCATCAACTGGGCCATGATCAGCTGGATCCATTTGCGCTTCCGCGCGCAGAAGAAGGCCGAGGGCAAGACGACCCTGTTCCAGAGCCTGGGCTACCCGTTCACCAACTACCTGTGCCTGATGTTCCTGGCCGGCATCCTGGTGATCATGTACCTGACGCCGGGCCTGCGCATCTCCGTCTACCTGATTCCCGTGTGGCTCGCCGCGCTGGGCGTCGGCTACTGGATCAAGCAAAACAAGGCCAAGGCATAGACTGTTTTACGCCGCATCCAGCCAAGCAACAAGCAAACAAAAAAGCCCGTCTTCGCAGACGGGCTTTTTGCATTCGGCGCGGCCGTGTCTACGCGGCGGCGGTCCCGTCCTCTTCCGGCAGCACATCGGCTTGCCACAGGCTGATGGTCTGGCCCGCATACGATTGCAGCAGCACGTCGTCGCTCAACGTCTGCATCGCCTGCAGGCGCTGCTCCGCCTTCTTCTCGGGCGTCATGCCCACCTCGCCCGTCCGGTATGGTCCCAGCACGGGCAGCAAGTCGCGCAGCACGGAATAATTGCCTGGCGTGGTCTTGTCCGATTCCAGCTTGCCCAGGAAATACTTCATGACGTGCTCGGACTGATTGCCCTCCTGCCGCAAGCTCGCCTTCACCATCTTGCCATCCTTGTAGGCCACCTGCGCATCGCTGCTGGCCGTATCCTCGATCTGGTGATACGTATAGTTCTGCGAATCCGTGTTGGCCGTCAGGCGCAGCGGCACGCCGGGGACCAGCGTCTGATGGAAGCTGGCGCTCAGCTTCGATTGCTGCCGCTGCCTGATTGAGCGCTCGTCCTGGCTGGCGCCGGCCTGCTCCGTCTTTTGCGACACTTCGTAATTGAAGCCATCCTTTTCCGAGCTGCGCATGGGATTGCTGAATTTCACGGCCTGCGACACGGAGGCGCTGAAATCGGCCAGCCCCGTCAGGATGGACTTGTCCTCGGCCGCCAGGCGCCACTTGCCCGTCGCGGGCGTGTCCGTGGCCGCTTGCGGCGCGGCGGCATTGCTGTGCAAGGCCGTAAAACTATCCTTGAGCATGGCCACCAGGCCCGCGTCGCCATGGCCGCGCGATGCCGCCTGGTCGAACTGCTTCATGTAACTGTCCAGCGCCTTGGCCTGCTGCTGCTTGCTGCCCAGGGTATTGAGTTGGCTGGCGTCGACCTTCAGGTCCAGGCTGCCGGCCACGCCGCTGAAGCTGACCTTGCGCTGCGCGCCATCGGCCTGGAAATCCAGGGTCTGCACGCCGTCCATCTCGCCGCGCACCTTGACTTCCGCATGCAGCTTCACCGACTCCAGCACCTGCTGGTCGAACTGCATCAAGCCTTCCAGCTTGATTTTCGGCGTGCTCTGCCCCAGGCCGTCGATGGCTGCCTGGAAACCTTTCGCCAGGTCGCCCAGGGCGCTGGCTTCAGCGTCGCTGAGCTCGCCGCTGGTCGTCATGTTCACGGCCAGGCCGTCGCCCTGGCTGTCGAGCGACAGCTTGACTTCCACGCCGCTCTTGGTGGTGATGCTGAGGGCAACCCTGTCTTCGCCATTGCCATGCAGGCTGCCTGGCGCGATGCCGGACGCCGCATAGACATTCGGCGTGGTGCTCGGCGGCGGCTGCCGCATCGCCTGCGAGAAATTGTAGTTTCCCAGCTTGACCTGTCCCAGCATGGCCGCGCCCAGGCCGCTGAAGCGGCCGCCAAACGTATATGACGAGAAACTCTTCGTCATCGCCTCGCTCACCTTGTCGCGCGTCGCGCTTTCCCACACCATCGGCGGCTTCACGAGCGCGCCCGCGGCGGCGCTGCCGTTCACGCTCTCCGGGCTGAGGGCAACGATGGTGGACGGCGCGGACGCGGACGATGGCGCGGACGCATCCGAGCGGTTCCACGTGGCGGCGGAGGCCCGCGACGGGGCGCTGTTCCAGCTTGAAAGTGGAGAAATGGAGGTCATGGCGCTGTCACCTTGCAAGTGGCGGAAAGGGGCATCATAAAAGTTCGATATGGTTAGTTTTTTTGCAATCACATGGCGCCAGGCAAGCCTTGCGTCACGTTATCTGGCGTGGTGGCAAGTACTGCATGGCAATACTGCATTAACGGCAAGAAACAGCAAAGCATGAGCGTCGGGTAAATGAAACATTTTCATGCCGTCCACCTTGCTTGCCGCAACAAGTTGAATCGCTGCCGGGAATGTCCATTAGAATGCTTTTCTATGGAACACAAGATTCTGCACGCCCCGCTGGCCAGCTTTACCGACTTGTTGCTCGACGCCGTGTGCATGGTCGATGTGGAGGGACGCTTCGTCTTCGTCAGCACCGCTTGCGAGCGTATCTTCGGCTATACGCAGCAGGAAATGATCGGCAAGCTCATGCTCGACATGGTCGCCCCCGCCGACCGCGCCCGTACGCTGGCGGCCGCGCGCGCCATCATGGATGGCCATGCGCAGACGCACTTTGAAAACCGCTACCTGCGCAAGGATGGCAGCCTGGCCCACATCATGTGGTCGGCCCGCTGGTCCGCCGCCGACCAGTTGCGCGTGGCCGTGGCGCGCGATATCACCTTGCTGAAACAGGCGCAGGCAAAGCAGGCCGCGCTGTACGCCATTTCCGAAGCCATGCAGGCGACGCAGGACTTGCCCGCCTTGCTGCACCGCATCCAGCACATCATCGGAGAACACTTGCCGACGCGTAGCCTGACCTTGCTGCTGCAGGACGAACATGGCGCGCAGCCTTTGATGACCTGCCATGCCGGCGACAGCGCGCCCCAGCCGACGTCGCCCCTGGCCAGCCTGCTGTGCGACGAAGTCCTGCGCAGCGGCCGTCCCCTGCTGCTGCAGGCGGGACAACTGGCCGGCCTGCCGCCCGCGCTGCAAATGGCGGCCGGCGCCCTGTCGTCGTGCTGGCTGGCCGTGCCCCTGTATTCCTCGCTGGGCAGCATCGGCGCGCTGGCCTTGCAAGGCGAGCAGGATGCCGTCATCGGCACGGCGCAAGACCAGGATTTGCTGCAATTTGTCGCCAAGCAGCTAGCCATCGCCATCGAGCGCCGGCAGTTGCAGACGCAAATGCAGTTCATGGCCATGCACGACGAGCTGACCCGTTTGCCGAACCGCCGCCTGTTCCACGACCGCCTGCACACGGCATTCGCCCGCGCGCACCGCCAGGAAGGCCGGCTGTCGCTGCTGTTCCTGGACCTCGACAACTTCAAGCGCGTCAACGACGACCACGGCCATGCCTGTGGCGACCTGCTGCTGCAAACGGTGGCGAACCGCCTGCGCGATTGCATGCGCGAAACCGACACCCTGGCCAGGATGGGCGGCGATGAATTCGTCGTGCTTCTGGAAAGTAACGCCACGCCGGCGGACGTCAGCCTGATCGAGCAAAAGATCCATGCGGCCCTGGCCGCACCGGTGCACCTGGGCAACGGCCAACAGCTGCAGATCGCCGTCAGCATCGGCGTGGCCCACTATCCGGAAGATGGCGATACCATGCAACTGTTGCTGCGCCATGCGGATCGGGCCATGTATGCATCGAAAGTGCTTGCCGCGGCCTCGCGCTAGAGGAAGCCTCTCCTGGCGACAGTACCCCCATGCTATACTTTCCGGCGATGCTGAGACTCTTCAAAACATGGCTGATCCTGCTGCTGATCGCGGCGGTGCCGCTGCAGGCGGCGGCCGCCGGCGCCATGCGGACGTGCGCGCCGCGCGCGGCCTTGCCTGCCGCCGCGATGGCAGCGGCTTGCCAGCATCACGCTGCGCAGTCATCCGCCATCACGGACAGCGCCGGCACGCCGGAAGACAGCAAAACCCCTGCCAAGCATCCCGCATGCGGCGCCTGTTCCCTCTTTTGCCTGGGCGCCTTGATGCCGCCCGGCCTCGCCCTGCCTGCCGCGCCCGTCAACGGCGCGGAACATGCGGCCCTGACTACTGCGACCTTGCTGCCGGGATTCATTCCCGACGGCCCGCGCCGCCCCCCGCGGCCGCTTTCCGCATAAATTCCAAGCTCGCCCCAAGCAGGCCATCAACGTGGCCACGATTGAGTTTATTTATCTGAAAGCAACACATGATCAAACATTGCATGCTGCGCGGCGCCTTCGCCGCCATGTTGGGCTTGCCCACGTTCGCCATGGCGGCCCTGCCCGTCATTGAAGTCTACAAGAGCGCCTCGTGCGGCTGCTGTTCCGAATGGATCAAGCACCTGGAAGCGAACGGTTTTACCGTGCGCACGAAAAATGTCGAGATGCCGGCGCAATACCGCAAGCTGGCCGGCATTCCCGATGCGCTCGGCTCCTGCCACACGGGCCTCGTCAACGGCTACGCCATCGAAGGCCATGTGCCGGCCAGCGACATCAAGCAGCTGCTGCGCGAGAAACCCAAGGCGAAGGGCCTGGCCGTGCCGGCAATGCCGATGGGCTCGCCAGGCATGGAGGGACCGCGCAAGGATGCGTACGACGTCTTGCTGGTCAAGAATAATGGCAGCACCACGGTCTACAAGCACTACCAGTAAGATGCAGGGGAAATGAAAAACGCCGCCGGAATCGCTTCCGGCGGCGTTTTTTTTGTGTCAGGCAGTCAAGGACTTACTGCCTGTAGGACGGCATCAGATGGTGTCGAGCACGGCATTCAGGCTGGCGCTAGGACGCATGACCGCTTCCGTCTTCGCCGGATCTGGCAGGTAGTAGCCGCCGATATCCGTTTCCTTGCCCTGCACTGCTTTCAGCTCGGCAACGATCTTCTCTTCGTTGTCGGCCAGGGCTTTCGCCACTGGCGCGAAGTGCGCCGCCAGTTCCGCGTCGTCCTTCTGCGCTGCCAGGGCTTGCGCCCAATACATGGCCAGGTAGAAATGGCTGCCGCGGTTGTCCAGTTCGCCGGTGCGTGGCGATGGCGACTTGTTGTTGTCCAGCAGCTTGCCGGTGGCTTCGTCGAGGGTTTTCGCGAGGATCTTGGCCTTCGCATTGCCCGTCTTGATGCCCATGTCTTCCAGCGACACGGCCAGGGCCAGGAACTCGCCCAGCGAATCCCAGCGCAGATGGTTTTCTTCCACCAGCTGCTTGACGTGTTTCGGTGCCGAACCGCCGGCGCCCGTTTCGTACATGCCGCCACCGGCCATCAGCGGCACGATCGACAGCATCTTGGCGGACGTGCCCAGTTCCAGGATCGGGAACAGATCGGTCAGGTAGTCGCGCAGGATGTTGCCGGTCACCGAGATGGTGTCCAGGCCGCGGAACGCGCGTTCCAGGGTGTAGCGCATAGCGCGCGTCTGCGACATGATCTGGATGTCCAGGCCCTTGGTGTCGTGATCCTTCAGGTAAACCTGTACCTTCTTGATGACTTCGTTCTCGTGCGGACGGTAGGAATCGAGCCAGAACACGGCAGGCATGCCCGAGTTGCGCGCACGGGTGACGGCCAGCTTGACCCAGTCGCGGATCGGTGCGTCCTTGACCTGGCACATGCGCCAGATATCGCCCTCTTCCACCGTTTGCGTCAGCAGCACTTCGCCCGTTTCCAGGTCGGTGATGTTGGCCGTGCCGCCTTCAGGCACTTCAAACGTCTTGTCGTGCGAACCGTATTCTTCCGCTTGCTGCGCCATCAGGCCCACGTTCGGCACGGTGCCCATGGTCTTCGGATCGAAGTTGCCATGCCATTTGCAGAAACCGATCATTTCCTGGTAAATGCGCGCGAAAGTCGATTCCGGCATGACTGCCTTGACGTCTTTCGGACGGCCATCGGCGCCCCACATCTTGCCGCCGATACGGATCATGGCGGGCATCGACGCGTCGACGATGATGTCGTTCGGCGAGTGGAAGTTGGTGATGCCCTTGGCCGAATCGACCATGGCCAGTTCCGGACGATTCGCGTGGCAGGCGTGCAAATCTTTCAATACTTCATCTTTTTGCGACGCTGGCAGGGTCTCGATCTTGTCGTACAGGTTGCTCATGCCATTGTTGACATTGACGCCCAGCTTGTCGAACAGTTCCGCGTGCTTGGCGAACGCGTCCTTGTAGAAAATGCGCACGCAGTGGCCGAAGACGATCGGGTGCGACACTTTCATCATGGTGGCCTTGACGTGCAGCGAGAACATCACGCCCGTCTTGAAGGCGTCGTCGATTTCCTTCTCGTAGAACTCCAGCAGCGCTTTCTTGCTCATGAACATGCTGTCGATGATTTCGCCCGCTTGCAGGGAAACCTTCGGTTTCAGCACGATGGTCTTGCCCGAAGCCGTGACCAGTTCCATCTTGACATCGCGCGCCTTTTCCAGGGTCAGCGATTTTTCGCCATGGTAAAAGTCGCCATGGTGCATGTGCGAAACGTGGGTTTGCGATGCCTGGCTCCACTCGCCCATCGAATGCGGGTGCTTGCGTGCATACTCCTTGACGGCCTTCGGTGCGCGGCGGTCGGAATTGCCTTCACGCAGGACCGGATTGACCGAGCTGCCGATGCATTTGCCGTAGCGGGCCTTCAAGGCTTTTTCTTCTTCGGTCTTCGCATCTTCCGGATAGTCGGGCAGCTTGTAACCACGGCCTTGCAATTCGCGCACGCAAGCGATCAACTGGCCTTGCGAGGCGCTGATGTTCGGCAGTTTGATGATGTTGGTGTCCGGATTCTGGGTCAATTTGCCCAGTTCAGCCAGGGTATTCGGGACTTTTTGCGCGTCCGTCAGGAATTCGGGAAATTCAGCCAGTACACGTGCCGCCACCGAAATATCGCTGGAGACGACGTCCACGCCGGCCGGCGCGGTGAATTTTTTGATAATCGGCAGCAGGGAATACGTCGCGAGCAGCGGCGCCTCGTCAGTCAGCGTGTAGATGATTTTGGATTTTTGTGTTGCCATGTTCATTCCCTTGTATGCGGTGATGCCTGGTGGTTAACTTTCTTCATTCCAAACACAGGACGGTTAGCCTTGCTTTGGACGGCTAGTGTGCCGGCGGTGACGCCGTGCTTGCCCACCACGTATTTTAGACTGTCCTGCCGCTGTTTGTGTATCCGATGGCGACGAATCTTATATAAGACAGCAAATATCTGAAGCAGACGGAGGAATAGGACGGTTTTAGACGGGAAAGTGGCGCAAGCGAGCCAGTGCCGCATGTATTCACCAATGGAAACAAATATACAAATACAAATATATTTGAGCAAATCGGGTCGCGTTCACGCGTTTTGACGATCCCGCGCACGTTCGTCAACGCCAGGCTATAAAGGTGTAGCAACTGTTTGGACAAGCCCGGCCTCGAGTGCCACACTGATATCCAGCGCTGCGCGCTGCAACTCTGGCAAGAACTTGCGCTGGGCCTCCGCCAGACTAACCGCACGGCTCAGGTACACCACGTTCAGGCTGCCCCGCACACTGCCGTTGGCAAACACGGGAACCGCCAGCGCCCCGATCTTCGCTTGCGCCGCCCAGTCACCGCTGTTGCCGCCGTATCCTTCATCGCGTACCCGTTTGATCAGCGCGCGCACCAGCGCCACATTTCTTGCCATAGTCTGCTGTTCTTCGCCGCCGGCGCCTGCGCGCAGCAGTTCCAGGATTTCTTCCCGCTCTACCTCGGCGCAGTTCGCGAAGTAAGCCCTGCCAGCGGCAGTCAATAACATGGGCAAGCGCCGCCCGACCATTGCGCGGTGAAAGGAAAGTGGACTGAATCGATGCGTGGTTTCGCGGATGATCATGGCGTCGCCGTCCGGCGTGGTAAGGTCCGACGGCCAGGTTATCCGTTGCAGCAAGCGCCCCATGATCGGCGGCGCCACCGTTGCGATACGCTCGGCATCGGTAAAGCCTTCACTCAGCGCACGTACCGACAACGTCAGGCGGAAGCTGTCGTCGGAGCGGCTCCTGCGCACGTACCCCTCCTCCATCAGCGTTTCGAGCAGGCGTCGCACTGTGGTCCGGTGCAGCCCTGTCAGATCGGCGAGCTGCTGGCTGGTCGCGCGTCCGCCTTCCATCGAGTTCAACGCCTTGAGCACCTGCAGGCCGCGCGCCAGTCCCTGTACGCTGGTATAAACAGTCAAGAAAAATCCCTTTAGAATCAGTGATGTGCATAATATGCACAAGTTGTACATATTATTGAGCAAGTTATCCCCTACGCCTAGACTGCATGCAGAACGCGATCTACAGAACGCGCAAATCATTCAGGAGACGATGATGGATAATGCCAGCAATATGGCGATCGACAACGATCGCCACCCCAACGATACGCAATTCATCGAGACCGACGTCGCCATCATCGGCGCCGGACCGGTCGGATTGATGATTGCAAACATCCTCGGCTTGCAAGGCGTCCGCGTGACGCTGATTGAAAAGCTCGGTGAAATCATCGATTATCCGCGCGCCATCGGACTCGATGACGAGGCCTTGCGCGTATTTCAATCGGTTGGACTGGCGGATGAGCTACTGCCCCATACTACACCCAATCACTGGATGCGTTTCACGTTGCGCGGCCAGTGCTTCGCATCGATCGAGCCACGCAGTGATGAGTTCGGCTGGCCACGCCGCAACGCTTTCATTCAACCGCTGGCTGACGGCATTCTGTACCAAGGATTGAACCGTTTTGCGCACGTGGACAGGCTGCTCGGCCACAACGTCGAGCGCTTCAGCCAGGATACGAGCGGCGTCACCATCGAGCTTAGCGATGCAAATGGCGCGCGCAAGACCGCCCGCGCCGGCTACCTGGTGGGTGCCGATGGCGGCAACAGCTTTGTGCGGCGCACGCTCAACCTGCCGTTCGAAGGCCGCACCAAGCCCAATCAGTGGATTGTCATCGATGTGCGCAATGATCCGATCGGCTCACCGCACGTCTACCTGCATTGCGACGCCAAGCGTCCCTACGTGTCGGCAGCGCTGCCGCATGGCATCCGCCGTTTCGAATTTATGGTGATGCCAGGCGAAACGGAAGAAGAGTTGTCGAAGCCCCATAATCTGGCGGCGCTGATGCGCAACGTCGTGGCCGAACCCGACAAGGTGGACTATATCCGCAAGCGCGTCTACACGCACAACGCGCGGCTGGCGTCCACCTTCCGCGTGCAACGCATACTGCTGGCTGGCGACGCCGCCCATGTCATGCCGGTGTGGCAGGGCCAGGGCTACAACAGCGGCATCCGCGACGCGAGCAATCTGGGCTGGAAGCTGGCAGCGGTCGTCAAGGGGCAGGCGCATGGCGCCCTCCTCGATACCTACACGATGGAACGCCGTGCGCATGTCCGCTCGATGATCCACCTGTCGGAGGTGGCGGGCGACATCTTTGCCCCGACCAGCCGCCTGGGCTCATGGGTGCGCGACCGTTTTGTCGGCACCTTCAACACCCTGCCTTCGCTTAAGCGCTATGTGGTTGAGATGCGCTTCAAGCCGATGCCACGCTACGAAGAAGGTGCGGTCCTGTCGCCAGCGCGTGCGCGCCGTGACGGCATGCTGGCGCGGATACTGGACAGGATGGGCCATACCGCGCCAGGCCGGCTGCTGGGCTTGATGAGCGAAAAACGCGAGTCCGCCATTGGCCGCATGGTATATGGCCGCGATCCCTGTGCGGCGACGCCCGTCGGTCGCATGTTCATTCAACCGCTGGTGCGGCAAGAAGACAAGAGCATCGTGCGCTTCGACGACGCCATTGGCAACCGTTTCGCCATCATTGGCTGGGGCGCCGACCCGACCTTCGGCTTGACATCGGAGGCGCGTGCCATCTGGGCCGCGCTCGGCGGCTGCTTTGTCATCGCCAAGCCCGATACGCAGATGCGTTTCCACGACGACGTGCCCGCCGGTGTGATCGCCATCGGCGATATCGACGGTCGCCTGAAGGATTGGTTTGCTGACGTGCCGGAGTCGGTCGTCCTGTTGCGGCCGGACCGCTTTGTCGCGGCAATGTGCGCACCGCAACTGGTGTCCGATACGGTCGTGCGTCTGGGGCGGCAGTTATCGATGCAGCCTGTAGCGGCGCCGTACCCGCAGCGCGATGCCGAGGTTCCGTGCCCCATGGCGGCCGGCTTGCGCTCCACTGCAGCGGAGGCATGATATGGCGACCATCCATCTTGAATGCATGTCACACTCGCCTCTGCATGGCTACCACGACCCGGCACCCGACATAGTCGAGGAAGTCGAGCGCATGCAAGCGGCGGCGCGTGCCCGGGTCGCCGCCTTCGATCCTGAGCTGGTGATCATATTTGCCCCCGATCATTACAACGGTTTCTTCTACGAGGTCATGCCGCAATTTTGCATCGGCGTGCAAGCCACGGCCATCGGCGATTTCAACAGCCCTGCCGGACCGCTGCCGGTCGATGGCGAGGCGGCGCTCGCCCTGGCGCAGGCCGCATTGGCCAACGATATCGACATCGCCGTTTCCTACCGCATGCAAGTCGACCATGGCTGCGCGCAAGCGCTCGACGTGCTGACCGGTGGCATAGACCGTTATCCAGTGGTGCCGGTCTTCATCAATTCCGTCGCGCCGCCGATGGCGACATGCCGTCGCGCCCGCCTGCTGGGCGATGCCATCGGCCGTTACCTCGCCGGCATGGACCGCCGCGTGCTGCTGATTGGTTCGGGTGGCATTTCGCACGAACCGCCGGTGCCGGAAATCGTCGGCGCGGACGCAGTTGTGGCCGAGCGATTGATCGCCGGCCGCAATCCCACGCCCGCATCGCGCGACGCCCGCCAGGCCCGCACCGTCGCCGCGGCACAAGCCTTCGCCGCAGGAGATAGCCGCTTGCATCCGCTCAATCCGGCGTGGGACCGCGCCTTCCTCGACGTGCTGCAGCGTGGAGAAATCACTGCGGTTGACGGCTACACGAATGCGGCGATCGCGCGCGAAGGCGGCAAGTCCGCACATGAAATCCGCACCTGGGTGGCGGCATTCGGCGCCTTGGCGGCAAGCGGCCCGTACCAGGCTTGCATCGACTATTACCGCCCGATTCCCGAGTGGATCGCCGGCTTTGGCGCCATGCATGCGCGCGCACTCTAACCAAGGAAACCACCATGTCTGACCAAGCACTCATCGAGTTGCTCGCCGCTCGCTTGCGGCAAGCCGAACAAACCCGCGCACCGATAGACCCGGTACGCGCCGAGCTGGCGCACGGCGACGCCATGCTGGCCTACGCCGTGCAGCAGGCCAACGTCCGGGCGCGCAGCGCCCAGGGTGAACGCATCGTCGGCAGAAAGATCGGCCTGACCTCGGCCGCCGTACAGCGGCAACTGGGCGTCGACCAACCCGACTTCGGCACGCTGTTCGCGGCCATGGCCTATGGCGACAACCAGCCCATGGCGCTGTCGTCGCTGATCCAACCCAAGGTGGAAGCGGAAATCGCCTTGGTGCTGCAACGCGACCTGACCGCCGACAAGCATACCTACGCTGACATTATCGGCGCGACCGCCTATGCCGTGGCCGCGATTGAAGTGGTGGACAGCCGGGTGCGCAACTGGGACATCCGCTTTGCCGATACGGTCGCCGACAACGCATCGAGCGCGCTGTTCGTGCTGGGCAGCCGTCCTGTGCCGCTGCGCGAACTCGATCTGACGGCCTGCGCGATGACGTTGTCCCAGGGCGACGAAGTGCTGTCGCGCGGCACCGGCGCGGCCTGTCTGGGCAATCCGCTCAACGCCGCTGTCTGGCTGGCGGACCGCATGGTGCAGCTGGGCACGCCGTTGCGCGCCGGCGACATCGTGCTGACCGGCGCGCTTGGCCCCATGGTCGCGGTCACGCAGCCGGGCATCTACACCGTACAGATCGACGGACTGGGCAGCGTGCGCGCCGCCTTCAGCGCTTAATTCACCCTCACGGAGACACCATGACATACGACGATACCAATACGCCGCGGCCTGGCAAACGCAAGGCTGCCATCATCGGATCCGGCAACATCGGCACCGACCTGATGATCAAGATCATGCGCCACAGCCAGCATCTGGAGGTGGCGGCGATGGTCGGCATCGATCCGGCCTCGGACGGCCTGGCGCGCGCGGCGCGCCTGGGCGTAGCCACCACGCACGAAGGCGTCGAGGGACTGGCGCGTTTGCCGGTATTCGACGAGATCGAATTCGTGTTCGACGCCACCTCGGCCGGCGCCCACGTCACAAACGATGCCTTCCTGCGCCAGCTCAAGCCCGGCATCCGCCTGATCGACCTGACACCGGCCGCCATCGGCCCATACTGCGTGCCGGTCGTCAACCTGGATGCCCATCTGGAAGCGCTCAATGTCAACATGGTTACCTGCGGCGGCCAGGCAACAATACCGATGGTGGCGGCCGTAAGCCGTGTGGCGAAGGTGCATTACGCGGAAATCATCGCCTCGATCAGCAGTAAATCGGCCGGACCGGGTACCCGCGCCAATATCGACGAATTCACCGAGACCACCTCGAAAGCGATCGAAGTGGTCGGCGGCGCAGCCAAAGGCAAGGCCATCATCGTGCTGAATCCGGCGGAACCGCCGCTGATGATGCGCGACACCATCTACGTGCTTTCCGACGTCGCCGACCGCGCACGCATCGAGGCATCCATCGCCGAAATGGCGGCCGCCGTGCACGCCTATGTGCCTGGCTACCATCTGAAGCAGCAGGTGCAGTTCGATGAGATCCCGGCCGATGCACCGCTCAATATTCCGGGCCTGGGCCTGCTCAGCGGACTGAAGACCACGATCTTCGTCGAGGTGGAAGGCGCAGCCCACTACCTGCCGGCCTATGCGGGCAACCTGGATATCATGACCTCGGCCGCCCTCGCGACCGCCGAGCGTATGGCAGCAAAGATGCTCACGGCACAACGATAAGGCGGAACAATATGACTAAGAAACTCTACATCTCGGACGTGACGCTGCGCGATGGCATGCATGCGATCCGCCACCAGTATTCGATCCAGAACGTGCAGGACATTGCCCGCGCCCTCGACAAGGCCGGCGTGGACAGCATCGAGGTAGCCCACGGCGATGGCCTGCAAGGCTCCAGCTTCAACTACGGCTTCGGCCGGCACAGCGACCTGGAATGGATCGAAGCGGTAGCCGACGTGGTGCAGCATGCCGCCATCGCCACCCTGCTGCTGCCCGGTATCGGCACGATCCACGACCTGAAGGATGCCTACAACGCTGGCGCGCGCACCGTGCGCGTCGCCACCCACTGCACCGAAGCGGATATCTCGCAACAGCATATCGCCCATGCACGCGAACTGGGCATGGACACGGTCGGCTTCCTGATGATGAGCCACATGATCACACCAGCGCAACTGGCCATCCAGGCGAAGAAGATGGAAAGCTACGGCGCCACCTGTGTGTACGTGGTGGATTCGGGTGGCGCGATGAATATGAATGACATCCGCGAGCGCTTCGATGCACTCAAGGGCACGCTGGATCCCGCTACGCAGACCGGCATGCATGCCCATCACAACCTCAGCCTGGGCGTGGCCAATTCGATCGCGGCGGTGGAAGCCGGTTGCGACCGTATCGACGCCAGTCTGGCCGGCATGGGTGCGGGCGCTGGCAATGCGCCGCTGGAAGTGTTCATCGCCGCCGCCGAGCGCCTGGGCTGGAACCATGGCACCGATCTCTATACCTTGCTCGATGCGGCAGACGACATCGTGCGTCCCCTGCAGGACCGGCCGGTGCGCGTAGATCGTGAAACGCTGGCGCTCGGTTATGCGGGCGTCTATTCAAGCTTTTTGCGCCACGCCGAAACGGCGGCCGGCAAATATAACCTGAAAACGATCGATATCCTGGTCGAACTGGGCAAGCGTCGCATGGTCGGCGGCCAGGAGGACATGATCGTCGATGTGGCACTGGATCTGAAGAAACGCATGGAGTCCGCTGCGCAGTAAATTTCATTGATTTTCACCGTAGCGTAGCGCCAACAAGAGCGTCGCTCATCACAACCAGGAGACCTGTATGAAATCGTTAAATGACCAGCGCCTGCCCTCAGGAGGCGTGCTTACTATTGCACTATGTTTCGTCGTCGCGTTGCTCGAGGGGCTGGACCTGCAATCGACCGGCGTGGCGGCACCGCGCATGGCGCGCGAACTGATGTTGGCGAAAGACCAGCTGGGGTGGGCGTTCAGCATCGGGGCGCTGGGCTTGCTGCCCGGTGCGGCGATCGGCGGCAGGCTGGCGGACCGGCTCGGCCGCAAACCTGTGCTCATGCTGTCGGTCGCCCTCTTCGGCATTTTCTCCATGGCCACCACAATGGCATGGGATTTGAACAGCCTGCTCGCGGCGCGCTTTTTGACAGGACTGGGTGTAGGCGCCGCCATGCCAAACCTGGTAGCGCTGTGCTCCGAAGCGGCACCGCCAGAACGACGTGGGGCGGCGGTCGGCGCCATGTATTGCGGGATGCCGTTTGGCGCGGCACTGGCGGCCGTGATCGGCATCGCCAGTCCCGGGGATCATGACTGGCGCCATATCTTTTACATCGGCAGTATCGGGCCGCTGCTAACGCTGCCGCTGCTGGCACTATTCCTGCGCGAGTCCAACCGTTTTGAAACGCTGGCGCGCCAGGCCAGCGCCAGCGTTTCCGTCAGCATCAGTAACGCGCTGTGGCGGGAAGGCCGCGCCGGCACCACGCTGGCCCTGTGGTGCAGCTATCTGGGCACCCTGGTCGTGTTGTACTTCCTGATGAACTGGTTGCCCTCGATGGTCCTCAATCGCGGCCTGACGCCCGTGCAAGCCGGTGTGGTGCAGATGATGTTCAATATTGGCGGCGGTGTCGGCGCGGTGACGATCGCCAGCTTCACGGACCGCCTGGGCCGGAGGTCCACGCTGATCGGCACCTATATCGGCATCGCGCTGGCCCTGTGCGCACTTGCCGGCGCCACCGGCGGCACGTCGATGGCGCTGGGCGGCCTTCTGGCCGGCCTGTTTCTGGTGGGGGCGCAATCGGTGCTGTATGCGCTTGCCGGGGCCGCCTACCCCACGCACATCCGGGGTACCGGCGTTGGCGCGGCGATCGCCGTTGGCCGCGTAGGCTCGATGGTTGGCCCGCTGCTCGCCGGCCAACTGCTGGCGCTGGGACAAAGCCCTGCCACGCTGGTCATGGCCAGCATCCCTCTTATCGTCATCGCGGCAATCAGCGCGCTCGTGCTGGTCTCCAATTTCCCGCGCGAGGCGCTGCCGGCGTCGCGCGTTTTCAACAATAAGTCCATCTGAACAAAGGAAGCACTATGACGACGAATCAAACCAACAGTGACGTTACCAGCAAATTCGCGAATGTCATCGAAGGCGGCACCGAACTGCGTCTTCACTACAACGTCGCCGGCGACGGTGCCCAGGTCGTGGTGATGCTGCACGGCTCGGGTCCCGGCGCCAGCGGCTGGGCCAATTTCAACGCCAATGTCCAGGCGTTTGTCGATGCCGGCTACCGCGTGATCCTGCCCGACTTTCCAGGCTGGGGTCAAAGCGACACGGTGGTATGCACCGGCTCGCGCTCGGACCTCAACGCGCGCGTCCTGAAGAGCCTGCTCGACCAGCTGGACGTGCAAAGCGCTGATCTGATCGGCAATTCCATGGGCGGCCACAGTGCGGTGGCCTTCACGCTGGCGTATCCCGAGCGCGTCGGAAAGCTGGTGCTGATGGGCGGCGGCACGGGTGGACCGAGCCAGTTCGTGCCCATGCCAACCGAAGGCATCAAGCTGTTGCAGGGCCTGTACCGGGAACCGACACTCGACAATCTGAAGAAGATGCTCAACGTTTTCGTGTATGACGCGGGCAGCATGACGGAAGAATTGATGCAAACGCGACTGGCGAACATCGTGGCCCGCCAGGATCACCTGGAGAGCTTCGTCAAGAGCAGCGCGGCCAACCCGAAACAGTTTCCGGACTACGGCCATCGCCTGCATGAAATCAAGTCCGCCGCCTTGATTATATGGGGTCGCGATGACCGTTTCGTGCCGCTCGATGTCGGCCTGCGTCTGGCCGCCGGCTTGCCCAATGCCGACATGCATATTTTCGGCCGCTGCGGACACTGGGCACAATGGGAGCATGCCGAAAAATTCAACCGGATGGTGTTGGAGTTTTTCGCGCGCTAATGGCGGCATCGCTATAAAATACTCAAACAAGAAGTTAATCAGACATCATGTATTGCCCTGCCGGACCTCAAGCAACGCGGGTCAAGCTGGAGGCTCCGGAGCCCCCCCCCCGGACGCAGAGCCGCAATTGAAAAGATCGATGTTGAATCCGGGCGCTGCTTTATTGAGTTCGAGTGGCGACCCGGCGTCCTTGATGCATTGATTCAGTTCCTGTCGTACTGGAGCACGAATGTCAGCAACAGCGTGTCGGTAATAGGCGGCCTGATCTGTCGAAGAATTTGACAGCCGCCACAGCAACTGCTGCTTCCCCACCTCAATGTTCTTTATGAATCAAGAACTTGCGCCTCTTGGCCCTGTTCTTGCTCTGGCACGTGTGCAGACAAAACCTGCCTGCGAGGCCTGTCTTTCCCCTACTCGCAGCACTTTGAAAGAGGACGTCATGAAAACCTTTGCTCGAACAATTGCGGCGGCATGCGCGCGCTGCCTCTGCTACGGCGGCACCGCGCTGGCCGCCGCCAGCCTGCTGATGGCGGCGCCGGCCGCTGACGCGGCATCGGCCCGCACCGACCTGCTGAGCGGTGCCGGCAACGGCTGGCTGGCCAGTCCCAACGGCGTCAGCGGCTGGATCCCCGCCTATGGGCCCTATCCCAATCCCCACACCATGCCCAATCCCTTCCTGAATGCGCTGGGGATACATGCCAAGCTGATGTGGTACTGGCCCGGCCCCGGCGTTCCCGAGGCCGGCAGTCCGCCGACCACCGCATATTTCCGCCACCAGCTTCACCTGGAGCCGGAAAATGGGATGAAACCGCAAATCGTCGCGCTGGTGGCGGCGGACGACGAGATGACCCTGACGGTCAATGGCATTCCAGTCGGCACTTACCAGTTGTCTGCACATATGATGCCCAACGGTCAGCCTGCGGCCGTGGCGATCGACATGACGCCAGCACTGCGGCTCGGCGACAACCAGATCGATATCCGGGCGACCGACAGTGGGGTGTATCACTGGGTCTTTTTTGACAGCTACAACATCAATGCATCACCAGAACAGGTACTGGTGCAACGAGCGCCGGCCCAGATCAGCCTGGTCGGCGACAAGGATGACTTCCATCCCGGCGACCTGGCCGACACGACGCCCAAGTCGCAGCATGTGCTCGACATGCAGGACAAGCTCGTGGCGGCACCCGCCATCGACCTGGACCAGCCTGCACGGAACCAGTCGGTGGGACTGACGCATGAGATCGCTGTACCGGAAGGCGCCATCATCACCTCGGCCACCGTCAAACTGCATGTCAAGATGACGGGCGACATCGTCGACAATGACGTCATCCTTTTTAACCAGAGTAATGTTCCCGACCAGGGGCAATCGAGCAGGGTCATCGCCCTGCACGACCTGCTGGGCTTTCCGCCACAAGCGGGCGCTACCTACGATCTGGTATAGAACCTGGCGAAGACGCCGCTGCGCAACTTTACCGCCGATAGCGTGACCGGACAGCCCGACCTGGTGGCCAACCTCCTGCCCATGCTGGCAAGTGACAAACACCTGGACGTGCTGCTGGCGGACGACACCATGGTCGACTACTCGGAACTGAGCATCACCTACACCAGCGTCAGCGCCGCGCCGGGCGACCTGAATAACGATGGCGCAATCAACCGCGACGACCTGAACATCTTGCTGCTGAGCCTGAACACCCTGGCATCGGGTCCGAATGACCCGCGCGACCTCGACCATGACGGCCGCATCACCGCGCTCGACGTGCGCAAACTGGTGGCAAGCTGCAGCCAACCCCTGTGCATGTAGGCAGGTACATCCATACCGGCCCGACCTGGCCGGATCATTCCATTCGCGGGAGATTCATCATGAAGAAGCTATGTATTGCAGCAATGCTGTGGTTGGCGTGCCTGAGCTGGGCACCACTGGCGCAAGCGCTGCAACTGACCCTGGTGCCGCGCGGCAGCTATCAGATCGCACCGGGCGGCATGCTGCTCGTCGACCTGAACATCGCCGGCCTGCAATCGGGCGGCCTGAGCACGGAGCTTGGCGCCTTTCATCTGGACCTGTATTACGATCCGGACCTGCTGTTTTACCTGCCAGGCGCGCCATCGGGCTGGGGCACGGCGCTCGGCCAGACGGACGGCGGCGCCCAGGCGCTGGCCTTTGCCGACGCCAGTACGCCAGGCCTGCTGCACCTGGACGAAGTGTCGCTGCTGGACGGCCTGACGCTGGGCCAGCTGCAAGGCGACGGTTTCCGCCTGGCTACGCTGGCCTTCCAGGTGATGATGCCGCCCCTGCCCGCGCCGGCCAACACCATCCTGTTCGCCAACGACATCCTGCTCGGTGATGCTGCCGGCAACGTGATTCCTGTGGCCCTGGACCAGATACCCATCCTGATATTGCAGGTCGATGCACCAGGTACCCTGGCGCTGCTGGGCCTGGGAATGGCGGCGCTGGCCTGGCAACGGCGCCGGCCCCGCCTGCAGCCTGGGTGCGCCTGAGTGTGGGGGCCAGCTGTCACCGGGCGCCAAGGCGCATGCTGGCCTGCAAATGCCGCAGCAAGGCGCACCACGCCAGGGTCGCCAAGGCCACCAGGCAGGACAGCAGCAGCGAGGCGGCATCGGGCACGGCAAAGGCAAACAGCCGCCGCAGCGCGGGCGTGCCCAGCACCAACAGCAGCAGCAAGACGGCCGCCGCCGCGATCGAGCCCGCATACGGATTCCTGCCATCCGGACGGGTCCTGTCCACGCCCGCCGGACGGCGATTAACGTGGATCAATACCAGGTTGGACAAGGTCAGGGCAATGAACACGGCGGCCCGGGTCGCCTCCTCGGACTGGCCCGCGCCCCGCACGGACGAGAACAGGGCCAGCAGCAGTGCCAGCAGTCCGGCACCCTGCAGCACGCCGCGCAGCACGATGGCACTATCGAACAGGCGCTGAGCCGTCGCTCTGGGCGGCTGGCGCATGGTTCCCGCTTCCATCGGCTCGGTCTCGAAGACGATGGAACAGGCCGGATCGATGATGAGCTGCAGGAACAAGATGTGAACGGGCAACAGCAGCAGCGGCCAGCCCAGCAGCACAGGCAGGATCGACAGGCCCGCGATCGGCACGTGCACGGCGACGATGAAGACAATGGCCTTGCGCAGGTTGGCGAACAGGCGACGCCCGTGCCGCACGGCCGCCAGCAGCGAGGAAAAATCATCCTTGAGCAAGACCAGCGCGGCCGCCTCGCGCGCCACGTCCGTGCCGCGCGCGCCCATGGCCACGCCGATGTGCGCCGCCTTCAGCGCGGGCGCGTCGTTGACGCCGTCGCCCGTCATGGCGACGATGTCGCCGCGCGCGCGCAAGGCTTGCACCAGGCGCAGCTTTTGCGCCGGCGCGATGCGGCAGCATACGCTCGCCCCGGCCAGGCGCTCCTGCAGCGCGGCATCGTCCATGCCGTCGAGTTCGCCGCCCGTCAGTGGCGCGCCCTGCGTGGGGATGCCCGCCTGGCGCGCGATCGACAGGGCCGTGGCAGGATGGTCGCCCGTGATCATCACCACGCGCATGCCGGCCTCGCGGCATTGCGCCACCGCCGCTGGCACTTCGGCGCGCACGGGGTCTTCCAGCGCCAGCAGGCCGAGGAAAGCGAAATCGAAATCGTGCTGGTCCGACGGCAGCGACGGCGCGGCGAAGGTGGCGCAGGCGACGCCGATCACGCGCATGCCGCTGTCGGCCAGGACTGCCACCTGCGCCGCGATGCGCGCGCCGTGCGCGGGCGCCAGGTGGCACAGGTCCATGATGGCTTCCGGCGCGCCCTTGGCGGCGATCACGTAGTCTTGCCGGCTGGGCGAGCGCCATACGCGCGACATGGCCAGCATCTGGCGCGACAGCGGATAGTCGTCAACCAGCATCCAGTCGCCATGCAGGTGTTCCGTGTTCGCCAGCAGCCGCGCGCCGGCCGTGCCGATGGCCGCCTCCATGGGATCGAAGGCTTGCCGGTGGCTGGCCAGCACGGCATATTCGAGCAGGCCGTGCAGCGCTTCCGGCAAGGGCGGTTCCGGCGCCTGGCCACACGCGTAAGCGGCCTCTTCCGACCACAGGCGGCGCAGCTGCATGCGGTTGCTGGTCAGGGTGCCCGTCTTGTCGACGCACAGCACCGTCGTCGCCCCCAGGAGTTCGATGGCCGGCATGCTGCGCGCCAGCACGTGCTCGCGCCCCAGGCGCCAGGCGCCCAGTCCCAGGAACAGCGTCAGGATCACCGGCAATTCCTCGGGCAGCAGGGCCATGGCCAGAGTCAGCCCGGCCAGCAAGCCGCGCAGCGCGTCACCGCGCAGCCACCAGTAGGCCAGCCCGAGCGCCGCCGCCAGGCCCAGCGCGCCGATGGCGACAGCGCGCACGACGCGCCGCGTTTCCTGCTGAACCGGCGTCAGCTCCCCGCCCTGCGCGGCCAGCGCGGCGCCGATGCGCCCCAGGGCGCTGCGCGCGCCCGTGGCCGTCACGCTGCCGCTGGCCGTGCCCTGCGTAATCAGGGTGCCCGCGTACACGCAGTCCGGCACCAGCTTGACGACCGGCACCGACTCGCCCGTCAGCATCGATTCATCGGCCATCAGGTTCGACGCCGTCAGCAGGGCGATGTCGGCCGGCACGCGGTCGCCTTCGGCCAGCAGGACCAGGTCGCCGCGCACCAGCTCGCGCCCGGCGATGCGCGCCTGGCACCCGTCGCGTATCACCAGCGCGCGGGGGCTGGACAAATCGCGCAAGGCGGACAGCGAACGTTCCGTGCGCTGCCGCTGGACATAGCTGATGCCGATGACGAGCACCACGAAGCCCAGCAGCATGGCCGCTTCCTGGCGGTCGCCCAGCAGCAGATAGATGGCGCCGCACGCCAGCAGCAGCAAAAACATCGGCTCGCGGACGATCTCGGCCAGCAGGCGCCAGTAGCCCAGCGGGCGCGCCGCCGGCAGTTCGTTCGGACCATCGGCGGCAAGGCGCGCCGCTGCCTCGGCGGTCGTCCATCCGTTGGACTGCGGGCGCTGCGGCGGCATGGTCATCCTCCTGTCAAGGGCATGCCTACATCAGGGCATGCGGCTGGCGCAAGGCTAACATGAATTGCCGCCGCAGCGCACCCTGCGCCCGCCCCCTCAGCGCCCGACGATTTTCCCGCCAATCGCCGCACACATGATGTAGATCAGATGCGGGGCGCGGGCGCCTTGCTACGCTGGCAGTCATTCCTCGGAAGGGAGCGGCCATGTACAAGACGATCGTGGTACACGTGGACGGCGCGCCGCAGGCGCGCGAGCGCATCGCGCTGGCAGGGCTGGTCGCCCAGGGCCAACAGGCCCATCTGGTCGGCGCCGCGACCGCGCCGCCGGGTCAGCCCGAGGCCAGGCGCCCCGCGCAGGAAGCGCTGAAACGCTTCGAGACGCAGGCGCGCGGCTTCGACGTCTCGTATGAAACCCGTCTGGGCGAGCAGGAGGCTGCGGCGAACCTGGCACTGCAGGCGCGCTATGCCGACCTGGTCGTGCTCAGCCAGAGCAGGCCGGACAGCGGCATGGCGCAGCAGCCGGCGCCGCTGCCGGAACAAGTGGCGCTGCAGGCGGGCCGGCCCGTGCTGATCCTGCCGCACATCGGCACTTTTGCCCACCTGGACCGGCATGCGCTGGTGGCCTGGGATGGCAGCCGCGCCGCCACGCGCGCCATCGGCGATGCGCTGCCGCTGCTGCGCGCCAGCAAGCTCGTCACCGTCGCCGTCTTCAATCCGGAGCGCGAACATGGCGTGCACGGTGCCCAGCCCGGCGCCGACATCGCGCTGTACCTGGCGCGCCACGGCATCCAAGTGGCAGTGCAGCGGCAAACCACCTCGCCCGAGCAGCCGGTGGGCGAGGCATTGCTGTCCCTGGCGGCAAATCTGCAGGCCGACCTGTTCGTCATGGGAGCGTATGGCCATGCGCGCTGGAACGAAATCCTGCTGGGCGGCGTCACGCGCACCCTGCTGGGTTCCATGACCTTGCCCGTACTGATGTCACACTAGGCGGAAAATATGCTGGACACTACTGCCATGTCCGGCACGCCATTTTCCCTGCAGGGCAAGCGTGGCCTGATCCTCGGCCTGGCCAATGCGCACAGCATCGCTTATGGCTGCGCCTGCAGTACTCAGGCGCTGGGCGCCAGCCTGGTGCTATCGTGCGCGGACGAACGCGCCCTGCCCTACGCCCGCCCGCCTGCCCACAGCCTGAACATCCCCCTGCTGACCTGCGACGTGCAGCAGGACGGTGCGCTGGCGCAACTAGTGCACGCCGCGGCGGCACGCCTGGGCGGCCTCGATTTCGTCATCCATTCCATCGCCTGGGCCCCACTGGCCGACCTGCACGGGCGTGTCACGGACAGCAGCGTGGACGGCTTCCTGCGCGCCATGGACATCTCCTGCCATTCGTTCGCGCGGCTGGCCCGGCTATGCGAGGCGCACATGCCCGCTGGCGGCAGCCTGCTGACCATGAGCTACCTGGGCGCGGAAGTAGCCATGCCGCAATACGGCCTCATGGGTCCCGTGAAGGCGGCACTTGAATCGCTGGTGCGCTACCTGGCATGCGAACTGGGGCCGCGCAACATCCGCGTGCACGCGCTCTCGCCCGGCCCCGTGCCGACCCGCGCCGCATCCGGCCTCAAGGATTTTGATGCACTGCTGGAGCGCACCCGCCGCGATGCCCCGCTGCGGCGGCTCGTCACGCTGGCCGAGATCGGCCAGCTGGCCGCCTTCCTGGCCAGCAACGCCGCATCGGGCATGAGCGGCCAGACCATCTATGTCGATGGCGGCTACCATGCCGTGGCGGACCGGGCATGAGCGATGCGCCGCCATCCGCCTTGCCGGACCTCCTCGTCAACGTTCCGTACGACGCGCTGCGGGTGGGCCAGACGGCCGAACAGAGCCGCACCCTAGGCCGTGACGACATCGCCGCGTTCGCCGCCGTGTCCGGGTACATTAAACCACTACAACCTGCATGTCTGTGCGCGGCAGCCGACTGATAAGCTTCGCTGTAGTACCAAGTCTTAGCGTCTTCAACGGTCGGGAAAGAGAACAAGACAACGCCTTCCGGCGTTTCCCCTTCGAACACTTCCAAACGACCGTAAGCGGCGAGCATCTCGATGGGTATACTGGTCAACGTGGCGGGGACCTTTTCGGCATATATGTCCATTTCGCGTTGATCCAGCGTCTTTTCCCGAATAAAAATAACGTAGGCAGTCATGGTGGATCCTTGATCAATGAGGTTGCGTTGCGGTGCAGTTGATGGTCAGTGCATGATCACCACCTTGCCGAATACGTCGCGTGCCATCAGTCGTTCGAAGGCGAGCTTCGCATCGTCGAATGCGAAACTGCTGTCGATGACCGGACGGATGCTGTGCTCTGAAATAAATCGCACCAAATCTTCAAGGTCTTGGCGGCTGCCCACCGCAATGCTCTGGTAGCGCGCCTGGCTCATGAACATGGGGAGGACTTCAACTGTTCCTTGAAAGCCTGCCACTGCACCGACCATCGATACTTGCCCGCCCAGGGCGATGGCCTTGATCGATTGCTCAAATGTTCCTGCGCCACCGACTTCCACGATGCGGTTCGCACCGCTTCCATCTGTCAGCTTGCGTATCAGTTCAGACCACGCGGGCTGTTCCTTGTAGTTGATTGTTGCATCCGCGCCCAGCGCTTTGAGTTGCTCGGCCTTTGCGTCGCTGGACGTCGTGGCAATCACCCTGGCCCCCATCGCTTTTGCCAGTTGGACGGCAAACAGCGACACGCCGCCGGTTCCCAGGGTGACGACGGTTTCGCTTGCCTTCAAGCCTTTGAGGGCAGACCATGCGGTAAGGCCGGCGCAGGGCAACGTAGCAGCTGCTTCGAAATCGAGGCTGTCTGGAATCAAGATCAACCCGTCTGCGGCCACCGCGCGATAGTCGGCCAGCCAACCGTCAACATTGCCTGCGTACTGCGAGTACTTCCCGGTGAAAGGGCCGTCGATCCATTCCGGGAAGAATGCGTTGGTCACCCGGTCGCCTGCTTTGAAGCGGGTGACACCCTCTCCTACCGCGACAACTTCTCCAGCGCCGTCCGAGAGCGGGATACGGCCTGCCGTATTGGGAACGGGGTAATTTCCTTCCAGGATGATCACGTCCCGATAGTTCACTGACGAAGCGCGCACATGCACAAGAACCTCACCTGGTGCTGGCGTGGGAATGGGCAGCGACCGAACGGAAAGACCTGCAACGCCGATTGCGTTGTCTATGCCGAAGGCGCGGGATTGTTTGGATTTCGTATTCATAAAAACTCCTTGATGTTGAAGTCTTTATCTTGCGCCAGGTGAACGCTCTTGAGAATCCGCTCTCCACTGCTTATACTGTGTAGATGAACTACACAATTGGTCGAGGCGACCTGGACGGCGTGGTCGTGTTCCTGGCAGTGGCCGAGGAGCGCGGTTTCCGCGCAGCTGCCAGGCGTCTGGGCATTACTCCGTCTGCCGTCAGTCAAGCGATCCGCGCTTTTGAAGCCCGCGTTGGCGTGACGCTCTTGGCCCGAACGACGCGCAGCGTCGGCTTGACCGAGGCGGGAGAACGGCTGTTGCTGCAAGTTCGCCCCGCAGCGCAGCAGTTGCTACATGGAATTGAATCGGCGCGCAGTCTCGGCCATTCGGTGACAGGCTTGTTGCGCATCAGTGCTCCAAGGGCAAGTATCCAGGTTTTGACTGAGCGATTTGTTGCGGGATTCCTTGCCGCACATCCACAGCTGCAACTGGAGCTCGTCGGCGACGATCGGATGGTAGACATCGTCACCGAGGGATGTGACGCTGGTGTGCGTCCTCGTTCGATCATTCATGGGGACATGGTGGCGGTGCCTCTGACGCCTGGCGAACCGCAAGTGGTGGTGGGTTCACCTGGATTGCTGGCACGTTACGGGCGTCCAGCAACACCGGACGATCTCCGAAACATTCCCTGTATCATCTTCAAACAGGCAGACATCGTGCTGGACGACTGGGCATTCAGTATCGATGGAGCGGCAGTTAGCGTGCATGTGCGCGGCCCCCTGATCCTCGACGAAGTCCCTGCCTGTATTCACGCTGCGGAGCAAGGCGTGGGCCTCTTCAGGCTTCCCCGCTCCATGGTGGCCCGCAACATTTATGCTGGGACACTGGAAGTTGTTCTCAGCAGCTTTTCGACGACGTTTTCCGGATTGACGCTTTACTATCCCAGCCGAAGCCAAGCTCTTCCAAAACTGCGCGCTTTTGTCGATTACGTACTGGCCAACAAAGTCTGATACGGCAGCTGGGCGTATCATAGGTAAGCTGCCGAAGACGGTAAGCGGCCAGTGGCAGACGGTCAAAGAAATGATCTGTATGTGCAGCGCCTCGGACACACCCGTTCAGACGCAGCCTGATCTGACGATCAGCTCCCTGGCTTACTCCTTGTGACGAATAGCATCGATAACAATCCGAAGTGCCCTCGATTCGTGGCGGCGGCTGGGATAGTACGCATGGAGGCCAGGAAACCTTCCACACCAGTCGCTCATGACGCTGATTAATCGGCCTTCCCGTATATGTCTCGCCACCAGGTCTTCCGTGACGAACGCCAGGCCATTGCCGCTCAAGGCCGCTTGCACCATCGGCACGGCGCTGGTAAACACGGCCTGCCCGCTCACCCGCGCTTCCACGTTGCGTCCATCATGTTGCAGCTCCCACGCGTAGATGCCGCCACTGCCTGCGAGCCGCAGCGTGATGCAGTTGTGCTTCATCAGGTCTTGCAAATTGGCGGGTTGCGCATGCCAGGAGAAGTAGGCAGGCGAGCCAACGATCATGGTAGGAATGTCGGGCGTGAGCCGCACGGCAATCATGTCCTCCGACACTTGATCTCCATAGCGCACTCCGATGTCATAACGGTCCGCCGCAATATCGATCAGCTTGTAATCTGACTGAATCTCGATATTCAGGTCAGGATAATGAGGCAGCACTGGTGCCAGCCTTGGCCACAGCAGGGTATCAATCACATGGTCGATGGCGGTGATGCGCACTGTTCCCGCCGGCTTGCCATTCAAATCGCTGACAGCGGCGATTTCGGCATGGACCTCATCCAGCCGCGGCGCGACATTGGCCAGCAGGCGCTCGCCTGCTTCGGTCGGCGAAACACTCCTGGTCGTACGATTGAGCAGCCGCACACCCAGCCGGGCTTCCAGATCCCGAATGATGTGACTGAGTGTGGACTGGGACATGCCCAGCTTGATGGCCGCACGAGTGAAACTGCGTTGGCGGGCGACCTCGAAAAATATAAGAATATCAATAATATTATCTCTGGCCATTTGAATAATTCCTGAAACCGGCTGTTAAGGGTATCCCGTCGTGGGGCTTGGCAAGGGATGATACCAAGTGGAATGTGTGATTTTTAATATAAATATACAGAACATTCATGGCTGCTACCCATATACCTGTTCGAGATTTCGGTGCGCAGGTGCGTTAAGCGCGACGTACGATGCACGTCCACACCTACAACGTGCCCCATACCTAACGAACTGGAGAAGCAGACATGACCATAGATGATGTAGCACGCCGTGATTTCCTGAAGACTGCTGGCACCGGCATGGCCGTGCTGGGCAGCCTTTCCGTTGCCGCTAGTCCAGTTTTCGCCGCCGATAACAGGCCCGTGCCGGACATGTCCAACAACGCTGACAACTTCTACAGAAGCGCGACAGTCACTGCGCGCAAGGTCAGTTTCAACAACCAGTACCAGATGCAGGTCGTCGGCGATCTGTTCACGCCCAAGGATCTCAACCGCAATGCCGGGCATCCCGCGATCATCATCGGCCACCCGATGGGCGCGGTAAAGGAGCAAAGCTCGAATCTGTACGCGCAGAAACTGGCCGAGCAGGGTTTCGTCACCCTGGCCATCGATCAGTCGTTCTGGGGCGAAAGCGCCGGCCAGCCACGCAATACCGTAGCGCCGGACATCTACGCCGAAGCCTTCAGCGCGGCGGTGGACTATCTGGGCACCCAGCCTTTCGTCGACAGGGAACGGATCGGCGTTCTCGGCATTTGCGGCAGCGGCAGTTTCGTCATCAGTGCCGCCAAGATCGATCCGCGCATGAAGGCCATTGCCACTGTCAGCATGTACGATATGGGCGCCGCCAACCGCAATGCACTGCACCATTCGCAGACGCTGGAGCAACGCAAGCAGATCATTGCCGAGGCGGCGCAACAGCGCTACGTGGAATTTACCGGTGGCGCCATCAAGTACACCGGCGGAACCGTGCACAAACTCAATGGCAATACGCATCCGATCCAGCGCGAGTTCTACGACTTTTATCGCACCGAGCGCGGCGAGTTCACCCCGGCAGGGTCGTCGCGCGAACTGACGACGCACCCGACGCAGGTCAGCAACGTCAAGTTCATGAACTTTTACCCGTTCAACGACATCGAGACGATTTCGCCGCGTCCCATGCTGTTTATCACGGGCGACCAGGCGCATTCCCGGGAATTCAGCGAAGAGGCTTTCCGGCTTTCGGCCCGGCCCAAGGAACTGGTGATCGTGCCAGGCGCCGGGCACGTGGATCTGTATGACCGGGTGAAACTCATCCCCTGGGAGAAGTTGAACGCATTTTTCCACAAGAATCTGGCATAGGCCCATACCATGACAGCACCAATAAGCAGCACGATCCCGGATAGCGTGCAGGGGCACGCTGACGCCGGTACGCAGGCGGCCATGTGGGGCGGAGTCTTCGCCATGACGCTGTGCGTTTTCGCGCTGATCGCCTCGGAGTTCATGCCCGTCAGCCTGTTGACGCCCATGGCCAGGGATCTCCGGGTCAGCGAAGGCATGGCGGGACAGGGAATTGCCATTTCCGGCGCGTTTGCAGTGCTCACCAGCCTGTCGATTTCCGCCATGGCTGGCAGCATGAATCGCAAGATGCTCCTGCTGGGGCTGACCGCACTGATGGCCGCCTCAGGGGCCGTTGTCGCGATGGCGCCGAACTATTTTCTGTACATGCTGGGACGTGCGCTGATCGGCGTGGTGGTTGGCGGATTCTGGTCCCTGTCGGCGGCCACCGCGATGCGCCTTGTGCCCTCCCATCAGGTGCCGCGTGCCTTGGCCATCTTCAATGGCGGCAATGCGCTGGCGACCGTCGTCGCCGCCCCCCTCGGCAGTTATCTCGGTTCCGTCGTCGGATGGCGTGGCGCTTTCTTTTGCCTGGTGCCAGTGGCGCTGATTGCCTTTGTCTGGCAGTGGATCAGCCTGCCTTCCATGCCCCCCCAAACTGCCTCGGCGGATTCCCGCAACGCCTTCAGACTGCTTCGGGATCCGAAGGTGGCCCTGGGCATGCTCGCTGTCAGCACGTTTTTCATGGGTCAGTTTGCCTTGTTCACCTATTTGCGGCCATTCCTTGAAAGCGTGACCCGGGTAGGCATATCCACCTTGTCGCTGATTCTGCTGGCAATTGGCGTTGGCGGCTTTATCGGCACCACCGTCATCAGCAAGTTCCTGAAGTGGAATTTCTCCCGGACACTGGTTACCATTCCCATCCTGATGGCATTGATCGCGGTGGCGCTTACCCTCTTTGGCAGCAAGGTCGCTGCCGTGGCGGCACTGCTGGGCATCTGGGGCATTGTCGCGACCGCCGCGCCGGTAGGCTGGTGGTCCTGGCTGGCAATAACGCTGCCCCGGGATGCAGAGGCGGGTGGCGGGCTGATGGTGGCCGTCGTGCAACTCGCCATCGCCCTGGGTTCCACGATCGGCGGTCTGCTGTTCGACAGGAGTGGATACCAGAGCACGTTCATCGCCAGCGCGGCCGTACTGTTGCTGGCAGCCTTCCTGACCTCGCGTGCGCTAGCGCTGCGGGCAAGCTGATCCATGCACCGGAGCAAGCAATGACTGCGCGCAAGCCAGCGGTTTGTAACGGCGCACGGCATCCAGTGGCCGGCAAGAGCGAACGCCGCCTATCCGATCAAGCCTTTGCCGAGCCGCTGCCGCTGGATATGGCCGAACTCAACGCGCAGCGTCAATGATCATTCCGCCATCGGGCGTGAGGCTGTAGCCGGTGATGAACTGAGCATCCTTGCTGGCGAGGAACAGAACCACCGGTGCGACGTCCTCCTGCGGCGAGCCATGGCGGGCGAGTGCATTGGCAGGCGGCGGCACATCGGCTGCGCCCCAGGTGTCGGCGATCGGCAAGACGTTGTTCACGGTGATCTTGTCGGCGCCCCACTCGCGCGCAGCGGATCGCGTCAGCGCGCGCACGGCTTCCTTGGCCATGTTATAGGGGGCATAAGCCACCATGCCGAGGACACCCGCCAACGAGGCGAGGTTAATGACGCGACCTTCACCGCTGGCTTTGAGATGGGGATAGCAAGCTTGCATCGTCCGCAGGTAAGCGATTGGCCCCATCTCAAAATTACGTTGCAGCTGCTCAATCGAGAGAGCGAGCACCGACGACGAAACCGCAGATGGATCGAAGGCATTGTTGACGAGAATGTCGATACGGCCCCAGGTATCGGCCACCTGATCCACTGCAGCCTTGATTTGATCGCCATCGCTAACGTCGCAACGAACGCCGATGGCCGTGCCGCCTGCCGCTTCGATGTCGGCCACGACGGCATCAATATTCGCCTGCGTCACCGAGAGCACCGCCACTTTTGCGCCTTCTGCCGCGAACAGTTTGGCGGTGGCACGTCCGATACCGCGACCGGCACCGAAGATGATGGCTACTTTGTTATTGAGTCGATACATGTTCGTTTCCATTAGAGTCGTTTCCATTAGTTGAGAGGGGTTTGGATCGCCGTCACGGCTGGTGCGTACGGCGAAGCAATGTCACGAGCGGCATTTTGTGTCGCGAAGGACGCCGCCAGGAGGATGAGGCCAACGGCCGCAGGAATGGCGCCTTTGGGTTTGCGCACGCCCAGATGTGCCAAACCGGACAAGACCAGGTGATAGAAGATGCCGGCATAGGCGAGATCACTGAGCGCGACGTTGAAGCGCCACAGAATGGCGGCAGGTCCGAGTATCTTCACTACGATCATGAAGGGTACGAGGTGCGAGGACGCGTAGCCTAACTCCGCCTGCGCTTGCCTGACAAAGGCGCCCTTGGCGATGTACATGAAGGCAGATGCGAAATAGAGCAGCGACAGCAGTGCAGTGCTGATCCAATATGTGTAGGTAAGAGCCATGGGTTTTTTTGCTATTCAGCGTAAGAGTTGGACATGCAGCCAGACTATCGACTAATATGAATGCCCACAAGTAGGATGAAAAAATGGGGCTTAGTATGGAAAAGCAGACTAATGGAGAGATGCAGCTGAATATGCACGAGGAAATGCGACGCGCCTTTTCCTTGCTTTCAGGCAAGTGGAAACTGGAAATCATGTGGCTGCTCAATCAGCGCCTGTACCGCTTCGGAGAATTGCGCAAGGCCATTCCAGGCATCACTCAGCACATGCTGACGGCGCAACTGCGCGAGCTGGAGGCGGACGGTCTGGTGTCGCGCACGGTGTTTGCGGAAGTGCCGCCACGGGTCGAATACGAAATCACGGAAAAAGCCCGTGGGCTCGGCCCGACGATGGCAGCGCTCATGGCTTGGTGGAGTGAGTATGGGCAAAGCGTGCCAGTCAGGCCGGCCATGCGTGGCCGCACAGCGCGGGCGCCAAGTGCAAAGACGCCGTGATGATAGCGAACATGCCGCTCTTTGTTGCCCGATTTCATCCTGGCTTCTGAATTGGCAACGCTTTATGACTCAACGCTGAACGGCCTCCCTCCTCTTACTTTGCGAGCATCCCGTGTTGGAGAGTTGCAGGTACGTCCGATTGGGTACGGACTATGCACCAGGGCCGTCGATGCGAGCGTTAATCGCATAGGCCGAGAAGCGACGTGCATTAGCTGATCTAGCATCATCTTCCGCCGAAGCTTGCGCCCGCGGAGCGACCAATGTGACACGAACGCCAAACTGGCGCAATTCATGATCCAGCGTTTCTGACAGCCCCTCCACCGCATGCCTGGAGGCAGAATAGCCAGCCGGCAGCTTGTCGATTATAGGCTGAAGCTGCCTTGTAATAGCACTGGACACGTCCGGGGGCTGCAAGCCATCGGCGATGGCGCCGCGCACGGTGATGGTCGACGTGCGGTCGCGTCGCCGGTTGATCGGTTCTTCAGCGCGCACGTCGACCTTGCCTAGCATTTCGGTGATCGTGAGTAGCAAGCGTCGTGGTGTCATTCACCTCATTCCCTGCGGTTGGCGCATCACAGGCATCTTTACTGGCCGCTAAGCTTCGTAGACTATCCTGTAGAGATTGCCTTTGCGTTGGATGTGCGCGAAGCCGAGTTCGCCAAGGTGCATGCCGGCGATGAGGATGTTGTCCGAGCTGACCACATCCAGCAGTTTTGAACGTGTTTTGGCCGAAAGCAGCGGATCTTGGTCGAATGCGATGGATACGTCGGGACGCGCAATCTGGATTTGAGGGAAATGAACAATATCCCCCCAGATCAACAGGCTACGATCAGCGGATTCGATGCGATAACCAGAATGCCCTGCGGTATGCCCTAGTAGTGGCATGGCACTAATACCTGGGAGAACTTCATTATCGGTAAACAGGCGCATCTTCTCCCGATACTGGTCAAACACCTTCCGAACAAACAGAAAGTTTCCGCGAGCGCGCTCACTGGCTCGGCTGAGATTGCTATCGTCTTCCCAGAAAGAAACCTCATGCTGGTGGATCACTAACTCCGCATCGGGAAAGGCTGCTTCTCCTGACGAATCAAGCAGCCCCCCGACATGATCGGGATGTGCATGCGTCAGAAGAATCGTATCAATGTCGGAGGGTTGTATACCAGCAAGTGCAAGATTCACTTTCAGCTTGCCGCCCCATTGCTTGAATCCCCCTGCCCCTGCATCAATCAAAATTGTACGGCCCCGGCCGCGAACCAAATAGCAGTTGATATGAATGGAAGAGGGGTCGTTCACACCTGCGTCTTGCTGCAACTTTGACGCATCCAACAAATCGATATTGGAGAGTAAATCGAGACTGGCGGAAAGGTATCCGTCACTGATGGCCGTGATCGAAAACTCTCCAATCTGTTGGCTTGGAAATTGTATGTGATCCATTGACGTATTCCTCACTAATATTCAGTTGCGTGCATGAATGGCCGGGGCCGCGTAGCCAAAGCAACGGATGCGTGCAGTAAGGCCGGTATTTCCTTTGATGATGCCATCCAGTTTTTCCATAAAGAAATCCATGACGGGTTTCGTCCTGAACGGTTCAAGGCGGTATTTGATTTCTGCATATGCCTGATGATTCCCCCGGCCATGACGGACAGCAACATAGATGATGTGTACATTCGCCAGCGCAGCTTGAAGCATCCCTGTGCAAAGTTGGGTGCATTGATCGGTGAGTTCCGCCAGATTTCCATCTGACGGCATCTTTTCGCTTGGTATGAAAATCGTAACGTTGGGCATTTGGCTCTACCGCGAGATTTGGAGAGCGATGTCACTGCCACTCGTCAATTGGCCGGTCATAGGCGCATACAGATGGACGCCCTTCGGAAGATGTTCCATGCCGAGGTCAATGGTCCGCCCCATCTTCGCCATCCATCGATGTTCAGGGAACCTCTCCAATTCGACAGCTTGCATCCGGTAAGGAATGAGGCCCATTTCGATGAGCGGCTCAGGGCCGACTGTACTCGTCACCAGAAGTTCGTCTTGACCGATGGCAGGTGCGCGGTCAAGGCCGCCATAGAGATTGCGGTGCCAGTCGCTGATGTGCTGCTGCCAGCGCGCGAAATTGCCGCCGCCTTTCCGGCGATACTCATCTCCATGAAGTACGTCGAGATCGTCGATCGTATGCATGGCGAGGTAGACAGGGCATCCGGCGCTCAAGGCTTTGAAGCGCTGCGAGGTGTGGAACCCGCTCACTGAAATGAGTGCGGGCAGTTTTTCCAGACTGTAGAAATGATTCCACTCTGCTTCACTGGCTGGATCGGCAAAGCTGCATTCGACTGTATAAATCATAAGATCATTTGTGACCGGCAGCGTTGCGCGCCGGCGTTGATTGTTGATGTTTAGTCATTATGCGACCTGAATTTCGCCGTATAAATCGATTTTTTGGTATGCTTCCATGATTAAAAATCAAGGTGAGTCATTGCCTTGCTCTGTATCAGGAACTCTCATGCGCAGGAAGATCCCCAGCAACGCTGCACTGATGGCATTCGAGGCCGCCGCCCGCCATGGCAGTTTCGCCCGAGCGGCGGCGGAGTTGTCACTGACGGAAGGGGCCATCAGCCGTCAGATTGGCCGACTGGAAGCCTTTCTCGGCGTGATGTTGTTTGAGCGAGTCGGAAATCGCGTCCGGCTATTGCCCAACGGGGAGCGCTATGCGGCGCAAGTGCGCGAGTCGCTCGACCGGCTGGAACGAGACAGCCAGTACCTGATGGGACAGCCAGTCGATGGTGCTAGCCTCGACATAGCCGTCATCCCGACTTTCGCGATGCGGTGGCTCATTCCTCGCTTGTCACAATTCCAGCAGAAGCATCCGAACATCACTGTGCATCTTGCCGAACGCATGGACCCCTTCGTCCTTGCCGGCAGCGGGTTCGATGCCGCAATCCATTTCGAGCATCCGGCCTGGACGGGAATGAGGACTTACCACCTTTTGGATGAGGTGTTGGTTCCGATTTGCCATCCAGAGATTCTGACAGGAGACGAAGGCACAACCGTACTGGATAACCTGCCGCGCCTGCACCGGCGACAGAACCCCGAGGCTTGGCAACGCTACTCAGAAGAGACTGGAATCCCTCTGACCAATCCAGCGATTGGTGCACGCTACGATCTTCATGCGATGTTGATCGAAGCTGCGTTGGCTGGCCTCGGTGTCGCGTTAGTACCGCGCCTCTACGTTGAAACCGAACTTGCTCAAGGACGGTTGGTCGCTCCATGGCCAGAGGGGAAAGCAATTTCCAAATCCTTCTGTCTTGTCCTTCCTGAGTCGGTCGGATTAAGCGGGGAGCCAATAAAAGCGTTTGCTCAATGGATACTAGACGAAGCCAGGAAACCATCATCGACACGACATTGATCGCAGCACCATCGTCAACCAGGAAGCAAGGAGGCCAAGCGTGATACTGGGAAGGGTAAAGCCAGAGCCATCTTGAGCCTCGCCTTGATGTGCTGGACTGAATCGCCAAGCCGAACTCGAGCCACATGCCCGAACACATCGAATGCCTCAAAGTCTGGCAGGTGCTTGACCAACCTGTTGGCATCGAACGGCAGATACGCCAAAACCGCTTGCGCAAGATCGCCAGCGAAGGTGGCCAGATGACTCCCGCTGACCTGGCTGGTCGCGCTGGCCATCGAAAGCATGGCCTTTTCGATTTTCAGCAGCTGGCGTTCGGTCACGCATAACTCGCCTAGCCTGCGGCCCGGATCAAGCCGCAGGCCCAGTTCGGCCAGCCAGCGCAGCTGGGCCATGCAACTCGCGCCCGAGAAAGAAATTCTCGCAAAAGCTCAGCTCGGTCACATGGTTGAGCGTCTGATGGATGATCGCCAGGCCCAGCGCCTGCGTCGAACGGGGCCCGGACAGCTGCGCCGGCACCCCGGCCAGCACCACCTCGCCCTCGTCCTGGCGCTAGACGCTGTTCAAAATCTTCATCAGTGTCGACTTGCCGGCGACAACGGTGTCGGCGACGGCGCTCATTGTGGCCCCGGCACGCCCTTGCGTAGCAGGATGTTGCCGTACTTGCGACGCTCGCCGGTGACGACGATGGCGAAGGCGGCGCGCGAGCGCGCCAGAAACTCCTGGCGGGCAATGTGGGCGATCGCCGGCGTGCCCGGCCAGCAGCGGTCGATGGCGGCGCGGAAGTCGCGCTCCAGTTCCGGGTCGCAGCGGTCATGCGCTTCGGGCTGCATCATCGCCACCGGCGCGGCGACGTAGTCGTCCAGGCACAGCAGCGGCAGCACGCCTGCCAGCAGCTCGGCCGCCGTGCTGCCGTCGCAGCGGATCACCAGGTCGTTGTTGCTGTGGCCCGGATAGTAGGCATCGACCACGGCAATCTCGTCGCCGTGGCCCATGCGCGCCAGGGCGTAGAGCAGCTCGGGGCTGACGCAGGGATGAATTCCAACAAGCATGTTTGTCTCCCTTATTCGCCGCTGGCGGTTTTTTTCATGTCGAAGTAGACGGCGACGATGATGATGCCACCCTTGATCACCAGCTGGAAGTAGGAGTCGACGCCGAGGAAGGTCATGCCGTAGTTGATGATCCCCAGCGTCAGCACGCCCAGCACCATGCCGCCGGCGGTGCCGATGCCGCCGCTTTGCGAGACGCTGCCGATGGTCACGGCGGCGATGGCGTCGAGCTCCATGCCCCGTCCGGTGAGGGCGTTGGCCAGGCCGAGCCGGCTCGACAGCAATACGCCGGCGATGCCGTACAGGACGCCCGCGTACAGATACACCATCACTAGTTCCCGCTTGACGTTGATGCCCGATACCCGCGCTGCGGCAGGGTTGCCGCCGATGGCGTATAGGCTGGCGCCCTGGCGCGTGTGGGCCAGCATCAGGTACACGGCGGCGGCGGCCAGCAACGCGAACAGCGCCAGGTGGGGTATGCCGAACAGGGCGCCCTGGCCAATCTCCTTGTAGGCGTCCGTCAGGCTGCCGACCACGTTGGCACGGGTGTAAATCAATTGACAGCCGAAGGCCACCGACATCGTGCCCAGCGTGGCGATGAAGGGCGGGATGCGCGCCAGCGCCACCAGCAGGCCGTTGAGCAGGCCGAAGGCGGCGCCGGTCAGCACGCCGGCCAGCACAGGCAACCACAGCGGGAACACGACGCCCGGATACAGCGCGGCGGCGTAGTCGCTGTTCTGGGCGAACGAGGCGGCCACGCTGCTGACCAGACACACCACCGCGCCGATGGACAGGTCGATGCCGCGGGTGATGATGATCATGCCCACCCCCAGCGCGGCAAGGGCGCGCACCGACTCGGCCACGGCCAGGTTCTTGATCGATTCCGGCGACAGCGAGGCACCGTCGGTGAGCAGCGCCAGCGCCGTGGCCAGCACGACAAAGGTCAGCAGGTTGGTGCGCGCGCGCAGGTACGCGAGCAGGCGGCGGCCCGGTGCCGGCGCCGGGGTGGGACGGGGCGTGGGCGCGCCGGGGGTGGCGGCCTCGTCGGCCACCTTGGTCAGGGTGTTCATGCTAGATTGTCTCCGTTTTTGGTGTGGGACGGCGCGGGGCGGCGCCGGCGTCAGCGGTATTGCGTGGCCAGGCGCATGATCTCGTGCTGGCTGGCGTGGGCGCGTTCAAGAGTGCCGGTGTGGCGGCCCTCGCACAGCACCATGACGCGGTGCGACATGGCGATCAGCTCGGGCATTTCGGACGACACCATGATGATCGACTTGCCTTGCCGCGCCAGCTCGGCCATGACCGAGTAGATCTCGAACTTGGCGCCGACGTCGATACCGCGGGTAGGTTCATCCATGATCAGGATGTCCGGATCGGTCATCAGCCAGCGCGCGATCAGCACCTTTTGCTGATTGCCGCCCGACAGGCTGCCGATCGGCGTCTCCATCGACGCGCTGCGGGTGCCGAGCTGGCGGTTCAGCCGCGCCGCCTCGGCGCCAGCACGGGCGTGCTGCAGCGTGCGCCAGCGGCCCATATAGCGCCCCAGCGAGCAGATCACCGTGTTGCGGGTGATCGACAACTGCGGGAAGATGCCAGAGCCGCGGCGGTCCTCGGTGACCAGGCCCATGCGTCGGACGATGGCCTCGCGGCTGCTGCCGATGCGCACCGCCCTGCCGTCGATCTCGATGCTGCCGGAGGCCACCCGGCGCAGGCCGAACAGGGCCTCGACGAACTCGCTGCGGCCGGCGCCGATCAGGCCGCCGATGCCGAGGATCTCGCCGCGGCGCAATTCCAGGCTGACCTGTTGGAAGGAGCGCGGGTCGGGCGAGCTGAGTGCGCTCACCTTCAGGCGTGTCGCGCCTGGCACACTGTCGAGCGGGGGAAAGCGCTGACTCGACTCGCGCCCGACCATCAGTTGGATCAATTGCTCCTCGTCGATCACGCCAGCGTCGTAGGTGCCGAGCATGCGCCCGTCGCGCATCACCGACACCTCGTCGGCGATCTGGAAAATTTCGTGCATCTTGTGTGAAATGTAGACCACCGCCACGCCGCGCTGGGTCAGCTCGCCAATGATGCGGAACAGCTGCGCGGCCTCCTTGTCGGTGAGCGACGAGGTCGGCTCGTCCATGACGACGACGGCGGCGTCGTAGGCGACCGCCTTGGCGATCTCGCACGCCTGCTGGTGTGAAATCGAGAGCTCGCCGATGATGGCGTCCGGATCGATGTCCATGCCTAGCTTGTGCATCAGCGCGGCGGTGTCCGAGCGCATCTTGCGGTGGTCCAGCAGGCGCAGCGGCCCGACCCGGCGGGTCGGTTCGCGGCCCAGCCACAGATTGCTGCGCACCGAGCGCGCCGGAGCGTTGGCCAGCTCCTGATGGATCATCGCCACCCCGGCGTCGAGGGCGTCGCGGGAATGCTGGAACTGCCGCACCTGGCCACGCAAGCGCACCTCGCCCTGATCCGGCCGATACATGCCGAACAGGCATTTCATCAGCGTCGACTTGCCGGCGCCGTTCTCCCCCATCAGCGCGTGCACCTTGCCCGGGCGCAGCCGCAGCGTAACGCCGTCGAGCGCCTGCACGCCGGGAAAGCGCTTGCTGATGTTGTTCATTTCAATAACGTAAGGCGTGCCATCCATGTTCGTCCCCTCCAGTGACACAGCGCGCGGCCGGCGTCGCGGCGCGCGCTGCTGGTCCGCATCACTTCTTCGTGAAGCTCTTGTAATTTTCCTGCGTCACGGCCTTGAAGGGCACCAGATAGACCTGCCCGACGATTGCCGCGTTGTTGGCGGGCGCTTCGTCGATGGCGACGGCCAGCGGCTTGTAGCCGCGCACCGTGGCGCCGCCGACGGCGCCCTTGGTGGCCATCAGGTAGGCAAGTTCAAAGGCCGTCGCCGACTGCTCGCCGGCGTCCTGCAACACGGTGGCGTAGAGTTTTTTCTCGGCCATCGAGCGCAGCGCCACCGGGGTGGCATCAACGCCGATCACCGGTACCTTCAGCGAGGTGCCGTCGCCGTCGACGTCCACGCCCGGCCGGGCCGGGTCATCGACATACTTGGCGGTGACCAGCGACTCGACCGCGCCCAGCGCCATCGAATCGTTATTGGCCAGCACCAGGTTGAACTTGCCGCGGTAGGCATTGAGCCAGGCGTCCATCTTTTGCTGCGCCTCCTCCGGCTGCCAGTTGGCGGTGTCCTTGGCCAGCACATTGACCTTGTAGCCCTTCTGCTGCAGCGACGCCAGCACCGCCTGGGTGCGGTAGATCTGCGCCGGATGCCCCAGCTGGCCGAGCAGCATCAGCAGGTTGATCGACTTGCCGGGACCCAGCTTGGCGGGAAACTTCTTGAAGTAGTCGTCGACGATGCCGGCCTGAATCTGCCCAGCCACCGATTCGGGCGAGGATGCGAGGAAGAAGTTGCGCCCCGTCTTGAGCGCCTTCACCGTCGGCGCCGTGTTGGAAAATGCTGCACCACCGCCCTTGGCCGCGATCGCCTGGGCGATCTGGTCGCTGCCTTCGGTCACCACCGGCACCACCACGAAATACTTGACGCCCTGACTAAGCAAGGTGTTGAGCTGGTCGAGCTGGGTCGCCATGTCGCCGTGGGCGTCCATCAGTTTCAGCTCTGCACCTTTGGCGGCAGCGATCTTTTTCAGGTTGCTGCCGTAGTCGCCGAGGAACTGGTCGTCGAGGTTGCGAATCAGGGCGCCGATCACCGGCTGGGCGGCCGCAGCGTTGCCGCCGAGCGCGGCCATTCCGGCCAGCGCCAAGGCGCTAAACAATGTTTTCATCTGTCTTGTCTCCATATAGGTAGTACTGGTCCGCCAAGTCGGCTGGTGCGGAGGCCGCGTCTGCGCGCGGTGCAATAAAACGGGCTCGCCGCGGTGCCGGCGGCCTTCCTCATTTCAAGCTCCGAATAGATAGTACGATACATACAAGCGCTTGCGCAAGCGCTTGCGCGGTGAAAAAACCACTATTTTTTGACACTTTGCAATTTTCCCCATCTCTACGCGCAAGCGCTTGCGCCTGGCCGTGCTATCCTGCACGACTGAACACAAAACAATGGAAGGGCCGCTCTTTGGCTAACATGAACGACGTCGCCCGGGTTGCCGGCGTATCCGTGTCCACCGTTTCCCACGTCATCAACGGGACCCGGCGGGTCGACCCGGAGACCGAGCAGGTGGTACGTCTGGCCATCGCCTCGGCCGGCTACATCCCCAACTCGCTGGCGCGCTCGCTGGCGCGCTCGACCACGAGCACGATAGGCGTGGCCATCTCGACGTTCGCCAACCACTATTTTTCGGAAATCGTCCGGGCCATCGACACCGCCTGCGGCAAGGCCGGCCTGATGATGCTGTTTGCAGACACCCACGACGACCCCGAGCAGGAACTGCGCGTGGTCCAGGCCTTCCACCAGCGACGGGTCGACGGCATCCTGATGGCGCCGACCAACGACGGCGCGCTGCGCTCGCTGAAGTATTTGGAGGCCAACCAGATCCCGGCGGTGCTGGTCGACCACCTGCTGCCGACACCATTCGACCAGGTCGGCGTCGAGAACACCGAGGCGATGCAGTCGCTGGTGGCGCACTTGACCGGACACGGCCACACCCGCATCGGCTACTTGTCCGGGGCGCAGTGGAACTCGACCAGCGGCGAGCGGCTGGAGGGCTACCGCAGGGCGCTGGCGGCGGCCGGGGTGGCCATTGACGAGCGCCTGGTGGCGTGCGGCGAATCGAGCGTCGAACCGGCGCGCCTGGCCGTGCACGCGCTGCTGGCCCTGCCCGACCGGCCCAGCGCCATCGTCTCCGGCAACAACCTGATGACGCTGGGTGCGATGCGCGCGCTGAAGGAAGCAGGCGTGGCGATACCGGGGGAAATAGCTTTCGCCGGTTTCGATGACCTCGACTGGGCCGACCTGTACAGCCCCAGCCTAACCGTCACCGCCCAGCCGCTGGAAGACATCGGCGCGCGCGCGGTGAGCTTGCTGATCCGGCGCATGAGGGAGCCGGACGCGGCGCGCAGCGTGGTGCGCATGCCCGCGGCCATGCGCATCCGCCGCTCATGCGGCTGCCCTTAGGGTGCGCCTGTAGCGGGACGGCCAGGCACCAGCACGTCGGCATCGCCCGTGCACTCATCGCCAACTCCAATATGCGGCTGATGGAGGGCTTCTTCAGGGCCGACGAGACCAAGCACGTGCGCGAGGTGGCGCTCGACCGGGGACGAAGCACTATCGACGACCTCTCACCCGCCAGCGTCACACGCTGGACGAACAGTGGGTAAGCCCTACAAGATTTTCTACGAAGCTTCGCGGCCGGTAGAGACGTATGCGATGCGCCAACAGCAGGGAGTGATATCAATGATCCCACGGCGCTTGCTGCCAGCGATCGAACAGAAAATCGCTGAACGCCGTCAGCCGACGCGGCACAGGCTCTCGCCGCGCCCGAACAATGCTGAATTTCGAGAGCGAGGCTTCCCATTCCGGCAACACGCGCACCAGTCGCCCATCGCGTAATTCCTCGTGAATGTCCCAGGTTTCGCGCAACGAGATGCCCAGCCCTGCCAGGCACCACGCATGCAGTACGTCGCCGCTGTCGCTGCACAGCGTACCGCTGACCGAGATAGGCATCTCCCGGCGGCCCTTGCGCAGCGGCCAGGTGCTTTGCAGCAGCCCCGGATAGGCGAATACCAGGCAGTTGTGCTGTTCCAGCTCTTCCGGCTGCGCGGGCTGTCCATGCAATTCTAGATAGGCAGGAGATGCCGCCAGGATGCGTCGATTGTCGGCTATGCGCCGCGCCACCAATCGCGAATCGGTCAGCTCACCCATGCGGATCGCCAGGTCCAGATCGTCGCTGTACAGATCCTGCACCTGGTCGGACAAGCGCAGGTCGAAGCCGACCCGGGGATGCAGGCGGCAGAAGTCGTGGATCGCCGGCGCCACGAACTTGCGGCCGAACGGCATGGGCGCCGTCAATCGGATGATGCCAATCAGTTCCTGGCTGGCGCCGGTCGCCAGTTCCTGCATTTCTTCCAGCACCGCCAAGGCGACCCGCGCCCGCTCGGCGATGGCGCGGCCTTCGCCGGTGACGCGCAGGTTACGCGTATTGCGCTCGAACAGTGTGGTACCCAGTGCTCGCTCCAGGCGGGCGATCTGCTTGCTGACCGTCTTGGGTGCGAGGTGCAAGTCGCGTGCGGCAGCAGAAAAACCGTGGCGTTCTACCACACGCACGAACACCGCGAGGTCATCCAGATTGCGCAAAGCCATTTGGGTCATTCCGTAGAAAGTGTTTGTCTATTTTGCTCATTTCAAGGATATATCAAAATCATCAGAATGACACTCCCAGCACTTCATGTCGCAATGCGCGCTCCCTCAGGAAGCCCATGACGACGTGCTCAATCCGCTTGCAGGAGCCTATGATGACTCAACGTATTCTTTTCGTCCCGATCGACCACGACCGCAGAGGACCGTCCTGCGCCCCCGGCACCGCACAGAGCGGCGTCTATCTCTCCGAAGCCACGCATCCATACCGGGTGCAGGCCCATGCCGGCGATGCAGTCGATTTCTTCACCCCCAAGGGCGTGACCGAAACGATGCTGTCACGGCTGGCGGCTACCTCAACGGATTGGGCCTGAGCCATGAACGAGCGCATGCCTTTCGTCATCTATGTGTTCGCACTCTGTGCGTTTGCTCTGGGTTTCACCGAGTTCGTCACCATCGGCCTGCTGTCCACCATTTCCGCTGACCTGCATGCCAGCGTCAGCCAGGTCGGCACGGCGGTCACGGCCTATGCACTTGGCGCGGTGATCGGTGCGCCGGGTCTGACGGCACTGGCCACACGCTGGCCGCGCAAGAGATTATTGTTGCTTGCAATGGCGCTGTTTACGCTGGGCAACATGGTGGTCAGCCAATCCGATGCACTAACGCCCATGTTGATCGCTCGCTTTGCGTCAGGACTGGGGCATGGCGTGTTCCTCGCCGTGGCCTCCAGCGTTGCCACGCAACTGGCGGGCCGGCAGCGTTCCGGCGCGGCGATTGCGGTGGTATTCGGTGGCCTGACCCTGGCTCTGGCGCTGGGCGTTCCGCTCGGCACCTACCTGGGCAGCACGTTGAGCTGGCAGGTCGTCTTCATGGCCGTGGCGGCGAGTGGCACTATCGGATTCATCGGCTTGCTAGCCCTGATGCCGACGGATCGCGACGATGGCTCAGTGCAGGCCAACGCGATGGATGGCCTCAACGCCATGTTCAATCCCCGCCTGCTGGCCGGGGCTGGCATCACGGTGCTGGCCTATGCAGGGTCTTTCACGCTCTACACCTACATCTCGCCGGTCCTGCTGCAAGTCACACGGATCAGCGAAAGCAACAGCAGCCTGCTGATGCTGGGTTACGGCGTGATGGCTGCGATCGGCAACGTGTGGGGCGGACGCTTGGCCGACCGCAAGGGCGCGGACTTTGCTGTGATGATTGTGTTGACAGGCCTGACCGCGGTACTGCTGCTGGTATGGTTTTCGGCGTCATCGCTGCCGTTGATGGTACTTCTGACAGGCCTGCTTGGTGCACTGACCTATGCAGCGGTGCCTGCTTTGCAAGCACGGGTAATCGGGCTGTCACACGTCCACGCGCCACAAGCGCCGGCAGTCGCGGCTGGCCTAAATATCGCAGGCTTCAATGGCGGCATCGCGCTGGGTTCGCTGCTGGGAGGCGCCAGCCTGGAAGCGATGGGCCTGACGAGTACGGCTTGGGTCGGCGCTATTGCGGTAGGTCTCGGTATCGTCTGGATGCTTTGGCAGATGCGAAAGGCATCCACGTATCGCGTCGAATTGTCGGGATAACCTCGCAGCCTGTCGCCTTTGTGAAGTCTTCTGTCCGCATTACGGCCGGAGATGTAACCTTAGCGCGCTACATCCGGCAGGTTGTGAAGAGAACGTTGCCAAGTCTGCTTTGAGGTTGGGTATTCCGGTAGCCTGACTGCGGTGCGCAGATTGCCCCGCTGCCGCTCTGAGTTGCTTGGCTCGTTACATTGGGGGCGAAACTGCCGGCCGAAATTGCCGCGGCGTCACTCCTGTCACTTTGCGCATCAGGCGCCGGAGTGCGCTCGTATCGACATAGCCCACGCGTTCAGCCACCTGCTCGACCGTCAACTTGCTCGTTTCGAGCAGCATGCGTGCCTTGTTGAGCCGTACGCTCTGCAGTAAGGCCGACGTACTGCGCCCCGTGGCGGCTCGTACGTGCCGAGAGAGCGTGCGTTCGGACATGCAAAATTCCGCCGCCAACGCTGAAACCCCGGGTGGATCAGGCAAGGCGGACTCGAAACGCGACACCAGCTTCGCGATCAATTCGTTGCCATTGGCGAGCATGGCGGGAACGATGAATTGTGCCTGGGATTGCCTGCCATCGATCAACAACGCGCGCGATACGGCGTCGGCGAGCGCCGGACTGAACTGGGTACTCAACAGGTGCAGCATCAAATCGGTCTGCGCGAGCGCCGCTCCGGCGGTCACGAGCGCTCCATCGCGTATCACCATGCGGTCGGCATCGACCACGCAGCCCGGCTCCAGCTGCTGCAATAGCGGCGCCAGCCACCATGACGTGGTGACCCGTCGCCCAGCCAGAAGGCCGGCGGACTGCAGCAGAAAAACGGCCGAGCATGACGCCGCCACGCTCCCCCCTGCTTGCGCATGCGCTTGCAAGGCCTGCACGGCGCGCAGCGCGTCGGGCTGCGCCAGGCGCTCCTTGATGGCGCGCGGACTCTCCATGCCGAGGCCGGGCACGACCCAGGTAGTACCATCCGGGCGGGCGGTTTTCGGCAGAATTTGGACGTCGATGCTCATGCCGTGCTTAAGCTGGACACTGCCCTGCATGGCAACCACGCGCCAACGCGGCGTGGCGCAAGCGACCGTTGCAGCCAGCGACGCCGCAGCCGATAAAATATCCAGGGTCAACGCGACACTCGACGCAAAAGCGCCTGGCAGGACAAGAACCGTGAAATCATGCATTGGCTGAAAAAGCTCGAAATATGTCAAAACAGACACTGTCATTCTGCATCAATCGAGGTTGTAATACAAGCTCCGATTCATACACAGAAAAGCTGACCATGCCTAACATTCTCGTCAAGATACCGAAAGATGCATTTCCAACCGAACATCGCGCCGCCTTGGTAAAAAAGCTGAACGACGCCGCCGCCGCCGCGGAGCAAATTCCCGACGACCCGCGGAAGCGGTCGATGTGCTGGGTGATCATCGACGAAGTGGAGCCAGGATCTTGGACCTGCGGCGCAAGCGACATGAGCGCAAAGCTACTGCCCTGCCTTGCCGTGATCTACGTTCCGGCTGGCGTCCTGGACGGTGCGTCCCAGGCCATGTACGTCGACCTGGTGCACACGGCCTTCAAGCAGTCTCTGCCAGAGACCGAGCAACGGCCGTTGGCGACGTCCGTCATCCTGCATCATGTGGCCGATGGCAGCTGGGGTGCCAACGGCGCCATCTGGCGGCTTCCCGACTTCGCGCAGGCTGCAGGCTTCGCGCATCTTCAAGCATTGCTTCCCCGCGCCTGACGCAGTCAACGCGTGCCGCCTTGACTGCGCCGGCACCATCCCGACGGCAGCTAGCTGCCACAGCGCGTGCCGGCTGTATGCCGGACATGCCATACTACCCACCCGATCGATCACGGTTCACTCAACATGCGTTTACTTTCCTTGTCCGGCAGCTTGCGCGCTGCATCGTCCAACACGCAGACACTCATCGCGGCTGCCCTGCTGGCGCCGCCAGGCGTCGTCATCGAACACTACGATGCGATTGGCGAGCTGCCTCACTTTACTCCAGACCTCGATGCCAACCTCCCCCAGAGCATCGTTGACTTGCGCAGCCGCGTATGTCAGGCGGACGGCCTCCTGATTGCCTGCCCCGAATACGCGCGCGGCATACCCGGATCGTTCAAGAACATGCTCGATTGGCTGGTAGGCAGTCCGGATTTTCCGGGCAAGCCCGTCGCGCTGTTCAATACCTCGCCGAGAGCATCCGCGGCGCAAGCCGCCTTGAAGCTGGTCCTGGAAACGATGTCGGCAACGATCATCCACGATGCTTGCGCCACGCTCCACTTGCCGGGCAAGCAGGCAGACCCGCTTGCCATCGCACATGATCCCGTGAGCGGCGCAACACTGCGGCATGCGATTCAGGCACTCATAGAACATCTTCAGGTAGAGGCAGCGCCAATTTGTACTCCATGGGCAGAGCAATAATACGCCACGTCAATTTTTCACTTTTGATCATGGGTTTAGAGATCATACTGTCTGCATTAACGCGTCAACGTCGTTGATGTCAACTTCAGGTTCGATAGGCGGGGCAAAACAAGCATGGAAAAGACCGAACAGCGTTTCACGATGCAGACCGTCCAATATGGCGCGTCCGCCGACCAGCAAGCGGATCTGTACCTTCCCGCTACACCACGGCCGCCCGTTGTTTGCCTGCTGCACGGTGGGTTTTGGCGGATGCCTTATGGTCGTGATCAGATGACCGCCATCGCTAGCGACTTGGTAGCCCACGGCCTTGCCGTCTGGAATATGGAATACCGCCGGCTGGGTGCGCCTCAGGCCGGGTGGGCGGCAACAATGGACGATGTTGCCGCTGGCATCGACTACCTGGCGGACCTTTGTGTCGGAGGCGTTGACGTCGATCTTGACCGCGTCATCGTGATCGGCCACTCTGCCGGTGGCCATCTCGCATTGTGGGGTGCTGGGCGCAGTCACGCTCGAAACACCTCATTGCCAGGAGTTCATATACGGGCTGTCGTCGGATTGGCACCTGTTGCTGACCTTGCCGAGGCTTACGTCCGAAAGGTTGGAGGTGAAGCAGTGGTAGAACTGCTTGGTGGCCCTCCGGGACTGTATCCGGACCGACTTCGTGCAGCATCGCCGATGGAGATGCTCCCCTTGCGCGTCAGACAGCTCATTCTTCATGGCACTGCCGATGATGCGGTCCCCATCGAGCTTTCACGAGGCTACGCAAGGGCAGCAGAGGCAGCAGGTGACACTGTAGAGATCCTCGAATTGCCGGGTACGGGTCACATGGAATACCTTGATCCAGATAGCGATGCCCATGCGATCCTTCGTCGCTGGCTGTTGGCGTCCATGAGCGAGGCCTGATCGCGGGTAAGCGCTGTCGAACAACAGCTTTCAGCGGACGGCGTCCACGCCGCCACTGAACAGGAACGTTAGACCTCATCTACGGATTTTCCGCGACTCTAGATTTATCCCCTGCGCTCGGACGGGAATTGGGCGAACACCCCATACGCAAGTTTAACGTACATTACAAGCCGAATTCTGAGACGCGCCCTGCCTAAATTGCTCGGCTAGCAGTTCTGCCGCCTCGGCAGCGAAAGCTGTCTTGAAGACTTGAGGGACAAGCAAATTGAATTCGACGTCGGGCATTATCGGCAATTCTTTACGACCACGAAAAGTCGTTACGTTCGCCGGCACTGCCGAAGCATTGAGGCACGCCACGCCAAGCCCCGCTGATAGCGCCGATTGGAGTCCTCCGACTCCTGATGCGGAATGCGCAACGAAATGGGTCACACTACTATCCCTAAGCTTCGCAAGCATGTACCGCTGAAGCGAACAGGTGTCAGGCAGCGCAATCAATGGTAGCGGCTCGGGTTCTCGCAATGCAAACGAAGGCGCCGCGACCCATGCCAGGCGCTCACGTCGAATCGGAATACATTTATAAGGACTATCGCGCCTAGCCGAATCGATCATCGGTTGCCCGACAATCCGCATCGACAGACCGATATCAAATTCCCCAGAACCCGATTCCTGTTCGATCTGCACGCTCTTACGTACTGAAACATGCAACCGCAACGCTGGATATTGATCATGGAGCCGCTTTAAAATCGTCGCGAGCCCTGCTGGTTCAAAATAATCGGTGATTGCCAACCTAAGCTCACCGGCTAACGAGATGCCTTGCATGTCCAGGTAGGCGGCATCGCTTAGTGACAATATTCCGCGGGCATGACCGAGAAGGCGCTCCCCCACTGGGGTCAAGGTCGTACCATTTTTTCCGCGCAAGAAAAGTGTTAGCCCGCAGGATTCTTCGAGCTTGCGGATTTGTTCGCTCACTGCCGACTGTGAGCGGGACAAACGCACGGCAGCCGCGGATAGGCTCCCGGCTTCGGCAACCGTTGCCAAAGTGTGCAAAAGCTCGAGGTCAAAGCGGCGCATGTCTATCCATTTGTTTTATCGATGGATGCCATCATATCTTCCCGCTTTTCAGCTGGAAAGCTTTATTGCAAACTCAAGGTCCCTTCACAACAGCTTCGAGGTTGACATGCCAGGCATTATGCTCAGAGTATCAGGTCGTGAGAATCACGATCAAACCGAACGTTTCGCAAAAGAACTGACCAGCCTAACGTGCTCAGTGCTTGACAAGGAGCCAAGCCAGACGATGGTGATGATCCAGTACTTTCCTCACGAACATTGGTTTATTGGCCGGCGTTCATTGGCAGAACTGGGCAAAAATTCATTCCGGCTTGAAGTGACGATTACTGACGAAACCAACACAAAATCGCAGAAGGCCGTGTTCCATCGAGCTGCATTCGAGCTGTTGTCACGGATGATAGGAAACATTCACCCGCATTCCAATGTGCACATCATCGATTGCCGGGCCACTGCCTATGGGTATGGCGGCGTGACGCAAGAGTATCGGCATCAGCGTGCGATGATCGCTAGTGTCCGCGCCGATGCCAACGCCGGCGCCTTTCATGGCGCAGATAGCAACGCGAATGTCGATAGCGTCACAATGAGCGAAGCAGTTGCCGATCGGAGCGTTCAGCGATGATCACCGTACTCGTATCGTTTAACCTTGCGCCTGGTACGACTCGTGTCCGCGCACTCGACATGTACCGCAAGAGCGCGAACAAATGGGCAAAAAATGTTGATCTTATCGAGAAGTATTATTACTTTGATCAGAAAAGCCTACTGGGTGGCGGCGTCTTCATTTGGAAGAGTTTCGAGGCAGCGCATCGGTGGCATGGACCTGATTACGTGGCGATGGTCGAGTCGGTGTATGGCAATCCGCCACTGATCCAGATACTTGACACACTCATTCACATCGAGCCGGACACCAAGCAAATTGTCGATTTTTGAGACTGAAGCGAACACGCGGCCAACTGTCGCCATCAAAAGAGTGGTGTGCTTGAACTTAGATTTGAAGGCCCGCTTTCGGGGCGGACTGTGTCAGAACGCGCTCCCGATATCAAAGAGAGTTTTTCTGAAGCGTGAATACTTCATCAGGCGCGCCCGGGAGATCAAGGCTCTGCGTTGCCATAGTTGGCCGCATACAGTAGCGCCTTTGCTGGGTTTGTCTTCAACACGCTAAGAGAGAGTGTCGCACCTGCGGCAGTCGCCTCGGCGACACGGCGCTGCCGAGATCAGTCAGCGCCACACCGGCTATCTGCAGGCCCACCACGCGCGCGGGCTGGTCCCCGCCGCCGACCTGACCCTGGCGGCCAACCAGTCGCGCGAATCGGTGGTCGCCGTGATCGCCGAGCGCTATCCCCGCGACGGCGGGTTCGACGGGATCTTCGCATCCACCGACCCGATGGCGATGAACGCGATCGGCGCGCTGGCGGCGCTCGGCAAAAAAGTGCCGGACGACGTGCGCGTCATCGGCTACGACGACATCATCACCGCCTCCAATTTTCAGCCTCCACTTAGCTCCGTGCGCACGCCGATGATCGACGCAGGCAAAGCGCTGGTCGACAGTTTGCTCGCGCAATTGTCGGGTGCGCCGCCGCGGCAGCGGCAGCTTGCATCGTCGCTGGTGGTAAGGGAGAGCAGCGGCACTGGTCCCCCCGCTGCAAGGTAACCGTTCGCGGCCGCTTGCATCACGATTTTCCCGCAGCTTCGCTTGGGTTTCTATCGCATTGGCGACGCGGCCGCTGCCTCGGGTAGTCACGTCTTACCATCCATCGATGCCACCTGAGCTTAGGGTACCGGAGCAGTCCAAGGAACTGATTTACCGCCGTGTGGGGAAACTACTGGATCGACTGCTACTGGAGGTGTGCACTGAAAAGGCGCGAGCCACCATCCGGAATGAAGGAACTTCAGGCTTGGCTGCGGCGTTACATGCTTTTTGAACATCCGGAACCATAGAACTCAATCAGAGCAAGGAAACCACCTCTGCGTTCGGGGAAGTCTGACGTTATGCGGACGGGAAGAAAATCTCAGGCACCCTGCAGGGAAAGTAGCTGCTCGCCAGCCACGATGATGGCCGATGCCGGCCAGAAGCAGACGTACAGAAAGTGAATCTATGGGAATAACTGAAATCGATGTGCTACGAGCGCTAGAGTCTGACGGCTCCGTATGGACTGAGTATTTCGTGCTGAACTCGCTAGTGATAGCGCGAAGAAACGCAAAAGGAGCGCTGATGGCAAGGCTCATCGACGACAACGAACTCTACGCCGCTACAAAAGCTTTTCTCGTCTCACGTGGGCACGCGGTCGCAAAGGCTGAGGACTTGCCGCCAGCTGGAGTAGTCGCGATGGTCTAGACTTCTTTCGGCCAAATGCAGGCCTTCACAAAAGTGAGCAGAACGCCCATCAAGATGTTGTACACTTTCCTAAAAACTATTAAACGCTATAGGCTTATATGATGACTCAGGTTCCCGTTGCACTTGTTACCGGCTCGACTTCGGGCATCGGTGTGGCAATTGCCCGCAGGCTTGCGAGTGAAGGATATTCAATCGTATTGCATTCGCGCAATTCGGTAGAGGCCGGACAGCTACTAGCACTCGAACTCGGATCGGCAATTTATGTGCAAGCTGATTTGGCCGATGATGATGACAGAGTGCGACTGATCCGCGAGGCGATTGGGGCATGGGGGCGGCTGGATGTTCTGGTTAATAACGCAGGGATCTGCCGTGTTATTCCGCACGCAGATTTGGATGCCGCGACGCCCGATGTGTGGCATGAACTCTACGAAGTGAACGTGGTTGCTCCTTTCCGTTTGATAGCTGAGGCTGAAGCAGCATTGCGTGATTCGAAACGCCACGGTCGTCCCGGCTGCATAGTCAACATCAGCTCACATGCTGGCGTCCGCCCGAAGGGCGCATCGATTCCATATTCAGCCACGAAGGCGGCCTTAAATCATATGACACGGCTACTCGCTGTTTCACTTGCGCCCGACATCCGAGTAAATGCCGTCGCCCCCGGTTTGGTCGATACACCACTTACCGCAGATTGGACTCAGGCGCAGCAACTTTGGAAGGATCGCTCGCCGATGCGACGAGCTGCTAGCCCAGCGGACATTGCGCAAGCCGTTGCGATGTTGGTTGCATCGGACTATCTCACTGGTGAAATCCTGCTATCAGATGGTGGATTGAATCTTACGTAGTGTGCTCGTTAGGAGTGCTCCGCCGTGTCAAGTTTAATTATTAGTCCGCTTTTAAGACGACAACAATCGGCTAGAAGAGGAAGTACAGTTCTTGAAAAATGCTGTTTGAACCTATACCCACAATGAACATTCGTAAAGCTGCAACCGACGACCTGGAACGTATCGTCGAGCTATTGGCACAACTAGGATATGCAAACGAAGTCGAGCAAGTCGAAAGATACTTACATGAACTACGTCAAAGTTCGTCGGGCGAGGTATTTGTAGCGCAGGATGGCGGAAATGTTGTCGGAGTTGCGGTAGTGCATACCATAAAGCCGTTACATGTTCGAGGCACCTGGGGTCTCCTATCCGCTTTGGTAGTGGACGACGAACGCAGGAGTTCAGGCGTCGGAGCAAGCCTATTAATTGCTGCGGAAGCGTTTGCGTTGCAGCATGGTTGTTCACAGCTTGAATTGTCCAGCAGCAGTGCTCGTACCCGAGCGCATCTGTTTTATGAGCGTAACGGCTACCAAGAAAAACGCCTGCGTTTCGTTAAAATCTTGGTATAGCCTGCAATGGCCGCTTTGGGGCCAGGCTATGTGAAAACGCAGAAAAATTCTGGTCCTTCAAAAAAATCGGCCTCTCAAAACGCACGCAACGCCGTTTTCTCGGTGCTGGGAATGGTAATCCTAGCCACGAATATTTTAAGATTTGGAGTTTTCACACAGCCTGGGGCGATAGCGGTCGGCATCGGAGGTCTGGAGAGTCGTGCAGATTGTGTCAAACTTTATTGTTAGCCCACAGCAATCAAACTCGTCCGCATCCAAATCAACGTCATGCGCGCTTTCAACCTGATCCGATATGAATTGCACTGGGCCGCTCTCGTACGTTCTTGCGGCAAGTTGCCAGCCCTGCTGCAACGACTGCGTCAATCCGTTTAGCCGAGATCGCCAATGAAGAACGGTCTGATTGACATTTGGGATCGGGCCGTGCAGGTATTGCATCAACGTTTCGGTGTTCGAGTCTTGAAACGAAACTTTCGCTGAACGGCATTAGCCCAGAATGGTAATTTTTCAGGTGTTTTTTGCGGCACGGGGGATTCGCACTTTGCTGCCATTGAATCGAAGTCCGGTACCTAGAGGTAACATGCAGAGCGCTCGATGCCTGGCTGAAAAGTATCACTCTATGGACTTATGCAATAGACGCATTGTCCGTTGTCCGGCCTCGTCCAGGCAGGTCCGAAGCGGATTTTTCATACTTTTTTCATACCAAACAAAAAAGGCCTACACTAGATTAGTGTAAGCCTTTGATATCAAACGAATTCTTGGTGGGAAGTGCAAGTTTCGAACTTGCGACCCCTGCAGTGTGAATGCAGTGCTCTACCCCTGAGCTAACCTCCCGAAGCGAGGCGAATTATCGCATAGGTGTTGCGGCATCCGCAAGGGCTGGCAAGAGGAAATTTGCCGTGCCCCGCTTTTTTCTCAGGCGGCCGCTGGCGGCGACGTGACGGCAGTCCAGATGCACTGGCCTTTGGCGGCCTTGTCGAGGCCGGCGATGGTGGCTGCGTGGGCGGCGAGCTCGTCGGCCGTAGCGCTCTGGAAGATGACTTCGGCCAAGGGCACGATTTCCAGCACGGCGCCGTCGGCGGCCACTTCCACTTCTTCTTCCATGCTCAGGCTGTTTTGCCCGCGCGTCATGGCCAGGTAGACGTCGGCCAGCAATTCGGAGTCGAGCAGCGCGCCGTGCAGCTTGCGGTGGGCGTTCGAGACGCCGTAGCGGTCGCACAGGGCATCGAGCGAGTTGCGCTTGCCCGGATGCATTTCCTTCGCCTGCACCAGGGTATCGATCACGCCGGCGACTTGTTCGTGCACGGGCGGCAGGTTCAGGCGCTTGAATTCCGCGTTGAGGAAGCCGATATCGAAGGGGGCGTTGTGGATAATCAGTTCGGCGCCGGCGATGTAGGCGCGGAATTCGTCGGCGATTTCCGCGAATTTCGGCTTGTCGCTGAGAAATTCCGTCGTCAATCCGTGGACGGCCAGCGCGCCCTCTTCCGAATCGCGCTCGGGATTGATGTAATGGTGGAAATTATTCCCCGTCAACATGCGGTTGTTCAGTTCGACCGCCCCGATCTCCAGGATGCGGTCGCCCGTGCGCGGGTTCAGGCCGGTGGTTTCAGTATCGAGAACAATTTGACGCATGGCGGATTCATTCGTAAAAGCAAAAAGCGAAGGGCACAGTATAGCAAACCTGTGCCCTGCGATGACAACTGGCGACGTTGGTGGTGCTTACGCGCGCACGGTTTCCACGCCCAGGTTGGCTAGCTGATCGGCCCGCTCATTGCCCGGATGGCCATTATGGCCCCGTACCCAGCGCCATTCCACTTCATGCACGGCCTGGGCCGTGTCGAGGGCCTGCCACAGGTCGACGTTTTTTACGGGTGCCTTGGCCGCCGTTTTCCAGCCACGTGCCTTCCAGCCGTGGATCCATTCGCTGATGCCCTTCTGGACGTACTGGCTATCGGTATACATCACCACCTGGCAGGGACGTTTGAGCGCCGTCAAGGCCTCGATCACGGCCTTCAATTCCATGCGGTTATTTGTCGTATTCAGTTCCCCGCCGTAAATTTCTTTCTTGGCGCCATCGGCCACCATCAGCGCGCCCCAGCCACCCGTGCCGGGATTGCCCTTGCATGCGCCATCGGCGTAAATTTCTACCTTATCCATCTTGCTGTTCCCGCCTTTTATTCGTGACCGGTGCGCCTGCGGGCGCCGTCGCCGGTTTCTTGGTCCACGCCGGACCGATCAAACGCATCCCTTTGACGCGCTTGATCGCCTGCACTATATACACTGCGCCCAGATATGGCCACCAGCGCGCCCCCGCCTTGTCCATGAAGGCGTTGCGGCGCAGCCATTTTTCTGTCCTGCAGGCAGGTGCGTAGCAGCCGAAGTGGCTTTGGCTGACGCCCATGTTCAGCAATTTTAACCAGTCTTTCATGCGCGGCATAGAGATCAGCTCGCCTGCCTGCGGCAGATAGTGGCGTCCCGTGATCCGCCCCAGGCCCTGGCGCATGCCCCACAGGCTGGCCGGGTTGAAGCCGCAGACGATCACGCGCCCCTCGGGGATCAGCACGCGCTCGACTTCGCGCAAGACCTGGTGCGGCTCGGCGGCAAATTCAAGCACGTGCGGCAAGACCACGAGGTCCAGGCTTTGCGAGTCGAACGGCAACTCGTCGAAGGCCGACACCAGGGTCAAACGGCTCTCTTGCGGTGGACGCGTCGGCAGGCGCGAATCGAGCAGCCATTTGTTCGGCATGCGGTTGGCCGCCAGCGCATCGAGCTGCGGCAAGCCGATTTGCACGGCGTTGTAACCGAAGATGTCGACGGTCAGGCTGTCGAGGCATTGCTGTTCCCAGGCGCGCACGTAGAGACCGGCCGGGGTCTGCAACCAGCCGTCAAGCGCTATAATGGATTTTTCGGATGCCACACTGTCCATTCAGTTTTCTCTTTTGCTCATGACACACTCCCCTGAACACGCTTTATCGGTACTTGCCGTGCCCGCCTTCGCCGACAATTACCTGTGGCTGATCCATGACGGCCGCCACGCCGCCGTGGTCGACCCCGGCGATGCGATGGCCATCCTCGATGCGCTGCAAGCCCATCAGTTGACCTTGTCCGCCATTTTACTCACGCATCACCACGCCGACCACACAGGTGGCGTACCTGAATTGTTGCAGCATTTCGCCGTGCCCGTCTTCGGCCCGCGCAATGAGGCTATCACAGCCATCACGGAACCGCTTGCCGAAGGCGATGTCGCCTATGTGGCCGAGCTGGGCCTGCAGATGACCGTCATCGACGTGCCCGGCCATACCAAGGGCCATATCGCCTATGTGCGCCAGCGCGACGAGCGCAGCGGCGCACCATGGCTGTTTTCCGGCGATACCCTGTTTGCCGGCGGCTGCGGCCGCCTGTTCGAAGGCACGCCGGGCCAGATGGCCGATTCGCTGGGCAAGCTGGCCGCCCTGCCCGACGATACCGAGGTATTTTGCGCGCATGAGTACACCTTGTCCAATCTGCGCTTCGCCAACGCCGTCGAGCCGGGCAACGTGGCCTTGCAGGAACGCATCGCCATCGACACGGAAAAGCGCCAGCAGGGTTTGTCGACCGTGCCGTCGACCATTGCCCTTGAGAAAGCCACGAACCCCTTCCTGCGCTACCGCGAACCGGCAATTTTGACGAGCCTGAAGGTCGAGGGCAAACTGGCCAGCGACGCTTCGCCCGTGGAGGCATTTGCGGCCTTGCGGATGTGGAAGAATAATTTTTAAACGCATCCCTTTGCAATAAAAAATCCCGGCAGATGCTGATGGCATCGCCGGGATTTTTTTATGCTGTTATTTGATCAGGATCAGATTTCTTCATACAGCGGCAAGGTCAGGAATTCGGCGAACGATTCCGACGTCGACATTTCCTCGAAGATTTGGCCGGCGCGCACATAGGTCGGGCCGTTGCCGCCTGGCGCATCGCGCTGCACCTTGGCCAGCTCTTCCGGAATCATGGCGCGTACCATGTCTGCCGTCACCTTGCGGCCATCTTCCAGCACGCCCTTGCTGGAGCGTATCCACTGCCATACTTGCGAGCGGCTGATCTCGGCCGTGGCCGCATCTTCCATCAGGTTGTGGATGGGTACGCAACCATTGCCGGCCAGCCAGCTGCCCAGGTAGTGGATGCCCACGTTGATGTTGTAACGCAAGCCCGCTTCCGTGATCGGCGCTTCCGGCTGGAAGTTCAGCAAGTCCGATGCCTTGACGTCGATGTCGGGACGCTGCTTGTCGATCTGATTCGGCTTGTCGCCCAACACTTTGGTGAACTCGCCCATGGCCAGCTCGACCAAGCCCGGATGGGCAACCCAGCCGCCGTCATAGCCGTCGGTGGCATCGCGCGCCTTGTCGTTGCGCACGCCGCCCATGGCGATGTCGTTCTTTTCCGGATCGTTCTTGATCGGGATCAAGGCTGCCATGCCGCCGATCGCTGGCGCGCCGCGTTTGTGGCAGGTTTTCAGCAGCAGCAAGGCGTAGGCGCGCATGAAGGGCGCCGTCATCGTGACTTTGGCGCGGTCGGCCAGGCAGAAATCCTTGTCCAGCTTGAATTTCTTGATGCACGAGAAGATGTAATCCCAGCGGCCCGCGTTCAGGCCCGAGCTGTGCTCCTTCAGTTCATACAGGATTTCATCCATTTCAAACGCGGCAAGGATGGTTTCGATCAGCACGGTCGCCTTGATCGTGCCTTGTGGCAAGCCCAGCTCGTTTTGCGTCATGACGAAGATGTCGTTCCACAGGCGCGCTTCCAGGTGCGATTCCATCTTCGGCAGATAGAAATACGGGCCGGCGCCGCGCGCCAGCTGTTCCTTGGCGTTATGGAACATGAACAGGGCGAAATCGAAAATGCCGCCGGAAATGCGCTTGCCGTCGACCAGCACGTGCTTTTCATCGAGGTGCCAGCCGCGCGGACGCACGACCAGGGTGGCAATCTTGTCGTTCAGCTTGTACGACTTGCCATTTTGCTCCAGCGAAATCGTCTTGCGGACGGCGTCGAACATATTGATCTGGCCCGTGATCTGGTTATCCCAGTTCGGCGTGTTCGAATCCTCGAAGTCCGTCATGTAGCTGTCCGCGCCCGAGTTGAAGGCGTTGATGACCATCTTGCGCTCGACGGGACCCGTGATTTCCACGCGGCGGCATTCCAGCGCCTTCGGGATCGGTGCGATCTTCCAGTCGCCATCGCGGATGTGTGCGGTTTCTGGCAGGAAATCAGGACGCTCGCCCGCGTCGAGGCGCTTGGCCCGCTCCACGCGCACGGCCAGCAATTGCTGGCGGCGCGGTTCGAATGCACGCGTCAGCTTGGCCACCAGCGCCAGCGCTGCCGGCGTCAAAATCTGTTCGTAGCCGGGGGCGATGTCACCCGTGATTTGCATGCCTTCGGGAAGTGCGATCGTGTTTTGCGTCATGAAGTTCTCCGGTTTTTAATAAATATAAGCAAAAGTAATCTGATGATCCAAGTATAAGCCGAACGACTGCGCGGGCAAGCTGGACAGAGGCGCAAAAACACTCTGCCGGGCGGCGCGTTTGTTCTATAGTATTGCACTATAAGGCATGGAAACGAGATTAAAAATCACTTCATCTATGCGTTTTTATCACAAGTAACAAGATAGCGAGCACAGCATATGGGCCAGTTCAGACAAATATCGACCTTCGTGGAAGTGGTCGCCAGGGGCAGCCTGTCGGCCGCCGCGCGCGCGGAAGGCATCGCGCCGGCCATGATAGGCCGGCGCCTCGATGCGCTGGAGCAGCGCCTGGGCGTGAAACTGTTGCAGCGGACGACGCGCAAGCTGGCGCTGACGAACGAAGGCGCCGCCTTCCTCGAGGATTGCCAGCGCATCCTCGGTGAGCTGGAAGAGGCGGAAGCGGCGGTGGCCGTGCGCAGCGTAAAGGCCAGCGGCCATCTGCTCATTTCCGCGCCGGCCGGCTTCGGACGCCAGCACGTGGCGCCCTTGATTCCCTCTTTCGTGGCCGAGCACCGCGACGTGACGGTCTCGCTGAACCTGAACGACCGCCTCGTCGACCTGATCGGCGAAGGCATCGACGTGGCCATCCGCATCGCCAGCCTGTCCGATTCCTCGCTCGTGAGCACCAAGCTGGCCGACAACCAGCGCGTGCTGGTCGGCTCGCCCGCCTATCTGAAACGGGCCGGCACGCCGCGCATCCCGGCCGACCTGGCCAAGCACAATTGCCTGGCCATCAGCAGCGAGGGCAGCCAGCGGGGCTGGACCTTCCGCGAAAACGGCAAGAATGTAATTCTAAAGGTCGCGGGGAATATGGTGTGCAACGACGGCGAAGTGCTGCACGACTGGGCCCTGGCCGGCAAGGGCCTGGCGTGGCGCTCGATGTGGGAAGTGGGTGCGGAGATCGAATCGGGCCAATTGGTGACGGTACTGGACCAGTTCGCCGCGCCGGGCAATGATATTTATGCCGTGTTCGCCCAGCGCCGCCATCTGCCGCTGCGCATACGGGCGTTCGTGGATTTTTTACGGCATGCGTATTCCCAACCCGACTACTGGCGCGAGAGAGCAATCTAGTCACCGCCGGCCGCACTGGTAGAGCGTAGCTTGACGCAGGTCGGCGCAGGCCGGTGTAGGTCGGCGTAGGTCGGCGTAGGTCGGCTTAGGTCGGCTTAGCGCAGCGTAAGCCGACACCAGCCCATACATTTTGCCAACACCGCCCTTGTCGGCTTACGCGCAAGCGCCAAGCCGACCTGCACGGCGACGCAAGCATGCCAAACAGAGCACGCAGCCCACGCAAAACACCTACCTCACGGAAATTCAGGCGAAAAAAAATCCTCGGAGACCGAGGATTTCTTTATTTCGTTTGATCCAGCGTATTAGATTGGCTGAATGTTCGAAGCTTGCTTGCCTTTAGGGCCAGCGGTCACTTCAAAAGAAACGCGTTGGTTCTCTTGCAGGGACTTGAAGCCGTTCGACTGGATAGCCGAGAAGTGAGCGAACAGATCTTCGCCGCCTTCGTCAGGGGTAATAAAGCCGAAACCCTTCGAATCATTGAACCATTTTACGATGCCAGTTGCCATTACAATTTCCTATTTCAGTTAAGTTGGGCTTGCGCCCGTTATATCGTTTGAAGCAAGAAAGAAATGACAGACAAACTGCACTACTACCTCGAATCCAACGATGCCCAATTATACCAACAAAACTGAGAAAAACCATTCTTTCGCAAAATAAACTTACGAACACTACTTTAATAGCCAAATCCCCGTCTTGCGGCGCCCTGTACCAGCGGCATGGACACACTATATCCTAATCTGCGACGCTGGTGCTTTGCGTTGCATCAAATGAATCATTGCAACCACATCTCTGTAGCGCTGTCGCTCACGCGGTGAAATGGGTGGCGCCCGCATCGCGCGCCGCCCAATGCAAGAGCACTTCCACTTGCGTCCGCACCGCGGGCCATTCCGCCGCCACTTGCGCGGGAGCATTGAGCATGGCGCGCACCAGTTGTTCGATGCGCCGGCATTCCTGCCCCAGCGCGGCAAAGCCGAAGGTGGCGGCCGAGCCGGCCACCGCGTGCAGCGCGCGGTGCAGCTCCGTCAACGGTTCCAAACGGGGGCCTTCGCTGTCGCAGCGGCCGCTTGCCTGCGCGATCGCTTGCATCAGGGCCGGCACGCCAGCCGCATATTTTTCGTTCAGGGCACGCAAACGCGCGCGGAAATCGGGGTCGATCAAGGTTGCCATCGCAATACTCGCCTGAATGGCTTACTTGGTGCCGAAGATGCGGTCGCCGGCATCGCCCAGGCCCGGCACGATGTAGGCGTGGTCATCCAGGTGCGAATCGAGCGAGGCGCAGAACATCTTGACGTTCGGATGCGCGTTCTGGAACACGGTCACGCCTTCCGGTGCAGCCACCAGCGCCAGGAAGATGATCTGCTCGTCCGTCACGCCCCGCTTCTTCAGCACGTCGACGGCGTACACGGCCGAATTGCCGGTCGCTACCATCGGATCGCACAGGATGAAGGTGCGCTCGTTCAGGTCGGGCAGGCGCACCAGGTATTCCACCGGCATGTGGGTGGCGGGATCGCGGTACACGCCGATGTGGCCGACCCTGGCCGATGGCACCAGGTTCAGCAAGCCATCGCTCATGCCGATGCCGGCGCGCAGGATGGGCACGATGGCCAGTTTCTTGCCAGCAATGACTGGCGCGTCAATCGTCACCAGCGGCGTCCTGATTTCGCGCGTCGTCAGCGGCAGGTCGCGCGTGATTTCATAGCCCATCAGCAAAGTGATTTCCTTGAGCAATTCGCGGAAGGTGCGCGTCGACGTGTCGTGCTCGCGCATGTGGCTCAGTTTGTGCTGGATCAACGGGTGATCGGTAATGAACAAATTCGGGAAGCGTGGATCTTGTTTCATATTGTTTTTCTTTCTCTACTCTCTGGCGCGGCGGCAGGCATGCACCGCAAGCGCGCTGTGTGTCGATAAAATCATGGATTGCAGCATTATCCCAGCCCGCAGCCCGCCTGTGGACGGAATTTTCGAAATAATCGGTTTTATTGAAATCAATACTCGCGCAGCGCGCGCGCCAGGATGGCCGCACAATCGGTGCCGGCCGGCAAGCGGCCATACGCCCCACCCGGCGCCTGTACCAGCCGCGACTGCAGGAAGGCTTGCGCGACGAACGGCGGCGCGTGGCGCAGCAGCAAGGCCGCCTGCACGGCCAGCACGATGCGTTCGGACAATTGCCTGGCGCCAAACTCGTCTGTCTGCGGCCCGTCCAGGTCGGCCAGCAGGCGCGCGCGGTAGCCGGCAAAAATGGCATCGCCATCGCCGGCCAGCGCCAGCTCGGCCGCCAGGGCGTCGCGCGCGGCCGGCGACTTGCCGAAGGCGCGCAAGACGTCGAGGCACATGACGTTGCCCGAGCCTTCCCAGATCGAGTTGACGGGCAACTCGCGGTACAGGCGCGCCAGCGGCGCCTCTTCCACGTAGCCCGTGCCGCCCAGCACTTCCATCGCCTCGAAGCCGAAGCCGGGCCCCCGCTTGCAGATCCAGTACTTGCCGGCCGGCGTGAGCACGCGCGCCAGCATCGCCTGCTGCGCATCGTTTTTTTCATCGAAGCAGCGGGCCAGGCGCAGGGCGAACGCCGTGGCGGCCTCGGATTCGAGCGCCAGGTCGGCCAGCACGTTCTGCATCAGCGGCTGCTCGACGAGCGGCTTGCCGAACACAGCCCGCTGGCGCGCATGGTGCAGCGCCTGCGTCAGGGCGGCGCGCATGATGCCGGCGCTGCCCAGCACGCAATCGAGGCGCGTGTGGCTAGCCATTTCCAGGATGGTGGGAATGCCGCGCCCCGGCTGCCCCACGAGCCAGCCGTAGGCATTGGCAAATTCCACTTCCGACGAGGCATTCGAGCGGTTGCCCAGTTTATCTTTCAGTCGCTGCACGCGGATGGCGTTGCGGCTGCCGTCGGGCAGGTAGCGGGGCAGGAAAAAGCACGACAGTCCGCCCTCGTCCGCCTGCGCCAGGATCAGGTGCGCGTCGCACTGCGGCGCCGAGAAAAACCATTTATGGCCGACGATGCGCCAGGCGCCGCCGGCCTCTTCGCCGAACATAGCCCGCGCCTCATCCTGCGGCACGGGGGTCGCGCGCGTGGTATTGCTGCGCACATCGGAGCCGCCCTGCTTTTCCGTCATGCCCATGCCGACCAGGGCGCCGCGTTTCTGTTCCACCGGCAAGGAGCGGGGATCGTACTCGCGCGCGAGGATCTTCGGCAGCCAGCGCTCGGCGATTTGCGGCAGATCAAGGGCCTGGCGCAAGGCCGGCACCGAGGCATACGTCATCGTCACGGGACACTGCGTGCCGTTTTCCACCTGCCCTACTAATAGATAAGCGGCCGCGCGCGCCACCTGGGCACCTGGGCCGGGCGACGCCCAGGGCGACGCGTGCGCGCCCGCGCCCACGAGGATGGTCATCAGTTCATGCCAGGCCGGATGGAACAGCACTTCGTCGATGCGCCGGCCGGCCCGGTCGAACTGCTGCAGTTCGGGCGTGTGGATATTGGCCAGGCGCGCCAGCGCATACGTCTCGGCCCGGCCCAGTCTTTCGCCCAGCGCGTCGAGCTCCTGCAGCGCCGCGCCGCCGCCCTCGCGCAGCAGCGCTTCGATCAGCGCCGGGTCGCAGGCGAACAGGTTGACGTTTTCAAACGGCGTGGCCTGGTTGAAAACTTCATGCGTGTCAAAAGCATTCATGGGGGTCTCCCGCGATTTGTTATCATGGCGCCCTTGCCTGCCGCGGGCGCGCCGTCAACACCGTCTGCCAGCCAGACTAGCGTAAAGCGCATGGCGGGGCAAGCGCGCCAGTGGAAGCAAGTGCAGATAAATGTTTCCACGTGGAATGAAAATACCTGTGTGTGTCGCGTAGCATGATTTTTTTCATGGAAGGCAGGAATATTTACAAAACCTGAAGCAATGTTGCTCTATTTCATGTAATCGAATGCTTTTCAATGATACATTTCGTGTGGATCGCGTTCCGATAGCCGCCCTTCCGGCCCCTATGGCGCGCGTCACGCACGACGCACTCTTTCCGTTGGCGCCCTGCCCTGCAGCGAGCGCCGGCACTGATAACAAAAAGGTAAAAGCCAGCACGATGTTTTCCAGTACCCCATCCGCCGCCCACCGCGAGGCCCGCCACGAGTTGGACAACCTCATGGAAGAGGCAGGCGACGTCGTGTTCCGGCTCGATATGGACGGCCTGATCCTGTTCGCCAGCAAGCGCGCGGCCACGCTGTTTGGCGCGCCGTCGGGCCTGTCCGGCCATTTGCTGCTGCCGCTGGCCGCCGAAGCGTCGCGCGCGGCGCTGCAGGCGGCGCTGGAAGACGCCCTGGAAGAACCGGGCCGCCTGGAAGTGCGCCTGCAAACGCCGGACCAGGAAATCTGGTTCGAGCTGCGCCTGTCTTCTTATATGAACGCGGCCGGCGTGGCCGAATTGCTGGTGGTCGGGCGCGACACGTCGGCACAGCACAATACGGAAGAACGCCTGCGCCACATGGCCACGCACGATGCGCTGACCGGCCTGCCGAACCGCCTGCTGCTGTCGGACCGCATCCGCATGGTGATCGCCCAGGCCGCCCGTTCGGGCCAGGGTTTTTCGGTCGCCACCATCGGCCTCGACGGCTTTAAAAAGGTCAACGATGGCCTGGGCCACCCCGTCGGCGACGCCGTGCTGCGCCTGGCCGCGGCGCGCCTGCGCAAGACCCTGCGCGACAGCGACACCCTGGCGCGCGTGGGCGGCGATGAATTCGTCGCCGTGCTGCCCGGCAGCGCCACCGACGCGCAGATCAAGCTGGTGACGGGCCGCCTGCTGGCCACCCTGCAGGCGCCGTTCGAAGTCGATGGCCACACGATCTACGTGGGGGCGTCCGTCGGCGTTTCGATCTATCCGCTGCATGCGGAAGATGAAGTGCGCCTGGTGGCGCTGGCCGATGCGGCCATGTCGCGCGCCAAGGAAACGGGCAAGGCCCGCTGCCTGGTCTACAGCCCGCGCCTGAACGGCCCTTCGGAACACGATATCTCGCTGGAAGCGGCCATGTTCCACGCCGTGCGCGAAGGCGAATTCCTGCTGTTTTACCAGCCCATCGTCGATGCGCACACGCGGCAGATCCAGGGTTTCGAAACCCTGATGCGCTGGAAGCACCCGACCCTGGGCCTGGTGCCGCCCGTGCGTTTCATCCCGATCGCCGAAGCCAATGGCCTGATCAACCTGCTCGGCGCCTGGGCGCTGAAGGCGGCCTGCGTGCAGCTCAAGCAGTTCCAGGAAGTGGCCAGGCGGCCGCTGTACATCTCCGTCAACATCAGCCCGCGCCAGTTCCGCAACGACAAATTCCTCGACGTGCTCGATGACGCCATCGCCTTTTCCGGACTCTCGGGCGAACACCTGGTGCTGGAAATTACGGAAGGCACGCTGATGATCGACCCCGTGCATGCGGAAACCATCCTCGTCAAGATGACGGAGCGCCGCGCGCGCATCGCCATCGACGATTTCGGCACCGGCTACTCGTCGCTCGCGTATCTGAAGCGCTTCCCCATTTCCGTGCTGAAGATCGACCGCACCTTCATCAAGGACTTGCCCGAGTCGAGCAAGGATGCGGCCATCTGCAACACCATTCTCGACCTGGCCAAGCATTTGAATTTGTCCGTCGTGGCCGAGGGCGTGGAAACCGAGGAGCAGATGCACTTCATGGAGTCGCGCGGCTGCCAGTACGTGCAAGGCTACCTGACGGGAAAACCGATGCCGGCCCATGCCGCGCTATCGGCTTTGAGCGAGAAAACCTATGCGGCGCTGGTGCCCACGCCGTCTGCCAATGAGTTGCGCGGAGGTGTGCAATGAATCCAGGTCATTTCACGGTGCCGACACAGCTCGGCAAAAACACTCTGGAACTGCTGTGGGCCCGCACGCGACAGCAAGGCGACATGCCCGGCTTCGCGAAAGCCATCAGCGCCATCCTGGGCGCCATGCGCGGCGAGGACGACCACGAATTCGACATCACGCAAACGGTGCTGTCCGACCCTGTCCTCACGCACAAGGTGCTGCGGCTGGCCAACAGCGGCATGTATTCGGCCTTCGGCCAGCGCGTCAACACGGTCTCGAAGGCCGTGCTGGTGCTGGGCATCGATGCCATCGGCCATCTGGCGCTGGGCCTGAAACTGATCGAGGAACTGTCGCAGGCGTCGCCCGATTCCGTCAGCGCCCACGTGGAAATGGAAAAGGCCGTGCTGGCGGGGATGGTGGCGCAGCAGGTGGCCACCAGCGCCGGCAGCCTGCAGGCGGAGCAAGCCGTCGTCTGCTCGATGCTGCACACGCTGGGCCGCATGATGGTGACGTTCTACATGACGGACTTCTGGGCGCGCATGCAAGCGCATGCGGGTCCGGGCAACGAGGCGGCCGCCGCGCGCGAAATCCTCGGCCTGTCGCTGCCGGAAGTGGGCTATGCCACGGCCGCCCACTGGGGCTTGCCGCAGCACCTGATCAACGGCATGCGTCCGATGGACCCGTCACCCGACAACGCGCCCGTCAGCGGCGCCGACTGGATGGCGGGATTGTCGACGATGGCGGCGCGCTGCGCCGACTCGCTGTGGCATGACGATGCGGCCGGCGCGGCGCAGGTGCATGCGCTGATCGACGACTATGCTGGCACCCTGGGCATCACGGCGACGGATCTGGTGGTGGCCGTGGACAAGGCCAAGGCGATGGCGGCGGCCGACCTGTCGATCGCACCGCTGTCGAAACCGGCCGAACGGCGCGCGCGCCAGCTGGCCTCGACACGCATGCGCGCCGAGGGCAACCGCGTGCTGATCAGCGGCCTGGCCGACCTGCGCGGCGCCATCGGCAGCGCCAGCCCTGGCCAGATGGTCTCGATGGCGCTCGAAACGCTGCACCAGGGCTTTGATTTTTCGCGCTCGGTGGCGTTCGTGCGCAACCACAGGGATCATTTGTATTCGGCGCGCATCTGCATGGGCGATGGCATGGCCGACCTGCAGGACCTGATGGTGTTTGGCGACGCGTATGAACCGAACGTGTTCCACGCGGCCCTCAACAGCGACCGCGTGATCTTCATCGACAATGCGCGCGACCCGAAATTCGCCGCCAAGCTGCCGCAATGGTGGAAAGCGACCCTGTCGGAAGCGCGCAGCTTCGTCGTGCTGCCCCTGTCGGCCAACGGCCACCCCACGGGATTTTTGTATGGCGACTGGGACGACAGTTTCCCGCCAATCCAATTGAATCAGACGGAATTCAACCTGATCAACGATATCCGGGCGTTATTGGTGCAGTCGGTGGAGATGCGGCACCAGTTGGAGCTGGTGGCGAACAAGGTAGCATGAGAACACCTGACCAAACCTACTGCGCGTCGGTATAGGCGGCCTGCGATGCTCACCGTACCAGAGTACGGTTGCGCTTCTCAGCCACCTCTCCCTTCCGCTCGCTACGGTTTTGTCAGGTGTCGCAAGCGTCGTTGTTAAACGAGAAAACGACCATCCAGGTCGTAGGTCGGATCAGGGCCGCAGGCCCGTAATCCGACAAACTTCAGCTTACTTCAGCTTCGGCGTATTCACCGACACATCGCCGCACTGCGCGCGGTGCATCAGGGCGTGGTCGATCAGTACCAGCGCCAGCATGGCTTCGGCGATCGGCGTGGCGCGGATGCCCACGCACGGGTCGTGGCGGCCGAACGTTTCCACCATCACGGGATTGCCCTCTTTATCGATCGAACGGCGCGGCGTGCGGATCGACGAGGTCGGTTTGATGGCGATCGACACGCTGATATCCTGCCCCGTCGAAATGCCGCCCAGTACGCCACCGGCGTTATTGCCGATAAAGCCTTCCGGCGTCAGTTCGTCGCCGTGCTCGGAACCTTTTTGCGCCACCGAATCGAAGCCGGCGCCGATTTCCACGCCCTTGACGGCATTGACGCCCATCATGGCGTAGGCGATGTCGGCGTCGAGCTTGTCGTAGATGGGCTGGCCCAGGCCGACGGGCACGTTTTGCGCGATCACGTCGATGCGCGCGCCGATGGAATCGCCGTCGCGGCGCAACTGGTCCATGGCCGCTTCCATGCGCGCGATCAGGTCCGCGTCTGCGCTGGCGGCAAAGAACGGGTTCGCATGCACGTGCTCCCACGACTGGAACGGCACGGGAATGTCGCCCAGCTGGCTCATGCAACCCTTGAACGTGGTGCCGTACTGCTGCAGCAGCCATTTCTTGGCGATCGCCGCCGCGCCCACGACGGGCGCCGTCAGGCGCGCCGAGGAACGCCCGCCGCCGCGCGGATCGCGCACGCCGTATTTATGCCAGTAGGTATAGTCGGCATGGCCGGGGCGGAAGCTTTCCGCGATGTTGCCGTAATCCTTGCTGCGCTGGTCTTCATTGCGGATCAGCAGCGCGATAGGCGTACCCGTCGTCACGCCCTGGTACACGCCCGAAAGAATCTCGACCGTATCGGATTCCTGGCGCTGCGTCACGTGGCGCGAGGTGCCCGGCTTGCGGCGGTCCAGCTCGGGCTGGATATCGGCTTCCGACAGGATCAGGCCCGGCGGGCAGCCATCGATCACGCAGCCGATGGCCGGACCGTGCGATTCGCCGAAAGTGGTAACAGTAAACAGCTTGCCAAAAGAATTACCGGACATAGTAGGAAGTGTGAGGACTGGAAAACTCAATTCTACCAGCCTGCGGGGCATGCCATGCCGCTAATGCCGCGGCCAGGCCCGATATCGCCCCACTCATCTCGCCATTTTAAAATCCCGCGTATTTTTTCATATAAAAAATACCAAATAAGAGTCGCAATCATGCAATACAAGAAATATTGCTCTACAGAATAGACTTAAAAAAACATTTTCCTTATTAAATAGCTATATACTTGGATCAAAGCGCGCCACACAATGCAGGTTCAAGGCTGCGCCAAGAGCACGTCACAAATGCCCAGGGCTAGGCGTCGTTGCCGAAGACAGTACGCAAGTACGGCGAGGCAACGCAACAACGCCATGGGCTTTTTTGACGCGCTCGTAAAAAATGTCGAGTCATCCTGGAGAAGCTATACATGCCCGCACCGATCATCCCCCTTGACGCCAACAAGGACGATCACGACGACCTGGTATTCCTCGATGAGCAACCAGCGGCGCCGCTGGCCGTCGCGCCGCGCAGCGTCTGGCGGGTGATGATCATCGACGACGATGAAGACGTCCACTCCACCACCACTTTCGCCCTGGGCAACCTGGAAATGCAGCACCGTCCGCTGGAATTCGTGCATGCGTATTCGGCCGGCCAGGCGCGCGAACTGCTCAAGCATGAAGACGACATCGCCGTCATCCTGCTCGACGTGGTGATGGAACAGGATGACGCGGGCCTGCACCTGGTGCGCTACATCCGCGAAACCCTGAAAATGACGGATGTGCGCATCATCCTGCGCACGGGCCAGCCCGGCTATGCGCCGGAAATCGACGCCATCCGCGATTTCGACATCAACGACTACAAGACCAAATCCGAACTGACGCGCATCAAGCTGTTTACCACGGTGACGGCCGCCATCCGCTCGTACGAGCAGATCCGTTCGATCAGCAACAGCCGGCGCGGCCTGGACCAGATCGTCCACGCCAGCACACAGCTGATGGCGCTGCACGGCGTGCAGAACTTCTCGGCCGGCGTGCTGGCGCAGATCGCCGACCTGCTGGGCATCCGCGCCGACGGCGTGCTGTGCGTGCAGGATTTGCAGGACAATGGCAGCAAGGAGCTGCTCGTCGCGGCCTGCACGGGCAGCTTTTCCGGCTTGCCGCACAGCGCCCTGTGCGGCCTGCAAAACCCGCGCGTGATGGCCGCCATCGAGCATACGCTGGCGCAGCGGCGCAATGTCTACGCGCACGACTACGCCACGCTGTACTTCGCGGGCAAGGCCGGCCGCGATGCGGCCGCCTACCTGATCCTGCCGCGCCCCCTGTCCGCCATCGATGAAAGCCTGCTGGAAGTATTCTGCAGCAACGTGGCCGTGGGCCTGGACAATGTCGAGCTGGTATCGCACCTGCACAACGCCGCCTTCTACGACCAGTTGTCGAAGCTGCCGAACCGCACGCGCCTGGTGGAAATCCTCGACGCCACCCTGGCCGGCCCCGCGCGCGACGACGCCACCCTGTCCCTGGTCGACCTCGACCACTTTGCCGAAACCAACGACGCGCTGGGGCACCAGTTCGGCGACACCCTGCTGATCGCCGTGGCGGGCCGATTGCAAACCCAGCTGGGACCGCAGCTGACGGTGGCGCGCCTGGGCGGCGACATCTTTTGCGTGCTGGGCGACTCGTCGCAAGTCAACCCAAGCAAGATCCTGGCCCTGTTCCAGCCGCCGTTCTGCATCGATGGCCAGGACGTGCAGCTGTCCGCCACCCTGGGCCTGGTGCGCCTGGGCGAGCATGCGGGCACGGGCGCCGATGCGCTGAAGGATGCCGACATCGCCCTGAAACGGGCAAAAAGCCAGCAGCGCGCCGGGCACTTCTATTTTTCGCGCAGCATGGGCATCGAAATCCGTGAACGGGTCCGCATGATGCACGCGCTGCGCACGGCCTTCAGCCAGGACCAGCTGTTTGTCGTGTACCAGCCGCAGATCGACCTGACCACGCGCCGCCCCGTGGGCGCGGAAGCGCTGCTGCGCTGGCAGACGCCGGACGGCAAGTTTATCTCGCCCGACCGCTTCATCCCGATCGCCGAATATTCGGGCATCATCATCGACCTGGGCGAATGGGTGCTGCGCACGGCATGCCGCGAACTGGTGCTGCTGCGCGAGCAGGGCCACCGCAACTTCGTCATGTCCGTCAACGTGTCGCAGGTGCAGTTCCGCCACCCCCTGTTTTTGGAAATGCTGCGCGCGGCGCTGGAAGAGACGCAGGCGCCGCCCGAGTTCATCGAACTGGAAATCACGGAATCGATGGCCATGGAAGAGCCGGACATGCTGATCAAGATGCTGTGGCAGATCAAGCAGACGGGCGTGAGCATCGCCATCGACGACTTCGGCACGGGCTTCTCGTCGCTGTCCTACCTGCAGCGCCTGCAGGTCGACCGCCTGAAGATCGACCGCGCCTTCGTCACCGAGATCACGGGATCGGCGCGCGGCAGCAGCATCGCGGAAATGGTCATCCAGCTGGGCCGCAACCTGGGCCTGGCCGTGATCGCCGAAGGCGTGGAAGACGAGCGGCAAGCACAGATCTTGCAGGCGCTGGGCTGCCCGATGGCGCAAGGCTTCCTGTTCGCCCGCCCCATGACGGCCACGGCGCTGGGCACCTGGCTGAACAACGAGGCGCTGCAGGGGGCGGCGTAGGCGTCAGCCTGAATTCACAAATGCAAAACGCCGGCGGTGCCGGCGTTGTTTTTACTGCATGAGCGACGCTTAGTCCGCCGTTTCGGCCGGCCAGTCGCGGATGTACGCCTTGAGCATCTGGTTTTCAAAGCTTTGCGCTTCGAGCACGGCGCGTGCCACGTCGTAGAAGGAAATGACGCCCAGCAGGGTCTTGGCGTTCATGACGGGCAGGTAGCGCGCGTGCTTTTCCAGCATGATGCGGCGCACTTCATTGACTTCCGTATCCGGGGTCACGGTGATCGGGTGGTCATCCATGTGCTTGCGCACGGTGCCGCCGCCGATCTGTCCCGCGTTTTCATGCAAGGCGTTCAGCACTTCGCGGAAGGTCAGCATGCCGACCAGGTCGCCAAATTCCATGACCACCAGCGAACCGATGTCTTTTTCAGCCATGGTATTGGCCGCGTCAAGCAGGGGCTGGTCAGGCGTGACCGTGTAGAGGATATTGCCCTTGACTTGGAGAATTTCAGATACTTTCATATTGGCCGTCCTGTCCGCGTGATTGGTATTTTAGTTATTCTAAGCCCTTACTGCGACTGTAGCCTATGCCTGCGGAAAAATCCAGCCTTGCGCGCAATCAAATCGAGGGGGATTGTCAGGCAGGAAAAACGTAGCGAGCGGATGCGCGGCGCGGCCGAGAAGCGCAGCGGTACGCGAGTACCGTGAGCTTTTCTCATGCCCGGCGGCGGAACCAGCCGGCGATGGACAGGCGCTCGCGCGCCGTCGGCAGCACTTCGTGCAGCATCTCGCCCGACAAAAACATGGCCATGCGGCCCGCCTGCGGCAAGATATCCACCGGACCGCCGTCCTGCGGATGCAGACGCAGCGCGCCGCCGTGCCCGGGCAGCCAGTCGTCGTTCAGGTACAGCACAACGGACACGGTGCGCTTGTCGTCGTCGCGGAAACGGTCCAGATGGGCCCGGTAAAAGGCGCCCGGCGCATACAGGGCGAAATGGCTTTCGTACTCTTCCAGCCCCAGGAACAGCTCGCGGTTGAGCACGAGGCGCAGCGCTTCCATGTGTGCCAGGTAGCGGTCGCACGCTTCTGAACGGCCCGTTTCCAGCCATTCGATATGGTCGCCGCGGATGTCCGGCTGCAGCAGCGGCGCATGGCCGCTGCCCACGCCGGCGCCCTTCATCTTGCCGCTGAGCATGGATTGCACGCATTCGGCGGCCAGCTGGCGGCTCAGTTCAGGCGAGATGAATTGCTCTTGCATGAGCCAGCCTGCCTGGCACAGGCCGTCGACGATAGAGGGTCCGGGAACGGCAAGGGAGCCGTCGAACGATGTTACGGGCATAAAATCTTTCTTGGTGGACATGCATGAGAGTGCGCCTGAAGCCCAGGATTTCGTTCGCTTGCAACTGTTTTCCTGCGGCGCGGCGCACGCGCACAGGTAAGACAGCCCGAATATCGCTGATACGATATCGTACCACCGCCGCACCGCGCCGGTCACTTTTTTTACACTGCAGGTTACACGCGCGGCCCGCCGGCACGGCCCCATGCGCCCTGCACAGAAGCCCTTTTGCTCAGATGCAAATCAGGTTACGATCTTGCCACTATAAAACTTGGCGGAGACACCATGAGCGGCCCGAAATACCCCGGTTTCGATACCTTATCCCTGCATGCGGGCGCGGCGCCCGACCCGGCCACGGGCGCGCGCGCCACGCCCATCCATTTCACGTCCTCGTTTGCCTTCAAGAGTTCGGAGCATGCGGCTTCGCTGTTCAATATGGAGCGGGCCGGCCACGTGTATTCGCGCATATCGAATCCCACCAACGCCGTGCTCGAAGAACGCATCGCCGCGCTCGAAGGGGGCGTGGCCGGCATCGCCACGGCCAGCGGCCAGGCCGCCATGCACCTGGGCCTGTCCACCATCGCCGGCGCCGGCTCGCACATCGTGGCCTCGCGCGCCCTGTATGGCGGCTCGCACAACCTGCTCGCCTATACATTAAAACGCTTCGGCATCGAGACGACCTTCGTCGACCCGCGCGACGTGGATGCCTGGCGCGCCGCCATCCGGCCGAATACAAAAGTGCTGTTTGCCGAAACCCTGGGCAATCCCGGCCTCGACGTGCTCGATATCCCCCGGATTGCCGCCCTGGCGCACGAGCACCAGCTGCCGCTGATGCTCGATTCGACGTTCACCACGCCCTATTTGCTGCGCCCCTTCGAGCATGGGGCCGACCTGGTGTTCCACTCGGCCACCAAGTTTTTATGCGGCCACGGCACGGCCATTGGCGGCTTGCTCGTCGACGGCGGCACGTTCGACTGGCAGGCGGCCTACGACAAGACGGGCCGTTTCGCCGAACTGTGCGAACCGTATGAGGGCTTTCACGGCATGGTCTTCGCCGAGGAATCGACGGTGGCGCCGTTCGCCCTGCGGGCGCGGCGGGAAGGCTTGCGCGACTTCGGCGCCGTCATGAGCCCGCACAACGCTTTCGCCATCCTGCAGGGCATCGAAACCCTGGGCTTGCGCATGGACCGCCACGTGGTCAATACGCGCAAGATCATCGACTTTTTGCTGGCCAATCCGGCCGTGGAATCCGTGTCCTACCCGGAACTGCCATCGCATCCCGATTACGCACTGGCCAAGACCCTGCTGCCGAAAGGCGCGGGCGGCGTATTCACCTTCCGTCTGCGCGGCGACCGCGCGGCGGGCCAGCGCTTTGTCGACAGCCTCAAGATTTTCTCGCACCTGGCCAACGTGGGCGACGCCAAGTCGCTCGTCATCCACCCCGCCTCCACCACGCACTTCCGCGTGCCCGACGATCAACTGGCGCAGGCCGGCATCACGCAGGGCACCATGCGCCTGTCGGTGGGCCTGGAAGACGCCGACGATTTAATCGAAGACCTGGCCCGTGGCCTGAAACTGTCGCAGAAAGGCGCCTGACATGCTGCTCACCATCGAGAACACCACGGCTTACTGCTACACGGGCGGCAAGGCTTTCAACCCGAATCAGCCGACGGCCGTCTTCATCCACGGCGCGCAGAACGATCATTCCGTATGGGCCCTGCAGACGCGCTACTTCGCCCACCACGGCTGGAACGTGCTGGCCGTCGATTTGCCGGGCCACGGCCGCAGCGGCGGCGCGGCGAAAACCAGGGTCGAGGAACTGGCGCGCTGGATACTCGCCGTGCTGGACGGGGCCGGCGCCCCCAGGGCCATGCTGGTCGGCCACAGCATGGGCTCACTGATCGCGCTGGAAGCGGCATACCTGGCGCCCGAGCGCGTCAGCCACCTGGCCATGCTCGGTTCCACCTACCCGATGAAAGTCTCGCCGGCGCTGCTGGAGACGTCGCTCAACGATGAACAGGCGGCCATCGACATGGTCAATATCTGGTCGCACTCGTCGATCGCGCAAAAGCCGTCGTTTCCCGGCCCCGGCTTCTATGCCATGGGCGGCGCGCGGCGCCTGAAACAGCGCATCGCCGCCCTCAACCCCGATCACGTGTTTCACACGGATTTTTATGCCTGCAATGCCTATGCGAACGGCGAAATCGCCGCCGCTTCGGTACACTGCCCCACTTTATTCATTGTCGGCGCGCGCGACATGATGACGCCGCCCAAATCGACCCGCTTGCTGACGTCTGCCATCGCGCATGGCAAGGTGGTGCAGGTCGACAGCGGGCACGAATTGATGGCCGAGCAGCCCGACGCCGTGCTCGACGCGCTGTTTGCGTTTGCCCAAACAGCAGCGGCATGAACGCTTTTTTAGGATAGATGCACATGTTGTTGAATACCCTGTTTGACGAATTGACTGGCCGCGGCAGCGGCACGGAAGCGGAGCGGCACGAACGCTATAAATGGCTGGAGCAGCTGCGTTTCAATAACCCGCAGGCGGAAGAAGGCGGCCCGATGGCCGGCATTCCGTACTACCAATGGTGCCGGCTGCCGCAAGCGCTGGTCGTCGCGGGCCAGCACACGGACCTGCTGGTCGGCACCACGAGCGCCCTGTACCTGGTCTTCGAGGGCCGCCACGCGGCAGCCTTCGCGGCGGAACTGGGCCTGCAATACGACGCCAACAACCGCATCGACCGCCCCGGCAGCCTCGACGAGCTGCTCGATGCCTATGAAGAGCAGGCCGACGGCAGCTGGGCCATCCTGCCGAATGAAACGCCAGCACCTCCGCTGGCGGGCTGGGACGACGTGTACTTCCGCGTGCGCGACATGAGCGACGGCAAGGCCATCCAGAGCGTGACCACCATCGCCTACGAGAGCAGCCGCTTCCCCGGCTACACCCTGCTGGGCACGACCATGGTGGGCGTCGGCGCTATCGCCCACGACGACGAGACGGCGGCATATCTGCAGCAGATCTTCGCCGACTGGTCCATCCAGCGCGATTGCGCCACCACCTGTCCGCCTTCGTCCGCGCCCTGGCCCCACGCGCCGCGCCAGGCGCCGCCCCTGCCTTCCGGCACCCCGTTCGATTTTGCGCGCAACCTGGCCTATCTTGACACCCTGCTGGCCGCCTACGAACGCGCGCAGGCGCAGGCGGAAATCGATGGCGGCGATAGCGCCTACTGGGCCTGCGCGGCCGCCAGCACGGCTTACCAGGCATTCTCGCTGCGCTACACGGCAGGCCTGCCCTTGCCGGCAGTGGAAACGGCGCTGGAGGCGGCCATCGCCGCCTGCGAAACGGCGCGCGCGGCCCTGGCCGCAGCCTACGATGACGATGCCTTGCCCGCCTTTGATTTCGAACAATTGACGGATTACGCACGCACCCTGCAGCTGCTGGGCGCGGCCCTGCTGTTCGGCCGCCACGACCTGGCCGCCCGCCTGGCCGCCCTGCAGACGGCCTTCGACGGCGAAGACGGCGTGTACGAAGCGCTGCTGGCGACCATCGACCCGACGCGACCCGCCGTCGACGAATGGTATTTCGCCGAGCCCTATTCGGCCCTGTTCGAGTGCCTGGACGCGGACGATCCCGCGCAACAGTTGGAGCACCTGCGGCACTACCTGGCCAGCTGGCATGGCGCGCTGGTGCACGAAGACTGGTTCAACGGCCATTTGCGCGCGCACGGCCTGGGCGGCTACTACGGCCTGTGGGCCTTCGAGGCGGCCGCCGTGGCCAAACACCTGGGCCTGGAGCGCGGCGCGCTGGCGCATTGGCTCATGCCACCCACACCCTGAGCACACCCCCTTATTCTTTCAGATAGCATTCATGATCAACACCGCAGCCCTGTTCAGCACCGCATTTTTACCCGGCCAGGCCGGTTTCGACACCGACGCCATCACCGGCCTGGCCGAATGGCGGCTGGACGTACCTGCGCTGTTCAAGCTGCTCATCGGCGCCGGCACGCAAGCCGTCGCCTGGCCCATCTACGGCGATGGCGAAGACTGCCCCTGCGTGCTGGCCGCACCGATGGCGCAGGCACAGGCCAGCTGGCAAACGTTGTCCGCGCTGATGGACAAGCCGCGCGACGCGGCCGCCATCGTCGCGCGCAGCGCCATCAGCGCCCTGCTGGCCGGTGGCCAGCCATGGCTGATCCTCGATTGCGTGCAGCTGATCGCGCACGATATCGGCACGCCGGAATACGCCGCCGGGCTCGAGGCCCTGCGCGCTGCAGGGCAAGCCTTGCACCTTGCCCTGCAGCGCGGCGAGCGCGAAGCGCTGGCGCCCCTGCTGGCCGCCGGTGCCGCATCGCCCGCCACCGGCTACTGGTCGGCCACGGCCAGCGCGCAGCTGGCCGAAGTCGAGGAACTCGATACGCAAGATGTACCGTTCCTGCAAGTCCTGGAAGTGGTGGGATGGGAGGAAGACGCGCTGTGCTATGAAGTGAGCGCCGGCGGCGAACCGGACGTCGCCGGCCTGGTCACGCCGTATGGCCGCTGGATCGTGCCGCTGTCGCAGCGCTATGTCGACCTGGGCGTTTACTACGCGGACGATGGCTGGATCTCCTTTGCCACGGCGGATGCCCCCGATGCGCACGGCGTGCTGGACCTGAACGGCACGGTGGTGCTGCCGCCGTCCCCCGGCGCCCTGTATGTGATCAGCCCCCATCTGGTGCAGAGAATCACGCCGGACGGCGCCAGCAGCCTGCTGCGCCTGCCCGACGGCGCGCTGCTCATCGACAGGGTGGACAACATCTGCCAGCGCGACGATGGCTTGATCGACATCGAACGCCAGACAGACCAGACAGACGATGACGACAGGCGCAATGTCTGCGGCGTGATCGACGCCACGGGCAAGGTGGTGGTGCCGGCCGCCTACAGCTCCGTGCACGATTTCGGCACGAAAAAGAAAATCGCCATCGTCAGCCAGCGCATCGCCGGGCGCTTTCTGTTTGGCCTGGTTAATAGCCAGGGCGAGCTGCTGGCGCCATGCCAGTACGAAGCCATCGATAGCGCCACCACCTCGTCGCCGCCCAGGCTGCGCAAGAACCTGATCTTCGCCATCGATGCGCAGGGCCTCGCGTGCATGTTGACGCTGGGCGGCAAGCAGGCGTTTACGCCGCTGTACCCGCCCGCCCACCATCTGCGCGGCGTGGCCGTGCAAAGCGACTTTTTATATGTGGTCAACGATGGCATGGTCTGGAGCATGGATTTCACGGGCCAGCTGCTCGAGCAGTTCGACACCGTGGAGAACTTCAAGGCTGCCATCACGGCGCAATTGAGCGAGTCCATCGGCCTGGGCAAGAAAAAGCCCGCCAGGCGCCGCAGTTTTACGCCGGCGCAGATCCTGGCGAAGGCCGACCGCGAGCAGTTGCGCGCCCTGGCCGCGATGCTCCTGCTGGGCGATGCGGCACTGGCCGCGCGCTGCGTGGACATCACGCTGGAAGAACTGGCCGAGGACGACCCGGAAGAGGAATACGACGGCGATACGCCCGAAGCGGCGTGTTTCTTCCTGCTCTGGTCCACTGCCGCCGATGCGCTGGGCCACGGCACCACCTTGGACTGGAAATCCGTCGATGAAGTGCCACGCATCGCCCAGCATATCGGCCTGCCCGCGCTGCAGGACTTCCGCTGGACGGAGCGCGAAGACGGCGACGCGATGGCCGAAGGCCTGGCCGCCATCGCCGCCCACCTGGCGCCGCATCAGCTGCGCCTGGTGAACCTGCACGGCGGCGAGGACACATATTATCTGGGCGTGGTGCGCGCGCAGGATGCGGCCGCGTTCAGCAAGGTGGCGCTGCAGGCTACCTTGCGGCCCGTGGTGTATTAAGGCTTGCTAAGGGCCGCTCAATTGCATTTGACGGCCCCGAAATGCTGCGCCAGACTCATGCCCAGACCTTCTTCCACGGCGTTTTCCACCTGCGCGGCCAGCGCGGCCGCTTCTTCCGCCGCCTTGATGTCGCGCTCGTTGGTGGAACCGGCCGGATAGCCGGAGTTCACGCGCATGCCGCCGAAGACAAATAAGCGGTAGACATCGGCCAGGCTGATGCGGTTGACGTTGCCCAGCAAGACCCAGTGATCGGAACTGTCGGCCACGCGCTTGCCCCACTGCACCCGCACGGCGCCTTCCACGTTGACGCGTCCCACCCAACCCTGCTGCACCATCTTGTCGAGCAGGGTTTCCATCTCTTCGAAGCCCAGACGCGTGCTGCGGCGGATCTCGGCCGCGCCCACGAGGGCCGAATCGGCGCAGTGGCAGGCCTGGTGCAGCACCTTCAGGATGGCGACGGCATCGACGAATTCGCTGCCCGGCGCCGCCTCGTACCACCAGCGCTCGTATTTCACGACGGGCAAGGCGGCCACCAGCAAGGCGCCCACCAGGGTGATCATCCAGCTCAGGTATATCCACACGAGGAACAGCGGCAAGGCGGCCAGCGCGCCATAGATGCGCGAATACGTGGGGAATTCCTGGATGAATTCGCCGAAACCGCGCTTGGCCACCTCGAACGCCAGCGCCGCCAGCAAGCCGCCCCAGGCCGCGTCGCGCCAGTCCACGTCGCGGTTCGGCACGGCGATGTAAAGCAGAGTAAACGCCAGCATGGTCAGGCCGATCGACACCAGCGTGTAAAACACGGCGCCGAGGAACGGCACGGCTCCCACCACGCCGCTGGTGGCCATGAAGAGGCGCGACGTTACCGTCAGCGACACGCCCACCAGCAGCGGCCCGAGAGTCACGATGGCCCAGTAAACAAGTAAACGCTTGGTCCAGCGGCGCTCCTGGCGCACGCGCCAGATGCGGTTGAAGACGCGCTCGATCAAGCCCATCATGCCTACCGAGGTGACGATCAGGGCGCCCGCGCCGATGGCGGACAATCGCGTGGCCTTCGAGGCGAACGTCGTCAGGTAGTCGAGGATGGTGTTCGATATGCCCTTGGGCATCACGCTTTGCACGAAATAATCTTCCAGCGCGTGGCGGAAGGTATTAAACAGGGGGAAAGTGGTGAAGATGGCCAAGGCCAGAGTGAGCAGCGGCACCAGCGCGAACACGGTGGCGAACGTCAGGCTGCCGGCCACTTGCGGCAGGCTTTCCTCGCGCACGCGGCGGCGCGCGAACTGCAGCAGGTCGCGCGTTTCGGACCAGGTCAGGCCGCGCACGACGTCCAGCCCCATGCTCAGGGTGCGCCACAGGTATTGGAAGAACGGGAATATATATTTTGAAAACATGTGCAAAATCAGAACGGCGCCATGACAGCAGTCGTATCAGGCTGTAAAGCGCCCTATAATACCAATGATGAAGCCAACCAATCTGATTATTCTCGTATTGTTTTATTCACGCCATGGCGCCACGCGCCAGTTGGCCGAGCTGATAGCCCAGGGAGTGGAAAGCGTGCCTGGCTGCGATGCGCGCCTGCGCACCGTGCCCGCCGTCTCCACCGTAACGGAAGCGACCGCGCCGGAAGTCCCGCCTGATGGCGCTCCTTATGTGGAACTGGACGACCTGCAGGAATGCGCGGGCCTGGCCCTGGGCTCGCCCACGCGCTTCGGCAACATGGCCGCCGCCATGAAGTACTTCTGGGATGGCACGGCCAGCGACTGGCTGGCCGGCAGCCTGTCCGGCAAGCCCGCCTGCGTGTTCACGTCCACGGGCAGCCTGCACGGCGGCCAGGAATCGACCCTGCTGTCGATGATGATCCCCCTTTTCCACCACGGCATGCTGGTCATGGGCCTGCCCTACACGCATCCGGAACTGATGACGACGTCCACGGGCGGCTCGCCGTATGGCGCCACGCACTGGTCGGGCATAGACGGCGACAAGGCCTTGAGCGACGATGAAAAACGCCTGGCCATCGCCCTGGGCCGGCGTCTGGCGGAAAACGCCGTGAAACTGGCAGGCGCATGATGCACGGCACACTGCACAAGTATTTTCACTGGGGCGCCATCGCCAGCCTCGTCACCCTGATCGTCTGGTGCCTGCTGTGGGAAACCGTCGTCGCGCCGCTGCAGCCGGGCGGCTCCTGGGTCGTGCTGAAGGCGGCGCCCCTGCTCATTCCCCTGTACGGCGTCATCAAGCGCGACGTCTACACCCTGCAATGGTCGTCGATGGTGATCCTGCTGTACTTTACGGAAGGCGTGGTGCGCGGTTACAGCGACACGAACCCCACCTCGGCCCTGATGGCCTGGGGCGAAGCGGCCATCGTCTGCATCTATTTTGTCTGCGCCGTGCTGTATCTGCGCCCGTATAAAAAGGCGGCCAAGCGCATGGCCAAAGAGCTTCTGGAAAAAGTGAATAAAGTGAGCATCAAGAAATGACCGAACAGCCAGTGCATGACCAAGCCGACTTCCTCGCCGCCTGCCGCGACCTGCTGGGCGACACCTACGTACTCACCTCCGATGCCGATACGGCGCCCTTCCTCACCGACTGGCGCGACAGGTTTACGGGCAAGGCCCTGGCCGTGCTGCGCCCCGCCACCGTGGAGCAGGTAGCAGGCGTGCTGCGCGCCTGCGCGCAATGGCAGGTGCCCGTCGTGCCGCAGGGCGGCAACACGGGCCTGGTACTGGGCAGTATCCCCGATGCCGCCGGCACGGCCGTCGTGCTGTCGCTGGCGCGCCTGAACAGCATCCGCGCGCTCGATCCCGTCAACCGTACCATCACGGTCGATGCCGGCTGCATCCTGCAAACCATCCAGGAAGCGGCCAGCGCCGCCGGCTGTTTGTTTCCCCTGTCGCTGGCGGCCGAAGGCAGCTGCACCATCGGGGGGAATCTGGCGACGAACGCGGGCGGCACGGCCGTGCTGCGCTACGGCAATACGCGCGAGCTGTGCCTGGGCCTGGAAGTGGTCACGCCGCAGGGCGAGATCTGGAGCGGCTTGCGCGGCCTGCGCAAGGACAATACCGGTTACGATTTGCGCGACCTGTACATCGGCGCCGAGGGCACCCTGGGGGTCATTACCGGCGCGGTCATGAAACTGTATCCGCAGCCGAAGGCCTGCATCACGGCGCTGGCCGCCATGCCCTCGCCCGCCCACGCCCTGCGCTTGTTAAGCCTGATGCAGGACCATTGCGGCGCCAGCCTGACGGGCTTTGAATTGATGTCGCGGTATTGCTTGCAACTGGTGGCCGAGCAGTTCCCGCAACTGCCGCGCCCGTTCGCCGACGCGCACGGGCAGTACGTGTTGCTGGAACTGTCCAGCAGCCAGTCCGAGGCGCATGCCGTGGAATTGCTGGAAGCGAGCATCGGCGCGGCCCTGGAAAACGAATTGATCGAAGACGCCGTCGTCGCCAGTTCCGTGGCGCAGTCCGAAGGCCTGTGGCAGCTGCGCGAACATATTCCGCTGGCGCAGGCGCAGGCGGGCAAGAACATCAAGCACGATATCTCGCTGCCGATTTCCCGCATCGCCGACTTCATCGCCGTCACGGATGCAGCCCTTGAATCAGCCTTCCCCGGCTGCCAGCTCGTGTGCTTCGGCCACCTGGGCGACGGCAACCTGCATTACAACGTGGCGCCCCCAAGCGGCATGACGGACCGGGATTTCCTGGCCAACCAGGACGCCATCAACCGCATCGTGCACGACCAGGTCCACGGTTTTGGCGGCTCGATATCGGCCGAACACGGCATCGGCGCGCTGAAGAAGGACGACCTGGCGCGCTACAAGTCGCCGCTGGAACTGCAGCTGATGCGCGCCGTGAAACAGGCGCTGGACCCGCAAAACATCATGAATCCGGGAAAGATATTGTGAAGCCGTCGTCCCTCCTGCTCATGGCCTTGCTGGCCGGTTCCGCCAGCGCGCAGGACGTCTACAAGTGCGTGCAGGATGGCCGGACCAGCTACAGCGCCACGCCCTGCGCGGGCGGCCAACTGCAGATCCTGGAACTTCCCTCGCCTCCGCCTGCCGTCGACAAGGGCGCGGCCACGCGCCAGGAACGGGTGGCCAGCCAGATGGAAGCGGCGCGCAAGCAACGCGAGAAGCTGGAAGACCAGGCGCGCGAACGGGCCGCCAAACAGAAGGAAATGCGCGACAAGCATTGCGCCCAGTTGCGGCTGGAGCAGAAATGGACGGCGCAGGACGCCGTCGGCGCGGGCGATAAAAACCGCGATGCGGCGCAACTGAAAGCGCGGCGCGCCGGCGAACGCCTGGCCGTCGAATGTCTGAATTGAGTGCGCCGGCAGCCAATCCCGCGGGTATGCGCCTGTTGTCGCGCTGGCTGCTGCTGGGCGAATGGCGCGCGCATCCCGTGCGCGCCTTTGTCGCCATCCTCGCCATCGCCATCGGTGTGTCGCTGGGCTTTGCCATCCACCTGATCAACGCGGCCGCCTTCAATGAATTTTCCACGGCCGTCAAAAGCCTGTCCGGCCAGGCCGACGTGCAGGTGGCCGGACGCGAAGCGCTGTTCGACGAAGCCATCTACCCGTGGCTGGCGCAGCGCGACGGCGTGGCTGTGGCTTCGCCCGTGCTGGAACTGCAGGCCGGGGTCGCCGGCAAGAATGAGGGCGGCCCGCTGCACATCCTGGCGCTCGACGTCTTCCGCGCCGGCTTCATCTCGCCCGACCTGATCGGCGCACCGGCCGAAGGCCAGCCTTTCGACACCCTGGCCGACGACGCCATCTTCCTGTCACCGGCCGCCTTGCGCTGGCTCGATGTGGCGCAAGGCGGCACGATTGCCCTGCGATCGGGCACGGGCAGCGTCTCCCTGCGCGTGGCCGGCTCGCTGCAGCGGGCACGCGCCGGCCAGCGCATCGCCGTGATGGATATCGGCGCGGCGCAGTGGCGATTCAACAAGCTGGGCAAGCTGTCGCGCATCGATTTGAAACTGCGCCAGGGCATCAACCGCGACGCCTTCCTGGCCGCGCTGAGCAGCGCGCTGGAAGCGCAGTACCCGGGGCGCTTCCACGTGGGCCAGCCCAATGACGAGAACCAGAACAGCCGCAACAATAACCTGAGCCGCGCCTACCGCGTCAACCTGACGGTGCTGGCCCTGGTCGCCCTGTTTACGGGGGCGTTCCTCGTGTTTTCCACGCAGGCCCTGTCCGTCATCCGACGCCGCGGCCAGTTCGCGCTGCTGCGCGTGCTGGGCATGGAACGCGGGCCATTGCTGCGCCAGGTGCTGTTAGAGGGCGCCAGCCTCGGTATCGTCGGCGCCGCGCTGGGCATCGCCGGCGGCTACGCCATGGCGGCCGTCGCCCTGCGCTTTTTCGGCGGCGACCTCGGCGCCGGCTATTTCGCGGGCGTGCAGCCGCAGGTGCAATTCACGCCCGTCGCCGCCTTCGTGTATTTCGCGCTGGGCCTCGGCGTGGCCTTGCTGGGCTGCGCGGCGCCCGCGCTGGAAGCGGCGCGCGCCGCCCCCGCCATCGCCCTGAAATCGGGCAGCGAGGAAGTCGTGACGACGCGCCTGGCCAAGACCTGGCCCGCGCTGGCGTGTCTGCTGCTGGCCGGTGCCTTGACGTTCCTGCCACCCGTCTTCGAGCTGCCCCTGTTCGGCTACCTGTCCATCGCCCTGCTGCTGATCGGCGCCATCGCCCTAATGCCGCAGCTGGCGGCCGTCGTCTTCCGCGCCCTGCAAGCCGCCTGGCTGCGCACGGATACGAGCAAGCATGCGCCCGTGCGCAGCCTGACCCTGGCCCGCCTGGCGAACGCCTCGGGCCAGGCCGGCATCGCGCTCGGTGGCGTGCTGTCGAGCTTTAGCCTGATGGTGGCGATGGCCATCATGGTGTCGAGTTTCCGCGTCTCCGTCGACGACTGGCTGCTGCAGATCTTGCCGGCCGACCTGTACACGCGCCCGGCCGCCAGCGGCGGCACGGCGGGCCTGAATCCGCGCGAACAGGCAAGCATCACCGCTTTGCCCGGCGTGGCCAGGGTGGATTTCCAGCGCCTGCGCTCGCTGTCGCTGGCGCCCGACCGCCCGAATGTCATGCTGCTGGCGCGCCCCATCAACTTGCAGGACCCGGGCAAGAGTATGGTGCTGGTGGGCGAGACATTAGCCGTGCCGGCAGGCAGCCGGCCCGTGTGGCTGTCCGAGGCGGCGGCCGACCTGTACAACGTCAAGCCTGGCCAGCAGATAGCCCTGCCGCTGGCGGGCGGCCTGCACAAGTTCTTCGTCGCCGGCATCTGGCGCGACTATGCGCGTTCTTCCGGCGCCATCCAGATGCCGCTGGCCGACTACCGCGCCCTGACCGGTGACATGGACGTCAGCGACGCGGCCCTGTGGCTGGCCAAGGACGCCACGGGCGACGAACTGCAGCAGCGCCTGAAAGCCCTGCCCTTCGGCGCCAGCCTGGAAGTATCGAACCCGTCGGCCATCCGCGCCCTGAGCCTGCAAATCTTCGACCGCAGCTTCGCCGTCACGTATTTATTGGAAGCCATCGCCATCGTCATCGGCCTGTTCGGCGTGGCCGCCACGTTCTCGGCCCAGACGCTGGCGCGCGCGCGCGAATTCGGCATGCTGCGCCACGTGGGCGTGACGCGCGGCCAGATCCTGTCCATCCTGGCGCTCGAGGGCGGCGCGCTGACGGCGCTGGGCATCGCCACCGGTTTTGTCCTGGGCCTGTTGATCAGCTTTGTACTGGTCTTCATCGTCAATCCGCAATCGTTTCACTGGACCATGCAGCTGCACCTGCCGTGGCCCTTGATCGCCACCGTGGCCGGCGCCCTGCTGACGGCGGCCGCCCTCACTGCCCTCATCGCGGGGCGCCAGGCGCTGTCCGCTGGCCCCATCCGCGCCGTCAGGGAGGACTGGTAATGCGCCGTTTGACTTGTTTATTATTGTTTTGCAGCGCCGCCGCCATCGCCGCGCCGCCCGCCTTCGCCCCCGTCACGCCGCTGCCGGCCGGCCAGACCCTGCGCATGCCGCACGATTTCGGCGCCCATCCCGCCTATAAAACGGAATGGTGGTATGCCACGGGCTGGGTAAAAACCGCCGGCGGCGAGCAGCTGGGCTACCAGGTGACCTTCTTTCGCAGCGCCACGGCCGCCGACGCGGACAACCCCAGCGCCTTCGCGCCGAAACAGCTGATCATCGGCCACGCGGCCCTGTCCGACCCGAAAGTGGGCAAGCTGCTGCACGACGAGAAAAGCGCGCGCGAAGGTTTCGGCCTGGCCTACGCCAAGGTGGGCGACACGGACGTCAAACTCGACGACTGGCGCATGCAGCGCCAGACCGACGGCAGCTACAAGGTCAGCCTGGCCGCGCGCGACTTCAGCCTGCAGCTGACCCTGGCCCCTAGCCAGCCCGTGCTGCTGCAGGGCGTTGGCGGCTATTCGCGCAAGGGCGCGCGGCCCGCGCAATCGAGTTATTACTACAGCGAGCCGCAGTTGCGTACCACGGGCACGATCGCCCGCGCGGGCGGCAAGCCGGAAGCGGTGACGGGCGCCACCTGGCTCGATCACGAGTGGTCGAGCCAGGTGCTCGACGCGGATGCCAGCGGCTGGAACTGGATAGGCGCCAATCTCGCTGACGGCGGCGCCCTGATGGCCTTCCAGATCCGCAGCAAGACAGGTGCTAAACTATGGGCGCACGCGACATGGCGCGATGCGTCCGGTAAGATGACGCAGTACGCGCCCGGCGACGTCGATTTCACGCCCACGCAGCTGTGGCGCTCACCCCGCACGCAGGCCGAATACCCGGTCGCCACCGAGATCCGCACGGGTGCCACGCGCTGGCAGATCAAGCCCTTGCAGGCGGATCAGGAGCTCGATTCGCGCCGCTCGACGGGGGCAGTGTACTGGGAAGGCGCCGTGACGGTGGAGCGCGACGGCCAGCCCGTGGGCCGCGCCTACCTGGAAATGACGGGCTATGTCCAGCCGATGAAGTTGTAAGCGTAATCAGCACCATCGAATATGTAAATCAAAGCGAAAAACAATGACAACCAGCACAGAAACAGGCAGCACCAGCAAAGCAACCGCAGCAACCGCCGCAAGCACCGCACCGACTCCCGACACCGGCAGCAGCCGCGAACTGAAAAAAGGCAGCCTGGCCGCCTTCAAGGGTTTGATGCCCTTTCTGACGCCGTACCGCAAGCAGTTCTTCCTGGCCGGGATCGCGCTGGTGGTGGCCGCCGCCTCGACCCTGGCCATTCCCGCCGCCTTCAAGCAGATGATCGATCTGGGTTTCGGCGGCGCGGCCGGCTCGAAAAGCATCCAGCACGTCGACCTGGTCTTCCTCGCCCTGTTCGGCGTGGCCTCCATCCTGGCCTTGGCCACGGCGGCGCGCTTTTATACCGTGTCGTGGCTGGGCGAGCGCGTCACGGCCGACATCCGCAGCGCCGTGTACCGCCACGTCGTCACGCAAAGCCCGGAATTCTTTGAAACCACGCAGACGGGAGAAGTCCTGTCGCGCATTACCACCGACACGACCCTGATCCAGGCCGTCGTCGGCACCAGCATCTCGATGGCGCTGCGCAATGTGCTGCTGTTCCTGGGCGGCCTGGTGATGCTGTTCGTCACCAGCGCCAAGCTGGCGGGCATCATCATCGGCCTATTGATTCTCGTCGTCGTGCCCATCATCGTGTTTGGCCGCAAGGTGCGCAAGCTGTCGCGCGATTCGCAGGACCGCATCGCCGACGCGTCGGCCATGGCCGGCGAAATCCTCAACGCCATGCCCACCGTGCAAGCGTTTACCCACGAGAAAATTGAATCGAAGCGCTTCGGCGACTCCGTCGAAGGCGCCTTCATGACGGCCATGCGCCGCATCCGCGCCCGCGCCCTGCTCACCATGATCGCGATTTTGCTGGTCTTCGGCACCATCGTCTTCGTGCTGTGGCTGGGCGCGCGCGCCGTGCTGGAAGGCGCGATGACGGGCGGCGACCTGGGCCAGTTCATCCTGTACGCCTCCATCGTGGCCGGCGCCATCGGCGCCCTGTCCGAAGTCATGGGCGAAGCGCAGCGCGCCGCCGGCGCCACCGAGCGCCTGCTGGAACTGATGGCCGTCAAATCGGAAATCGAGTCGCCCGTCACGCCGCTGCCGCTGCCAGCGCGCGCCGCGAATGGCGCCGCGCTGTCGCTGGACGATGTCATGTTCTCGTATCCGTCGCGCCCCGATACCCACGCCCTGAACCACGTCAGCCTCGACATCCGCGCCGGCGAAACGGTGGCCGTTGTCGGCCCTTCCGGCGCCGGCAAGACCACGCTATTCCAGCTGTTTTTACGTTTTTATGACCCGCAGAGCGGCAGCATCCGCCTCGATGGCGTCGATATCAAGCAGCTCGACCTGCACACCCTGCGCGACGCCATCGGCATCGTGCCGCAGGATACCGTGATCTTCTCGGCCGACGCCATGGAAAACATCCGCTACGGCCGCGCCGGCGCCAGCGACGAGGAAGTCATCGCCGCCGCGAAGATGGCGGCCGCCCACGAATTCATCGAACGCCTGCCGAACGGCTACAAATCCTTCCTCGGCGAACGGGGCGTGCGCCTGTCCGGCGGCCAGCGCCAGCGCATCGCCATCGCCCGCGCCCTGCTGAAAAACCCGCCCCTGCTGCTGCTCGACGAAGCGACCAGCGCGCTGGACGCGGAATCGGAACGCCTGGTACAAAAGGCGCTGGAAGCGGCCATGGTGGGCCGCACCACCGTCATCATCGCGCACCGCCTGGCCACCGTGCAGCGGGCCGACCGCATCATCGTCATGGAAGACGGCAGAATCGTCGAGACGGGCACGCATGCGTCGCTGGTCGCCCTTGGCGGCATCTACGCGAATCTCGCCGCACTGCAATTCCATCACGTACAGCTCAATCCAGCGGAATTATCATGAACGCACTTTTCCACGCCAACCTGGGCATCACCGATTTCTGGACCTTTTTACTGGGGACCATCTTCATCGTCATCCTGCCCGGCCCCAATTCCATGTACGTGCTGTCGGTCGCCGCCCAGCGCGGCGTGCGGCCCGCCTACCAGGGCGCCTTCGGCATCTTCGCCGGCGACCTGATTCTGATGGTGCTGTCGGCCTGCGGCGTCGCTTCGCTGCTGAAAGCCAGCCCGGCCCTGTTTTATGTGGTGAAATACATCGGCGCGGCTTACCTGGGCTGGATCGGCCTGCAGATGCTGATAGGCTGCTGGCGCAAGCTGCGCGCGCCCAGCGCCGCTGAAGGCGAAGCGGCAGCCGTGCCTGCCCCCGTCAAGGAAAGCGACCCGTTCCGCAAGGCCCTGATCATCAGCCTGATGAACCCGAAAGCGATTTTGTTCTTCATCTCGTTCTTCATCCAGTTCGTCGATCCGGCCTTCCCGAACCCCGTGCTGTCCTTCATCGGCCTGGGCCTGATTTGCCAGGTGATCAGCTTTACCTACCTGACGGCCATCATCTTTGTCGGCGTCCGCCTGGCCGAAACCTTCCGCCGCCGTCGCCGCCTGTCGGCCGGCATGGGCGGCGGCGTGGGCGCCATGTTCATCGGCTTTGGCGCGAAACTGGCCACGGCCACACTGTAAGGAACCGCCGTGAACGAGCTTGAACTGCGCCAGCGCTGCCATACCGTCCTGCCGGGCCACCGCCAGCCCGCCCCAAGCGCCACCTTCGCCGCCATGGCCGCCTGGTGCGGCGCCAACGATGTTGCGCACGATACCTATGGCGAGGGCGCGCTGATCGAACAGTTCGAAAACAAGATCGCCAGCCTGCTCGGCTTCGAGGCGGCCGTATTCTGCATCACGGGCACCATGACGCAAGTCACGGCCCTGCGCCTGGCGTGCCAGGACCGGGGCTCGCGCCTGGTGGCGCTGCATCCGACCTCGCACATCCTGCGCCACGAGCGGGGCAACCATGAATTGCTCGATCACTTCAAGGGCTTGATGATCGGCGACCCGCACCGCCCGTGGACGGTGGACGAGCTGCGCGCCGTGCCCGATGCGCTGGGCGCCGCGCAGGTCGAACTGCCGATGCGCGAAATCGGCGGCCAGTGCCCGTCATGGGATGCATTGAATGACATCAAGCGGCACTGCCGCGAACGCAATATCCATTTGCACATGGATGGCGCGCGCCTGTGGGAAGCGCAGGCCGGCTTCAAGCAGCCCCTGCCCGCCATCTGCGACGGTTTTGATTCCGTCTACGTGTCGCTGTACAAGGGCATCGGCGGCCTCGGTGGCGCCATGCTGGCCGGCAGCCGCAGCTTTGTCGAACGGGCGCGCGAGTGGTTCCGCCGCCAGGGCGGCAACATCGTCCACCGCACGCCCTACGTGGTGGCCGCCGCCATGCAGTTCGACGCGCGCCTCGCCGCCATGCCACAGTATTTTGCGCGCACGCAGTGGCTGTATGCGCTGCTGCGCGATTTTCCATCGATCGCCGTCAATCCCGCCCAGCCGCAAGCGAACATGCTGCACCTGCACCTGCCCGTGTCGCGCGAACGGGCCATCGCCATCCGCAACCAGGTGGCCGAAGACCACGGCATCTGGCTGTTCGGCCGCGCCAGCCACGCGGCCCTGCCCGGGCACAGCGTGGTGGAGTGGTATGTGGGAGAGAACTTGCTGGAACTGCCGGACGACACCGTGCGGCTGGCCCTGACCCTGCTGGACCAGGCCATGCGCGCCAGGACATGAGCAACGCAGCTCGGCGTAGGTCGGGTTGGCGCACAGCGCGTAACCCGACAACACCACAGTCATCGCCAACAATACCGTCGGATTACGCGCGGCTTCGCCACGCTAATCCGACCTACACCCTACCGTGCACAACAGCGCACACCGCTGGGGTCTGACCCCGAAAAAAAAAGCGCCCGAAGGCGCTTTTTTCATTTCATGGCGGCCGGGTTGGCCGCCACTACCTGCTTAGAACTTGTAGTTGTAAGCGAGACCGATCAACTGCATGCGGGTCTTGAACAGGCCCTTGGTGGTTTCACCGTTGCCGGTGCAGCCAGTCATGACGGGCGAGCAGTCATTCTTGTAGTTGACTTCAGCATCCTTGAAGTCGATATAGCTGTAGGCCAGGTCGATCGAGGAATTGGCGTTCAGCTTCCAGTTCGCGCCGATCGAATACTGCATGCGGTCGCTGTCCGGCAAGGCCGGGTGGCGCAGTTCGGCGCTGCGGACCGGCGCCTGGTCGTGGGCGATACCGGCGCGCAGCATCAGGCTTTCGCTGTACTTGTAGTTGGTACCCAGCGACACGCGGTAGGTGTCTTTCCACTGCTGGCGGATGCGCTCGGCGCCTTCGGCCGTCGGCGGGAACTGGATGTCCAGGTTCTGCAGGCGCGAAGTGCGGGTCCAGGTGACGTCGCCCATCAAGGCCCATTTATCATCCATCTGATGGAAGGCGTTGATCGACAGGGTTTCCGGCGTGCGCAATTCCACCAGCGCTTCCGAATTGACCTTGTTCGACGCCTTGGCGATGAAGGCGTTCACGGCCGGGTTGCCCGTCACTTGCGAGAAGTCCCAGATGGTGCTGCCCTTGAGCTTGTGCGAAATCGACGAGCGGTAGGCGATACCGAAACGCGTGCCTTCGTTCAGCTGGTACAGATAGCCCAGGTTGAAGCCGAAGCCCCAGTCATGGCCGTCCATCGAGGCGTGGCCATCCTTGATCGGGCCCTGCAGTGCTGCGCCCGCAGCTTGCGCCGCTGCCAGGCCTTGCGTCTTGGCGATATTGGCCAGGAAGGCCTGCGATGCGCCAGGCGCAAACTTGCCCAGGTAGGCAACCGAACCCGGCACGTCCACGCCCTGGCCCAGTTCCGCCTTCATGTATTCGGCCGTCACGCCGAAGCCGAACGAGTGGTGCTGGTCCAGCTTGAACGACACGGAAGGATTCAGGGCGATGGCTTCGAGCTTGATATTGGTGATTGCATAGCGGCCAAACCAGTCGTTGCCGTAGTCGAGCTTGGCGCCATACGGCACGAACAGGCCAGCGCCGACGGTCCACTGCTCATTGATTTTCTTGCTGGCGTACAGGGCCGGTGCGAAGACGGCGTCCGGCGCGTAGTCCTTGGTTTCCGCGTAAGGCGTGCGGTTACCCGGGAAGAAAGGCTTCGAGCCCGAATCCTGGTAGGTCGAATGCGGTACCACGAGGGTGCCGCCGCCCACGAATTGCGTGCCTTCCAGGCGCGACATGCCGGCCGGGTTATAGAAAATGGTCGACGCGTCGGCCGCTTCGGCGCCGCTGGCATCGGCCGTGCCCTGGGCGGAAACGCTTTGCGAGCCGAAACGGTAGCCCGATGCTTGTGCGGTGGAGGAGATGCCGGCGAACGCGGCAACGATCAAAAGGGGCAGATATTTATGTTTCAAGTTAGTCTCTCTTTATTATATGAAATTGTCTTCGGCACACTATCGCGGGCGTCTCAAGCTGCCCCGTCTTGCACTTTTCTTGCCGCCGTGAACTCCAATTCACTGACGGCATGAGCGAAGCATATAATATTTTTTAGAAAAAAGCGAACGTTCGCTCTTTTTATGAAACGGCGTTGTTTTCCACGCCAATCACGACGTTCTACAGTGCCGGCGCCGGGGCTGGCAACGGTATCAGGAAGCGCTGGTGCATCAGCGCCAGCATCTGTTCGGCCGGCACGGGACGCGAGATGAAATAGCCCTGCACTTCATTGCACTGCAGCGTGCGCAGGATGTCGAGCTGCTCACGCGTCTCCACCCCTTCGGCCACCACGCTCATGCCCAGCGCATGGGCCATCGACAGGATGGCGCGCACGAAGACCTCGCCCTGCTCCGAGCGGCCCAGTTCCATGGTGAAGGCGCGGTCGATCTTCAATCCATCCATGGCGAACTTCTGCAGCTGCGACAGCGAGGAGTAACCGGTGCCGAAATCGTCGACCAGCAGGCGCACGCCCAGCGCGCGGATGGCCGAGAGCTGCTCCACGGCGCGGTTCTGTTCATCCATCATCGCCGATTCCGTGATTTCCACCTCGATCAGCCGCGCATCGATGCGGTGGCGCGTCAGCGCGGACGCCAGCACCTGGTGCACGTCGCCGCGGCCGAACTGGCGCGCCGAGACGTTGATGGACACGGGCACCAGTTCCAGCCCGCTGGCCTGCCAGCGCGCCATCTGCAGGCATACCTTCTCGATGACGACTTCGCCTAGCTGCGAAATGAGGCCGCTGCTCTCGGCCACGGGGATGAATTCCAGCGGCGGCACCATGCCATGCTGCGGGTGCTGCCAGCGCATCAGCGCTTCCATGCTGCACAGCTGTCCGCTCATGGCGTCGACGCGCGGCTGGTAGACGACGAGGAACTGGTCCTGCTCCAGCGCCGCCACCAGGCTTTGCTCCAGTTCGCGGCGGTTGCGGATGGTTTCGAACAATTCCGGCTGGAAGAAGCGGTGATGGCCCTTGCCCGCCACTTTCACGGCGTACATGGCGATATCGGCGTTCTTCAGCAGCACTTCCGTCTCGGCCCCATCGCGCGGATACAGGCTGATGCCGATCGAGGCGCCCATCTTGTGGCGCTCGCTGCCCAGGTAAAACGGTTCATCGAAGGCGATGGCGATGCGCTGCGCCACCTGCTCGGCGCGGCTGTCGTCCTCCACTGGGTCGAGCACGACGACGAATTCATCGCCGCCCAGGCGCACCACGTGGTCGCCCGGCCGCAGCACGGCCTTCAGGCGCAGCGAGGCGGCGCGCAGCACCTTGTCGCCCTCGGCATGGCCCTGCGTGTCGTTGATATCCTTGAACCCGTCGAGGTCGATGAACAGCAGCGCCAGCATCTGTCGCGCGATGGCGGCGCGGCCCAGGGCGCCGGGCAAGAATTGCTGCAGCCAGTAGCGGTTGGGCAGCCCCGTCAAGCCGTCCTCGTTGGCCAGGCGGCGCAAGTCGCGCTCGTGCTCCTTGGCCGTGCTGATGTCTTGCAGGGTGACGGCCAGGCGGTCGCCGCTGCGCACGAGGCGCCGGCGTATCCAGCGCAGCTTGAACGGGTTACCTTCCGGCAGCTCGATCTCTTCCTCGGAAAAGCCGGACTCCATGGCGGCCCGGTAGTTGTGGATCAGGTCGCGGAAATACGGCTCGTGGGCGCGCGATTGCAGGCGCATGCCCAGCAATTGTTCACGGCGCACGCCGAAGTAGCCGGCGCCCGGCTCGTTGCAGTCGACGATCTCGAAGTCGAGGATGCTGCCATCGCTGCCGCGCAGGGCGGCGATGATATAGAAGCCGTCGCTCGTGCCTTCGGTGGCCATGCGGTAGGCATTGCGCACGCCTTCGGACTGGTGGTGGCGCCACGCCAGGCGCAGCGAGAGCATGGTGGCGACGGCGGCAAAAGCCAGCAGCAGCACGGTGACGGCCAGCGCGATACCGATATAAATGGTGCGCGTTTCCTCGTAGGGATGCAGCATCTCGCCGTCCGACAGCCCGACCACGGCCGTAAACGGATAGGCTTTCAGCGCCTGCCAGCCCACATAGCGGCTTTGCTTGTCGGAAAAAGCGATCCTGCCGCCCGAATGCAGGGCGCCGCTCTCCGTTTCCAGAAAGCTCGTGTCGAGAAACGGCGTGCCCTCGCCGCTCTGGCTCGGCAGCACGCGCGCACCGAGGCGCGTGCTGAACAGCTCGCCCTCCTCGCCCACCATGGCGGACATGCCGAACTTGCCGAAATTGACGCTGTTATAGAATTCGGAAAAATAGCTGGAATGAATCGAGATGAGCAGCACGCCATCGAAATTGCCATCCTCGTCTTCCAGCCGGCGCGTGAAATGCACGAGGCTTTCGCCCGCGCCCGGGGTCATCGCAGCCTCGCCGGGCGCATTGGCCCGCCCCAGCGCGATGCGCAGGGCGCTGGAATTGCTGCGCCAGTGGCGCAGCAGGAAATCGCTGCGCTCGTTGACGCGCAAGCGCTGCAGCGGCGCCGTGGCCGTCACGGGATGGCCCTTGCGGTCGAGGATGGCGACGATGGCAAATTGCGGCAAGGCATACATGCCCTGCGTCTTCAACTGGTCGAGGCGCAAGCGGCCGCGCGAATTTTCCCACTCATACTTGAGCTGCAAGGTCAGCTGATCCATCTGCTCCAGGGTGCGCAGCAGGTACTGGCTGTAAGCCTTGGCCTGCGAAGACACACTGTCGAGCGCCTGCTGCTGCGCCACCTTCTTTTCCGCCTCCAGCTGCAGCAGGGTGGCCGTCCACAGCACCGCGCACAGGACCAGGCCCAGCAAGGGCCAGGCCAGGATCAGGCGCAGGTTAGCCTTGAAAAAATCGGCCCTGCTCATCTCCACCACGGCGGCGTTATTATTATTTACAAATTGTCGCAAGAACATGGTGCAGCATCTGCCGTTTCTGTGTATTTCTTCAAGGACACACAAATTACCACAGAGTCATGTTTGCAGGTAAGCCGGCCGCGTAATTATGTGTGCGGGCCGCAGCCCGCCTGTCGCGCCTGCGTTACAATCACCATCCTTACCGTTGGAGAAATACATGCAGCAATATCAAGATTTGATCAAGACCGTGCTCGAAACAGGCAGCTGGCAAGACAACCGCACGGGCATCCGCACCCTGAGCGTGCCGGGCGCCATGATGCGTTTCGACTTGGCCAACGGCAACTTCCCAGCCGTGACGACCAAGAAACTGGCTTTCAAATCCGTGATCGGCGAATTGTGCGCCTTCCTGCGCGCCTCGCGCAACGCGGCCGAATTCCGCGCGCTGGGCTGCAAGGTCTGGGACCAGAACGCCAATGAAAATGCGCAATGGCTGGCCAATCCCTACCGCGAAGGCGAGGATGACCTCGGTCCCGTGTATGGCGTGCAATGGCGTCAATGGCCTGCGTACAAGCTGCTCGACGCCGACCAGCCCGCGCAAATCGCCGACGCGCAAGCGAACGGTTTTACCCTGGTCGCCCCCATCGTCGAAGACGGCGTGCAAAAAGTGCTGCTGTACAAGGCCGTCGACCAGCTGCGCGAGTGCCTGGACACCATCATGACGAACCCGGGCAGCCGGCGCATCCTGTTCCACGGCTGGAATCCGGCCGTGCTCGATGCCGTCGCCCTGCCCGCCTGCCACTTGCTGTACCAGTTCATCCCGAACGCCAGCACGCGCGAAATCTCGCTGTGTTTATATGTGCGCAGCAACGATATCGGCCTGGGCACGCCGTTCAACATCGCCGAAGGCGCGGCCCTGCTGCACCTGGTGGCGCGCCTGACGGGCTACACGCCGCGCTGGTTCACCTATTTCATCGGCGACGCGCACATCTATGAAAACCACCTCGACATGGTGGAAGAGCAACTCAAGCGCACGCCGTTTCCCGCGCCGAAGTTCATCATTTCCGACCGCGTGCCCGATTACGCCAAGACGGGCAAGTACGAGCCGGAATGGCTGGAAAAGATCGAACCGTCGGATTTCTCGCTGGAAGGCTATGAACACCATGCGCCCATCAAGGCGGCGATGGCCGTCTGATGGCGGTCGCACCGCTGGCGGCGCTGCACCGCAAGCTGTTTGACGAAACGGATGGCGTCAAGTTTTCCAGCCTGAAAGACCGGCTGCTGAAAAAGCATGCGGCCGACGAGCGGCAAGCCGTGCTCGCCATCCTGACCGCCTACGCCAGGGAAGGCCAGCTGCTGCACTGGCGCGCCTTCCTGATGAGCGATATCGTGCAATTGGCGCAAGCCAATGAACATACGGCATTTTTCGCCTGGGCGTTGGCGCAGCCCGAGCTGGCCTACCGGGCCGTCGACGGCATGCTGAAAAGCATAGGCAAGGACGCTTATGCGCCGCTGGTGGCGCTGGCCGCGTCCAGCGCCACGCGCCTGGAAGTGCGGGCCCGGGCGATCAAGAGCCTGGCCGCCTTCAGCCGCCAGCCTTTCGACACGGGTTTGCCGCATGACCCCGGCCACTGGAAGCCCGACAGCCTCCCGCTCGACGCCGTGCTGGCCTGGCAGCGCGATGGCTACCCGGATGGCGCAGGCCATGCGGTGCCCGTCACCCACGCGGCGCTCGATGAGCCGCGCACGCCGCTGGAAAAAGCTGCTGCCAGGCTGGAGAAAAAACTGGCGGCCCGGCGCAGGAAAGAGCAGGACCTGGCGCAGCCATCGAACTGGCTGACCATCGCCAGCGCCGCCGACATGGCCGGCATCGCGCAGCGCTGGGCCTTGCCAGAGCAGTACCGGCGCTTCCTGGCTTGCCATTCGCCGCTGCGGGTGTTTATCGACAGCCCACAGTATTTCCAAGGCTTGAGCCTGTACGGCGCGGCCGGGCTGGTCGAGGCCCAGCACGGTTACGCCTGGGATGCCGTCAGCGGCGCCGCCATCGCCGGCTGGCCGGAACAGTACCTGGTGATCGCCGACGCGGGCGCCGATCCGTATTGCCTGGACCTGGGCGCCATTGCCGGCGGCGATGCGCCCGTGTACACGGCCGAACACGGCATGGGCGCATGGCGCTTCGAGCGCCATGCGGACAGTTTCATCGACTTCCTGAACGAGATCGCGACAGCCGCCTAGCCTGCTTCGCCTCCCGGCCCGCCCGGGCCGGGACCGCCTGGGCCGCCCGGCCCCCGTCCGCCCGGCGGACCGAAGCGCGGTTCCCGTTCGCCCTCTTTCGCCGCCGACGTGGCGCCGCCCAGGCGGTACGACAGCCCCACATAAATCATGCGTCCATCGAAGCGCCGCGTGCTCGTCTCGCGCAAGGAAGCGCTGTTGATGACGGTTTCCATCTTGTTGCTGCTGAATACATCGGTCACATTCATGACCAGGCTCAGCTGCGGCGTCACCGTGTGGCGCCAGCTCATGTTCAAGGTGTTGTTCGGCGAGCGGTAGCCCTGTCCCGACAGCATCTTGCCTTGCATTTGCAGCGCCAGTTGCAGCTGGTTGGCGGGATTGATCTGGTAATTGAGGCGCGCGCGGCCGCTCAGGGCGTTCGCCGTGCGCGTGCTGCGGTTGCCCAGGTCGTCGGAACTCGTTTGCTGGCTGCGTGCCAGGTTGCCGCTCGTGTTCAGGGTCAACGATGGCGTGAGCTTGCCGCTGACGCTGAACTCCAGGCCGCTCGAATGGCTGCCTGCGCCGTTTTCCCGCGTGGTCAGCAGCACATTGTCGCTGATGAAATAGCGGTAATCGACGATGGCATCCGTGTCGCGGCGGTGGTAGGCGCGCAAGCTGCTTTCCAGGCCAAACAATTTCGTTTCATAGCCGACCTCGAACGAATCCGTCTGCGTGGGTTTCAGCTTGGGGTTGCCGGCCGACACATTGAACTCATCGCGGTAGATCACGTACGGATTCAGGTCGCCCGCGCTCGGGCGGCGCAGGCGGTGCGCATAGCTGAAGCGCAAATTGCTCTCGTCGCTGACCTTATACGTGGCGAACAGGCTGGGAATGTAGTTGATGTAGTTGTTGCCGGCCTCGACGCCGCTGGTGATCTGGCGCACGTTCAAGTCCGTGTATTCGGCGCGCAAGCCGGCCAGCGCGCCCCAGCGCTCGCTCAGGCGCATCTGGTAGGAGCCGTACAGCGCGATGGTGCGTTCGTCGAGCTCGAAACGGTTGCTGCGCATGGGGTTGACGGTCTCGGCCAGGCTGGCCGGGTTGATGTCCGTGTACAGGGTGTCGAAGCTGCTCTTGTTGTCGGCCACCTTGTAGCCGAGCTTGGCCGTGCCGCCCGCCAGCGGGCGCTCGTAGTCGCCGCTGAAGTCGACGATGCGGTTGCCCGTCTCGCTGTGCTGGCGCGCGCGGCTGTCGAAAGCGTTCACGGGCGCGACCGCGTAGGTATTGGCGTAATCGCTGTCGCTCTCGTTGGTCGACGACGACACGCGCAGGTCGATCTTGAGGGTTTCGCCCGGCAACTCGCCCTTGTGGTCGTAGCGCGCGCCCCAGCTGTAGTTGCGGCTGTCGCCGTTGCGCACGGTGCTGCGCACATAGTCGCCGATGGTGCTGCCCGTGCTGTCGCCATTGATGTAGCGGTCGAGCGAGCGCTGGTCGTTGCTGCGCCCGTTATACGACACGCTGGCGGCCAGGGTGTCGCTGGCATTCAGGTTGTAATTGACGGTGCCGTGCAAGCCCAGCGAGTCGTTCAAGCCATTGCTGGCGGACTGCTGGCTGCTGGGGGCGAAGGCACCCGTACCACGCTCCAGGCGCTCGCGGCTGACCTCGGCCACGGAATTGCGGCCGTCATGGCGCACATTGATGCCGCCCTGGTAGCCCCACGGCCCTTCGTTATAGGTGCCGGAGACGGAGCTGTTATAGCGCCCGGCAATGCCCGCATTCGCGTTGACGGTGGCAAAGCCGCCCGGCTTGCGGTTGCGCCGCATCACCAGATTCAGGATCGGGCCGCCACCGGCCTCGTTGCCGAACTGGGCGCCGGGATTGTTGATCACTTCCACCGATTCGATATCGTCGGCCGCCATGGCGTTCAGGGTGGCGCCGCGCGAATCGCCCTGCAGCATGGCCGACGGCTTGCCATCGATCAAGATCTGCACATTGCTGCTGCCGCGCAGGGAAACGGAACCGTCGGGATCGACGGCCACCGACGGCACATTGTTCAAGGCATCGGCCGCCGTGCCATTGGTGCTGCCCACGTCGGACTTGACGTCGTAGACTTGCCGGTCGATACGGCCCGTGGGACGTTCGGCCGTCACGCTGACGGAAGGCGGCGCGTCCACGGCGGGTGCCTTGGCCTGCGCCGGCTTGACGGCAGTATCGCCGGTAACGGTTTGCGCCTGGACGGCGGCGCCGGAGACGAGCAGGCTGCCGCCCGCCAGGCAATGGAAAAGAAGTTTATGCATTTGGCTAAAAATAATCGAGACGCTACGGATGAGGCACTACGCCGCAGCGTGAGAGCACATTCCAAGCATGCCACGATTGCAAGCAGCAAAGCAAATGCGAACCATTGTTATTTACTTCAATTTACAAATCTCTGGCACTTGTGGCCGTACAGCCTCATCCAGTGAACTTTGCGCTACCTCAGCAAACCCTTGCCCCGCGCCAGTGTCAGCCAGCCCGGATATTCCGTCATCAATAAGTCATACAGTTCCGCATCGCTGTGCTCGTCGGGCGAGCTGACGGAAAAGTAATTGGCGTTGTCGACCAGGCGCCCCTGCAATTCGTCGAGCTTTTCCAGGAAAGGGAAGTCGGAATCGGCAAAGGCGGCGAGGAACTTGCTTTTCGACTTGCGCCCCTTGCCGATGCCCATGAATTGCCAGAAGATGGGCTCGTTACTCGCCCAGCGCAACTGTTTTTCCGTCGTCGCCTGGTCGCTGGTGCCGCCATCGGTGACGAACATCACGTACACGGGCAGCTCGGCCGCGACGGGCCGCGTGCGCTCGCCGCCGGCCTTGTCTGGGAAATAAAACGCGCGGATCGCCTGCATGGCGGCGCCATAGCGCGTGTCGCCTTCCAGCGGATGGCGCTGTATGGCCTGGCCCACATAGGTATTGCAGTTGCTCAAGGCCATCGGTGCCGGATGGTGGACGTTCTTGCCGAACAGGAAAACGTCGATCTCGCCATCGTCGTCGAACTTGCAGCCCAGCGCCAGGATGCGCTCGGCAAAGCGCTGCACCAGCCCTTCTTTATACAGCCGTCCCATGGAGCCGGAAATATCGAGGCACAGACACACCTTGGCCCGATGGTCGGACAGGCCCACTTTTTGCAAGGACACGCCCGCCTGCTTGACCAGGCTGACCAGTTGCGGCGCCTCGCGTTCGACGCGCTTTTCCAGATTGATCTTCGCCTGCATGACGGCCGAAGCCGCCGCAGGGGCGGCCTGATCGACTTCGCCGCCGAAATGGCGCACCAGCGCATCGAGTCCCCCATTGAAACCCTGGCCCACGGCCATGCAGCGCCAGCCGCCGTCCTTGCGGTAAATTTCTGCCAGCATGACGGCTTTTTCCTGCGCGAAATCACTGCCCGCGAACGCGAAGCGGGCCAGTTCGCGTCCGCCCGCCTGCAGGCGCACGTGGCCCGATTGCAGCTGCGACATCACGCCGCCGCCATCGATGGAAGCCGTCACGACGAGGCGGTCTATGCCGGCCGGCAAGCGCGCCAGCTGCAAGGCAAACGCGGCCATGTCGCCACCGCTGCCGGCGCGCGCTTCCACGCCGCCGCACGGCGTGCGCGGCTGGTTGAAAAAAGTCATGTAGCGCTCGTCGGACAGCTTGCCGGCCGCATCGAGGCCGAAGCAGGCCACGTCGAGCGCCAGGCCCTGCGCGGCGACGCCGATGTCCAGCACGCCGTCGGGAACGAGATTGGCCAGCGGCAAGCGCTGACCTTTGGACAAGGTTTCCATCAGTGCCTCCTAGGCGATATAGCGGCGTGGATTGTCCGCATTGCAATCATCTTCATCTTCCTTGTCCTCGCCCTTGAAGACGACGGGACCGTTGAAGGCCAGCTGCAGGTTCTCGCCCTGCCAGCTCAGCCACGGCGTCGCTTCGCTGCCCGGCTCCGAGGTCTTGCCGGACGGCTCGAGAATGATGCTGTCGGGCGTGATGCGCGCCATGCCGATCACATAGGTGTAGACGGTATCGTCGTCGGCCGCCTTGGACAAGCGAAAATCGAAGTCGCACTCGACGATCTGCTGGCCGTATTGCATGACCATCTTCGGCCGCATGGAGGCGACGGAAACGGCGCCATTGGCCACCGCCGAATACACGCTGAAGACGAGGCCCACCGTGCCGCCATAATGTTGCGCCAGCGCAGGATTGACTTCCACCGTTTCCGTGGCCGGCTCCTTGCCCGATGCGCCCGCCACGTCGCCCAGGTGGCGCACGAAAGGCATGCTGTCGAAGTTCCCGGCCGCGTCCGGCGCCTGGATGAAGCGCATCTGGCCGTTCGGCAAGAGGATGCCAACGCGCAAGTCGAGATCGTCGTTATCGTCATCGCCATCGCCGTTATCGACCCAGGTGGCCTTGACGGTCAGCTTGCTCGGCGCGCCCGCGCCCTTTTCCAGCGACACCTTGTGCGTCTGGCCCGCCTTGGTCAGCGAAATTTTCGACAAGGAAATCTTGGATGCCGGCGCCGGTTCCGCTGCCGCCTGCGCCACTTCGCCGCCGAAATGCGCGACCAGGGCATCGAGGCCGCCATTGAAACCCTGGCCCACGGCCATGAAGCGCCAGCCCCCGTCCTTACGGTAGAACTCGCCCAGCATGACGGCTTTTTCCTGCGCAAAATCAGATCCTGCATACGCAAAGCGGGCCAATTCTCTCCCGCCGTCGAGCAGGCGCAGGTAACCGCTGCCCAGCTGCGCCATGGTCGCTGCCCCATCGATGGCGGCCGTGACGACGAGGCGTTCGATGGCGGCAGGCAAACGGTCCAGCTGGTAGCTGAAACCGGCCGCATCGCCGGACGGCGCCGCCGCTTCCACGCCGCCGCACGGCGTGCGTGGCTGGTTGAAGAAGGTCATGTAGCGGTCATCGGACAATTTACCGGCGGCATCGAGGCCGAAACACGCGAAATCGAGCGGCACGCCGGCACTGGCGAGGCCCAGTTGCACGACGTTGCCCGTGACGAGGCCGGACAGCGCCAGGCGCTGCCCCTTGATCAGGTTTTCCATGGAATCAGGTAGAGAAGAAGGGGATACAGAACCGGGCAGCGAGGCCACCCGGTACATTTACGCGGACAATTGCTTTTTATGCATTGATTCCAAACGAGCGTGCCAGAGGGCCCAGGCCGCCCTTGAAACCCTGGCCGATGGCCTTGAATTTCCATTCGCTGCCGGCACGGTAGATTTCGCCGAAGATCATGGCCGCTTCCGTCGAACCGTCTTCCGACAGGTCATAGCGGGCGATTTCCGCGCCGTTGTCGCCGTTCAGGCAGCGGATGTAAGCCTTGCCCACCATGCCGAAGTTCTGCTTGCGGTTTTCCGCGTCGTGGATGGTGACGGCCACGGCGATCTTGTCGATGTCGGCCGGTACGTTGGCCAGGTCGACGGCGATTTTCTCGTCGTCGCCATCGCCGCCGCCCGTCGTGTTGTCGCCCGCGTGGACGATGGAGCCGTCAGCCGACTTCAAATTGTTATAAAAAATGAAATCAGCGTCGGAACGGGCCTTGCCATCCGTTTTCAGCAGGAAGGCGCTGCCGTCCAGGTCGAAAGCGGCGCCATCGGTGGCGCGCGGGTCCCAGCCCAGGCCAATCACGATTTTCTTCAAGCCGGGAGCTTCCTTGCTCAGGTTGACATTGCCGCCTTTTTGCAAACTGATCGCCATGGTGTTTCCTCTTCAATGTGTGGGTTGCATTCGGTGTTTCAGGTCACCTCGCCGGTACCCCGGCTTGATGAGCCATGAGCCTACCATAAAGTTCCTGCTTGTCAGCCGCGCACTATTGAAAATAATGCCATGCGGAAAATACCGTATGACTGCCCCCATGCGCAAAATGACGGATAATGCCGCTCGACAAAAATTTTCACCCTCATGAGCGACTTGAACCCGGGATGTCCTTGAATAAGATACAACTCGACTGCATCCCCGGCACCTTGTGCGATGAACGCCTGTGGTCGCGCCTGGCGCCTGCCCTGGGCGGCGCCTTTGATCTACGGCATGTGCCCCTGCACCAGGCGCGTACGCGCCCGCAGATGCAGGCAATGATCGCCAGCCGCAGCGCGCCGCAAGCCCACTTGGTGGGCTTTTCGCTGGGCGCCTACCTGGCGCTGGAACACGCACTGGCGCACCCGCAACGCGTGCAGTCCTTGACTTTGATCGCCAATTCCGCCAAAGGTTTGCTGCCGGCGGAAATCGAAGCGCGCCAGCGCATCGTCGCCATGCTCGAGCGCAATGCCTATGCGGGCATCACGCGCCAGCGCCTGCGCGAACTGCTGCACCCGTCGCATCTGGACGATGCCGCCATCACGGGCCTGATCGGGCAAATGGGCCTGGACCTGGGCAAGGACGTGTTGCTGGCGCAATTCATCACCACGATAGACCGCCCCGACCTGATGGCACGCCTGCCGGAACTCAGCTGTCCCGTGCTGATCGTGGGCGCCGAAGACGACAAGCTCGTCAACCCCGACGATTTGCGCGCCATGGCGGCCCGCCTGCCGCAAGCCACCCTGCACCTGCTGAAAGACAACACCGGCCACATGATTCCGCTGGAAGCGCCGGGTCCGCTGGCCGACGCCATGCGTGCGCATCTGGAGGCTGCCGGCAATTTCAACGATAATGACGGGCATCGGGCCATGCCCCCACTACTTTGACAGAAGCAATGAGCCATTTGACCATCATCGTCGCCACCGACCAGCAAGGCGGCATCGGCATCAACAATACCTTGCCGTGGAAACTACCGGAAGACCTCGCGCATTTCAAGCGCTTGACGACGGGCCACCCCATCCTCATGGGCCGCAAGACCTTCGATTCCATCGGCCGGCCGCTGCCAAACCGCCGCAACATCGTCATCACGCGCAATGCCGACTGGCGCCATGAGGGCGTGGAAGCGGTCTCGTCGGTGGAAGCGGCCATCGCCCTGCTCGATGGCGCCGAAGGCTATGTCATCGGCGGCGCGGAAATCTACCAGCAGTCGCTGCCCCTGGCGCAGCGTTTGATCATCACGGAAATCGGCCAGACCTTTGACTGCGATGCCTTTTTCCCCGCCGTGGATCATGCCGTATGGCAAGAAACCGCGCGCGAGGCCCATGTTTCTGAGAAATCCGGCCTGCCTTACGCCTTTGTCACGCTCGAACGCAAAGCCTGATAAGGTGATGTCGATCGCCAGCATGTTGCTGTAATACCCCTGTCACACCCATGCGTCACGCTAGCGTACGCTTGTGACGCTTTGATGCGATATTTTTTTCCCGCAGACGCCGCATTTCTGCGAGAATCCCGTTCTTATTTTTTTTCTGCGGCTGCCGGGTTGTACGACCGCCTGACCGTCGCGCCCTAGTCCGCCCCTTCACATCTGTCAGGGGCGGCTTGCTTTTTTGGAGACATGCATGAAATTTCGTTTCCCCATCGTCATCATTGACGAGGATTTCCGTTCTGAAAATACGTCCGGCCTGGGTATTCGCGCCCTTGCCGCCGCAATGGAAAAAGAAGGCATGGAAGTGCTGGGCGTGACCAGCTACGGCGATTTGTCGCAATTTGCCCAGCAACAATCGCGCGCGTCAGCCTTCGTGCTGTCGATCGACGATGAAGAATTCGGCGGCGGTTCCATCGAGGAAACCGACCATGCCTTGAAATCGCTGCGCGCCTTCGTCGAGGAAATCCGCTACAAGAACGCCGATATCCCTATTTATCTGTATGGCGAGACGCGCACTTCGCGCCACATCCCCAACGATATCCTGCGCGAGCTGCATGGTTTCATCCACATGTTCGAAGATACGCCGGAATTCGTCGCGCGCCACATCATCCGCGAAGCGAAATCCTACCTGGACGGCCTGTCGCCGCCATTCTTCCGCGCGCTGGTGCACTACGCCAACGACGGCTCCTACTCGTGGCACTGCCCCGGCCACTCGGGCGGCGTGGCCTTCCTGAAGTCGCCGATCGGCCAGATGTTCCACCAGTTCTTCGGTGAAAACATGCTGCGCGCCGACGTCTGCAACGCCGTCGAGGAACTGGGCCAGCTGCTCGACCATACGGGTCCGGTCGCCGCGTCGGAACGCAATGCGGCGCGCATCTTCAATGCCGATCATTGCTATTTCGTCACCAATGGCACGTCGACCTCGAACAAGATGGTGTGGCACTCGACCGTGGCACCGGGCGACATCGTCGTCGTCGACCGCAATTGCCACAAGTCGATCCTGCACTCGATCATCATGTGCGGCGCGATTCCCGTGTTCCTGATGCCGACGCGCAATCACCTGGGCATCATCGGTCCTATCCCCCTGCATGAATTCACGCCGGAAAGCATTGCCCGCAAGATCGAAGCGAACCCGTTCGCGCGCGAAGCGAAGAACAAGAAGCCGCGTATTCTCACCATCACGCAATCGACCTACGATGGCGTGATCTACAACGTGGAAACCCTGCGCGAAATGCTGGACGGCAAGATCGACACCCTGCACTTCGATGAAGCATGGCTGCCGCACGCCACCTTCCACGATTTCTACAAGAATATGCACGCCATTGGCAAGGACCGTCCGCGCGCCAAGGAATCGATGATCTTCTCGACCCAGTCCACGCACAAATTGCTGGCCGGCCTGTCGCAGGCCTCGCAAATCCTCGTGCGCGAATCGGACACGGTCAAGCTGGACCAGGATGCCTTCAACGAGGCTTACCTGATGCACACCTCGACCTCGCCCCAGTATTCCATCATCGCCTCGTGCGACGTGGCCGCGGCCATGATGGAAGCGCCGGGCGGCACGGCCCTGGTGGAAGAATCGATCATGGAAGCGCTCGATTTCCGCCGCGCCATGAAGAAGATCGACCAGGAATGGGGCCAGGACTGGTGGTTCCAGGTATGGGGTCCGTCCAGCTTCAACGACGAAGGCATGGGCCAGCAGGAAGACTGGATGATACGCGCCGAGGATGACTGGCACGGCTTCGGCGACCTCGCTCCCGGATTCAACATGCTCGACCCGATCAAGGCGACCATCGTCAACCCGGGCCTGTCGCTGGACGGCCAGTTCGGCGACACGGGCATTCCCGCGTCCATCGTCACCAAATACCTGGCCGAGCACGGCGTCATCATTGAAAAATGCGGCCTGTACTCGTTCTTCATCATGTTTACGATCGGCATCACCAAGGGCCGCTGGAATACCTTGCTGACTGCGTTGCAGCAGTTCAAGGACGACTACGACAAGAACCAGCCGATGTGGCGCATCCTGCCGGAATTCGCGGCGGCCAACCCGCGCTACGAAAAAATGGGCTTGCGCGACCTGTGCCAGCAAATCCACGATTTCTACAAGGCTTACGACGTGGCGCGCCTGACGACGGAAATGTATCTGTCGGACATGATCCCGGCCATGAAGCCGTCGGAGGCGTTCGCCAAGATGGCGCACCGCGAAATCGAGCGCGTGGCCATCGACGAACTGGAAGGCCGCATCACGTCCATCCTGCTGACGCCGTATCCACCGGGCATTCCGCTCTTGATCCCGGGCGAGCGCTTCAACAAGACCATCGTCGACTACCTGCGCTTCGCGCGCGACTTCAACGAGCGCTTCCCGGGCTTCGAGACGGATGTGCATGGTCTTGTGAAACGCGAAGTCGATGGCAAGCGTGGCTATTTCGTCGACTGCGTCAAGTTGGACGAGAACGTCTAAAAATCGTCCATGGCGGCGTTGCATTGCCTAGCCGTACTATTCGTACTGTCTTCGGCAATGCGCCTTGCCCTGAACGTTTTTAGCCATTCTTGTGACGTTCGTCAAAAACAGTGATGCCGCTTAGCGCCGCCTGATGTGCATCAGGCGGCGTTTTTCATTGTGCGCCTCCCGCGCACGCTTGTGCCAGATCAAACGGCTGGGGTATCGGACTCCTAAGATGGGCGACTCGTGCCCTCGTGATGGCTGGCATATGACGCTCAAGGTGTGGCTGGAAATCGTGCAGCAGGCGGCGGCTGGCAGTGGCGCCTTGCTGATGACGGCCTTGAAGCAGGCTCAGGTAACTATAGCCCGGCGGCACGAAGGCGAAGCGGACGCTGCGGGCATCGTGCTGTTTGCCGAGGCCGATGCCGCGCTGCTGCAGGCGCTGCCGGCGCTGTGCGGTCATGCCCGCGTGCTGGCCATTGCCGCCTGCGGCCAGGCACCCAGCTGCGCGCAAAAGCGTGCCCTGCTGGCGGCGGGCGCGCTCGACGTGCTGCTGTGGCCGGCAGGCAGCGTCGATGCGGCCCAGGTGCTGGCGCGCCTGCAGCGCTGGCAAGCCGTGGCGCAGCTGCTGGCGTCCGGCGCCGTGCGCCGGCAGCTGGTGGGCGACAGCACGGCCTGGACCGCCCTGCTGCACCAGGTGGTGGAAATGGCCGCCTTCAGCCAGGCGTCGATGCTGATCACGGGCGAGACGGGCACGGGCAAGGATTTATTGGCGCAACTGATCCACCGCCTCAGTAACTGCAGCGGCGACTTCACCATCCTCGACTGCACCACCCTGTCGCCGGAACTGGCGGGCAGCGAACTGTTCGGCCATGAACGGGGCGCCTTTACGGGCGCGGCGGCCGCGCGCGACGGCGCTTTCGCCCTCGCCGACGGCGGCGTGCTCTTCCTCGATGAAGTGGGCGAACTGCCGCTGCCGCTGCAGGCGCAGCTGCTGCGCGCCATCCAGGAGCGCAAATACAAGCGCGTGGGCGGCAATACCTGGCAGCCCACCCAGTTTCGCCTCGTCTGCGCCACCAACCGCGAGCTGGAAGACGAAGTGGCGCGCGGCGCCTTCCGCGCCGACCTGTATTACCGCATCGCCGGCTGGCGTTGCCAAACGCCGCCCCTGCGCGAGCGCCAGGACGACATCCTGCCGCTGGCCCGGCATTTCCTCGCCGAACTGGCGCAACAAGAGCCGCCCCCGCTGGACGCCGCCGTGCGCGAATACCTGCTGCTGCGCGACTATCCGGGCAATGTGCGCGAACTGCGCCAGACCGTCACGCGCATCTGGCACCGCCATTGCGGTCCCGGCCCCATCACCATCGGCGCCCTGCCGCCCGACGAACGGCTGCTGGCGCCGCTCTGGCCCGACCAGCATTTCGAAGCGGCCGTGCGGCGGGCCCTGGCCCAGGGCTGCAAGCTGTCGCACATCACGCGCTGCGCCACCGAAGTGGCCATCCGCCTGGTGTTGGCCGAGGAGCACGGCAACAACCAGCGCGCCGCCGCCCGCCTGGGCGTGACGGACCGCGCCCTGCAGATACGCCGCAAGGCAGCCGCCTGCGCGGCGCAAGCGGCGGCTGCCGCCACACCGCTGTCCGCGCCAGCCGCCCTGTGATCTGCCTCATGCCAGCCCCGCCAGCCGCAAAAAATTGCCGCCCGTGATCAGCGCCGCATCGCGCGGCGGCAAGCCCAGCAAGTGAATCTTGTGCAATTCCAGCCCCGGATGCAGCCAGGGGCCATCCGAACCGAACAAAACCTTGTGCGGCCCCGCGCGGCGCACGGCCTGCTCCAGCAAGTCGTAGCGGCGCACGCCCGAGCTGTCCGTATGGATGTTGCGGTGGCGTACCAGATGGTCGATCAGCGCCAGTTGCGCCGCCCAGTCGTCGCTGAAGCTGCCCAAGTGGGGCAGGATGAAGTTGACGTCGGGATACTGCTGCGCCAGCAGTTCGGCCACGGCCACCTCGCCGGCCGGGTCGTACAGCACGGGCAAGCCGAAGAAGCGCGCCGCGTCGCACAGCTCGCCGCTGATGCGCGCGTCAAACCGGTGCGCCTTGATGCCAACAAAGCCATACCGCTCGACAGCCGTGCGCAGCAGGTCCATGATGCGGCCCCGGTCGCGCCGCGCATGCACGAAGGCAAAGCCATAAAAACGCTGCGGATCGGAGGTGACCAGGCGCGCCACGCCGTGGTTGGCGATCGCATAATCGGAGTGAAAGGCAGCGAACAGCACGCTGCGGGCGATGCCGGCCGCCTGGGCCCGGCGCAGATAGGCGTGCAGCGGCGCATCGCTGTCCCACGGCCCGCTCAAGCCGTCACCGGGTCCCGCATGGCAGTGACAATCGATGACCAGCGCCATGGCCGCCTCCCTGCGCTCAGTTCCAGTCGCCCATGACGACGATGCGGTTGCCGCGCCGGCGCCAGCGCCCGCTTTCCTCTTCCTGTTGCGGCGCAGGCGAGCGGAACTGCGGCAATTGCTGGTGCAGGGCCCGCGTCAGCGCGCTTTCCACGGCACGCGCACTGCCGTCGCCGTCGGCCGCCAATCGCGCCGCCTGCCCGGCGATGCGCACGAAGCGGCGCGCCATCTCCAGTTCGCGGTCGGCCGGCGCTTCGCTCTCCATTTCCAGCTCCAGCGCATCGCTGGCCGCGCGCCCCAGGGCAGAGCCGAGCGCCGTGCCCACGCCCGGTATCGGTATCATCGAACCGAGGGCGCCGCCGACAAAGGGCAAGGCCGTCTTGGCCACGGCCTTCAAGGCGCCGCCCAGGGGCTGGGCCACCTTGGCGATGGTGGAACCCACTTTCTTGACGCCCTTCCACACGCTCTTGAAGACATTGCCGAGAAACTGCTCCAGCTCCTCCTCGCTGGTCAGTTCCAGCAATTCCATGGCCAGTTGCAGTTCTTCCTCTTCGCCGAAGATGGCCGGCGCCGTGCCCTTGCCGGGCCAGTCCTGGCCGAATTCCAGCACTTCAAACGCGGCGCCGGCCCGCTGCCGGCATTGCGCGCATGCGCATTCGAGTTGGTGCATGATGCTCTCCTTCCTGTGATCAAGGCGTGGCTGTCAGGTCCACATTCAGCTCCACATTTCACCGAGCACGGCCAGTTCCAGTTCGCGCCGCTGGTTGGTCAGCACGCCGCGCTGGTTGGCGAACATGTCGTCGTGGATGCGCTGCTCGATGCGGCGCCGCTGCGCCGCCGAGGACAGGGGCGCCACATACACCTGGTGCCCGCTCAGGTCCACCCCCATCATCTGGCCGCACAGCCGGTGCTGCAGCAAACGCCGGTGCAGGTCGTCCGTCTGGCCGCTGTAGGCGCGGCGCCGCCCGCCCGCATCGAACTCGATCACATACAGGCCCGGCCCCCGGCCATTCGGGTCGCGCAGGGCATTGGCCAGCGTCCCCAGCGCCAGGTAATTCAGGGCGGCCGCTTCCGGCACCCGGCCCATGGTGCCGGCCAGGGTCGGCGGGATTTCGCCCTGCTGCTGGCCGTCGTCCTGGCCCTGGTCCTGATCAGGTTCCGGCTCCTGCTGGTCGCCAAACGCGGGTTCCGCCACGGGATAGGCCGATGGATAGATGGCCGGGTAGACGGGGGCATAACCGCCCCAGCCCCGGTAGCGCGGCGGCAGGTAGGGAAAGAGCGGCGGCGCGGGGCGCGGGAACCGGCGCGCCGGATTCGCCTGGTAGCGTGGCGGCATGGGACGCCGCGGGCCGCGCAACGGTGGCCGCACCCGCACGCCGCCGCCATAGCGCCCGCTACCGGGGTGCCAGCGCTCGCCTTCCCACTCGGACTCGGATTCGCCCTCCTGCGCCCACTCCTGCTCCTGCGCCCACTCGTATTCGCCTGCCGCTCCCGCTTGCCCGGCAAAGGGCAGCATTTCAAACGCGTCGTTCATATCGCCTCCTGATGTGATGTTCAAGCAAATCCATCGCCTGCTCCAGTTGCCGGGGCGTATGATCGGCCCGCAGCAGAAAAGTCAGCGCACCGGGACCGTCCCCCGCTTGCGCCAGTGCCAGCACGCCCGCCGCCCGCAAGGCTTGCTGCAAATGGGCGCGCCCGGGCAGGCGCTGCACGGGAAAGCTGCCGCCCCGGCAAGCGATGCCGGCCGCCGCCATTACGCTGCGCCATTGCGCCACCCGGTCCGCCAGGGTGGCGCGCAGGGCGTCGCCATGGCGCGCATTGAGCGCCATGGCCCGCTGCGCGGCGGCCAGCACGGCGGCCGAAGGCGGACTGGCATGCACGCGCGTCTGGCTGTGCGCCGCGAAGCGCCGCAGCAGGGCGCCGCTGCCTGCCAGCACGGCCAGCGGCACGCCAAAACCCTTGGCCAGCGAAGCGCCGACGATCAGGTGGCCGCCCGCCTTGTCGCAAGCGCCCCGCAAGCCATGCAGCCGCGCCGAGCCGCCGCCTTGCGCGCCCGCCACGCCCAGCACCTGCGTGTCGTCCAGCAGCAGATAGCCGCCGCCCTGGCGCGCCAGGGCCGCATAAGCGGCCAGCGGCAAGACCTGTTCGCTGCCCGGCACATAGCCGTCGGCCAGGATCAACGGGCGCCGCCCCTGCCTGCCCCAGGCCGCCGCCAGCCGCCGCAGCGCCGCCATCTCGCCGCTGGGAAACAATCGCAGCGGCAAACCCAGCGCCTGCGCCCGCTCGGCGCCCCAGCGCGCGATGGCGTAGCTGCCGCCATCGACGAGGATCACCAGCCGCTCGGCAGCCAGCATGCCGAACAGGTCCCAGAACAGGTGCAGGGTCGACGGCAGCACGCAGGCCGCCTCGCAGCCTTGCAGGGCAGCCAGGTCCGCCGCCAAGGCTTGCGCGCCGGGCGGCTCGCGCAGCGCGGCCGGCTGGCCCAGGGTCAGGCTGCGCCACGGCGTCAGCTGGGCCGCCGGATGGCGCATGCCCAGGTACAGGGCACTGGTAAAGTCGAGCATGCACGCGCCCCGCTCCCGCCCTAGACGCTGCGCAGCTGCTGGCTCAGGCGCTGGCGCAGCAACACCGAAGGCATCGTCGATTCGACCACCGGGTCGCTGCTGTCGACGGACAGATCGACCCCGGTGGCGGCGCGGTAGCCGTGGATATAGCCTTGCACTTGCGGCCGCCAGAAGCGCGCCCAGTTGAATGCCTGGGTCGGTTCATAGATGTCGCTCCAGTTGCCGTAGCGCACGGAGAGCAGCAATTGCTCGCCAAAGATGGCCAGGTTACGGAAATGCATGACGCTCGTATCGGTCCAGCCCTGCAGTTTCTTCATGGCGTCGACCCGGTCCATCCACGGTTCCGGATACGCCACCATCACGCGCGTCGGCAAGAATTCGCGGAATTCGGGCCGCGCCAGCATCCACTGCTGCATCAGCATCTCGATGCGCGCCGTCGACGGCAAGTCGCCGAACTGGTTGTGCGCGCCCTGCGACAGGATCAGGTGGATTTCCTTCAAGGCATTGAGCACGGGGAAGGCGTCCGCCTTCACGGTGGTGTCGTCGTCCTGCTTGTAGAACGAGGTCAGCAGGCGCAGCAGATGGTGGAAGGCTTCCAGGAATTTCGAGCGGCTGTCGGCTGGCCGGAAGTGCTGGACCGCCTTGCCGTCCAGGCGCACACCGTAGTGGTGGTCGTACTCGTAGTTGCGGCGCACCACGGTCAGCCGGTGCTGCTCATCCTGGGTATAGCCCCACAGCAAGTTGTTCAGGGGCCGCAGCATGTCGATTTCCGTGTTCGACAGGGGATCGAGATGGTTGCCCGGCGCGCGCAGGTTCTGGAAACGCCGCGCGATGGCGTTCATGGTTTGCACCAGCATGCCCTCTTCGTGCCAGTACGACCAGATCAGTTCCAGCAGGCAAGGATTGGCCAGCTTTTCCTGGATGATGCCAAAGCACAGGTCGACCTCGCCTTCCTGGCCCCGCGGGATGCTGATGGGGATGTCGGGCAGCTTGCGGCGGATCACGGCCAGGTAGGGCAAGGTCTGGAAGCCGTCCACGTTTTCCAGGTAGTCGTGGCGCAGCACGGTTTCCAGGTCGCGCCCTTGCGGTATGTCGCGGCGGTCCAGGTAGGCGTTGTCCTCGGCCGGATTGAAGGCCAGCGGCTGGTTCAGCACACCGCAATTGACCATCACGAACGCTTCCGTCGCCACTTTCAGCACGCGGTAGGAGTCGGAATCGGAAAACGGCAGCGTGCGGCGCTGCTTGAGCTGCTGGAACATGTCGGCCTTTTTCACGAAACGTTCCTGCTCGAAGCCCCGTACGCTGGCCAGGTCGCTGCAAAACAGGCTGTCCATGAAATGCAGGTAATTCGTAAACGACATCGCCTCGGTACTGTTGCGTATCAAGGTCCACAGCGGCAAGTCTTCCGTCGGTTCCGTTTCCGTGCGCGTCAGCGATACGCCCACGTTGCCGGTGATGGGCTGCGGCTGGCGCTCTTCCGTCTCGTATTCCGCATCGAGCGCCAGCATGGCGTTCGGGCTCAGCCCCTCCGGCACGGGCAAGGCGCTGCGCAGTTCGGGACGCTGCGACAGCATCATCTGCGCCATGAAACGGTGCATGCCGGCGCGCCGCACGGGCGTGGAAAACGCGTTCGGCGTGCCGCGCATGGGTACCCACGGCGAGGCGGCCAGCACCTGCACCTGGTCGCGCCCGTCGGCGCTTTGATCGCCGTCAAACGAGACGGTGGCGATGGCGCGGTCGCCCACCCTGCCGAACTGACAGTCGCTGGGATGGCAGTCGGCCGTTTCAAACGCCAGCGCGACCTGCGGGTTGAGGTGGGGCTTGAAGCACAATACGGCGCTGCAGCCTGCCTGCACCGTCACGCACTGGGGCGGCGTGGCGGGGAAATTGCCATACACCCCCACGTAGCTGCCCGTCATCAGGTCGGCAAACACGGTGCTGCCACGCCCATCCGTCCAGCGCACACCCACCAGCATGGCGGGATCGGGCACCCAGGCGGCGGCATTGAAGTTGTGGCAATCCGCCTCGGCTCCCCGGTACAGGCTGATGGCGGCATTGACGACCATGGCTCCGCTGTCCTGCTCGTGGACGGTGACCGCGATGCTGCCGCCGTGATGTTTCGGACCCGCCTGGCCCGCCCCCCTGTTCTTGCCACCCATATTGCTGCTCATCTTGCTGCTCATGTCATTCTCCTCAATGGATAATCAAACGGGATGCCAGGGGCGGCAGCGGCCTGCCGGACTGGCGGCCATGCCGCACGGCATCGGCGCACAGCTCCGACGTGTCCAGGGTGCTGCGCAGGGCCCAGTGAGTCAGCAGCCGTTCCAGCAGCTCGCTTTCGTCTTCCGGACTCAAGGTGCCGCTGGCGCGCGCCTGGCCCAGCACGGCGAACACCAGGGTCGGCGTGGCCTGGTACATCTGCGCCGGCGCCAGGTTCCAGCTGCGGAACAGCTGCGCCAGCGTGGCCGGCTGGCGTGTGTGCACGGCCATGGCTTCGGCCAGCGAGCCCCCGCGCAAGGCCGGTGGCCGGTGCTGCACCAGCAAGCCCACCAGGGCTGCCATGCTGTCCTGCAGCTGCGCCAGCAGCCGCTGCCGGGCCGCCGGCAAGCCAGTCAGCGGGTAGTACGACAACCACAGCTGCTCCAGCTGGTTCCATTGCGGATGCGGATACAAGGCCCGCCCCATGGCGCAGCTCAGGCGCACCCGCAGCCATGGCACCGGATGGGGATCGTCGATATTGAGGCGGAAGACAAACACGCGCGGCAGGCTGACCACGCCGATCAGGCCCAGGGTGGCGGCCACGCCGACCCGTGCCAGCGACCAGAAATCGGCCACGATCTCGGAAATCCACCGTTCCCACAGCTGCCACACGTGCACCAGACCGCTGCCGCCATGCTGCATGGCTTGCAGCACGGGCCGCAAGGAGGCCACCAGGTCCAGCAGCGCCGCGCCCTGGTGGCCCACCTCGTGCACCAGCGACGAGGCGATGCTGCTGCCGATCATGCGTTCGCGCGGCAGGCGGATGATGGCGACGGGATTGTCGCCGCCGCCCGGCAAGCGCGTGCGCGCACGGCGGATGGCGGCGCCCGGCCCCCGGTCCAGGTAGCAGATCACGGGCGGCGCCTGGTACACATTGCCGGGCAGCGCCAGCGCATCGGCGGCAACGATGTCGAGCCCGGCCAGCCAGACGCCCGTCTTGTGCTCGCTGCGCTGCGTGATGACCTCGTTGAACAGGTCGAACTGGGTCAGCGCGGCATTGAATTTCAGGCGCAGGAAGGTGAAGCGGCGCTGCGCATCGGCGGCGGTGGCCATGCTGGCGCCATCGGCGTGCTCGCGCCGCAGCCAGCGCTGGAACTGGGCGACCATGCGCCGCAATTCGCGCCGTCCCTGCACCAGCTGGCTTTCGATGGCCGACTGGGCGCTGGGCATCAGGGCGGCCGCCAGCACCGTCGGCTCGATCAGCGCGAACGGTTCCAACCGCGCCAGCCGCGTCAGCAGCGAGCGCGCCTCCTGCGCCAGCATCCAGCCAGCATAAGCGCCGATGGCCATGATGTCAGACGCCGTACAGGACGATTTTATGACCCTGGCGCGCCCAGCGCCCGCTGGACGGACGCATGCCCGCCGAGCCCCTTGCCGCGCCGCCCTGCGCCATGGCCCCGCCCGCAGCGGCGCCGCTGCCGTTCTGCGTGGCAACCTGGCTGCCGGGGCGGCCCAGCAGGCCGGGCGCGAACTGGCGCGCCGCCGCGCTGGCGGCCGCCTGGGCGATGGCGCGCGGGTCGCCCGAACCGCGTGCCTGGGCGGCGCGGTTGACGGTGTCGGCGGCCAGGCGCACGAACTGCTTGGCACCCTCGAATTCGCGGTCTTCGTTCGACGACGACTCCGCTTCCAGCCCCAGCGCATTGCCGGCGGCCGAGGCCAGGCCGCTGCCGATCTTGGCCCCCAGCGGACCGCCAAAATAGCCGCCGATGGCGCCGCCGGCCAGGGGAATCGCCTTTTTCGCTACGCCCTTGAGCACGCCGCCGATGGCTTGGCCCACGGGCGACTTGATGATGCCGCCCGCCACCGAGGCGGCCTTGCGCAGGAAATTGCCGAGGAACTGTTCCAGTTCGGCTTCATTGCTGACCGACAGCAGTTCATTGGCCAGTTCCATTTCTTCGGCCTCGGAAAACATGGCGTTCGCGCCACCCTCGCCGCTCCACTCGCCTTGGCCAAACTCGAACTGTTCCGCTTCAAAGCCGGACATCTCCTGCCCGTATTCCAGGGTCGTACGATCTAAGTCATGCATGATGAGCTCCTAAAAGTTAGCACCTCGGTTGACACTACAGTGCCGGACGAACTGGCCGTCCGGCTAACAATCGAGCACGACGATGTGCCCGCCCTCGCGGCGCCAGCGGCCACCGTCCCGTCCTGACGCTTGCGCCGCCTGCCTGAGCAAGCCTGGCGCCACGCTGCGTGCCACTTGCGACAGGGCCGTTTCCACCCCTGCCCTGGGCGCGCGCGCACCCGCGCCGCCGTCCTGCGCCAGCGCCGTATTGACGGCATCGATCAGATGCACGACCTGGCGCGCCAGTTCGAATTCCTTGTCTTCCGGGCTCAATCCTTCCAGTTCCATGCCGAAGATGCGGGCGGCGCGCCGCTTGAGCGCCTGCGGCGAGCCGCCATGCAGGGGCAGCAGGGGCGCCACCACCTTGCCCAGCAGCTGGCGCAACGGCCCTTCCAGCGGCGTGCCGCGCACTTGCTGGCCCGCCGCGGTTGCGCGCAGCTGGCGCGCCAGGAAAGTATCGAACTGGGACGGCGCCTGCAATTCCAGCAATTGCGCCGCCAGTGCCAGCTCATCTTCGTGCTGCAGGGACAGCACGCCCGGCGCTTCCGGCAATTCCATTTCGGGACGATAGGCGAGCAGGCGGCTGGTCATGACAGGCTCCGATGAAAGACGGGCGGGTGGCCCATGCCTGCCTGACGCAAGGGCCATGCCAGCCAGGCCCTGGAGAAGAGCGGGACGCGACGGCGAACGGCGTTTCGCCGATGGGATAAAAACCATGGTTTCCGGCGAAGCGAGTTTCGTTGTCAAGATGAGCTTTCAAACAAGCTTAATTGGCAGGAATGATTACGTCGCCTATGCGCCACAGTGCCCGCCAGCGGCAAAAAATATTTTTTATTTTTAAAAAATAAAGTTCGCGCTACCACAGCGAAAATGACCGCAACACCACGCCAACGTCAGGCAAAAATAAACGTGGCCAACACGTAAATACTTAATTGGAAACGTGTTTTTGGTAGGCAAGGCCTACAATTAACGGGCTAGAATTTGATTGCCTGAAAGAAACTAAATGACTGACTCTACTTTGCGCCGTTTGCTGGCCGCCATCTTGTTCAGCCTGCTTTCCGCCTGCGGCGGTGGCGGCGACAGCAAGACCGGCTCCAGCCAGAACCCGGACATCTCAATCGTGCCGCCGGCGACCGCCATCCCCGGCGATCCGCTAGCCCCCGGCACCGCCGCGCCTGGCGACACCATCGCGCCGCCGCCCCTGACCACGCCCCCGGCCGGCCTGGCAGCCACCACCTTCACGCGCCAGGAGGCGTCGCGTTTCCTGGGCCGCGCCACGTTCGGTCCCGACATGGCCGCCATCGATGCGCTGGCCGCCAGCGACAGCGACGCCTGGTTCAAGGCCCAGTTTTCCAAGCCGCAAACTTTGCACCGCAAATATATCGACGCCATGCTGGCGGCGCAGGCGGCCGGCGGGCAAAAAGTGGGTTTTACGGGGATGTATGAAACCTTCTGGCAGCAGGGTATCCGCGGCGAGGATCAATTGCGCCAGCGCATGGCCTTCGCCCTGTCGGAAATCTTTGTCATTTCTATGCAGAATGAGTCCGTGCGCCCACAAGTGCGTGGCGTGGCCAGCTATTACGACATGCTGGGCCAGCGTGCCTTTGGCAACTTCCGCGATCTGCTGGAAGGCGTGGCCCTGCATCCGATGATGGGCTTGTACCTGTCGCACCTGCGCAACCAGAAGGAATCGGCCACGCGCACGCCCGATGAAAACTTCGCGCGCGAAGTGATGCAGCTGTTTACCATCGGTTTGTACCAGCTGAATGCGGACGGCAGCCTGAAACTGTCCGGCGGCAAGCCCATCGAGACCTACACGCGCGACGACGTGGCGGGCCTGGCGCGCGTCTTTACGGGCTGGAGCTGGGCCGGTCCTGACCAGAGCGCCGCCCGCTTCTATGGCAGCACGGCCGATCCCGACCGCGACTGGAAGCCGATGCAGAACTACGCGGCCTTTCATTCCAGCGGCGACAAGCGCTTCCTGGGCCAGAGCATTTCCGGGGCCAGCAGCGGCCAGGCCGACCTGAAACTGGCGCTCGACACCCTGTTCAACCATCCGAACGCGGGACCGTTCTTTGCCCGCCAGCTGATCCAGCGTCTGGTCAGCAGCAATCCCAGCCCCGCCTATGTGGGCCGCGTGGCCGCCGCGTTTGCCAACAATGGCAGCGGCGTGCGCGGCGACATGCAAGCCGTCATCCGCGCCGTGCTGCTCGATCCCGAGGCACTGGCCCCAGGCGGCACCACCCTGCGCACAGGCAAGTTGCGCGAGCCACTGCTGCGCCTGGCCGGCTGGATGCGCGCCTTCGATGCCAGGCCTGCCAGCGGCCGCTACAGCATCTATTACCTGGACGACCCCTTGAGCGGCCTGGGACAGAGTCCCTTGAATCCCGCCTCCGTCTTCAGTTTTTTCCGCCCCGCCTATACGCCGCCCAACTCCGCGCTGGCCAGCGCGGGCCTGGTGGCGCCGGAGCTGCAGAACACGTCCGAGCCATCGGTGACGGGCTATCTGAACTTCATGCAGGAAGCCATCAATAGCGGCGTGGGCGACGGCCGCGACATCAAGCCCGACTACACGCGCGAACTGGCGCTGGCCGCCGATGCGGGTGCCTTGCTCGACCGCATCGACCTTCTTCTGATGCATGGCAGCATGCCTGCCAGGCTGCGCGGACAAATCCTGACCGCCGTCAATGGCGTCAGCATCCCCGCGGCCACGGCCAGCAATGCCGCGCAAGTGGCCACGGCCCAGGCCAACCGCGTCAAGCTGGCCATTTTCCTGACCATGGCCTCGCCGGCCTACCTGGTACAAAAGTAAGAGCGATCACATGCAAAACTTCCCCTTTTCCCGCCGCCGCTTCCTCGGTTCCATGCTGAGCCTGGCCGGCACCACGGCCGCGCCGTTCGCCATGAATCTGGCCGCCATGGGCAACGCCGCCGCGCAATCGGCCGGCGACTACAAGGCCATGGTGTGCCTGTTCATGGCCGGCGGCAACGACGCCTTCAACACGGTGCTGGCCACCGATCCCACGTCATGGAATGAATACACGCGCCTGCGCAACACGGGCGCCGCCGACTCCATCCATCTGCCCGGCGTGGGCGAGACGGGCGGCGTCTTGCCCATCGTGCCCGCGACTGCGCAAACGGGCCGCGCCTTCGCCCTGCATCCCCAACTCGCCCCCCTGAAAGACCTGTTCGACAATGGCCGCGCCGCCGTCGTGGCCAATGTGGGCACCCTGATCCAGCCCGCCACCCTGGCGCAGTACAAGGCGGGCAGCGTGGCCTTGCCACCCAGGCTGTTTTCGCACAGCGACCAGCAATCGACGTGGCAATCAGGTTCGCCGGAAGGGGCCAGCACGGGCTGGGGCGGGCGCATCGGCGACGTGGCCGGCGCCGGCAATACGAATGCCATGTTCACGGCCATTTCCGCCGCGGGCAACACCATCTTCCTCAGCGGGCGCCAGGTACGCCAGTTCCAGGTGGGCCAGTCTGGCGCCGTGCCCATCCGCGGCCTGAGCGGCAGCCTGTATGGCAGCACTGGCGGCGCGGGCGCCTTGCAAGCCATCATCAACGATGCGGGCAGCGACCTGATCGAACAGGAACACGTGGCCGTCGTGCAGCGCGCCATTTCCAGCCAGAGCATCCTCAGCGGCGCCATGCTGGCCGCCGGCGCGGGCGGCGTGCCCAATCCCCCGCCCTACGTCAATCCGAACACGGGCGCGTCCGGCGTCAATCCGCTGGCCGTGCAATTGCAGACCGTGGCGCGCATCATCGGCGGGCGCGGCCCCCTGGGGGCGAAACGGCAAGTGTTTTATGTGACCCTGGGCAGTTTCGACACGCATGACCGCCAAAAGGAGCTGCATGGCGACCTGATGGCCCGCCTGGCCCATGCGCTCGCGTACTTCGACACGGTCCTGGCGGCGCTGCAGGGCACGGACCTGCGGCGCCAGGTGACGACGTTTACGGCGTCGGACTTCGGCCGCACCTTCAGCAGCAACGGCGACGGCACGGATCACGGCTGGGGCGCCCACCATTTTGTCGTGGGCGGCGCCGTCAAGGGCCGCGACATCTACGGCGCCTTCCCCACGACGGGCCTGGGCCATGAGCTGGACGTCGGTTCCGGCGCCCTGCTGCCGACCACCTCCGTCGACCAGTACGGCGCCACCCTGGCGAAGTGGTTCGGCGTGGCCGACAGCCAGCTGGCCGAGGTGTTCCCGAACATCGGCAACTTCAGCCGGCGCGACCTGGGTTTCATGACAGCAACTTAACCGTTCACGGCGATCGTCAGGGTGACGACATAGCCATCCGTGGCATTGCCCGTCACCGTGGCCATCTGCAGGCTGGCGCCGTCGCTGAAGACATTGTCGGTGGCATAGCTGATCTGCGCCAGGTTGCGCACGCTGGCCGTGTAGCCGCTGGCCGCATAAGCCTCGTTCAAGGTTGCCATCGGAAACGTGAATTGCGAGGTCTTGATGCGGTTCGCGGCACTGGCCGCCTTGGCCAGGCTGGGATAGACCTCCAAATGCACGTGCGGCATGCGACCCGCGTAACAGCCGGGAAAGATGGTCGTAAAGGCCAGCTTGCCGGCGCTGTCCGTTTCCTGCACGCCGCGCAGGTAATTTTGCGCCGTCACGCCGCTCGAATACAGCGAATACAGGCCTTCGCGGTCACAATGCCACAGGTAGACGGCGTAGCCGGCCAGGCTGGCGCAGCCGCCGCTGGCGTTGAGCAACTGCAACTGGATGGTCAACGGCACGCCCGCCGCCACACCCGTGGCGCCATTGAAACTGGCGCGGATATCGCTGCGCACGACGCCCGACTGGTTCAGCACGTTGATGATGCTGCCGCCATGCGTGTTCGTGCCGTCGGCCGGATACGGCCCGCCCGTTTCCTCGGGGATCACCGTGCAGGCGCCCGTGGCCGGTAGCGTCACGGTGCCGGTGCTGCCCGCGGCCATACCGCCGGCGTCCGTGCCACCCCCGCAGCTCATCAAAGGCAAGGCGGCGGCGCCGGCCAGCAGCCAGCGCAGGACTTGCCGCCGCTCGGCCGCCTGCCGCATCATTTCGAGGTCGGATGCCAGACCGTGATCATGTAATTCCATACATACTCCAACAAGTGGGGCAAGCCCGCCAAGGCAGGGTTCAGGCTGGCGCACAGGAACAGCGCTTGTGTCGCATGGCGCGAGAGCGCCTTCCTGGCAACCGGGGCGAGCTTGCGTTCCATGGTTCAGGCCGTTGTATTGACCAGGTTGCCGCTAGTGGACACGCTGCCGCCCGCATTGGCTGCGCCCAAGCTGCCCGACAGCGCCTGCAAGAAGCTGCTCAGCTTGGCGCTGCTGTCGCCGCTGGTGCTGGCGCTGCCGCCCAAGGCCGTGATCAGGCTGGAAAAGCTTGATTGCAAGTCCGAAACGCTGCTGTTATCGCTGCCCGTGCCCGACGACAGGGTCTGGATCAGGCTTTGCAAGTCCGATTTGATATTGCCATGCCCCCGTGCCCGCCCCCCGCCCTTGTCGCCCTCCTTGTCGACACCGGCGCTGGCACCCGCGCCGCCCTGGGCGTGCAGGCTGCCCATCAACTGGTGCAGGAACGCTCCCAATGCCTGGCCCGCATCGCTGCTGCTGGCCGTGCCCGTGTCGGCGCTAGTGCTGTCGGGCGACGCCGTGTCGGGCACCGTCACGCCGATCGACGACAGGGCGCTGGAAACGGCATCGAGAAAGCCCTTATCTTCCTGCCTTGGCGGCCGCGCGCCGCCTACGCTGTCGGCACTGCCGGTATTGCCGCCGCTGACGCGGTTGAACGCGCTCAGCTGGGTAGCGGCGCTGCTGGAACTCAAGGCACTGATGCTCATGGTCAATCTCCTGTCGGTGATTGGGGATGGCGCGGGCCGGGCCGGCCGTCGCGCTGCTGCTGCGTCTGCTGGCGCTGTTCCGGCGTCAGCACGGCCAGCAATTGCTGCTCCAGCCGCGCCTGCAGCAAGCTGATCGTCGCCATGGCTTGCGCCGCCGTGCTGGCCAGCGCACCGGCCTTCGCATCGTCGTAGGCATCGGATGCGGCCAGCTCGCGCAACTGCGCATGGGCCTTGAAGGCGATCTTTTCCTGTTCCCGCAGCAAGGGCGCCTGGGCATAGGTGGCGGCGAAGACCTTGTCCTGCTGCGCTTCGCTCAATTCGATGCCGCGCAGGAACAGCGGCAAGCCTGGCGCGCCGGGCCCGCCTGGGCCGTGGCCGAAGCCGGGCGGCGGCCCTGGCATGGCTTGCGGCGGCGGGCCGTCCGGCGCAGCTTCCTGCTGCGCCAGGGCGACCAGCGGCATGCTGCAGGCGGACAGCAGCAACAGGGACAGGACAATACTCAGGTGTTTCATCGGGCTTTCCTTTCGTGGCGGTCAGCCCTGATTGTCGGCGTCTGGCGTGTAAAGCAACGTTAGGGCCGCGTAAAAGCGTGTAAAGGAAAGGCCGCAAATGTAAGCGGACGTATGTAAAAGCGGGTAAAAGGGCCCTGAAGGGCCCCTGTTGACTGCTATCATCGGGCGATATTCACCCGAAAAAGCACAGGCATGAGCAAGGTTTTGTTAATCGATGACGACGTGGAACTGGTCGGCATGTTCCAGGAATATCTGACGCAGGAAGGTTTTGACGCCCGCGCCGTGCATGACGGCGAAAGCGGCGCGGCCGAAGCGCTGACGGGCCTGTATGCCATCGCCATCCTCGACGTCATGATGCCGCGCATGAATGGCCTGGAAACCCTGCGCCGCATCCGCGCCGGCAGCAACCTGCCCATTTTGATGCTGACGGCGCGCGGCGACGACACGGACCGCATCGTCGGCCTGGAGCTGGGCGCCGACGATTACGTGACCAAACCGTGCACGCCGCGCGAGCTGACGGCGCGCATCCGCGCCATCCTGCGCCGCGCGCAGGCGGCGCCGCACGACAGCACGGGCATGGCGCCGCTGACCGTGGGGCAACTGACGATGTGGCCGGAACAGCGCCGCATTTCCTGGGCCGGCACCCACCTGGAGCTGACGAGCACGGAATTCAACTTGCTGGAAGTGCTGGTGCGCCATGCCGGCAAGCCCGTGAGCAAGAATCAACTGTCCGAACTGGGCCTGGGCCGGCCCATGGCCCGCTTCGACCGCAATATCGACGTGCACTTGAGCAGCCTGCGCCGCAAACTGGGCACCCTGGCCGACGGCCGCTCCTGCCTGCAGACCGTGTACCGTCTCGGCTACCAGCTGATCAAGGAGTAAGCGTGGGGCGTCTGTTCTGGAAGTTTTTTCTGTGCATCATGCTGGCGCAAGTGACGGCCACCATCGGCATCGGCGGCACGTTCTGGCTGAAAAACCGGGCGGCACAGCAGGAACGGGCCCTCGACATCGACACCAGTCCCCCCGCGCAAATGATCATCGAGGCTGCCAGCGCCACCCTGGAAGCGGGCGGCAGCGCGGCCTTGCGGCAATTCCTTGGCAAGCTCGAGCGCATGCGCGTGTTTGCCGTCGATGGACGCGGACACGAACTGATGGGCCGCGCGGTGCATCCCGCCATGCTGAGCAAGGCGCGCGCCATGCTGGAGCAAAGCCAGCCCCATCCCGTCGTGCGCACGGTCACGGGCAGCGACGGCCAGCGCTATCTGCTGTTCCTGCCCTCGTCCGAACGCTTCCGCAATGCCGAGGCAGGCGCCGCGCGCGACACCCTCAATGCCGTTACCCTCAGCGGCCCGCGCGCCATGGGACCCGGTCCACGGCCCAGGGAAGCGGGCACTGCGCCGCCACGCGGCGAATTCGGCCGCGGCATGCCGCCCGGCCCGCGCATGGACAGCCCCTACCGCACCTTCATTCCCCTGGGCGCCGCCATCGCCGCCAGCCTGCTGTTCGCCTTCTTGCTGGCCTGGTATTTTGCGCGCCCCATCCGCGACTTGCGGCAAGCGTTCGAGGCCGCCTCGCACGGTGACCTGGCGCCCCGTTTTCACGCCAGCGGCAAGCGCGGCGATGAATTGACGGACCTGGGCCGCGATTTCGACCGCATGACGGGCCGTTTGCGCCATCTCATGGAGAGCCAGACGCGCTTGCTGCATGACGTGTCGCACGAACTGCGCTCGCCGCTGGCGCGCTTGCAGGCCGCCATCGGCCTGGCGCACCAGCAGCCGGACAAGATGGACGCCTCGATGCAGCGCATCGAGCGCGAAAGCGAACGCATGGACAAGCTGATCGGCGAACTGCTGACCCTGTCGCGGCTGGAAGCCGGTGCCGGCTCCCCGCTCAGCGAAGACGTCGACATTGCCGAACTGCTGCACGACATTCTGGAAGACGCCCGCTACGAAGCGAAGGCGCGCCAAGTGGACATCGCCCTGGCGGGCGACGCGGCCAGCGCCGGCGCCGCTGTCACGGGCCGGCCCGAACTGCTGGCGCGCGCCGTGGAAAACGTGGTGCGCAATGCCGTCAAGCACAGTCCCGATGGCGGCACGGTGGACGTAAAGCGGTCGCGCCTGCATGACGGCAAGCAGGATCTGCTGCGCATCGCCGTGCTGGACCGCGGCCCCGGCGTGGCCAGCGCGGACCTGGCCAGCATTTTCCAGCCGTTCTTCCGTGCCAGCAATACCCAGCACAGCACGGACGGCCACGGCCTGGGCCTGGCCATCGCCCAGCACGTCATCGGCGCCCATGGCGGCCGCATCGGCGCCAGCTTGCGCAGCGGCGGCGGGCTGTGCGTGGAGATGCTGCTGCCCGTCAAAACGCCAGGCTGAGCTGGCGGCGAGTATTGCCCGAGACTTGCTTACGCCTGGGTATCGATGATGCTGCCCAGCGTGGACGAGACGGACTTGGCGGGACTTGCCGCCGTGTCGGCGCTGCTGGCCGTCTGCGTATCCTGTTGCGCCGCCTGCTGCGCGGCCGCCGCTTGCAACTGAGCAATTTGTGCCTGCAAGGCCTGGATTTGCTGCGCCAGCTGCTGCTGCAGCTTTTGCGACGCGTCCGTCTGCTCGCCCTTCTGCGACTCCGTCAACTGCTTTTGCGCCGCCGTGATCTGCTTTTGCAGCGCCGCGATCTGCGCACTGCTGCCCGCACTGGCGCTACTGGCCGCGCTGACTGCGCTGCCGGAACCGATTGCCGCTACCATACTGCCTCCCTGATCATTCAATACCTTATTATCGGCGCGCAAGGTACTCAATACAGGGCGGCAAGTGTAAAGGCGGGTAAAGCCATGTAAAGACGCCGCGCCCACCATCCGATTGCACACCAGCAAGAAAAACTGGCACACTGGCGCTTCCTGCCTTGACCACGATCCATGATGATGACGCCCCTGCTGCCCGCCCTGCCCGACCTCGTGCCCCACCTGCGCTGCGGCGTGATCGAGTTTCCCGTCCACCACATGCGTGGCGGCACGTCGACGGGCCTGGTCTTGCACGCGGCCTGCGTGCCGGCCGCACAAACGCTGCGTGAGGAATTGCTGCGCCACCTGATGGGCGTGCCCCAGTCCGGGCGGCAGCCGGGCAACCGGCAAATCACGGGCCTGGGACGGGGCGCGCCTACCAGCAATAAAGTCTTCCTCGCCGAGGTGGAACAGCATGCGGGCCAGCCGCGCCTGGTCAGCACCCTGGTGCAGCTGGCCGGCGAGCATGGCGATATCGACTGGAGCGTGAACTGCGGCAATATGTCGTCCGCCCTGCAACTGTGGGGACTGGACAGCGGCGTGATCGAGGCGCTGGCCATCGGCGCGCACGATATCGAAATCCGCAACACCAACACGGGCGTCATCACCACCTCGCGCATGGCGCGCGAACTCGATGGCAGCTTTACGGCCGCCAGCATTCCTGGCGTGACCGGCAACTTCCCCCGCGTGGACCTGTTCCTGCGGCAGCCGGCAGGCGCCAAGACGGGCAAGTTATTGCCAACAGGCAATGCGCAGGATGTGGTGCACAGTTATGCGGTCTCGTGCGTGGATGTGGCCGTGCCCATGGTCATCGCGTCAGCGAGCCAGTTCGGCAAGACGGCGCACGAGTCCATCGCGGAACTGGAAGCGGACACGGCTTTCATGCAGGCGATCCGCCAGGTGTGGAGCGCGGCGGGACTGCTGATGGGCTTGCGCAAGCGCGATGGCGGGTTGATGACCCTGGAAGAGCTGGAACGCAGCGAAACCATCCCCAAGTTCTGCATCGTGGGGCCGGCATCAGAAGAAGGAAATATTGCGGTGCGTTACTTTACGCCGCAGGCGGGCCACGCCTCGCTGGCCGTCTCGGGCGGCTGCTGCCTGGCGGCCGCCTGTTTGATCCCGGGCACGGTGGCGCATGCGCTGGCGCGCGGCGTGCCACCGGTCAAGCAAATGGAGACAGAGATTGAACTGGGCATAGCCAACCCGGCCGGCATCCTGGACACCACCATCGTGGCGCGCCAGGACGGGGCGACGGGCAACATCGCCATCGACGGCGCGGCCTACCGGCGCAGCGCGCAAATCTTGCTGCGCGGCCATGTTCCCCTGTACCAGCCGTCAAGCGCGCTGAAAGCGTGGCTGCTGAAACAGATTTAAAGCAGGACTGGCGCCCTGCCCGCTCAAGCAAGCAATCAATCAATCAATCAATCAATCAGGTCTTCGGCAGGGTCACGCCGACCTGGCCCTGGTATTTGCCGCCGCGGTCCTTGTACGACGTTTCGCACACTTCGTCGGATTCGAAGAACAGCACTTGCGCCACGCCTTCGTTGGCGTAGATTTTTGCCGGCAACGGTGTCGTATTCGAAAACTCCAGGGTCACATAGCCTTCCCATTCCGGTTCGAACGGGGTGACGTTGACGATGATGCCGCAGCGCGCATACGTGCTCTTGCCCAGGCAAATCGTCAATACATTGCGGGGAATGCGGAAGTATTCCACGGTACGGGCCAGCGCGAACGAATTCGGCGGGATGATGCAATAGCCCTTGCCCGACACGTCGACGAAGTTATTCGCGTCAAAATCCTTGGGATCGACGATGGTGGTATTAATATTCGTGAACAGCTTGAACTCGTCGGCGCAGCGGATGTCATAGCCATAGCTGGAGGTGCCGTAGGAAACGATGCGGTTGCCGTCGCGTTCCTTGACCTGGCCCGGTTCGAACGGCTCGATCATGCCCGTTGTTTCCGCCATGCGGCGTATCCATTTATCGCTTTTAATCGTCATCGCAGGGGTATCTTTCTAGAATATCGAATGGCTGGGGCGGCGCGCCTGGGGCAGGCGCGGCCCGAATGGCAGGATTTTACGCGAAAATCCGCCGCTGTTGGCCCCCATCCCCTGAAAATCCTTGGCGGAAGGCTATTGTTTCGCCAGCAATGCCGTGATCATCTCGCGCACCACTTGCGCTGTCAGTTCCGGGTTCTCCATGGGAAACAGATGGCCGCCCGGCACCTGGCGGAAAAACTTGCCGACCAGCTTGCGCGTGGCCGTCAGCCCCGCCTGGCGGCATTCCACCGATTCCGTGCCGCCGATAAAGCCGATGGGCACGGGAAAACCATCCTTGACGAGGCCGCCGATATGGTGCGGCAAGCTGCGGTAGACCTGTGTTTCCACTTCGCGCGTAAACCGCAGCTGCACCCCTTCAGGATGGGGAACCAGGCCGCTGTCGATGTAGTCGCGCAAGACTTGCGGCGCCCAGATGGCGAACATGTCCTTGGCCGCGAAGTGTTCATAGGCCGCTTGCGCGTCGGGCCACAGCTTGCGCCGCCGGGCGGAAAAGCGGGCGGGAGAGTAACGCTCGCCCAGCGCCGTGTTGCGCGCCAGGCGCACCAGCAAGGCGCGCCAGCCCGCCACCACGGGCGAATCGAGCAAGACCACGCAACGCACCAGGTCGGGCCGCTGCTTGGCCACCATCACGCTGAGCATGCCGCCCAGCGAATGGCCGACGAGGATGACGGGCGCGCTGTAGCGGCGTTCCAGGTCGTCGATGTACTCGCGCACCAGCTCGGGCCAGCCCGTGCTGACGGGATATGCCGGGTCGTGCGCATGCATGTCGAGCGCCTGCACGGTGTAGTGCTGGCCCAGCAAGCCGAACAGCTTGCGGTAGGTACCGGCAGGATAACTGTTGGCGTGGGCAAAGTGCAGTTGCGGGAGGGTCATCGTGGGACGAGGCCGGTGAATGCGATAGGCAATTGTAATGGCATGCCGGCAAGACGGATCAGAGGAAGGCCTCTAATTTCCGAGCTGGCAGCGGGCGCGCTGGTGCCATGCCGGGCACGAACGAGGCCAGTACTTCGCCCAGCTCGGCGTTGGAATCGACCACGCAAAAAGCGTCGTCAAACGCGTGGTGACGGTTCATGGGATTGCGCACGACGATGCATTCCAGCCCGGCCGCCCTGGCGGCGCGCAAGCCGCGCGGCGAGTCTTCCACGGCCACGCAGTCGGCGGCGGCCAGGCCCAGGCGCTGCAAGCCGAGCTGGTAGCCGTCGGGCGCCGGCTTGCTTTCGCCATACATTTCGCGCGTCAGCACGAAACCGAAGTGCTGCAACAAGCCCGTGGCCGCATGGCTGATGCGGAAATGCTGTTCGTAGGCACTGGTGACCACGCCCATGGCCACGTGCGGGCGCAGCGCCGCCAGCACTTGCCCGATGCCGGGGATGGCCAGCTGGCCCGCCTGGCGCAAGCGTTGCGCAAACAGCACGGTGCGCTCGGCCCGCAGGCGCTCGACCAGTTCGATGGCGTGGCCCTGTCCCAGCAGCAGATGCCAGGCGCCGTAGTTATTGTCCAGGAACCAGTCAAAGAATTGCTTCGGCGTCAGCTCTATGCCGTAGGGCAAGAGCAAGTCGCGGTTGCTTTCGTAAAACAGCTGTTCGGTATCGACCAGCACGCCATCGTTGTCCCACAGTACGCCCCGGATGGTTTTCATGGCTAGTGTCGTTCAAAAACTTACTTGAAGAAAATGTCGTAGGACAACTTCACGATCAGCAGCACCAGCAGCACGAGGAAGAGGATGCGCACGAAGGCGGCGCCGCGGCGCACGGCGATCCAGGTGCCCGTCAGGGCGCCCAAGATATTGCACACGGCCATCGGCGCTGCCACCGCGTAGACTACGTGGCCGGCGGGAATGAAGAAGGCCAGCGCGGCCACGTTGGTGGCGATATTCACCAGTTTCGAACAAGCCGAGGCGAGGATGAAATCGAAGCCGAAGACGCGGATGAACAGGAAAATCAGGAAACTGCCCGTGCCCGGCCCGAACAGGCCATCATAAAAGCCGATGGCGCCGCCGATGACGATGGCGAGGACGCGTTCGCGCGGACCGATAGGACGCGCTTCGCGCGTCGTGCCGAAATCCTTCTTGATGAAGGTGTAGATGGCCATGATGATGATCAATACCAGCACCATGGGGCGCACCACCTGCTGCGGCACGTAGGACACGGCGGCCGCGCCGATGAAGGACATGACGAAGGCGCTGGCCACGGCGGGCAGCACCAGCAGCCAGGGGATATGCACCTTGCCGACAAACGAGCGGGCGGCAAACGTGGTGCCGCAGGCGGACGCCAGCTTATTCGTGCCCAGCAAGGAGGTCGAGGCCATGTTCGGCATCAGGTTGAACAGGGCCGGCAGCTGTATCAGCCCGCCCCCACCCACGGCGGCATCGATCAGGCCGGCAAAGAAGGCAAATAAACACAGCAGCGAAATGGTCAGCATGATAGGCAATATGGAATGGGCGACAGCGGCAGTATAGGCGTCAGGCACTTTTTCGGATGCAACTTCAAATTGCGGAAAACGCAATCAGGCGTAACGCTTGACGGAATGCGCTCCGTGCGGTCTACTGGCCTCTTTTGCCGGGAGTCACGCGATGTCGATGAAACTGATGTGGGAAATCCGCGCCTTTTGCACCGTGGTGGAAAAGCGCAGCTTCATCCACGCGGCGCGCATGCTGGGACGCTCGCCGTCGGCCGTCACGCGCGCCATCCAGTTCCTCGAAGAAGCCATCGGCGCGGAGCTGATCCTGCGCACGCAAAAGCAGTTCACCCTGACGACGGCCGGCGAAACCTATTACGCGTCGGCCAAGCACTTGCTGGAAACGCAGGCCGAGGCGGAAGAGCAATTGGCGGAATTGAGCAACTCGCCGCAAGGCTGGGTGCGCCTCTCGGCGCCGGAAATTTTGTCGCTGGGCTTCCTGCCGAAAGTGGTGGCGCAATTTTCGCGCGACTATCCGAATGTGTCCGTGGACATCCATTTCTCGGACAAATCGATCGACCCCATCCAGGAAAAGCTCGATTTCGCCATCCGCGGCGCCTTCCCCCAGTCCAGCGAACTGATCGGCTATCCCCTGTGGAACTACCGCCGCTATATGTACGCCTCGCCCGACTACATCGCCCGCATGGGCGCGCCCGAGGAACCGGAAGAGCTGGCCGGCCACGACGTCATCATGCACTCGGCCCCCCGCATCCTGCGCGACTGGCATTTCGTCTCTGCCACGCGCAACGTGCGCTACCAGGTGCAGCCGCGCTTCCGTTTTACTTCCGGCATCGCCACCTTCCAGGCCGCCCTGGAAGGCGCCGGCATCGTGCGTCTGGCCAGCTGGCTGGCGGAACCTGCCGTGGCCGCCGGCACCCTGCGCCGGGTCTGCACGGCATACCGGCTGACGTCGTCAAAAGAGCTCGATCCCAGCATCCATGCCGTCTACGGCACGTCGAGGATGGCCAAGGGTGCGCGGCTGTTCCTGGAGTATGTGCGGCAGAGGGGGCTGGAGATACCGGACGAGCGGCACAGCTGACGCCTGCGCCCGTGAACGGCCGCTATGACCTGATGCGAACAGAAACAGGCGTATTGAGGACCCGCGCCACATCATAGATCGGCGCGTTGCCACGAAACGATATCGCGATGAGCTCCAGCGGCGTCACGGTGCCATACGCAATAAAGGTTTCCACATATCCCTCCGAACCCACATGGTGGTAAGCCACCTCCTTCGCTTTCGCCAGCGGCGCCGGCCCGACAACGGCGGATCCCTGAAACCGAAAAATCAGCACGCATCCATTTCTTTCCGCCTGCGAAAGCGCGCCCTGCAATTCCTGCGACAGCGTCACATGGTCGAAAGCGCCTTGCAGCACGCGGTGTTGCACGATCGCCTCGGCGGTTGGCAGGTCCGTCACATGAAACAGATACGGATGCTGAAGACGTAGCGCCGCCGGTAATTTACGCCCCTGCAAGTCATATGACAGCGTCTTCGACGGCTTGCTTTGGGAGCGGATCCGCGACTCGAAGCTGATCACCGGCACGACCGCCGTTTTCTTCCAACTAAACAGACCCATCTTCACCCTTTCAGTATCATCCAGGCAGCGTCGGGGCTGCCAACCCATGACAGATATATACCATTAATGCAGCCGCGTCCGCTAGCGCCCCTGCCAGTAGCGCGGCCGGCTGGCCCGATACTGCGTCACATTAATATGGTCGCCAAACTCCAGCACCACCGCCCCCGTTACATCCGTGCGCAACCGCGTAATGCCCATGTCGCCATAGCGCGCATACACTTGCGGCTTCGGATGTTTATAGCGGTTCCGGTGCCCCACCTGGAAGATCGCCAGGGCCGGATGGACGGCGTGCAAAAATGCCGGTGTCGACGAGGTGCCGCTGCCGTGGTGCGGCGCCAGCAGCACATCGGCCGCCAGTTCACCGTCTGCCGAGCGCCCCAGCAGCTGCGCCTCCTGCGCCGCTTCGATGTCGCCAGCCAGCAAGATTGCATGCTTGCCTGCCGTGATTTTTACGGTGCAGCTGCGGGCGTTCGGTTTCAGGGCAATGTCCGTATGGCTGGCGGGCAGCGGGTGCAGCATGGCGAAATGCACGCCTTCCCAGGTCCAGCCCTGGCCCGCCATGCAATGCAGATAGGGACGGTGCGATACCCGCCGCGCCTCGACGGCCGGGTGGCCATCGAACAGTGACGAGGCCAGCCAGCCTACCTGCACGTTTTCCAGCAAGGACACGGCGCCGCCCGCGTGATCGAGGTCGCTGTGGGAAATGATCACGCCGTCGAGCTTGCCGATGCCGCGCGCCCGCAGATACGGCACGATGACCCGGCTGGCGCCGTCGGCATCGAGGCTGTAGGCGGGTCCCGTGTCGTACAGCAGGCGGTGGCCATGCGTTTCCACCAGCACGGCCATGCCTTGTCCCACATCAAAGGCCGTGATCCACATCTGGCCCGGTGGCGGGCTGGACGGCAAGGCCGTCAGCAGCGGTAGCCAGCCCAGCATGCCGACCCAGCGATGCGGCCATCCCCTGGGCGCCAGCAGCCAGGCCGTGCCGAACAATGCCCAGCAAAAACTCCACATTGGGGGCGCGGGTGCCGTCCAGACGGCAAAGCGGCGCGCACCGAGCCAGTCCAGTACCTGCGCCAGCATCTGCACGATGGCGTGCGCCAGCAGCAACAGCGCGTCGGACAGGGGCGCCGGCAGCAAACTGCCCGCCAGCGACAAGGGCGTGACGACCAGACTGATGACGGGAATGGCCAGCGCATTGGCCACGGGAGACACGAGCGAGACTTGCGAGAACAGCAGCATCGTCAACGGCACCAGCCCCACCGTCACCACATACTGCGTATGCGCACCGAGCGCCACGGCCGCGCGCAGACGGCGCCAGCGGCTGGCGTTCTCCGGCAAAGGCGCCGTGGTACGGCCCGCCGTCGCGTACAGCATGGTGGCGACGGCGCCGAACGACAGCCAGAAACCGGGCCACAGCACGGCCCACGGGTCGAGCAGCACGACCACGCCCAGCGCCAGGCACAGCACGTGAACGATGCTGGTGATGCGTCCCAGCCACAAGGCCAGCGCCACCACCAGCAACATATATAAAGTGCGCTGCGCGGGCACGCCGAAGCCGGCCAGCAGTACATATACACATGCCGCCAGCGCACCAGCCAGCGCCGCCACTTTTTGCGCCGGCAGCAGCAAAGGCAGTTGCCGCTCCGTGAAAAACGAGCGCCGCCACAGCCCGCCCGCCCCGAGGGCGAACAGACCCGCGATCATGGTGATGTGCAGGCCGGAAATCGAAATCAGATGGCTGACACCCGTGCGGTTGAATACCTGCCAGTCCGACTGTGGAATGGCGCGCTGGTCGCCCACCACCAGCGCCACGATCACGCCCGCATACTGTTTACCTTCCAGGCTGCGCAGTATGCGCGCACGCAACACTGCGCGGCTCGCTTCCACCACATTGCCGAAAGCGGGCACGAAGGCCGCCAGGCGCACGTTGGGGGTATCGGCGCGCGGCTGCGGCCGCACATAGCCGGTGGCGCGCACGCCCTGCTCCAGCAGCCACGCCTCGTAATCGAAGCCCATGGGATTCGCGTTGCCATGCGGGCGCTGCAGGCGCACCGTCAGCCGCCAGCGTTCACCCGGCTGCACGTCGCCCACCTCGTTCGTCACCGCATCGCGAAAGCCCGCGTACCAGGACAGGGCGATCAAGGGCGGCACCTTCGCATTGAGTGCCTTCTCCACGGAAAAATTGAAGCGCACGCCCTGCTCGAAGCGGTACGGCAAGCTGGCCACCGTCCCCGTCACGACAATGTCCTGCCCCTCGTCGGCCAGCGCCAGCTGCGGCGCCAGAGCTGCCTGGGCCATCCAGGCCGCCCAGTAAAAGCCCAGCCCCACGCCGGCGGCTAGCGCAACAACGCAGCGCCAGCGCGCATGACGGCGCAACAGCCACGCCATCGGCAGCGCCGCGCCAGCGATCACCCACAGCAACGCGCCCGCGTGCGGCGGCAAGCTTGCCTGCGTCTGCAACCAGGCGGCGCCAGCGGCAAAGCCGAGTATCAGGGTGCGCATGGGAAGGCAGGATCAAGGCAAAATCGGCTCGCTGCGAAAGGGACTCAACTAATGTGATCGCTTTCCACGCCTTGCCGTCTGATCTGGCGCAATGGTGCACTGGATAAGAGCGCTCATGCACCGCATCCACCAGCTACGCCTTGTCCTATGCCGTACTGACCGACCTCGTGTCGGTCAGCAATAACCCCTTGGCGGTGCTCGACCTGGCCTGCGGCGAAGGTCATGCGTTCATGGACGCCGCAGCGCCGCTGCAAGCCGGCGACGGATTGATCGCCACCGGCTGGGGGCTACGCGCCGTGCGCGCACGGGCAGCCTGAACTGCCATCGGCGCCATGGCTTGCTGGCGTCAGCGGCAACAGGCTACGATAGTGGCTGCCGCAGCGCGCAGTATTTCTCCCGTCAATTGCAGGATTGCTGGCAGGCGGACCGCTCGGCGCCGCACTCGGCTTGAGAGGTACCGGCGGCGATGCAAGCCCTCCACTCGGCAGCGCAGGCGCTATAGCAGCTGGCAAAGGCCGGCGTTGCAGTCACCGCCAAACCGAGGCCTGACGCGAAAAGAAATGCAGCGAGCTTTTTATTCATGGAGTTCTCCCAAAATCGGATGGCTGATGAATCCCTGCGTGCGCCATCCTCTGACGCAGGGCCACATACACAGGTATGTCGGGTGTCATCGCGCGCTGGCCGTGCGTCAGCGCGAAATGGAAAATCCTGCGGCCGCCAGCGTATCCTGGAGCACCGTCAAATCAAAACCGTGCATATCAACGCGGCACGCCCCAGCCGATAGCCAGACCGGCATCCAGAATAATGCCGTACGTCGCCATCAATTTCAGATATTGTGAAAAGATACTAAAATACCCCTGCAAAATCTGAGCCCATGATCATCTCGGCATTATTAATTGTCAAGATAATTCAATTCATTTCGCGCCATCGGATAATTCCTCACGCAATGAAAAAGACCGGCGCGATACGAATATCATCGCCATGGATATCGATAAAAACATACTCTTTGTTATTATCGGTGCCACGGCAATTGAAATTTTAATGTTAAATTCAAAAATTTAACAAAATTAATAAAAATACATTCATGAAAATTTCAGCCGAATAAAAATGTCGCAGGAAAAACCGCTAAGCGCAAAGCACCGGGATATCGGATTCCCATTCCTCGTTCAAGCAAGATGATTTTCAAGCAGGTGGCAGCGCCGCCCTCCATGTTTGCCAGTTGCTTATCCGCCTCAAGGAATCGTCGCTTTACAGATCGCGCTCGTGCGACAGCCGCATCGGGCGCCGGGGAAAAATCTTTGCCCGGCGCACGGTATAATCGGCCTCGCTTACTTCAACACCCAGGCACGACATGACTTCCTCCGCACTTCCTCCCGACACCTCCACCGACCTTTCCGACAGCACCGAAGACAATAACGACGCCACCCTGGTCGCGGAACTGGGGGAACTGGCCGAGCATATCCGCCTGGTCAAGATGGAAGGCCGCGTCTTCGTGCGCTTTTCCGGCGTGGTCAAGGCAGGCCACCTGGTGGTGCCGTATGCGCTCGTGCCTGCACAGGGCGTGCTGGCGCGGCCGGCCAAGTGGCGCAAGATGGACCGCGAGACCAAGCTGGCCCTGGTGCGCGAACGGGCCAGCGCGGCCGTCTTCGAGGAACTGCGCCAGCACGTGATCGATTTCGTCGCCGATATCGCGGGCCTGAGCGAGGACGTGGATGCGGACCCGATGGTCTTCCTGCACACGCTGGCCGACATGCAGACGTCGGAGCCGGCCGGCATGGTCTTCGACCGCATCCGCCAGCGCTTCAACCACGCCATCGAGCGCCAGCAGGAGGAACAGCACGCGGCACGCACGCGCCAGAGCATCAACCTGGCCGAATACCCCGCCTCGTTCGAGATGGCACGCCGCCTGCCGCGCCGCTTCATCGCCCTGCTGGGGCCCACGAACTCCGGCAAGACGCACCGCGCCATGGAAGCGCTGGTCAAGGCGAAGAGCGGCATCTATCTCGCGCCATTGCGATTGCTGGCCCTGGAAAACTACGAACGCCTGCAGGAAGCCGCGCCGCACGGCAAACCGCTGGCCGTGAGCCTGATCACGGGCGAGGAGCGCCGGGTCGTCGACGGCGCCACGCACGTGGCCAGCACGGTGGAAATGCTGGACACGAAAACCGTCGTCGAAGTGGCCGTCATCGATGAAATCCAGATGCTGGCCGACCCGGACCGGGGTGCCGCGTGGACGGCGGCCGTCTGCGGCGCGCCCGCCCACACCGTGTACCTGGTGGGGGCGCCCGAAGCGCGGCGCGCCATCGAGGCGCTGGCCGAACGCCTCGACTGCCCGCTGGAAGTGCATGTATTGAAACGCATGGCGCCCCTGTCGATGGAGCCGACGGCCGTGCGCAAGGTGCGCAACCTGCGCCGCGGCGACGCCGTCATCGCCTTTTCGCGCCGCGAAGTGCTGATGTGGCGCGACATGATCACGGAAACGGGGCTGTCCGTGGCCACCGTCTACGGCAACCTGTCGCCCGAAGTGCGGCGCGCGCAGGCGCAGCGCTTCCGCGACGGCACGGCCGATATCGTCGTCGGCACGGATGCGCTGGCGATGGGCCTGAACATGCCGATCGCGCGCATCGTCATGACCACCTGCGTCAAATACAATGGCCGCGAAGAGGAAGAGATTTCCGCCGCGCTGGCGCGCCAGATCGCCGGGCGCGCGGGCCGCTACGGCGTGCATGAAGAGGGCCTGGTGGCGGGCTACGACAACGAGACGCATGAAGTGATGCGCGCGCTGCTCAAGGAAAAGCTGCATCCGCTGAACACCAGCGGCTTTGCCGTGGCGCCCTCGCTCGAACACCTGCACCGCATTTCATCGGTGACGGGCGAGCTGTCGCTCAGTAAACTGCTGCGCCGCTTCATCCACAATATCGACGTGCCCGACGGCTTCTTCTTCCCGCGCATCACGGAAGACCAGAAGGAGCGCGCCGTCTGGCTCGACACCCTGCCCCTGTCCGTGGCCGACAAATTTACTTTGTCGCTGGTGCCGATATCGAGCAAGGTGCCATCCCTGCAGACGGCGTGGGAGCACTGGGCGAAGAATCTGTCGCAGGGAAAAACGAGCACCTTGCGCCAGCACGCGTATGGTGGCGGCACGCAGAATCTGCAGCAGGTGGAAGACACCTGCCGCTACTACTCCGCGTATGCCTGGCTCAGCTACCGCCTGCCCGAATTCTTCCCCGATATCGCCGTGGCGCAAAACCTGTCGCGCGATGCGTCCGAGCGCGTCGATTCCATCCTGCGCGCACACAACGCGGCCTCGCGCGGACGGTCGAAGAAGTTCAAATAGGCGTTAGCGCAATTCCCAGAACCACACCTCGCCGCAATCCCAGTAGCATTCGGAGCCGCACACCTTCACGCCGATGGAAGGCAGCAGAATGTCGATATGCCCGCCCGCGCCGCCCAGGTAACCGGGGATGCGGAAGAAGGCGACGAGGCCCTGGCGCTGGCCGACGCCCGGGATGGCAACCTCCCTGACGAATTTTTCGGGCGCGCCGAACATCGAGGGACTGGACAGCATGTGCGCCAGCTTGGCCTGTCCCGGCTCGATCAGCGCGCCCTTGAACGGCCCCTTGCGGATGGCCATGCGGCCCTTGACCTGGATGCCGGCCTTGATCAGCGCCAGGCTGACGCGGATGGCGCAGGTGTTGGCAAAATTATCCTTGCCGATCAAGTCTTCCCAGCCGATTTCGCCGAACAGGGCCGCCTGGTCGACGGCGGCCACGCTCGGGTAATACTCGCGCAGCGCGATGAATGCAGGTTTCATGGCAGCCTCCCGTCATCCCTGGTCGACAGGGAACATCAGGCCGATTGTAGGAGGATGCGGCGGCCCCGCACTGAGCGAGATCAAGCGTAAACCGACGGCACCCGTAATGCCAACAATGACGCCGGATTACGCGCGGCATTGCCACGCCAATCCGACCTACATGCTCAAGTAGGTCGGCTTAGGCCAAAGGCCGTAAGCCGACGCCCGCCGCAACGCCAGCGAGGACGTCGGATGAAGGCCGCTTACGGCTTGCCCGGCGCCGCATAATGCAGCTTGAGCACCAGGCCATTATGGTCATCGGCCATATAGATATCGCCGTCCTGGCCCTGCTTCACGTCGACGGGCGCGCCCCTGCCCTGCTTGCCCTTGCGCTCCCAGTTGCCGATCAACTCGACGGACTTGCCCAAGGGCGCACCGGCCTTGTTGGGCAGCAGGGCCACCAGGCGGTGGCCGTTGCTGCGGTAGCCGTGGTAACCGATGATCAGGCTGTTCCTGTACAGCTCCGGGAAGCGGCTGGCCGTGTAAAACGTCATGCCCAGCGGCGCGGCATGGCCGGGCAGCAGGCGCTCGGGCGCCGCAAATTGGGCGTCGCAAGCCGTTTTCGGATATTCGGGACTGGCGACATTGTCGTCGTAGCAGTACGGCCAGCCGTAATGCCGGTCGGCCTTGATCAGGTTCAGCTCCTCATGCGGCAGGTTCTCGTCGCTTTTGAGCTGCGGCATGGCGGCCTGGATGGCGTCGCGCGCGTTTTCCGCCTGCCACAGCTCGCCCGTCGCAGGATGGAAGGCCAGCGCCATCGAATTGCGCAAGCCGCGCGCATGCGTGCGCCAGCTCGCCACCGTGCCCGCCGGCCATGCCATCGTGTATTCGCGGATGGCGCCCAGCGCTTCCGGACCTTCCGCCGAAGGACAAGCCTTGGCCGGATCGGGCGCCTTGCCATCGTTTTCGCAATGGTCGGTGCTCGAACCCACGTTCACGTACAGGTCGCCCTTGGGGCTGAAACGCATGTTCGTCAGCAGATGCAGGCCGAGGCCCGGCAGGCGCGGCGTCTTGGCCGTGCCGCCGATCACGTCGGTGATGGCGCGGGCGGGATCGCGCAGGTCGAAGCGGAAGATGCGTCCCACCTCGCCCACGTAGACCAGGCCGTCCGGCCCCTGTACGATGCCGTTCGGGCGGTCGAGCTTGTCGAGCAGCAGCTTGCGCTCGTAGCCCGGGCCGGCCGCCTTGCGCTGCAACAGCCACAATTTACCCTGCTTCGGCGTCCATCCCGTCATGTCCGTGACGAGGATGTCGCCATTCGTCAGCGGCAGCACGCCACGGGGAAATTTCAGGCCGTCGGCCAGCACGGCCACGCAAAAGCCGGCCGGCGTGGTGACGTCGAGGCGCGGCATGCCGTCGCACTGGGCGCCGGCCGCCGCCATGGCGGGCGCAAACGCGCTGGAAAGGCAGGCCGCCAGGGCGCCCGCAAGCATTTTCTTGTTCATGGTTTCACTCCATCAGGGGTAGTCGAGGCAGTACAGCGCGCGCGTTGGCGCTGGTTTGCGCCGCCACGTCGGCAAGTTCCAGGCCGCGCAATTCGGCCAGCACGGCGCCAATGCGGGGCAATTCTTCGGGGCTGTTGCGGCCCGGGTGGATCCAGCTGGGCGAAATATCGGGCGCGTCCGTCTCCAGCACGATGGCGTCCAAAGGCAGGTCGCTCGCCATGCGGCGTATCTGCAAGGCGCGCGTAAACGTCATCGCGCCGCCGAAACCGAGCTTGAAACCAAGATCGATATAGCCCTGCGCCTGCTGGAAGCTGCCATTGAACGCATGCGCGATGCCGCCGTTCGGGCGGATCTGGCGCGCGTGCTTGAGGACGATGTCCTGCGAGCGGCGCACGTGGGCAAGCACGGGCAGGTCGAAGTCGCGGGCGATCTTCAGCTGCTCGCGCAAAAAATGCTCCTGCCTGGCGCGCATGGCCGGTTCGCACAGCATCGGGAGGAAGAAATCGAGGCCGATCTCGCCGATGGCGACAAAACGCGGATCATGCATGGCCTGCGCCACGGTTTCGCGCAGGGCGGTCAGATCGTCTTCCGTGGCCTGCGGCACGTAGATCGGGTGGATACCGAGCGCGTAGCAGGCGTTGGGCGCCGCTGCCGCCAGGTCGCGCACGATGGCGAAATTGGCAAGTTCGACGGCGGGAACGACGATCATGCCCACGCCCTGCTGCTGCGCGCGCGCCGCCACCTGCAGCGATTCGCTGCCGAATTCATGCGCGTCGAGGTGGCAGTGCGTGTCGATCCACAGCATGGCGGTTCCTTAGTATTGGTACGGCTGCAGCCCTTCGTCCGTCAGGCGCAGCACGCGGTCGCAGCGCTTGGCCAGTTCGATATCGTGGGTGACGATGACGAAAGCGGTGCCCAGGGTGCGCGACAGTTCCAGCATCAGGTCGAAAATCTGTTCGGCCGTGGCGTGATCGAGGTTGCCCGTCGGTTCATCGGCCAGCACGCAGGCAGGCTGCGTGACGAGGGCACGGGCCAGGGCCACGCGCTGGCGCTCGCCGCCCGACAATTCGCCCGGCGTGTGCGTGACGCGCTTGGCCAGGTTCACGCGCGTGAGGATTTGCTGCGCCAGCTCGGTGGCGGGCGCGCGCTTCATGCGCCGTATCATCAAGGGCATGGCGACGTTGTCGAGCGCCGAGAACTCGGGCAGCAGGTGGTGGAACTGATAGACGAAGCCCAGCGAGGCGTTGCGCAAGTCGCCGCGCGCCTTTTCGCTGAGGGTGGCGAAATCCTTGCCCAGCAGGGTCACCTTGCCGCTGGTGGGCGTATCGAGCCCGCCCAGCAGGTGCAGCAGGGTCGATTTGCCCGAGCCGGAGGCGCCGACGATGGCGACGCGCTCGCCGCGATGCACGTCGATGTCGATGCCGGCCAGCACCTGCACCTTGTAGCTGCCCTGCGTGAAAGTCTTGCCCAGGCCGCGGCAGCTAAGGACGGCGGAATCGGCGGAAGCGCCGTTGGAGGCAGGTTTATTCAGATCGGTCATGGTCGTAGTCAGTGGTTTATTCATAGCGCAGGGCTTCCGCAGGTTTGACGCGGGCAGCCCACCAGCTTGGGTACAGGGTCGCCAAAAAGGCGAGGATCACGGCCAGCACGCCGATCTTGGTGACGTCGGGCCAGCGCAGGTCGGACGGCACGGTGCTGATGAAGTAAATGTCCTTGGAGAGGAACTGCACGCCCAGCAAATGCTCGATGAAGGGCACGATGACGTCGATGTTCATCGCCACCAGCACGCCGCCGCCCACGCCCAGGATCGTGCCCAGGATGCCCACCAGCGCGCCCTGGATCATGAAGATCTTCATGATGGAACGGGGCGAGGCGCCCAGGGTACGCAAAATCGCGATATCGGCCTGCTTGTCCGTCACCGTCATCACCAGGGTCGAGACGAGGTTGAAGGCGGCCACGGCGATGATCAGGGTCAGGATGATGAACATCATGCGTTTTTCCGTCTGCACGGCGGCGAACCAGTTGGCATTCAGCTTGGACCAGTCACGCAGCCACAGGTCGCCCGGCATGGATTTTTTCAATTCGGCCGCCACTTGCGGCGCCTGGTTCATGTCGGCCAGGCGCAAACGCAGGCCGGACGGGCCGTCGAGGCGCAGCAAGCGCTGGCCGTCTTCGATATTGATGAAGGCCAGGCCGGCGTCGAATTCATTGTGGCCCGCCTGGAAGATGCCGCTGACGGTGAAGCTGCGCATGCGCGGCAGCACGCCGGCCGGCGTGACCTGGCCCTGGGCCAGCATCAAGGTGACTTTTTCGCCGAGGTTGACGCGCAAGGCGCGCGCCAGCTCGATGCCCAGCACGATATTGAAGGTGCCCGGCTGCAGGGCCTTGAAGCTGCCCATGCGCGTCTGGCCGGCCACGTCGGACACATTCGGCTCCTCCTCGGGCAGCACGCCGCGCACGATGGCGGGACGCAGCGCATCGTCGCGCAGCAGCATGCCCTGCGTTTCCACAAACGGCGCCGCGCCCTTCACGGCCGGATTCTTGAAGGCCTGCGCCGCTTCCGCGCGCCAGTCGGGCATGCTGCCGCTGTTGTCGAACACTTCCACGTGGGCCAGCACGGACAGCATGCGGTCAGTCACTTCCTTCTGGAATCCGTTCATCACGGACAGCACGACGATCAGCGCCGCCACGCCCAGGCCGATGCCGGCCATGGAAATGAGCGAGATGAAGGAGATAAAACTGTTGCGGCCACTGCGCTTGCCGGCCCGCGTGTAGCGCAGGCCGACCAGCCATTCGAAGGGCAAATTCTTGAAAATACTCATTGTTCAGGCGGTCTTTATCGTTTCTTGGAGTGTTATTCGTAGCGCAGGGCCTCGGCCGGCTTGACACGCGCGGCGCGCCAGCTCGGGTAGATGGTGGCCACCAGCGCCAGGCCAAAGGCGATCAGGCCGATCTGCGCCACGTCCAGCCAATGCACGTCCGACGGCACGGCGCTGATCTGGTAGATTTCCTTGGAGATGAAGTGCAGGCCGAAGATGCCTTCGATGAAGGGCACGATGACGCCCACGTTCAGCGCCAGCACGACGCCGCCGATCACGCCCAGGGCACTGCCCAGCAAGCCCACCAGCGCGCCCTGGATCATGAAGATCTTCATGATGGAAAACGGCGAGGCGCCCAGGGTGCGCAGGATGGCGATATCGGCCTGCTTGTCGGTGACCGACATCACCAGGGTCGAGACGAGGTTGAACGCGGCCACGGCGATGATCATGCTGAGGATGATGAACATCATGTTCTTCTGGCTTTGCACCAGCGCATACCAGCTGGCACTGGCGCGCGACCAGTCGCGCATCCACAGCTGGCCCGGCATCGAGGCTTTCAGTTCGCGCGCCACCTGGGGCGCCTTGTTCATGTCGTGCAGGCGCAGACGCAGGCCGGACGGGCCGTCAAGCTGCAGCAGCTGCTCCGCGTCCTGCATGTTCACAAACGCCAGGCTGCCGTCGAGTTCATTGTGGCCCGCCTCGAAGATGCCGGCCACCTTGAGCGCGCGCATGCGCGGCATGACGATGCCGTTGGCCGGATCGCCCGCCCTCGGCTCGCGCTCGAGCATCAGGGTGACGTTCTGCCCCACTTGTACGCCCAGCGCCTTGGCCAGGTCGATGCCCAGCACGATGTTGTACGAGCCGGGCGTGAGATCCTTGAAACTGCCCTGTTTCATCTGGGCGGCCACGCTGGAGACGGTGGCTTCCTGCTGCGGCAGCACGCCGCGCACGACGGACGGGCGCATGGTTTCGTCATTGAGCAGCATGCCCTGGGTTTCCACGAAGGGCGACACGGCTTTCACTTGCGGGTTGGCGTAGGCGGCGCGCTCCTGCGCCTGCCAGTTGGGCATGGAGCCGCTGGTGTCGAACACCTCGACGTGGGCCAGCACCGACATCAGCCGGTCTGTGACTTCCTTCTGGAAGCCGTTCATGACGGAGAGGACGACGATCAGGGCGGCCACGCCCAGGCCGATGCCGGCCACGGAAATGAGGGAGATGAAGGAAATGAAGCTGTTGCGGCCACTGCGTTTCCCGGCGCGCGTATAGCGTACGCCGACCTGCCACTCAAAAGGAAATTGTTTGATGATGCTCATGCGCTCCCGCGACAACGATGATATGCGAGCGCGCAGTGTGCCACACAATGGGCATTTCATGCATCAAGTCTGCGTGAAACAGCGCACAGCTAGCCTATTTTGCCTCCTGCGCCAGGCCGAAAACGCGCAACAGCTGCCCCGCCAGCGCATATTGCCGCATCTGCGCCAGGGTCAGACGGTGCAGCTGGTCGATGCGCCGCTGCTGTATCGTGAAATAGCTGTCGCGCGTCTGGATGACCTGCTGCAGGTTGCGCCGGCCCGCCTCGTACTGGATGGTCCCGCCGCGCACGACGAAGGCCATCTTCCTTTCCTGCTCGTCGAGCAGGTCCAGCGTGCGCTGCGCATTGGCGATGCGCGGCAGCATGCTGGCCAGGTCGGCGCGCGTGCCCTGCTCGGCGCGCGCCACGTCCGCCTCGGCCGCCTGGGCGCGGCTGATGCTCTCGTCGCGCTGCGCCAGGCTGCCCCCGCCGAGCGGGATTTCCCAGGAGACGCCCACCGACCAGCCCCGCTGCTGGATGGTCGACGGCGGCGGCGTGGTCTTGTTATTGAGCAGATGGCTGACATTCAGGTCGATTTTGGGGGCCAGGGTAGCGGCCACGCCACGCACGCGCAACTGGGCCGCGGCAGCCCGCTCGCGCGCGGCGCGCAACTGCGCCTGCTGCGTATCGGCATTCTCCAATGCCTGCGCCGGCAGCGGCGCGAAGGCGAAATCGGCAAACTGCGCCACCGGCTCGAAAGCCAGCGCCTCGAGTTTGATGCGCGCCGCCTGCTGGTCCGTCAGCAAACCGTCGTGCACCAGTTCCGCGTCCAGCTGCGAACTTTGCGCCAGTTCGCGCTCCACTTCAGACGACTTGCCCAGTTCCGCCTGGCGCGTCACCTGCCGCACCAGCTGCGTCACGTCGCGCAGGCGTTCCTGCGACTGCTGCAGGCTGCGTTCCAGGCGCTGCATGTCGAAATACGCTTCGGCCAGCTTTTCCGCGCTTTCCGCGCGCGCCCGCTCCACGTCGAAGGCGGCGCCCGCCATCTCGCGCTCGGCCGCATCGAGTTCGGCGCGGTCGGCGCCGCCGTTGTACACGTTCCAGCGCACGCTCGCTTCCACCTGGTGCGTGCGGCGCTCGACCTCCTGCGTCCCATCGAGGTCGTTGCTGCGCCCCCGCGTCGCCTGCAGCGCCGCAGTCGGGAACAGACGCGAACGGGCCTGCTTGTAGCGCGCTTCGGTGGCGGCCAGCGCCGCCTGCGCCGCGATCACCTGCGGATCGCGCGGCACGGCGCGCGCCAGCAAGGCAGGCAAGCCGCGCGCGGACTGGACGGATAACGTGCCGGGAAGCTGCGCCTGCGCCGCCATCCCGGCGCACGCCAGTGTGATAAATATCAAGAAAGCACGCATCACCGCTCCTGCAGGGAAGACTGCAAGCCGCGCAGCACGGGCTTGAACACATATTGCAGCACCGAGCGGCGTCCCGTCAGGATGCCCACGTCGACGGGCATGCCTGGCGTCACCGGCAAAACCTTGCCGTGCGCCGTCAGCTGGCTGCGGTCGGTGCTCAGCTGCACCTCGAAGTACGGTTCGTTGCGTTCGTCGGGAATCGCGTCCGCCCCCACGCGCACCACTTGCGCCTTCATGCGGCCGTAGGTGGTGGCGTCGTACGCCAGCACATTCGCCGACGCGCTCTGTCCCACATGGATAAAACCGATGTCCGACGGTTTCACGCGCACGGAAATCAGCATTTCCGAATCGGCCGGCACGATTTCCAGTATCGGCTTGCCCGGCTGCGCCACGCCGCCGACGGTTGCCACCAGCACGCGGTTGACGACGCCGTCGACGGGCGCCGTCACGTCGCGCCGGCTGACCTGGTCCTGCTGGCCTTTCACGGTGCTGGCCAGGGCGCCGGCCTTGGTTTCATATTCGCTGCGCTGCGCGCCCCACTGGCCGCGCATGCGCGCTTCCACTTCGCCCGCCTGCGCCTGCGCCTCGGCCAGGGTGGCCGTCAAGCGCGGCACGGAGGTGCGCAGGCTGTCGAGTTCCGTGCGTTGCTGCTGCACGCGCTGCTGCGCATTCAGATAGTCGCCGCGCGAACCGGCACCCTCTTTGAAGAGCCTCTCCTCGATGGACAGGCTTTCCAGGGCGATTCTCAAGCCTGTGTCCAGCTGGGCGATGCGGCTGTGCGCCTCGGCCAGCTCGCCGCGGCGGCGCGTCACGCCTTCGCGCGCGGCCGCCGTGGCCGACGCGAATTCGCGCTGGCCGTCGCGCCACAGCTGCGTTTCCTTGGCGATCAGCTCGGGCGCTTCTTTCTGCCATTCCGGCGCAAACTGGGGCGTGCCGCCGGACAGCAGCGCATCGAGGCGCGCCCTGCCCGCCAGCGCCGCCAGCCGATTCTGCACGCTGGCGCCCAGGTTGGCTTCGTACTGGGCCGTGTCCAGGCGCAGCAGCAAGTCGCCGCGGCGCACGCGCTGGCCCGGTTTCACCAGCATTTCACGCACGATCCCCCCTTCCAGGCTTTGCACTTCCTGCAGGTGCGATGGCGGCGTGATGGCGCCCCGGCCATTCACGGAGACGTCGAGCTGGGCGAACATGGCCCAGGCCAGCACCAGCACCAGCAGCACGGCGATCAGGGCCAGCATGCGGATGACGATGCGCTGCGGTTCGCGTTCCGGGTCCGGGTGGGCCGCCGGCAGAGGGCGGGCGTTCGGGGCGTTCACGGCGCTCATGCCGCCACTCCCTGTTCCACCGCAGGCTTGGCCGCCTGGCTGTTCAAGACGCGCATGACGTCATCGCGCGGGCCGTCGGCCACGATGCGCCCCTTGTCGAAGACGATCAGGCGGTCCACCAGCGCCAGCATGGCCATGCGGTGCGTCACGAGCACGATGGTCGTCTCTTTTAGGGTACGCAGCCGGCCGATCAGCCGCTGCTCGGTGGCCGGGTCGAACATGCTGCTCGGCTCATCGAGCAGCAGCATCGGCGGTTTCACCAGCAAGGCGCGGGCCATGGCCACGGCTTGCCGCTGGCCGCCGGACAGGCGTTCGCCCCGCTCGCCCACTTCCGTCGCCACGCCGTTGGGCAGCTGGGTGATGATGTCGTCGAGGCAGGCCAGGCGGATGGCGTCGAGCAGGCTCTCGTCGCCGGGCTGGCTGCGTCCCAGTTCGATGTTTTCGCGCAGGGTGCCGTGGAACAGGGTCACGTCCTGCGGCACGTAGCCGATCTGGCGGCGCAGGCTCAAGGGGTCCAGCTGAGTGCTGGCCAGGTCGTCGAACAGCACGCTGCCGCTTTGCGGGCCGTACTGGTTCAGCAGCAATCGCAGCAAGGTGCTCTTGCCTGAACCGAGCTTGCCGATCACGCCGACCCGTTCGCCGGGGCGGATCTGCAGATTGAGCTTATCGAGCAGCGGCGGCGAATTCGGGTAGGCAAAGCCCACGTCGCGAAATTCGATGCGCCCGGACAGGGGCGGCGCCTGCAGGCTGGCCGCGTCGTCGTCGGTGGGCGCTTCCATGATTTTATTGAGTGCGTGATACGACAGCTTGGTCTGTTCCCAGCGTATGATCAGGCCCGCGATCTGGCTCACGGGCGCCAGGGCGCGGCCCGTCAGCATGCTCACGGCGATGATCTGGCCCAGGGTCAGCAGATGCTCGCCCATCAGCAAGGCGCCCGTGGCCACCACGGCCACGCCGGACAGGGCCAGCACGGCCGTGTTGATGTAGTTGACCCGGCTGACGATTTCGCGCGTCTCGACGCTGTTGGCGGCGATGGCCACCGTCAGGCTTTCCCATTTGCGCCGGCTCCACGCTTCGGCGCCCAGCGCCTTGATGGTGTCGAGGCCATTCATGGTTTCAAACAGGTGCGCCGTGCGCTGCGCGCTTTCCTGCATCGAGGCGGCCACGTGGCGCGCCAGGGCCGCGCGCGAGGCGAAGGCCACCAGCAGCAGGATCGGGATGACTGCCAGGGGCACGAGCACGAGCCAGCCGCCGACCAGGGCGATCACCAGCAGGAACAGCAGCAGGAACGGCAAGTCGCCCAGGGTGGTCAGGGTCGTGGAAGCGAAGAATTCGCGCACGGATTCGAAATCGCGCACGGTATTGGCCAAAGTCCCCCCCGAGGCGGGCCGGCTGGCCGCGCGCAGGCGCAAGCACTGGGCGAAAATGTTCGACGACAGCGCCACGTCCATGCGGCGCGACGCCGTTTCCACCAGTTCGCCGCGCAGCAGGCGCAGGGCCAGCTCGAAGCCCGTCAGCGTCACGACAGCAATCGTCAGCACCCACAGGCTGGACGTGGCATTGTTCGGGATCACGCGGTCATACACGGCCATCGCATAGAACGGCACCAGCGCGCCGATGACATTGAGCACCAGGGTGCCCAGCAGGGCCCAGCGGAAGACCCAGCGGTTGCGGTTGAAGACATCCCAGAACCAGCGCCCCGCCACCGGCATGCTGTAGAGCAAGCTGCGCTGGTCGAAAAACATTACGGGCCGCACCGCTACCCAGCGTCCATCGGGCACTTCCCGCGCCAGCGCGGCGGCGTCAAACCAGGCACTGCCGGCGATGCCGGGCACATGGCATTCATATTTACCGTCGGCAATGGCCAGCACCACCAGCGCCTGCCCTTCCCCGTTGAGCAGCAAGGCCGGCATTTCCGTGGGGCGGCGCGGCTTGTCTATCGGCAACGCGGTGCCGGCCAGGCTGGCGTGCGCCAGCGCCTGTTCGAGGAAGTCGGCGGCGGCCGGGCCTGCCTGGGCCGCCACGCTGGCGCGCAGGCGCTCGGCCTGCACGGTCACGCCGAAAAAGCGTGCCAGGAAGACGATGGCGTCGGCGATGGCATCGGTGGAGATGCCGGCGGAAGCGATGGAAGTATCGGGGGGTGGGGTCATGATGGGTTCACAATAAAAAGCTGCGGCGCGCCGGTCGGGCGCGCCGCAGCGGGAACGCTATCGCTTGCGCGATGAGCGATGAGCGATGATTAATTCAGCGCGGAAGCGCCCTTGCGGCGGCGCGCCATGAAGCCCAGCAAGCCCAGGCCCGCGACCAGCATGGCCCACATCTGCGCTTCCGGCACAGGCGATACGCTGAGCAAGGTTTGCGAAGCTGGGTTGACGCTCGTCAAGCTCGTGTAGTTGTACAGGTTCTGGATCGCGCCATTGCCCGTGGCCACGCCCAGCATGGTGTTGGCCTGGCTGACAACGGCATTGCTGAGGTTTTTGAAGCGCAGGTCGCCCGTCAACAGGTTCGTATTGTCGTTATTCAATTCCCACAGGGCCAGCTGGAAGGCGGCGGCGCTGTTGGCGCTGGTCGATACGGCCGCGATGGACGAAGCGTAATACCCTTCATACAGGCGCTTGACGGAATCGCTGGCGGCGAAGGCGCCGCTGCTGTAGCTGTTCGACGTGTTGCTCAGTGCGACATGGGGATCGAGGCAAAACGCCAGGAACGTGTTGCTGTCGTACTTGACTTCCCACAAGGTCGGCGAGATGGCGCTGCCCGAGCCGAAGGCGCCACCGGCAGCCGTAAACAGGCTGACGCTGTGCGAATCGACGACTTGCAGGTTGGAGGCGGCCAGGGCGCTGCCGCTGGCGAGGGCGAAAGCGGCTGCGGCGATGGCGCCGCGAACGATCAGGTGCATGGATTGTTTCATCGTGGTTTCCCTATTTCTATTATCAAGTGTGGAAAAAAGCGTGGAAAGCGCCGGCGCCCCGTGACGGGTGCGCCGGTGCGGCATTGCCGGGCAGGCTCATGGCCCGGCAAGGGACATCAGGCAGCCATTTCCTGGGGCTGGGTCGTTGCGTGGGCCATGGCGCGGCGCAAGAGGTCGGCCATTTCGCACTGGGCCTGGGCTTCCGCGGCAGGGGCTGCTGCGGCGGCGGCCGGCGCGGCGGCGACGGTGGTCACCGTGCCATCCTGGCCCAGCACCACGTCGAGCGTGCTGTCGTCGCGCAGCAGGTCGGCCATGCTGGGCAGATGCACGCCGGCGGCGGCCGCATCCTTGGCGTCGACGTTGAAATACACGTCCGTCATGTCGACCGTCTTGCCGTCGGCCAGGGTGGCGCTGCTGCGCTCCAGGTGCAGGTTGCTGTTGGCATCGAGGAAAGGCAGTTCCGTGTAGCTCACGGCCAGGCTGGCCACGCCGGCGTGGTGCAAGGACATCAGCTCGCCATCGTCCGTGACGCCATTGCTGTTGGCGTCGCGCCAGATGCGCAGCTCGGCGAACTTGTCATCGTGTGCATCGACCACGCCGTCGTGGTTCGAGTCATAGCTGGACAACTTGGCGAAGCCCGTGCCCTTCTCGTTACCACCGAACAACTCGGAGATATTGTCGATCTTGCCATTGCCATTGCTGTCGATGGCCAGCAAGCCGTCATGGGCCGAAACCCAGCCCGTCTGGATGGCGCTGCCCGTGCCCAGCAGGTCGAAGCTGCCGTGGAAGTCGGCGCGGGCGATCGTGTGCACGCCGTCGCCGTTGAGGTCGATGACGATGGGCGTGATGGCCGCATCCCAGCTCATGTCGTTCTGGCCCGACGCCAGTTTCAATATGTCCGTGTAGACCACGTTGGCCGTCGTGCCATTGCTGTTGACGTCCGAATCGATGTTGTCATTCGTGCCAATGTTCTTCGCGCCCCAGCGCCACGTATCCATGGCGTAGCCGGCGTGATACACGCCCGACTTGTCGAACTTGAGCGAATAGCTGCCCGGATCGAGGTTGCTGAACAGATAGTTGCCGTTGGCATTCGTGTAGGTGGTGGCCAGCAGCACGCCGCTGCCCGAGTACAGCTGCACCTTGATGTTGGCGATACCCGCCTCGTTGTAGTCTTGCACGCCGTCATGGTCGGCGTCGCGCCAGACCTTGTCGCCAAGGCTGGCCTTGCGGTAGATGCCCGCATCCCAGCTCATGTCGTTCTGGCCGGCGGCCAGGTTGATCAGCGACGTGCGCCCCGTGCTGACATCGACGTCGGAATCGGCCGTATCGCTGCCCAGGTTGGCCTTGGTGTAATAAAAGCCCGATGGACGGATGACTTCGACCTTGTAGCTGCCGGCCGCCAGCTCGCTGAACAGGTAGTTGCCGCTGGCATTCGTCGTCGTCGAGGCGATGACCACGTTGCTGGCGTTGAGCAGGTTGACCTTCACGCCCGCCACGCCCAGTTCGCCCGCATCCTGCACGCCGTTGTAGTTGTTGTCTTCCCACACGCGGTCGCCGATGGAGGCCGTGTTGAGTTTGACCAGGCCCGCATCCCAGTCCAGCTGCACGTCGCCCGATTTCAGGACCGCCATGGCGGTGGTCAGACCCGTGGCCGGATTGACGTCCGAATCGGTGGCATAACCGCCGATATCGGCCTTGGTGAAACCATAGCCGGCCGGTGGCACGAAGCCCAGGTAGTAGCTGCCCGGCACCAGGTTGCTGAACAGATAATTGCCGTTCGCATCCGTGGTGGCGCTGGCCACGACGGCGCCATTAGCGTTGTACAGGTTGACTTTCACACCGCCCATGCCCGCCTCGCCCGCATCTTGCGTGCCGTTGCCATTCGCATCGAACCAGACGCGGTCGCCGATGGATGCCGTCTTGTACAGGCCGGCATCGAGGTCCTTGTAGTTCTGGCCGGCAGCGACCGTCACCTGGCCGCTGTTGCCCTGCGCATTGATGTCGCTGTCGAGCGCGTCGTTGCCGCCCGCATCCTTGACCGTGGTCAAATAGCCGGCGGGCGCCACGACGGCGATCGAATAGGTGCCAGGATCGCCGCTGAAATTGTAATAGCCGGTAGCGTCCGTCAGGGTCGAGCCGATCACGCTGCCGGCCGCGTTTTTCAGCTGCACGGTGACGCCGCCGATGCCCGCTTCGCCCGCATCCTGGATGCCGTTGGCGTTGCTGTCATGCCAGACCCGGTCGCCCAGGGTGGCCGGCAAGGCCACGATGCCCGCATCCACGCTGTGATTGCTGTCGCCCGAAGCCAGCAGCACTTGCGCCGTGCGGCCGTCGGCATTCGCGTCCGAATCGCGCTGCTCGTCACCGCCCTGGTCCTGGCCCGTGAAGGTATAGCCGGCTGGCAAGGTGGTTTTATCGAACTGCACGCTGTAGGCGCCCGGTTTCAGATTCGTGAACAGGTAGTTGCCGTTCGCATCCGTCACCAACGGACTGCCGACGGCGTTGCCCGATGCATCGAGCAAGGTCACTTTCACGCCAGCAGCACCCGCTTCGCCCGCGTCCTGCACGCCATTCTTGTTCGTGTCGAACCAGACCCGGTCGCCCAGCTCGGCCGTGCGGTACAGGCCCGCATCGAGGGTCAGGTTGGTTTCGCCCGGCGCCAGGGTCACGGGCGCCATCTTGCCGGCCGCATCGATATTGCTGTCCTTGCCCGCGTCGCCGCCCTGGTTCGCTGCCGTCGGCACATAGCCGGCGGGCGCGACCACGGTCACGGAATACGTGCCCGGGTTGACGTCGAAGTGGTAGCCGCCGCTGGCGTCCGTCGTGGTGGAGGCGACCACATTGCCGGCCGTATCCTTCAATTGCACGACCACATTGGCGATGCCCGCCTCGCCCGCGTCCTGCATGCCGTTGGCATTCTTGTCTTCCCAGACGAAGTCGCCCAGGTGGGCCATCGGCACCTTGAAGGTCAGGTAATGGGGCGCCAGGCTCAAGTCTTGCGCATTGCAGCCGGCCGTGCCGCCGTCATCGCGCACCTTGAAACCGAGGTCGAAGTCGCCCGCCACGGTCTGGCTCGGCACGAAGACCAGGTGGCCCGCGCGGATGTCGTCGATCGACACTTCCGTGCCCACCGCTACGGCTACGCCGTTGAGCAAGACTTGGCCCGCCGTGGTGGTATTCGTGATGACGATGGACTTGAAACCGTTGTGCTCGACGTCGTCGTGGAAACCGAAATCGCCTTCGCTGAGCACCACATTGTTGCCGTTGAGCAAAGTAAACGTCTTGTCGGCCGCGTCGGGCGCGTCATTGACGGGGTCGATGATGACTTGCAGGCTCAGCTGGACGATATCGCCATTGCCCTTGTCGATCGTCACCTCGATGGTCGAGAAGCTGCCGTTGTAGTTGGCGGCCCAGTCGCCCGGACGCACGTACACGGTGTCCGCATCGAGCATGCCGAACAACGGGGTGTTGACGGTCGACTCCGTATCATCGGGCAAGAGCACGGTGAAATTCTTGATGTTCAGTTCGCCTTGCACCGAGTAGCCGGCCTGGATCAGCAGGTCGCGGATATCGAAATTCTTGTTGATGTCTTCGCAGACGTGGACCGTGGTCGACAGGTTGTAGGTAGTCATGCGGCCTCCTGACGGCATGCCACGGCGGCGGCAAGAGCGGAAGTACGGGGGGCCAGGGCGCGATCAGCCTGGCCGCGCAAAGCGGCGAATGTATACATAGGTGGGCTTCCAAGAAGAGACTTGTTAAAAAAATGAAGCCGGCAGATCTTGTATACAGTTTCGAGGGACACAGGAGCCAGACGACGCAACCACGCAGCAGGGGGTGATTGTCTTTCCGATATTTAAGTTGTCGCAATTATATCCACTATCTTTTCAAAAGCAAATTAATTTCCCTCAATATCAATAAAATTTTTATAATTTTTTGCACATTGCCAGCGCCGCCGGCGTGGCCAGCGCGGGCCTGAAAACAGATGCGCCTTCTCGGCCCGCACCACAATCGCCTACAATCTCGGGATGAATCAACTTACCCTCGTCCTGCCCTTCGCCTTGCCCAACGCCGAACTGGCTGCCGACCTGCTCAAGGTCTTGCAGGCGCCCGCGCTGGCAGCGCTGCTGTCGCGCACCTCCACTTGCAATTTAGAAACTTTTGACAACGCCAACCGCCTGCTGCCGCATGAAGCGTGGCTGGCGCATGCGCTGGGCCTGTCGCCCGCGCCCAACGGCGCGGCGGCGCAGGTGGCCTTTGCCGCCCAGGCCATGCGCGGCTACGGCCTCGCGCCGGAACCGGGCGCACGCTACTTCCTGCTGCATCCGGCCCACCTGGCCATCGCCCGCAGCCATATCAGCCTGGAAGAGTTGCGCCAGCTCAAGCTGAGCGAGACCGACGGGCGCGCCCTGTTCGACATCGCCGCCCCGTATTTCGACGAGATCGGCCAGCCGCTCGCGTATGGCGACGCGGGCACCTGGTTCATGCGCGCCGATGGCTGGTCCGACTTGCAGTGCGCCACGCCGGACGCCGCCACCACGCAAGACCTGTCCGTGTGGATGCCGGAAGGCGAGCACGCGCGCGCCGCGCGCCGCCTGCAGAACGAAGTGCAGATGCTGTGGCATGAACACCCGGTCAATGCGGCGCGCGAAGAACGGGGCTTGAAAGCCATCAATGCGTTCTGGCTCTGGGGCGGGGGCGTGGCCACGGCGCAAGCGCCCAGCTGTGCGGCCCGCCTGCATACCAAGGACGCACCGGGCTGGCTGGCCGCGCTGGCGGAACCGGCGCGCCGCGATGCCAGTCCAAGCAGTGTGCTGGCGGAGCAATCCGATACGATGGTCGTGCTGGGCGGCTTGACCGAAGCGGCGCAGGCCCAGGAATGGGGCATGTGGCTGCAACAGCTGCAGGCGCTGGAAACGGACTGGTTCGCGCCCCTGCTCGCGGCCTTGAAAGATGGCCGCCTGGGCCAGCTGCGCCTGGTGTTGAGCCACCGCGACGCCTGGCTGGACGTCACCACCAGCAAGCATGCGCAGCGCAAATTCTGGCGCGCGATTACCCTGAACAAGTTGAAAGCATCATGACCCGTACCCGCATCGCCACCCGTCCCTGCCCTTACCGTGAATCCGAATTGCTGCGCCAGGGCGGCATCCATCCCGTGCTGGCCCGGCTGTACGCCTCGCGCGGCCTGTCCGACGCGAAAGAACTGTCGAGCGAACTGGCGGCCCTGATGCCGCCGTCCGGCTTGCTGCACATCGGCGCGGCCGGCGTCTTCCTGGCCGATGCCATCGCCGCCAAGAAACGCATGGTCATCGTGGCCGACTACGATTGCGACGGCGCCACGGCCTGTGCCGTGGCCATACGCGGCTTGCGCGCCATGGGCGCCGACGTCGACTTCATCGTGCCCAACCGTTTTGAGTACGGCTACGGCCTGACGCCGGAAATCGTCGAACTGACGGCGCGCGAAAAGTCGCCCGACATCATCATCACCGTCGACAACGGCATCGCCAGCATCGACGGCGTGGCCGAAGCGAACCGGCGCGGCATCCAGGTCGTCGTCACCGACCACCATTTGCCGGCCGACACCCTGCCCGACGCGGCCGTCATCGTCAACCCGAACCAGCCCGCCTGCGGTTTCCCGTCCAAGCATTTGGCGGGCGTGGGCGTGGTGTTCTATGTCTTGCTGGCCCTGCGGGCCGAGCTGCGCCGGCGCGGCATCTTTGACGCGCAGACGCAACCCAAGCTCGACAACCTGCTCGACCTGGTGGCGCTGGGCACAGTGGCCGACGTGGTGCGCCTCGATACGAACAACCGCATCCTCGTCGCGCAAGGCTTGAAACGCATGCGCAAGGGCAATATGCACGCGGGCGTGGCCGCCCTGTTCCGCGTGGCGGGCCGCGAAGCGCGCAGCGCCACGCCGTTCGACCTGGGCTTTGCCCTCGGTCCGCGCCTGAATGCGGCCGGCCGATTGCAGGACATGTCGCTGGGCATCGAATGCCTGATCACGGATGACGAAGGCCGCGCCTGGGCGCTGGCCCAGCAACTGAACGACATCAACCTGAAACGCCGCGAAATCGAGGCGGAAATGCAGGATACGGCGCTGCTGCACCTCGACGACTTCGAGCCGGCCAACAGCAGCACCATCAGCGTCTTCGATGCATCCTGGCACCAGGGGGTGATCGGCATCGTGGCTTCGCGCCTGAAGGAAAAGTTTTACCGCCCGACGATTACCTTTGCACCGGGCGCCGATGGCTGGATCAAGGGCTCGGGCCGCTCGATTCCCGGTTTCCACTTGCGCGACGCGCTCGACCTCGTGTCGAAACGGGCGCCCAGCCTGATCGACAAGTTCGGCGGCCACGCCATGGCGGCGGGCTTGACCATCCGCGCCGACGCCTTCGACGCCTTTTCCCAGGCCTTCGAAGCCGTGGGCCAGGCCTGGCTCAGCCAGCAACAGCTGGAACGGGTGGTGGAAACGGACGGCCCGCTGGAAGACGCGTATTACACGACGGCCTTCATCGAACTGATGGATGGCCAGGTGTGGGGCCAGGGCTTCGCCCCGCCCGTCTTCTGCGACGAATTCCGCGTCGTCAGCCAGCGCATATTAAAAGAGCGCCATTTGAAACTGCTGCTGGAAAAGAACGGCGTGCGCTTCGACGCCATCTGGTTCGGGCATACGGACGCCCTGGGCGAACGGACAAGGGTTGCCTTCCGGCTCGATGCGAATGAATACAATGGCACGACGAAAGTGCAATTGATGGTGGAGCACGCCGAGCCTGCCTGATGGCACCGGCCCAAACCTACTGCGCGTCGCACTTTGCGGCCGGCGATGCTCACCGTGCCCTGGCACGGTTGCGCTTCTCGGCCGCAAGGGGGCGCCGAGCCTCACTGCCGCTCGCTACGGTTTGGTCAGGCGCCGTGAGCTTTATGACCTTGCTGCTGTATCTCAAACTCCTGTGGAACAAAGTCATATCAAATCATGGCAATGACGGATACAGGCCTCCCCCACCTGAAAGTTATCCAGCACCATGCTGACCGGCCTGAACCACCTCACCCTGTCCGTACACGACCTTGATCGCAGCGTCGTCTTTTACCGCGATACGCTGGGCATGCGCCTGCATGCGCGCTGGGACAGGGGCGCCTACCTGTCGGCCGGGGATTTGTGGCTGTGCCTGTCGCTGGATGCGGGCACGGCGATCAGCGCGAACGGCTACACGCACTATGCGTTTTCCATCTCGCAGGAAGACTTCCCCGCCTTTGCCGCCAGCCTGCGCGCCGCCGGCGTGCCCGAATGGCAACAAAACCGCAGCGCCGGCGATTCCCTGTATTTTCTCGATCCGGACGGCCACCAGCTGGAAGCCCATGCGGGCAGTCTGGCGCAGCGGCTGGCGGCCTGCCGCGCAGCGCCGTATCAGGGCATGGTGTTCGAGGATTGACGATTTAAAATGGTATATTCGCTGAATTCATTAAATTCGCCAATTCAACAGGAAGAACGATCAGCGTTATCGTGGAAAAACACTGTCGCCCGTCGATACATCACTGATAACCTTGCCTTTAAGACTTAATCAGGCTGACAAGATTCCATCAATCAATAGGAAAATTTGCCACATTTTATGGCAAAAATAAAAATATTGATTGAAAATAGCTAACACTTATTTGGCAAATTCGCTAGAATCGATAACGCATCAGCTAATTCCTGATGATGCATGATCAGTTCTGAGGGCAAACCCGTCGAAAGGCGGGGACGCAAAGCCACCGGCCTACCGCGCGCAAGCGCCATGGCAGCGGGGCTGCCAATGTGCAGGACCGGAACCGCCAGCGCGCGGTGCCAGCCTGGATGCATTGTCGAGATGTGGCCCTCGCCCAACTCGGAGAGTTTCGCCATGAAAAAATTCATTCCCCCGCATCCCCGCCACGGGCGCCTGCTGCTGGGCGCCACGGCCGCCATCCTGCTGGGCGCCTGCGGCCCCGGCCAGGAGACAGCGGCGCCGCCCGCCGCCGTCGCCACGGCCGCGACCCAGTTCAGCGTCGAGGTACCCGTCATCCCCGCCGCCGTCGGCGCGCTGGTGGCGCAACCGATGTTCCATGCGGCCCCGGCCCTGCTCGATGCGCCTGACGGGCGCGACAACGCCAACAGCAGCGGCTCGGCCCACTGGCGCCCGCACTTGCAGAGGGTAGCCGGCGCCATGACGGACGTCAGCACGCGGCGCCTGACGGCGCAAAAGATCGCCGCCGCGCAGCAGGCGGCGCAAGACAGCGCGCCGCTGCTGTCCGGCGGTGCGGCGGATACCGTCGCACCCATGGCCGGCAGCAGCGTCGTGGCCACCTATTCTCCCGCGCAAATCCGCGCCGCCTACGACCTGCCCGCCCTGCCGGCGGCGGGCACGGCGCTGACGCCGGCCCAGGCGGCCCAGCTGGGCGCCGGGCAGACGATCTATATCGTCGACGCCATGCATAACCCGAACGCGGCGGCCGAACTGGCCATCTTCAACCAGAAATTCGGCTTACCCGGCTGCACCACCAAAGCCATCGCCACGAATGCCGCCCTGCCATTGCCGCCCGCCCCGGCCAGCGGCTGCGAATTTTCCGTCGTGTACAACACGCCGTCGAGCACCATGACGGCCACCGCGCCCGCCTATAACTCGGGCTGGGCCATGGAAATCGCGCTCGACGTGCAGTGGGCGCATGCCACGGCGCCGCTGGCGCGCATCGTGCTAATCGAGGCGCCCGACGCCTCCATCAACAGCCTGCTGGGCGCCGTGCGCCTGGCCAACCTGATGGGGCCTGGCGTCGTGTCGATGAGCTTTGGCGCCGCCGAAGGCAGCTGGACGGCCTCCGTCGACAGCGCCTTCACGGGCAAGAACATGAGCTACCTGGCCGCCACGGGCGACTCGGGCAGCGGCGTGTCCTGGCCCTCCGTGTCGCCCAACGTGCTGGCCGTGGGCGGCACCACGCTCAGCTACAGCGGCAGCGGCGTGCGCAGCGAAGCGGCCTGGTCCGGCACGGGCGGCGGCATCAGCGCCTACACGGCACTGCCCAGCTACCAGACGGCAAGCGTGCCCGGCCTGACCAACCTGCTGCGCCGCAACGTGGCCGACGTGGCTTTCAATGCCGACCCCGCCACGGGCCAGTACACGGCCGTGATGGCGCAGGGCAGCAGCACCGCCAGCTGGCTCAGCATCGGCGGCACCAGCCTGTCCACGCCGCAATGGGCCGGCCTGGTCGCCATCGCCAACGCCAGCCGCGCGCTGCAGGCCAAGACGGCGCTCGGCTTGCCGCACAGCATGCTGTACGGCCAGATCGCCACCGTGCCCGGTACCTTCGCCAGCAGCTTTGCCGACATCACGCGGGGCAGCAACGGCACCTGCAGCGTGTGCACGGCCAGGGTCGGCTATGACCCGCTGGGCGGCCTGGGCACGCCGAACGTGAAAAGCCTGCTGGCCAGCCTGTCGGGCACGCAGATCGCCTCGACAGCCCCCGTGGTGGCGCCGGCCAGCATCAGCGGCGCGGCCGGCAAGCCGCTGTCGTTCACCGTCTCGGCCACCGCAGCCAATCCCCTCGGCTACACCATGCTGGGCGCGCCGGCCGGCATGAGCATCGCCGCCACGGGCGTGGTCAGCTGGGCCGCCCCCGTCGCCGGCACCTATGCCGTGACCATGGTGGCCAAGGATACCGTCAGCGGTCTCAGCGGCCAGGGCGTGTACAGCATCGTCATCGCCCCCGTCGCGCCGCCCGTCGTCGCCGCCGGCGCCATCACCGGCAAGGTGGGCACGGCACTGGCATTCAATGTCAGCGTCACGGCCGCCAATCCCGTCAGCTACGCGCTCGCCGGTGCGCCGGCCGGCATGGTCATCAGCAGCGCCGGCCTGGTAAGCTGGGCCGCGCCCGTGGCCGGCACCTACGCCGTCACCGTGACGGCCACGGACAGCAAGACTGGCCTGAGCGGCAAGGGCCTGTACACGGTGGCCATCGCCGCCCCGCTGCCGCCCGTCGTGACGGTCGCCAGCGTCAGCGGCAAGCCCGGCGTGGCCCTGTCGTTCACCGCCACGACGGTGGCACCCAACGCCGTCACCTACAGCCTGTCGGGCGCGCCTTCCGGCATGACCGTCAATGCCGCCGGCGTCGTCAGCTGGGCCAGCCCCGTGCTGGGCAGCTACAGCGTGACCGTCATCGCCAAGGATACGAAGACGGGCTTGACGGGCCAGGCCGTGGCCACGGTGAAAATCGCCGCCGCCGGCCCCACGATCAGCGCCGCCGCCATGACGGGCGTGGCGGGCAAGGCCATGAGCGGCAGCATCGTGCTGACGGCGCCCGGCGCGAACGCGCTGTGGATCTCGATCAACGGCGCACCGCTGGGCATGCAGTTCTCCATGAGTGGCATGACCATCACGGCCTCCTGGCCGCAACCGGTCGCCGGCAGCTATACGCTGAAGGTGGTGGCGCTGGACAATAACGGCTTGACGGCGCAGCTGAACGTGCCGGTGACCGTCACGGCAAGATAAGCTGGCGCAGCCGGCCACCCTGCGGGGCGCAGCGGGACACACGTCCTGCCGCGCCCCGTTTTTCATGCGTGCGGCCCTTGCAGCGAATCCATAAAAGGAGTATAAACAATCCATAAACAGAGTTTTATTGAAGGATATATCATGAATCTCGCCTACGCCTACCCCAAGAGCCGCTTCGAGCCGGCCATCCTCGTCGACCTGAACGCCAAAGCCGAGCGCGAGCGATTGTCGCAGGCGGCATTAAAGGGTTTTTTCAAGCTGGCCGCCGCGTGGAAACTGCGCGACGACGATGCGCGCGAATTGCTGGGCGGCCTGTCCAGCAGCGCCTGGTACGAGTGGAAGAAGCACCCGGACCGGGTGCTGGAAGTGGACCGCATCACGCGCATTTCCTATTTGCTGGGCATCTACAAGGCCTTGCACATCCTGTACGGCGACAAGCTGGCCGACGAATGGGTAAGTTTGCCCAACAAGAACCCGATCTTCGGCGGACGCACGCCCCTGTCGCAGATGCTGGCCGGCGGCTTGCTGGCCATGCAGACCGTGCGCAAGCTGCTCGACGCGCGCCGCGGAGGACTGTGATCGTGCCGGCCGCCGCGAATTCCACCCTGCCGCCGCTGGCCGCCTTGCGCCAGATCGACACCTGCCGCCTGATCCCGTCGCGCTTCGCCGACATGGAGGATTCCGTGCTGGCGCCGCTGGCCGAGGACGACGACCACCTGCGCGAGCTGTTCGAGCTCGATAACGCCACCAACGCGCGCCTGGTGGCCGAGTACGGCGGCGCGCCAGGAATTGGCGTGGACGAGCTGGTTTTTGGCGTGCCGCACTTTCGCATCATCAACGCCGCCTACACGTATGCCCGCCCGGAAGGGGCGCGCTTCAACGATGGCGAACGGGGCGCCTGGTATTGCGCCTTCGACATGCCCACGGCGCTGGCAGAAATCATTTTCCACAAGACCGTGGAATACCAGGAAATCGATTACTTTGACGACAGCGCCAGCTACCAGTCGCTGCTGGCCGATTTTTCCGCCAGCTTCCACGACCTGCGCGGCCAGGAACGCTACCAGGCTTGCCTGGACCCGGCCAGCTACATCGCCTCGCAAGACCTGGCCGCCATCCTGCTCGAGGCCGGTTCCATGGGCGTGATCTTCCCCAGCGTCCGGCACGCCAGCGGCACCAACCTGGCCTGCTTCCGCCCCGCCCTCGTGGGCAATGTTCGCAAAGGTGCCGCCTATCGGTTAACATGGCAGGGTACGCCGACGCCGCACGTGGAAGCCTTGCCAGGCAAATAAACCGCGCGCAACGGCACCCGACTCACCGCAACTTGATATTTCGCATGCAAACCAATCCTGAAAAAGACACCGAACTGCGCCTCAAAGTGAACAGCGAAACGGCCCGCCTGGCCTGGAGCGAACTGGAAAAGCACTTCGCCCAAGGCAATGTCGTCTGGGTCGCCAACGAGCTGGACCTGGTCGAAGTGGCCGTGCGCATCTCGCACGACGACAAGGCCACCATCACGCAATGGATGGTCGACGGTAAGGTCGCCAAGGTCTCGGACCAGCAGGCGCTGGACTGGCAAGCGGCCGATGCGTCCCTGTGGGCCGTCGTCGTCAGCCCGTTCATCCTGGTGCAGCAGGAAAAGCCCACCAAACACTGATGCCTACAGGCTGCGCTCGAACATCAGGCGCAGCGACGCGCTGCCGTCCAGGCGCGTCACGCTGTCGCTGCGTCCCGGCCCATCCACATAGGATTGCCCTTGCAACTGCTGCTGGTGCAGCAGGTTGGCCGCCGACAGGCGCACGCGCGTTTTCGCGTCCGGCTGCCACAACGCATATGCGTCGAGCGTGCGCTGCACGCCCGCATGGCTGCTGGCGTGCGCATCGAGCCGCGCCAGCCCGCCCGTCTGCACGTGCAGATTGCCGCCCATACTCATCTTCGGCGAGAGCCGGCAGTCGAGTCCCAGGTTGAGCGTGGCCGGCACCTGGCCCGCCAGGCGGTTGCCGGGTCCCGGCACGGCGGCGACGCTCGACCAGTTGCGTCCCGCGTTGGCGCGCACGTCGAGATCGGGCGCCTGCGCCCACCAGGTCCGCAGGGGGAATTTCACATCCATCTCGATGCCGCGCACCGTGGCCGTGCCATTGTTGAACGGGCTGGCCGTCCAGACGCCATCGTGCTGGAACAAACGCTGCACGGTGACGTCGCTGATGCGCCGCGCGTAGCCCGACAGGCTGGCCACGCCGCTCTTGCCGAAATAGCTTTCCCAGGCCGCGTCCAGGCCCCACGCCAGTTCCGGGCGCAGGTCGGGATTGCCCTGGAAATCGGGATTGTTGGCGCTGTTGCCATTGTTGATGGTGTAACGGCGCGGCACCAGGTTGCGCGTGGCGGGCGCCTTGTAGGTGCGCGCCAGCGCCAGCCGCAGCTGGTCGCGTTCCTGCTGCGGCAACTTCCACAGCAGCTGCGCCACGGGGCTCCAGACCTTGGCCCGCGTGCGCACTGCGCTCAGGGTGCGGCCCTCGGTCGCCGTCTGCAGTCCCTCCCAGCGCACGCCCGCATACATTTGCAGGCGCGGCGTCACGTCCCATTCATCCTGCGCATACAGGGCCAGGCGCCGCACGTCGGCCATATAGTCTTCATCGAGCGCATACGGCGCGGCGCCGGCAAAATACGTGTCGCGCTGGCGACGCGACTCGCTGCGGCGTATCAGGCTGCCGTCCCAGCCCAGGCTCAGGGCATGGCCGCCGCCCAGCCTTCCCAGGTATTTGCCGCTGCTGTTGACGCTATCGTCAATGGCGTCGGAGACCACGCCACGCAGCAGCAGGGGCGCACCACCGGCCGCATCGCCATGGAAAACGTAATCCGTATCGCGCCGGTTGTGGTTGACGCCCAGTTTGGCCGTCAGCTTGCCCGCCGCCCCCAGCGAATGCGCCCAGCTCACGTCGCTGCGCGCGGAAAACACGCTCGCTTGCGAAGTGGCGCCATTGCGCGGATACGCCGTGGGCATGCCCAGCAAGGCCGTTTCGCTGGCCACGCCGTCAAACCCCGTGCGGTACCAGTCCAGCAGGCTTTGCCAGGTGATGGCGTCGCCATTGTCCAGCGTCCAGTGCAGGCGCGGCGTCAGGCTGGCCTTGTTGACGGACGAGGCATTGCGCGTGCGCGTGTCGCGCAGCGCCAGCGGCGTGCCGGCGGGATCGGACATCGTTTCCACCGTCCCTCCCGCCACGTCATCGGCCGTGCGCTCGACCGCCCCCGTCAGCGAATAGGCGAAACCGGGCAGCTTGTCCGCCACGCGCAAGGACGCGGCAGGCTGCCAACGGCCATCCTGCCGGCCCGCGCCCAGCTTCCATTCACGCTCGGCGCCGCTGGCGCCCTTGCGCAAGACTACGTTGATGCTGCCGGCGACGGCTTGCATGCTGTATTCGGCCGTCGCGCTGCGCAGGATCTCGATGCGCTCGATCATCTCAGGGGCGATCGATTCGATGGAAAAACCGGGCGGCGCCGGTTCGCCGTTGATCAGCATTTGCGTGTAGCCGGCGCCCAGGCCCCGCATGCGCACCTCGCCGCCGACGACGGAGACGCCGGGCTGGCGCTTCAGGGCCGCCGCCAGGCTGCCGTCGCCATATTGGGCAAGATCGTCGCGGCTGACGATGATTTTCGCGGCCGTGTCGTCGCGCCGCTGCTGCAGGCCGCTGGCGGCGGTAATGTCAACTGTCTGCAGCGGCGCCTCCCCGGCGCAGGCAACGGCGGGCAAGAGCAGGTAAAAGAGCGGGGGAAAAAACAGGGGAAACGGGCTGGCGCTGCGCATGAGACCTTTTCTACACTGCGGGAAAGGAAGCGCGCAGTGTAGAGGATTTGACAATGCGCAGCAAGCGCCTTGTCAGGCCATGTTCAATGCCCGCCGCCCAGGTAGGCCGCGATCACCTTCGGATCCGTCTTCAGGCTTTCGGCCGGCCCGTGCACGGAAATGCTGCCGTTTTCCAGCACGTAGCCGTAATCGGCCACGTTCAGCGCGGCGGCGGCGAATTGCTCGACCAGCAGCATGGTCACGCCTTCCGCTTTCAGGCGCGTGATGATGCGGAAGACTTCTTCCACCAGGATCGGCGCCAGGCCCATCGACGGCTCGTCCAGCAGGATCACTTCGGGATTCAGCATCACGGCGCGGGCCATGGCCAGCATCTGCTGCTCGCCGCCCGAAAGCGTGCCGGCCAGCTGGTCGCGCCGCTCCTTCAGGCGGGGAAACAGCTCCAGGGCCTTGTCCAGGTCGCCCTTGATGTCGCCTTTCGGGCGCGCGCGCGTAAAGCGGGGGAAGGCGCCCAGCAGCAGGTTGTCCGTCACCGACATCGAGGCGAAAACTCTGCGCCCTTCCGGCGAATGGGCCAGGCCGGCGCGCGCGATGCGGTGCGAGTCGAGGCCCGTGACGTCCTTGCCGCCCAGGGTGACGGTACCGGATTTGGGTTTGAGCATGCCGGAAATGGCGCGCATGGTGGTGGTCTTGCCGGCCCCGTTCGAGCCGATCAGGGTCACCAGCTTGCCCTTCGGGACCTCGAGCGAAATGCCGTGCAGGACTTCGACTTTGCCGTAGGCGGCGTGCAGATTGGAGATAGTCAGCATGATGGATCCTCTCAGTGCGCCGCTGGCGCCAGGGTTTCGGCGCTGCCGCCCAGGTAGGCTTCGATCACTTTCGGATCGCTCTGGACAAGCGCGGGCGCGCCCTCGGCGATCTTCTGGCCGAAGTCCAGCACCGTCACCACGTCCGACAGGGCCATCACCACGTCCATGTGGTGCTCGATCAGGATGATGGTGATGCCGTGCTCGCGGATCTTGCGGATGATGGCCATCAGTTCCTTGATGTCGGGCGCCGTCAGGCCCGCCGCCGGCTCATCGAGCAGCAGCAGGCGCGGGTTGAGGCCCAGCGCGCGGCCGATTTCCAGCAGCCGCTGCTTGCCATACGGCAGATTGCGCGCCTCTTCATTGGCCAGGTCGGCCAGGCCGACGAATTCGAGGATGCTGGCGGCCCGCTCGCGCGCCGCCGTCTCTTCGCGCTTGTAGCGTGGCGTGTGCAGCATCACGTCCAGCACATTCGATTTGAAGGTGTTGTGCAAGCCCACCAGCACGTTCTCGGTGGCCGTCATCTCGCCGAACAGCTGCACGTTCTGGAAGGTGCGCGCCACGCCGCCGAGCGCGATTTCGGACGGCGTGCGGCCGGAAATGACGGCGCCGGCAAATTCCACCTTGCCCGCCGTCGGCTTGTAGATCCCCGTCAGCACGTTCATCATGGTGCTCTTGCCCGAGCCGTTCGGCCCGATCAAGCCGTGCACGGAACCCTGCGTGACGTTCAAGTCCACCTGGTTCAGCGCCTTCAGGCCGCCGAACTGCATCAGCGCCTGGTCCACGCGCAGCAGGGCTGCGCCCTGCTGCCCGCCCTGGGCGTGGTCGAACGGCGCTACGCCGTGCGAAGCGACGGCCTGCACATGGCCCCGGCCCTTGCCGATAAAGCTCATCAAAAAGCCCACGATGCCGTCCTGCAGGTAGTACACGACGAACAGGGTCATCAGGCCGAAGATGGTCAAACGCCAGTCGACCATGTTTTCCAGCTTGTAGGAAAACGCGGCCAGGCCGATGGTGGCCGCCAGGGGCACGAGCACGCCGCGCACGGTGGAGCGTTTTTTCGCCAGCATGAAGGCGGACCCGATCACGCCCAGCACGGCGGCGGACACGGCGATCTTGCGGAACAATTCGATGTCCGACAGGAGGCTGGGCAGCATGACGACGATCAGGGCGCCGATCAGGGCGCCCGAACGCGTCTTGCGTCCGCCCATGATGACGGCCAGCAGGAACAGGATCGTCAGCTCGAAGTTATAGGTATTCGGCGAAATGTATTCTTCCGAATATGCGTACAGGCTGCCGGCCAGGCCCGCGAAACCGGCGCTGATGACGAAGGCGTAGACCTTGTAGCGGTAGACGGACACGCCCATGCAGTCCGAGGCGATGGGACTGTCGCGCAGCGCCTCGAAGGCGCGCCCCAGGTTCGACTTCAGGATGCGGTGCACGACGACGAGCGAAATGACCATCAGCGCGGCCACCATGTAGTAATACTCCACTTCCGTCAGTTTGTGGCCGAACAGGACGGGTTTGTGGATCTTGATGCCCATCGGGCCTTCCGTCAGGAAGCTCATCTCGTTGATCAGGATTTGCACGATGGTGCCGAAGGCCAGGGTCACCATGGCCAGGTAGGGTCCCGTCACGCGCAGGGCCGGCAAGGCCAGGATGGCGCCGAACAGGGCCGCGCCCGCGATACTGGCGGGGATGGCCAGCCAGAACGGCGCGCCCAGCTTGAACACCAGCACGCCCGTGGCGTATGAGCCGATGCCGAACAGGCCCGCATGGCCCAGCGACACCTGCCCCGTGTAGCCGACGACGATATCGAGGCCGAACAGCAGGATGGCGTAAATGAGAATGGTCTCGGCCAGGTGGATGTAATACGGATTCGGAATGACGACGGGGAACAGCACGAGCGCGGCCAGGCCCGCCGCGCTCAGCGCCAGCATGGTGATTTTCTTGTTCATGTGGTCCTCAGACTTTCTTGATCGCGGCTTTGCCGAACAGGCCGGACGGCTTGACGGCCAGCACCAGCAGCAAGAGCAGCAGGCCGGGCACTTCCTTGTAGCCGGTGGAAATGTAGTAGCCGGTGGTCGTTTCCGCGATGCCCAGGATCAGGCCGCCGACGATGGCGCCCACGCCCGACGTCAGGCCGCCGATGATGGCCACGGCAAACGCTTTCAGGCCCAGCGAGGCGCCCATGGTGGCTCCCGTCAGGGTCAGCGGCGCCACCAGCACGCCCGCGAAGGCCGCCGTGGCCGACGACAGCGCATAGGAAAAGGTGATGACCATGCCCGTGTTGATGCCCATCAGACCGGCCGCGTCGCGGTCGTTGGCCGTCGCCACGACGGCCTTGCCGTAGATCGATTTGCGGTTGAATACTTCGACGGCCAGCATGATGGCCAGCGCGCCGACGATGACGGCCACCTGCATCTGCTGCACGTTCGCGCCAAACACCTGGAACGGCGCGGCCGACAGCGGCGACGGGAACATCAGGTCATCCTTGCCCCAGATGTTTTCCGCCACGTTCTTGAAAATGATGGCCAGCGCGATGGTCGACATGATCCAGCCGAATTCGGACTTGATCTTGATGGCGGGCCGCACGCCTATCCATTCGACGAACACGCCCTGCAAGGCGCCGAAGACGATGACGATGGGGATCATCAGCAGGTAGCTCATGTAAGGGCCGCCGTGGATGGTGCCCACCAGGGACAGGCCCACGAGCGCGCCCAGCATCAGCGATTCGCCCTGGCCGAAATTGAGGGTGCCGGACGTGGCAAAGGTCAGCTGGTAGCCGAAGGCGATGACGGCATAGATCATGCCCAGCGCGATGCCGCTGAAGACGAGCTGCAGGAAGATTTCCATGGTGTTCCCCGAAGGATGGAAGATAAAAAAATGGCCAGTCCTGATTCCTCAAGGCTGGCCACTGCGCGACGAATGTCTGCCAGGCTTATTTCGCGAGGACGACTTTGCCGTCCTTGACTTCACCGAAGACCGTCAGGTCGGCCGTGATCGCTTCATGGTTGGTCTTGCTGAACGGCTTGTTGTAGGTGGTGACGGCGCCTTCCACCTTCTCATTCAGGTTTTCCAGCGCGGCGCGCACTTTCGGGCCGTCCGTGCCGCCCGCCTGGGTGATGGCCGCGGCCAGCAGGTAGATGGAATCGTAGCCTTGCGCGGCCGAGACGGCCGACGGCATGCGTCCGCCCGACGGCTTGTAGGCGGCCACATAGGCGTCGATGAAGGCCTTGCGCTTCGGCGTGCTGGCGTCCTGGATGAAGGTTTGCGGCATGCGCGTGCCATTGCCGTTCTTGCCCGCGTTGTCGATGAAGTTACCCATGGCCAGGGTCCAGCTGCCGATCAGCGGCACTTTCCAGCCCAGTTTTTCCATGCCGTTGGCGATCTGCGCCAGTTCCGGGCCGATGCCGTAGGTCAGCACGACTTCCGCCCCCGCCTGCTTGGCTTTCAGCAGCTGGGCCGTCATGTCGACGTCCTTGATGTTGTATTTTTCAACGACGACGGGCTTGATGCCCTTCTTGTCGAGCGCCTTTTCCAGGTCTTCGCGGCCCAGCTGGCCATAGTTGGTGGAGTCGGCCAGGATCGCCACTTTCTTGAATTTGCGGTTCTCGATCGCTTCATGCACGATCATGCCGGACTGGATGGTGTCATTGGCCGCATTGCGGAAGATGTAGTTTTCCGGCTGGTCGGCGAACTGTTTGGTGACGATGGAACCCGTCGCCACATTGTTCATCACGGGAATTTTCGCTTCCTGGTAGAAGCGCTGCGAAGCCAGGGCCACGCCCGTGTTGATGTAGCCGACGGTGGCGGCGACCTTTTCCTTGTTGATCAGTTCCTGGGCGATCTGCACGCCGCGTTCGTTCTTCGCTTCGTCATCGCGCTCGATCAGCAGCAAGGAACGGCCCAGCACGCCACCTTTGGCATTGATTTCCGCGACGGCCAGCTTGACGCCGTCGCGCATCGACACGCCCATCGGCGCGGAACCGCCCGTGAACGGTCCGGACACGCCGATCTTGATGGGGTCGGCTGCGACTGCCGCCTGCGAGAAACCCAAAACCAAACTTGCTACGAGCAATTTCTGTTTCAAATTCATTGTCATCTCCTCTGCTACAACGTTTTAAATGCCACTTATTTTTATAGTCGTACGCTGGATAACCGCCCCATCGATAAATCATTGTAGGTGAGTAAACATGCCCCAGCAACAACTACATGTGACGCGTCGCAGCATGCGAAAAAGACTACATTACCCGTCCGATGTCAGTCTTTTGTAAGGAAAATATGACGCAAATTGGAACACACTGCACCATTTGGCAACAGTGCTGCCACCGATGCGGGGCCGCCGGACGACTTCACAGCGTGCTGATCTGACGCAATACTGCCATTGCTCAGCATGCTAACGTCGGCCATGCCAGCGCGTGCGCGCCGGCCCCGTCAGCCACTGCTACCGCATGGAGGCCATATGCAGCGCCCGTCGAACCCGTCCATTCCCCACCTGCTACTTGCCGCCAGCGCCAGCCTGCTGCTGGGCGGCTGCGCCACCAACCTGGCGCCCGTGCGCAGCTTCGCCGACCAGACGCAAAAGATGTCGGTCCACTTCGAACCCATGCTGGCAGGCGGCGTCCACAGCTGCATGGACAAGGCCATGCGCAAGCGTCTGATCCTGGCCGAGCGTTTCGATGCGCAAGCGAGCGAACAGGCGGCGCGCGCCGATTGCGCCGCGATCGCGCAGGCCAGCGCGTCGATCGCCAGCCTGAACGACGTCCTGTTGCGCTATGCCCAGACCATGGCTGCGCTGGCCGATGACAAGCTGCCCGTCTACAAGGAAGAGTTTTCCGGCCTGGGCGATGCACTGGGCGGCCTGGCGCAGCCGGGCGCCGGCGCGCCCCTGCTCGATGCGGACAAGCTGGCCAAGGTCGTCAAGCTGAGCGAGCACCTGACCCGCCTGGCCACGCAGCGCCGGCAGAAATCGGCCTTGCGCGAATTGCTCGAGGAGCAGGAAGCCGTCGATATCGTCAGCAATGCGCTCAAGGAGTATGCGCAGCGCAGCTACCGGGCCGGCTTGCAGGACGAATTGCGCGACCTGGACCTGCTGCGCGGCGCCGTCGACAAGGCCGCGCCGCGCGAACCGCTGGCCGCCAACTACATCCGCACGCGCTTGCACCTGGAAGGCGGGCAACTGCGGGAGAGGGAAAAGATCGTCGCCGCGTATGTCGCCGCCGTCGACGCGCTGCAAGCGAGCGTGGCGGCGCTGCGGGCCAATTTCGACCGCCTGCAGGCGCCCGAACTGGAGCGGCAGCTGGCGCAGTTTTCACGCGACGTCGAGACGCTGCAGCGGCAAGCGACCTTCCATGCGCCCGCCCGCTGGTAAACGACAGGCCCACCGGAGAATCCCATGGCCCCACTGACCGAACTGACGAAAGAGCAAAGCTACGCCATCGCCGACAGCCTGGCGCAAGCGTCAAGCCTGGTGCTGGAATTGCGCATCCGCGAACGGGAAGCGCTGGCGCCGGACGAACGCGCGCTGCTGGAACAATATGAAAACCACCTGGACCAGATGGTGGCCCTGTTCCGCGCGTACGGCATTTACCTGACGGCCGAAGGCGCCGAGCAGGCGCGCGGCGACATCGAAGGCGCCATCGCCAAGGGCAAGTCACAGCTCAAGCGCATCGCCGACATCAAGGCGGCCATGGCCACGGCTGCCAGGCTGGTCGACCTGGGCGCCGCCATCTTGTCGCGCGACCCGTTCGCCATCGGCGAGGCGGCGGCCAGCCTGCGGGCCAGGCCGAAGGCATCCGCGTAGATCACGGCTCGGCGGCGCGGTGCCCCATCGCATGCGTGGCCATCTTCAGGTACAGGAAGGACTGCTCCTCGCTATGCGCATAGCCCATCTGCCCTTCGGCCAGGGCGACGGATTTCTGCTGCAGCGCTTCCGGGTAGTCCAGGTCGCAGGCGGCGTCGAGCCAGAAACGCGCCCGGGCTTCGTCGGTATCGAGCAGCATGTTCGCCACGATGAACATGGCGGGCGCCACGCCGCGCTGCGCGGCCAGTTCCAGCCAGCGCAGCGCGGCCACGGCGTCCCGCGGCCCGCCCATGCCGTTCTTGAGCATCAAGCCCAGATAGTACGCGGCGGGGCCGCTGCCCTGCCCCGCCGCCTGTTCGAACAGGGCGCGCGCCTGCGGCTGGGTCGCTACTCCCGCGCGCATCAAGACCTTGGCCCGGGCCGTGGCATCAGGCGCGGCCACCACGGGCGACGCCAGCGCGGCGGCCAACAGCAAATTTACCAGCATCATTTTGACAAATCGAGCTGGTACAGCGCAAAGCCCTTGCCCGCGCCATCGTCAGCTTTCAGCTGTGTCACGTTGTCGATGCCCGCCGCTTTGGCCAGGTCTATCACGTTCGGCGCCGAGTGGAACACCACCGGGCCTTTCGTGGCAACCTTGGCGAAGCGCCAGCTGCGCGCCGAGCCGTTTTTCGCGCGCGTCAGGTTTTTCTGCTGCGTCACATACGCGATCAAGAGTTCGCGGTTGTTGTCGGGCGAAGCCACCACCGTCTTGCTGCCGTCGAGGCCAGGGAAATTGCCGCCGCCGCTGGCGCGGTAGTTATTCGTCGCGATCAGGAATTCCTGCGCCGCGTCTACAGGTTTACCCTTGTAGGTCAGCGCCTGGATACGCCGGCCCGGCGGCTGCGTGACGTCGATCTGGTAGCGCAGGTCGGCGCTGGTGATCGTATCGAAGTTGTAGCTTGGATGGGCCGTGTTGACCAGTTCCTGTGCTTCCGGCTTGTTGGGGTCGATGGTGTTGAAGCGCCGCGCCGACTGTTCCAGCCAGGCCTTCAGGTCCGCGCCGTTCATCTTCACGCCATACAGCGCGTTCGGATACAAATACAGGTCGGCCGCATTATTCAGCGCCACGTTGCCCGCCTTGACGTCCGTGTAGTCGGATACCCCTGCCGAGCCACTCTTGAACGGCGACGACATCGACAGCACGGGCAAGTGCGCGTATTGCGGCAAGTTCGCCTTCACGTACGCGGCCAGATAGCCCGATTGCGCCTGGTTCACCACTTCGATGGCGCTGACGTCGCCCACGTCGGCGAAATACGTCGACATGCGGAAATCCGTGGCGCCGACCGGTGTCTGCACGTAGGCGATCGTCGCCGCGTGCTCCTCGGCCACCAGTGTGGCGATGGCCGCATCGGGAGTGACATAACTCTTGTCCGCATTCTGGATGCCGCGCGCTTCCACCGTGGTGGCGCTCTTGTCGACCACCCATTGCTTGCCGTCGTGGCGCAGGCGCAGGCCGATCACGCCCAGGTGCTTGCCCCACAAATTGGCCATCACGGTGGGCACGCCATTGACCAATCCCCTGACCTTGTCAACGCCGGGCAAATTAAACTGCGGCACCGTGCTGGCGGCGTTCGGGAACAGCTGGTGCGAGTGGCCGATCAGCATGGCGTCCACGCCCGGCACTTGCGACAGGTAGTAATTGCCGTTTTCCATGGTCGGCGAGTACGGACTGTCATCGAGACCGCCGTGCGAAATGGCCACCACCAGCTCGGCGCCTTTCGCGCGCATCTCGGGAATGAATTTTTCCGCAGTCTCGCGCACGCCCTGCGTGTAGACGCGCCCTTCCAACCAGCGCTTGTCCCAGGCCATGATGGTGGGCGGCGCGAAGCTGATGATGCCCACCTTCACGCTGCTGGTCACCGGTTTTCCATCGGGACCGGTCGCCGTGATCTGCTTGTCGATGATGTGGTACGGCGCAAACAGGGGCTTGCCCGTCCTGGCGCTGTAGACGTTGGCCAGCACTTGCGGGAACGCGGGACCGGCGCAGCGCGGTTTGCCGGCATCGACGCTGTCGACGTCGAAGCGGTTGCCCGTCACCTGGCTCAAAAACGCCAGGCCGTAGTTGAATTCATGGTTGCCGATGCCGCCGCCGTCCACCTTCAACAGGTTCATGGCCTTGTAGATGGCCAGGGTCTGGTCGCAGGCCAGCGGTTTGACCAAGGCCTGGTAGTCGGCCAGGGCCGTTCCCTGGATGGTGTCGCCGTTGTCGAGCAGCAGATTGTTCGGGAATTGGGCACGCGCCTGCGCGATCAGCGCCGCCGTGCGTTCCAGGCCGATCGACGGCTCCGCCTGCAGCTTGTAGTAATCGTAACTGAGCACATTCGCGTGCAAGTCCGTCGTCTCCAGCAGGGCCAGGGTGGCGCTGCTGCCGGCCGGCGCGGCCGATGGCGCCGGGGCGGATCCCGTGGCGGCGGGCGGCAAGGCGCCGCAGCCAGCCAGCAGCAGCGGTAACAGGGCGAGACGGGGCAGTTGACGCAGGGGGTGGCGCATGAGATGTTCCTGTGGAAAGACAATATCGCCAGCATCATACGCAGCACGATAGCCATCATCAAGGCAAAAATATTGTCGCAAATACAGCAAAATACGCATTTTATTGCCCCGCGCGGCCGCAATTGCGCCGCGGCGGCAGCGGAAACGCGCCGCGCTCGCGTATAATTCAGGGTTTGATTTCACCATAGAAGACCAGAACATTATGGAAGCCGAACGCATCAATATCATCTCCGCCCTGCTCAACGACCTGACGGTCCGCGAAGCCGAACTTCGGAGGTATCTTTGACTTCACTGTCAAGTCGGAGAAACTAGAGCAAGTCAACGAAGAGCTGGAAGATCCCACCGTCTGGAACGATCCCAAGCGCGCCCAGGACCTCGGTAAAGAGAAGAAGGCGCTGGAAGCGATCGTCTTCACCCTGGCCAAGGCCGATGCCGACCTGCGCGACACCCGCGACCTGTTCGACATGGCCCGCGAAGAAGGCGACGACGAGACGCTCGAAGCGATCGAGCAGGACGTGCAGGAAATCCGCAAGGTCATCGAAAGCATGGAATTCCGCCGGATGTTCAACAATCCGATGGACCCGAACAACTGCTTCATCGACATCCAGGCCGGCGCCGGCGGCACGGAAGCCCAGGACTGGGCCTCGATGCTGCTGCGCCAGTACCTGCGCTATTGCGAACGCAAGGGTTTTAAAGTTGAAATCCTCGAGCAGTCCGACGGCGAGGTCGCCGGCATCAAGACGGCCACTTTGAAGGTCGAGGGCGATCACGCCTACGGCTTCCTGCGCACGGAAACGGGCGTGCACCGCCTGGTGCGCAAGTCGCCATTCGACTCGGCCAACGGCCGCCACACGTCGTTTACGTCGCTGTTCGTGTATCCGGAAGTCGACGATTCGATCGAGATCGACGTCAATCCGGCCGATATCCGCGTCGATACCTACCGCGCGTCGGGCGCCGGCGGTCAGCACATCAACAAGACCGACTCCGCCGTCCGCATGACCCATGCGCCGACCGGCATCGTGGTGCAGTGCCAGAACGACCGTTCGCAGCACCGCAACCGCGCCGAAGCGATGGAAATGCTGAAAGCGAAACTGTACGAGCATGAACTGCGCAAGCGCATGAGCGAACAGCAAAAGCTGGAAGACTCGAAGACGGACGTGGGCTGGGGCCACCAGATCCGCTCCTACGTGCTGGACCAGTCCCGCATCAAGGACTTGCGCACCGGTTTCGAGACGGGCAATACCAAGGGCGTGCTCGATGGCGACATCGACGACTTCATCTCCGCCTCGCTCAAGCAAGGCGTATAAGGATGAATGCATCCGCTCCGGTGCCGACGCAGCGCGCCTTCCTGTTCGACATGGATGGCACGATCGTCGACAACATGGCCTTCCACACGACATCGTGGCTGGCGTTCTTTGAACGCCACGGCCATGCGCTGAACGCGGACGCCTTTTTCCGCGACACGGCGGGACGGCAGGGACACGAAATCATCGCCAAGTACCTGGGCGAGGATGCCGACCACGTCACCCTGCTGGCGGAAAAGGAAGTCGTCTACCGCGAACTGTATGGCCCGCACCTGGCCACGGTCGCCGGTTTCGACCGGCTGGTCGCCAGCGCGCGCCAGGCCGGCGTCGGGCTGGTGGTCGGCACGGCGGCGCCAGACGAGAACATCGCGTTCACCCTGGATGGCCTGGACCTGCGCCACCGCTTCGACGCCATCGTCGGCGCCGCCGACGTGGAACGGGGCAAGCCGCACCCTGACGTGTTCCTGAAAGGCGCGCAGCTGGCCGGCGCGCTGCCTGAGAACTGCATCGTCTTCGAAGACGCGCCCCTGGGCGTGGAAGCGGCGCGCCGTGCCGGCATGCGCGTCGTGGTACTCACCACCACCCTGCCGGCCGACGCGTTTGCCGCCTTCGACAACGTCATTGCCATCGTGCCGGATTTCTCCTCGCTCGACGTCGACGCACTGTTTGCCAGCGTGGCGCCAGCGCTGGCACCACATCATCAATCATCACCAACGAAGAACACCATGACTACGGATATCCAAGAACAAGCCGCCGCCCCCGATGAAAACAAGATCATCGCCGAGCGCCGCGTCAAGCTGGCCGCACTGCGCGAACAAGGCGTCGCCTTCCCGAACGATTTCCGCCCCGAGCACAAGGCGGCCGACCTGCACGCGCAATACGGCGGCAAGACGCGCGAAGAGCTGGAAGCCGAACCTGTCACGGTGGTGCTGGCCGGCCGCATGATGCTCAAGCGCGAAGCGGGCAAGAAAGCCGCTTTCGCCACCCTGCAGGACGCTTCCGGCCCGAAGGCCGACGGCCGCATCCAGATCTACGCCACGCTTGATCTCACCGGCGAAGCGGCCATGGCCGCCCTGCACCACTATGACCTGGGCGATATCCTGGGCGTGACGGGCACCCTGTTCAAGACCAAGACGGACGAGCTGACCATCAAGGTCACGCAACTGCGCCTGATCACCAAGTCGCTGCGCCCGCTGCCGGACAAATTCCACGGCCTGGCCGACCAGGAAACGAAGTACCGCCAGCGCTACGTCGACCTGATCATGAACGAAGAGACGCGCCGCACCTTCAAGGCCCGTACCGCCGCCATCTCGTCGATCCGCCGCTTCATGGAAAAGAACGAGTTCATGGAAGTGGAAACGCCGATGCTGCACACGATTCCGGGTGGCGCGGCGGCCAAGCCCTTCATCACGCACCACAATGCGCTCGACATGCAGATGTTCCTGCGCATCGCGCCCGAGCTGTACCTGAAGCGCCTGGTCGTGGGCGGCTTCGACCGCGTGTTCGAGATCAACCGCAACTTCCGCAACGAAGGCGTGTCGATCCGTCACAACCCGGAATTCACGATGATGGAATTCTACGCGGCCTACACCGACTACAAATGGCTGATGGATTTCACGGAAGCCGTCATCCGCCAGGCCGCCATCGACGCGCACGGCACCGCCACCCTGACCTACGGCGGCCGCGAACTCGATTTGGCAAAACCGTTCCACCGCCTGACCATCGTCGAAGCGATCAACAAGTACGCGCCGGGCTACACGCCGGAGCAGTTGAACGATGCGGACTTCATCAAGGAAGAGCTGAAGAAATTCGGCGTCAAGCCGTTCGCCACGGCCGGCCTGGGCGCGCTGCAACTGGCGCTGTTCGAAGAGACGGCTGAAGCGCAGCTGTGGGAACCGACCTACATCATCGACTATCCGGTCGAAGTGTCGCCGCTGGCGCGCGCTTCCGACACGGTGGCCGGCATCACCGAACGCTTCGAGCTGTTCATGGTGGGCCGCGAAATCGCCAACGGCTTCTCCGAGTTGAACGATGCGGAAGACCAGTCGGCACGCTTCCTGGCGCAAGTGGCCGCCAAAGACGCCGGCGATGAAGAGGCGATGTTCTACGACGCCGACTACATCCGCGCGCTGGAATACGGCATGCCGCCAGCCGGCGGCTGCGGCATCGGCATCGACCGCCTGATGATGATCATCACGGATTCGCCGAACATCCGCGACGTCCTGCTGTTCCCGCACCTGCGCCGCGAAGAATAATCACGGACGCCAGCCGATAAAAAGCCGCCTGATTTTGCGATCAGGCGGCTTTTTTACGTCTGTCGCAGGCCGTCAATCGGCCAGGGTCACGCGCTGGTGGCTGCGGCTCGCTTGCTGCGCCGCCAATGCCGTCGCCAGCGCGCGCATGCCGTCGTCGCCCGTGGCTGCCGGCTGCCCTTCGCCACGCATGGCGCGCTGGAAGGCGCGCACCGAGCGCACGTACAGGTTTTCGTGCTCGACGGGGATGTCGATGCTGCCGCCGTCGCGCGTCAGGCTGATGCTGCCGACGGGGCGCTGCGTCATCACGCCGGTGGCGAAGATGGTGCCCTTGCTGCCGATGATTTCCACGCCGGACAGCGAATACGGCGCGTTGAACGCGTCGTGCACCTGCACCAAAGTGCCGTTGTCGAACTCGATGACGGCCATCAGGCCCTCTTCCAACCCGGCCACCGTCATGCCGCCGCTGGTGGCGCAGGCGGTGACGTGGCGCGGCTCCGATTCGAGCAGGAAGCGCAGGGTGTCGACGTCGTGCACGAACATGTCGAGGGTGACGCCGCCCGACTCCGGCGCATCCAGGCGCCAGCCGCGCAGGTGCTGCGGCAGGTTGTTCGCGTGCAGCACGCGGCCATACAGGGGCTGGCCGATCTCGCCCGCGCGTATCAGCTCGCGCACCTTGCCGTGGCTGGCGGCGTTGCGCAAGTGGTGGTTAATCCCCAGCACCACGCCCGCCTCGGCGCAGCCGTCGACCATGCGGCGGGCGTCCTCAAGGTTCAGCGCCAGCGGCTTCTCGCACAGCACGTGCTTGCCCGCGCGCGCCGCCTGCAAGGTCTGCGCCATGTGCCATTCGTTGGTGGTGCTGATGTACACGGCGTCCGCGCCAGGATGGGCCAGCGCCGCATCGAGGTCGGTATAGCTGGCGGCGATGCCGAACTGCGCGGCAAAGGCGGCGCCGCGCGCGGCGTCGCGGCTGACCACGGCCAGCACTTCCGCGTCGCCCTGCTGGCGGATCGCGTCGACCATCCATTCGCGCGCCACGGTGCTGGCGCCGACCAAAATCCATCCGATTTTCTTCATTCGATTCTCCCGTTAAAAAGTGTGGCGCAGGCCGAGGTTCCAGGCCTGGTTGCCGGTGCCGTTGTCGGTGGCGTTGCCCACCAGGTAGGCGGCGCCATTGCGGTTGTCGATGTGCGCGTAGGCCGCGTACAAGGTGCTGCGCTTCGACAGCGCATACGTGTAGCCGATGCCGATCTGGGAAGCGTCGCCGTTGGCGGCGCGCCGATCGTCGCGCCGCACGTACGAGAACAGGACGCGGTGCGGGCCCACCGGCAAGGTGGCGCCCAGCATCAGGTCCGCGCTGTCGACCGTGGTGGCGGCGCCCGCCATGCTCTTGCTGACGGCCACGGCGCCATGCGCCTTGACCACGCCGAAGTCCCAGGTGGCACCCAGCACCGTGTTGCGCGACCTGCCCGTCACCAGGGCGCTTGACAGGGTGTTGGCGTCCTGGTGCGCCAGGCGCAGATACAGCGGTCCGCTGGCATAGGTGGCCGCCGCGCCCGTGTAGCGCCTGGCCGACGCGTCGCCGGGCACCTCGCCGAAGCCGTACGCCAGTTCGCCGGAAAGCCCGCCGCGCACGGGCGAACTGTAGGTGATGCTGTTGTCGACGCGGCTGATGTAGCCGGCCGTGAAGACATTGCTCATCCTGCCGGCAAAACCCAGGTAAAACGGGTCCAGCACGCCCAGGCTGCTATCGATGAAGGTGTACTGGCGGCCCAGCCGCAAGGTGCCCGCCGCACCGGCGAGGCCGACGAAGGCCTGGCGCCCGAACAGCAGGCCGCCCTGTGCCGAAGCGCCCGTGTCGGCCAGGATGCCCGCATCCATCGTAAAGATCGCCGTCATGCCGCCGCCCAGGTCTTCGCTGCCCTTGAAACCCAGGCGCGAGCCGTTGGCGATGCCGCTGGTCAGCTTGAGTACCCTGCCCCCGGGACCGCCGCTCTCGGACACCACGCCCAGGTCCGCGATGCCGTACATGGCCACGTTCGACTGCGCCGCGCACAGGCCGCCGCAGGCGCCCGCGCCGATGATCATTGCCCTTGCTACCTTGTTCTTCATTTCTTTCCCTGTCTGTCTTTTTATGGATACTGTTCTTAACTGACCAGGTGGCGCGGCCGCTCGCCGCGCAGGCCGGCCAGCAGGTTGTCCACGGCCTGCTGCGCCATGGCGTAGCGCGTTTCATGCGTGGCCGAGCCGATGTGCGGCAGCGCCACCACATTGGCCATGTGCGGCAGCGGATTGTCCGGCGCCAGCGGTTCGCGCTCGAACACGTCCAGGCCGGCGCCGTGGATGGTGCCCTGCTGCAGCGCCTCGATCAGCGCCGCCTCGTCGACGATGCGCCCGCGCGAACCGTTGATGAAGATGGCGCCGGGACGCATCAGCGCGAACTCGCGCCGGCCCATCATGCGTTCCGTCTGCGCCGTCAGCGGCAGTACCACGCAGACGAAATCGGAGCCGGCCAGCAGCTCGTCGAGCGCCACCTGGCGCGCGCCCAGCGCCGCTTCCACCTCGGGCACCGCTTCGCCGTTCACGTACAGCACCTGCATGCCGAAGCCCAGCGCGGCGCGGCGGGCGACGGCGCGGCCGATGCGGCCCATGCCCAGCATGCCGATGGTCTTGCCATGCACGTTGACGCCGTACTGGCTCTCGCCCACGCTGCGCGTCCAGCGCCCGGCCTTGACGAATTCGGCCAGCTCGACGACGCGCCGCGCGCTGGCGAGGATCAGCGCGAAGATCGTGTCGGCCGTCGTTTCTGTCAGCACATCGGGCGTATTGGCCAGCAGGATGCCCCGTTCGCGCAAGTAGTCGACGTCGAACTGGTCGACGCCCACCGAAATGGTGGAAATAATGCGCAGGTCGACGGCCGGGTCCAGCAGTTCGCGGTCCAGGCGCACGCTGGCGCCCAGCAAGCCATGCGCGCCACGGATCGCGGCGGCGAACGCGGCGCGGTTGCCCGCGTCGATCGCCTCGAAATACGTCACCTCGCATTCGGCGCGCAGGCGCGCCAGCAGCGGCTCGGCCAGCTTTTTATACACAACCACATGTTTTTTCACGAGTGTTCCCCTGTTCGGTTCAAGATTGGCCTAGCGCGTCGAGCTGGGCGCGGGTCGGCAAGCCTTCCATGTCGCCGGCCACCTGGATGGCGAAGGCGCCAACGCGGTTGCCCCGCCGTACCGCCTGCGCCAGCGGCAAGCCTTCCAGCAAGGCGCTGACCAGGCCGGCCGCGAAGCCGTCGCCGGCCCCCACCGTGTCGACCACGTTGTCCACGCGCTCGCCCGGCACCATGCCGCTGTCGCCGTCGGCCGTGCGGTAATAGGCGCCCTCGGCACCCAGCTTGATGACCACCAGCCGCGCGCCTTGCTGCAGATAAAAGCCGGCGACGTCGTGCGGCAAGTCATGGCCGGTGAGGATTTTCCCCTCCCCCAGGCCGGGCAGCACCCAGTCGGCCCTGGAGGCAAGGCGGTTGATCTGTTCCACCATGACGGCTTGCGACGGCCACAGCGAGGGCCGCAGGTTCGGATCGAACGACACAGTCCGGCCATGCTCGCGCATGAAGTCGATGGCCTGGCCGGCGAACGCCAGGCTGGTCTGGGACAGCGCCGCGGCCACGCCCGTGGCGTGCAGGTGGCGCGCGGACAGAAAATAGGCGGGGTCGAAGTGCTCGGGCGCCAGCCGGCTGGCGGCGGAACCCTTGCGGAAGTATTCGACCAGCGGATCGGCGCCGTTCTCGGCCTTTTCCTTGAGCAGGAAGCCGCTGGACTGGCCGGCGACGGCGGCGACCCGGCTGCAATCGACGCCTTCGGCCTGCACGCTGGCGCGGATGAAGCGGCCGAACGAGTCATCGCCCACGCGGCTGAGCCAGCCGACTTTCAAACCGAGGCGCGCCAGGCCGATGGCGACATTCGTCTCGGCGCCGGCCAGGCGGCGCGTGAAATGCGCCACGGCCGCCAGGTCGCCCGTTTCCTCGGCAACGAACATCGCCATCGCTTCGCCGTAGGTGACGACGTCGAGCGCGTGCCCCCCTTGAATTTCCTTTTGGCGCAGGTCTTGTTCCCTCATGCGGCCTCCAGCATCTGGATATAGCGGCCCGTTTCAGCCACCAGGTCGGTAGCCTCCAGCGGGAATTCGATGGCCCGCTGCACGCCCGGCGCAAAGTGCGCAAAAACGGCGCGCCAGGCCGGATCGGCGTCGGAAACGGCGCAGGCGGACAACCGCCCCCCGTCATCCTGGACGGCCTTGCAGTGCACGTAGCGCACATACGGCGCCAGCAGGCGCGCCGCCTGCTGCGCATCCTCGCCCACCCAGCGCCAGTTGCCGATGTCGAAGGTCAGCCCCACAGGCAGCCCGATGTCGCGCGCCGCCGCCAGGAAGCGCGCCATAGTCGCCAGCTTGCCGCCATGAGCCGTCTGGTCGTTCTCCACCAGCAGCGCCACGGGCGCCGCCGCCAGCCGGGCTTTCAAGGCTGGCAAGTCCGGCGCGGCCGGGTAATGGCCCAGCGACACCTTCAGGTAGCGCGCCCCCAGGCGCGCCGCCTCGTCCAGCATCTGCTGCTGCAGCTCCTGCCGCAGCAGCCCGTCCGCGTCCCACAATTCGATGGGCGTGGAATACACGCAGTACAGGCCGCGCGCGGCCACCGCCGCGCCCATGCGCGCCAGGTCCGGCAAGTCGGAGGTGAACAGTTCGCGGCGGATCTCGATGCCGGCGCCGCCCGCATCGGCCACCACGTCGATGAAATGGCTTTGGCCCAGCTGCCTTACCCTGCTTGCGCCATAAGCCGACGCCGCCACCAAAACGGGGCTCATTTGATCGCTCCCGCGCCGACGAACTGGCGCGCTTCGGGCGTTTGCGGATTGCTGAAAAACGCTTCCGACGCCCCGCTTTCCCACACCAATCCCTGGTGCATGAAGACGGTGACGTCGGCCATGCGCCGCGCGAACTCCATCTCGTGCGTCACCAAGAGCATCGTCATGCCGGCCTGCGCCAGCTCTTCCATCACCTTCAGCACTTCCTGCGTCAGTTCCGGGTCGAGCGCCGACGTCACTTCGTCGAACAGCATCACCTGCGGCTCCATCGCCAGCGAACGGGCGATCGCCACGCGCTGCTGCTGGCCGCCCGACAGCTGCTCGGGATAAGCCTCGCGCTTGTGGTCCAGGCCCACCTGCTTGAGCACGCGCAGCGCCGTGGCGCGGCCCTGGGCGTCGGGCACCTTCTTGACGATGCGCGGCGCCAGCATGACGTTTTCTTCCACGGTCAGATGCGGGAACAGGTTGTAGCTCTGGAAGACCATGCCGACGTCCTTGCGCAAGTCGAGCAGGTGCTCCTGGCGCGCCGTCAGCGTATGGCCGGCCACGGCGATGCTGCCGCTGTCGATGGTTTCCAGGCCGTTGATACAGCGCAGCATGGTGCTCTTGCCGGAGCCGCTGCGGCCGATCACGGCGATCACCTGGCCCCGCTCGACGGCGAACGAGACGCCCTTGAGCACGTGGTTGGCGCCGAAGCTCTTGCTGATATTGTCGATTTCAACGATGGGCATGGAATTTCCTTTCCAGTGAATGGCTGTAGCGCGACAGCGGATAGCACATCGCGAAGTAGATCAGGGCGACGACGGGGAAGACGATGAAAGGCAGGAAGGTCGCGTTACTGACCAGTTGTCCTGCCCGCGTCAGTTCCACCACGCCGATGATCGAGGTGATCGAGGTGTTCTTGATGATCTGCACCATGAAGCCCACCGTCGGCGGCAGCGAATGGCGCAGCGCCTGCGGCAGGATGACGTAGCGCAGCTGCTGATAGCGGTTCAGCGCCAGCGCGGCCGACGCTTCCCACTGCTGCCGCTGCACGCCTTCGATGCAGCCGCGCCAGATCTCGCCCAGGTAGGCGCTGGCAAAGATCGTCATCGCCGCGCCGGCCGCGATGATCGGCGACAGCTTGTAGCCGAACAGGGCAAGGCCGTAATACGTCAGGAACAGCACGATCAGCACGGGCGTGCCCTGAACCAGCTGAATGTACAGGGCGCTGATGCCACGCAGGACCGGACTGCGCGCCGTGCGCAGCAGCGCCACCGCGAAGCCGGCGATGCCGCCCGTGATGAAGACGATCAGCGACAGGCCGATGGTCCAGCGCGTGGCCTCGAGCAGGAATTGCAGGTTATCCCAGGAAAAGTCACTGATCATGTCAAGCTCCCATGCGCGCCGCGCCCAGACGGCGGCGGCGTTTGAAGACGATCTGGCCCAGCACCCAGAAGCTGAAGCGGAACAGCAGGGCCAGCACGATGTACAGCACCATCACGACGATGTAGATCTCGAAGCTGCGGAAGGTTTCCGCGTCGAGCAGGTGGGCGGCGGCGGTCAGCTCTTCGGCGGAAATCGCCGACACGACGCTCGAAGCGAGCATCATCAAGGTGAACTGGCTGGCCAGCGCCGGATAGACTTTTTCCAGCGCCGGCAGCAGCACCACGTGGCGCATCATCTGCCAGCGCGTCATGCCCAGCGCCTGCGCCGCCTCGAGCTGCGACGGATGCACGGCGCCGATGCCGGCGCGCACGATCTCCGCCGCATAGGCGCCCAGATTGACCGTCATGGCGACGAGCGCCGCGCCGTTCGCGTCGAGCTGCAGGCCCAGCGACGGCAAGCCGAAGTAAATGATGAACAGCTGCACCAGGAACGGCGTGCTGCGGATGATCTCGACATACGCGCGCACCACGGCGCGGGCATAGGCGGGACCGTTCTTCAGGATGACGGCGGCGCACACGCCCACCGCCAGTCCCAGCACCATCGCCATGGCGCTCAGGCGTATCGTCAGCGCCGCGCCCCACAGCAGGCGGTCCAGCGATTGCATGACGAGTTCGAAATGAAATTCATACGGCATACTCAACTCCTTGTCTGCGTGCGCGTCCCCGGCCGCGCCACCATGGCGGCGCGCCGTGCGGACGGGCACTTTCCTATGCGGCTTGCGGTATCAGAAAGTCGGCAGCGCTGGCAGCGGCGCGCCGCTCCACTTGCGCGCAATGGCGTCGAGTTCACCGTTCAGCTTGACGTAGTAGATGAAGTTGTTGAGCCACTGGTGCAGCTCGAAGTCGCCGCGGCGCACCGCCATCGAGTTCGGCTGCAGCGAGTAGGTGAAGCGAACCTCGATCTTGCCCGCGCCGCGCGTCTTGATGATGTCGAGCGCCATCGTGCTGGGAATCGAGACGGCGTCGACCTGCTTGCTGAGCAAGGCCTGGGTGACGGTGGCGTCATCCTCGAAACGCACGATATTGGTGCCGGCCGGCGCCAGGCGGCTCAAGGCCGTATCGTTGGTGGTGCCGCGCGTCACGCCCACTTTCTTGCCCTTCAACTCGGCCAGGGCCTTGAATTTGCCGCCGACCGGCGCGACGATGGCCAGTTCGAACGCGCTGTAAGGCATGGTGAACATCAGGGTCTTGGCCCGTTCCGGCGTCGGCGCCAGGGTCGCCACGAGGAAATCGACCTTGCCCGACTCCAGCGACGGCACGCGCGACGGCGCCGTCAACGGGACTATTTCCACGGGCAGGTTCATATATTTGCCGATCAGGTTGGCGACGTCGACGTCATAGCCGACGGGCGCGCCCTTGGCGTCGATGCTGCCGAACGGCGGCGTGCCGCTGACCACGCCGATGGTCAGCTTGCCTTTCTTGATCAAGTCGCCAAGCGTCTGGGCGCCGGCATCGGCCGCCGCACCCAGGGCAAACGTTGCTGCGAGCGCGCAAGCCACGATCTTCGAATACAACAGTGTAGTCATCTTCATGCTTCAGTCTCCTGTGATCCCGGTACCGGCCTCGTCGAGGCGCTTCCGGGAATATTGTCAAATGGACGATTCAGATCGCCTCTTGCCGTGTCATATCAACTTCATGCCCAACATTGCCCTGCCTGACTATCCACGCCCCTTTCCAGCGTAAAAACAGTTTATGAAACCGGTTCCATAACTATCTCAAAAAAAAGGGCAAGGCCCTCTTTCCCGTCAACCGCCGCCCTTGCGTACTTCGTTACCCTGGGTGGAATTGCGCACAATCAACTTACCCGGCAACAACACCTCGCGCGGCGGGCATTGATCTCCCTGCAGGCGCGACAGCATGCACGTCATCGCCGAAAAGCCGATTTCATAGGTCTGCTGCTCGATCGTGCTCAGGCCCGCCAGCGGCGACCATGGCAACTCGTCAAAGCCCAGCAAGCCCACGTCCTGCGGCATGCGCAAGGCCAGGCGCTGCAGCATCAGCGCCAGCTCCAGCGCCACCATGCCGTTCGAGGCCAGCAGCGCCACGCGGCGGCCGCGCCACTGCGCCAGGCATTGCCGCACCTGCGCGTCGATGGAAGGCCGGTCGTCCAGGTCCACGGCCAGCACCTCACCCACACAGTCCGGATGCTCGGCCATCACGGCCTGGAAACCGTCGGCGCGCATCAGCCGCGAGCTGACGCCCGTCAATGGCGGCGCGACGAAGGCGATGGCGTCGAAACCCTGCTCGATCAGATGCGCGGTGGCCAGCCGGCCCGCCTGCACATTGTCCAGGCCCACGAGGTCGAAATCGGCGCCCTCGATGCGGCGGTCGACCAGCACGATGGGCATGTCCGCCTGCTGCAAGTCGGACGACTGAATATTGCGCCCCTGCGTGTTGACGATCAGCCCTTCCACGCTGTACGAGCGCAGCGCGGCCAGCGACTGCCGTTCGCGCTGTTCGTCGTTGCCAGTATTGCACAGAATCAAGGTATAGCCATGCTGCTGGCAAGCCGCCTCCACGCCTTGCAGCACGGCCACCGTGTAGGGATTGAGCATGTCGGCCACGACCATGCCGATCAGGCGCGTGCGCCCCCGCTTGAGACCGCGCGCCATCTGGTTCGGCTGGTAGCCGAGACGCGCGATGGTGCTGGCGATCTGCTGGCGGATGTTTTCGGACAGGGCATCGAGTTCGCCGCCGAGAAAGCGCGACACGCTCGTCTTCGACACGCCCGCCTCGCGCGCCACCTGGGCGATGGTCACGGGCCGTGCCGGCTCGCCGGAGGCTGTTTTTTTGCTGCCGCGTACTGAATCCAAGGGTGCTCTCCACTACCTGTTGATCTGTATATTTTTTATTTTGGAACCGGTTCCAAAGATAGCACCGGCGAATCGATGACGCAAGCGATTTGATTGCCTGTGGCGGCGAAGGAACACGATGGGGGCATGATGAAAAGGCGCCGCCCGCCCCCCCCTTGCAAACACAGGGGGCGGGCGGCGCGATGGTGTCAAGACTGTTTACTGGACCACGGTGTAGCAAGGTACATACGCCGTGCCCGCCAGTTTCATGCGGTGCTGCGCCACGAACGAGGCCAGCAGCGCATCCATGGGGCCGGCGATGGATTTGTCGCCGTGGATCTCGAAGTTGCCATGTTTTTCGATCGAGCGGATGCCGTCATCCTTGACATTGCCCGCCACCACGCCCGAGAACGCGCGGCGCAACTGGGCCGCCAGCAAGTGCGTGGGCTGGTTCTTGTGCAGGCTCAGGTTGCGCATGTTTTCATGCGTGGGCTGGAACGGCTTCTGGAACTCGTGGTCGATTTTCAAGAGCCAATTGAAATAATACGCGTCGCTGTGCGCCTTGCGGAATTCGCGCACCTGGCGTATGCCTTCGAGCATTTCGCGCGCCACCAGTTCCGGGTCGTCGATGATGATCTTGTAGCGCTGCTGCGCTTCCGGCCCCAGGGTGTCGTGGATGAACTGGTTGATCTGCACGAAGTACTCGCGCGATGTTTCCGGGCCCGTGAAGATCAGCGGGAACGGAATCTCGGCATTGTCCGGGTGCAGCAGGATGCCGAGGATGTACAGAATCTCTTCGGCCGTGCCCGCGCCGCCGGGGAAGACGACGATGCCGTGACCGGCGCGCACGAACGCTTCCAGGCGCTTTTCGATGTCCGGCATGATGACCAGGTCATTGACGATCGGATTCGGCGACTCGGCCGCGATGATGCCCGGCTCGGTGATGCCAAGATAGCGGCCATTGTGCAAACGCTGCTTGGCGTGGCCGATGGTGGCGCCCTTCATGGGGCCCTTCATGGCGCCCGGGCCGCAGCCCGTGCAGATGTCGAGGCCGCGCAAGCCCAGCTGGTAGCCCACTTCCTTCGAATAATTGTATTCGGCGCGGTTGATCGAGTGGCCGCCCCAGCAGACGACCAGGTTCGGATTAAGCTGGGTTTGCAACACGTTGGCATTGCGCAGGATGTGGAAGACGGCGTCCGTCACGCCTTCCGTGCTCTGCAAATCGAATTTCGGGTTGCCCGTCACTTCGTCGCTGACGAAGATGATGTCGCGCAGCACGGCAAACAGGTGCTCGTGGATGCCCTTGATCATCTTGCCGTCAACGAAGGCGATGGCTGGCGCGCCCTTGATGTCGAGCTTGATGCCGCGCTCGCGCTGGATGATGGAGATTTCAAACGACTGGTAGCGCTCCAGCAGGGCACGTCCATCGTCGATGGTGCTGCCGCAATTCAAGACCGCCAGCGCGCAGCGGCGGAAAGTGTTGTACAGGCCGCCCTGGCTGGTGTCGAGCAGTTTGTTGACTTCAGTCTTGGAGAGCACGTCCAGGCGGCCTTCCGGTGAAACCAGAGTATCGATAACGTCGTGTTCCATAATGCGAAAAATTCCTTTAAAAATCGATGCTCGAAGGTCTTGCAGCCTCAATATACGACAAGTCAGGCAAGTTGTGCTGTGCCGCCGCAAAATCGCCGGGGCCGTTCCTGCCTGCAAACCGGTTTGACTAATATGAAACAGTCATTCTTGCTAATGCGAATGGAAACCTTCGCTCAGCGCAATTTGTAGATTAGAATGCCAGCCTATTGGAATTCCCGTGCGTGAGGTTCTTCATGAGAGTCCCCGCCGCCCGCAGGCTTCCATAAGTTCGTTGTATCGATTGACTATAATAATTTTTCAGGAGGAACCGCATGAGCGGTGCGACTACGCCCAACAAGGAAGCCGTTATTCCCGAGTTCAAGCAGATTATGGGCCATCCAAGCCCATTGTGGATGTTGTTCATGACTGAATTCTGGGAACGCTTCGCGTTCTACGGAGTTCGCTGGGCGCTGGTACTGTACATCGTTGCCCAGTTCCACGGCGGCGACGGTTCGGGACAGGCAGCGGCCAACCTGACCTACGGTTCCTTCCTCGCGCTGGTGTATGCCGGCGCCCTGTTCGGCGGCTACATCGCCGACCGGGTCATCGGTTACCAGCGCTCCATCCTGCTGGGCGCCATCTTCATGGCTGCCGGCCTGTTCTGCATCTCCGTGCCAAACCAGGACATCTTCAACCTGGGCCTGGCCACGATGATCGTCGGTAACGGCATGTTCAAGCCGAACATCTCGACCATGGTCGGCAAGCTGTACACGACCGCCGATCCGCGCCGCGACAGTGGCTTCACGATCTTCTACATGGGCATCAACATGGGCGCCATGGTCGCGCCCGTCTTCACCCAGTGGCTGGCCGAGTCGATCTTCGGCACCAGCGCCATGCCTTCGTACAAGATGGTCTTCATGGCCTCCGGTTTCGGCATGCTGATCAGTCTGGTATGGTTCTTCATCGGCCGCCGCGCCCTGAAGGGCATCGGCGCACCGGAAGCCGGTTCCGGCAACCCGATGCGCGTCGTCTGGGTGGCCGTCGGCTCGCTGTGCGTGATCCCGCTGATGTATTTCCTGCTGACCGTCGGCGCTGAAAAGCTGCAAATCGTCCTGACCGTGCTGTTCGTCGGCCTGGCCGTGATGCTGATGATCGAAGGCATCCGCAACGGCAAAGTGGCGCGCGACCGCGTCATCGCCATGCTGCTGATCTTTGTCTTCAACATCCTGTTCTGGATGTTCTTCGAACAGGCTGGCAGCTCGTTTACTTTCCTGGCTGACAAGATCGTCAACCGCGACCTGGGCTTCTGGATCTTCCCGACCGCCTACTTCCAGACCGTCAATTCGGTCGCCATCATCGTCTTCGCGCCGATCATCGCCGCCGTCTGGGTCTTCCTGGCACGCCACAACGTCAACCCTTCGATCCCGCGCAAATTCGGCCTGGGCTTGCTGGGCAATGCGCTGGCCTTCGGCCTGCTGATCTTCGCTCTGTCGAGCATGGTTGGCGCCGATAACAAGATCCCGTTCTGGACCCTGACCACCGTCTACGTACTGCAATCGATCGGCGAACTGTGCCTGTCGCCTATCGGCCTGTCGATGGTCACCAAGCTGGCGCCAGTGCGCCTGGTAGGCCTGGGCATGGGCGGCTGGTTCCTGTCGACCGGTATCGGCAACAACCTGTCGGGCATCTTCGCCAGCCACGTCAGCGGCGAAAGCGGCATGTCGGTGCAATCGGCCCTGTCCGGCTACACCTTCGGCTTCTGGTCCCTGCTGGGCGCCGGTGTCGTGCTGTTCCTGATCGCACCGCTGATCAACAAACTGATGCACGGCGTGAAATAAGCGTCTTGTTGTAGATCAGAACGGCGGCCCGCGGGCCGCCGTTTTTCATTCCGGCACCGGTTATTGCCTTGGCGGGCGGTACAATACCGCCAGGGCCACCGGCCACTCCCCCCACTCAGCAAAGAATATTATGTCCAGCACCTCCACCACCTCGCCCCTCTCCGACGACGAATACGCCGAACTCGACACCCTGCTGGCCGCGCCCGCGCTGGAAGGCCGCGCCATGGACGTGTCGATGCTCGAAGGTTTTCTCACGGCCGTCTCCCTGAGCCCGAAACAGATCGCGCCGGAACAGTGGCTGCCATGGGTATGGGACAAGGCGGCCGGCAGCGCCGCGCCGGCACAGGACGCGGCCAGCGAACGGGCGGCCAGCCTGGCCCGGCGCCACCACGCCTACATGGTCGAATGGCTGGCGAAGGACCCGGACAGCTTCGAACCCATCTATGTCTGCGGCCCCGAATGGAGCGTGCCCGCGTGGTGCGCCGGTTTTGTGCTGGGCACCAGCCTGGACAAGCCCCAGTGGGCGGCCCTGGCCGTCAGCCACCCGGAATACCTGGCGCCGTTCCAGCACCTGGCCAGCGCCAGCGAACTCGATGACGATGCGGCCGAAACGGCCATGGATGGCGTGATTCCCGCTGTCATCGCCATCAACGCCGCGTGGGCGCGCCAGCGCCATCTGAAACAAAGCCAGCCCGGCGCCACCGTCTTGCGCGAACTGCCGAAGACGGGCCGCAACGACCCGTGCCACTGCGGCAGCGGTAAAAAATACAAGAAATGCTGCGCCGACGCCGATAGCGCGGCCGGCTAAGGACGCATCTCCTTGCGCCAGCTGCTGACGGCCATCCTGCGCTTCCTGCTGCGCCACGCGCTGCAGTTCGCGCTGTTCATCGTCATCCTGCTGGCCGGCCGCCTGCTGCTGGCCGAATGGCGCAGCTACAGCGCCGGCTGCGAGGCTGTCGCCGCCCTGCGCCAGGCTTCCGGCAGCGCCGGCAGCCATGGCGCCAGCCTGGCCGAGTCGGCCACGCTGCGCGTCAACGCACTGCAAAAGACCTCACAAACGGCCATCACCGCCCGCCAGAAGGAAGTGCAGGCGCAGCTGGCCGCCTTGCGCGCGCGGCAACAGCCGTCGCTGTTCACCCTTCCCCTGCCCGACACGAGCACCCTGGCCTTGCAGGCGCAGGAGGAAGCCACACGCCGCGTGGAAATCGAAGTGCTGGCGCAGGAAGCCCGTTACTTGAGCGCCCTGCAGGCGGCGATCAGCGGCGAAGATGCACGCCAGACGCTGGCGCACCTGCATGCGGAACACGTCAGCGCGTATGCCGCACTGCAACACAACCTGCGCCAGCGCCGGGAACTGGAAGCGCTGCACCCGCTGGCCGCGCGCCTGCCCGGCAGCGACGCCTATGCGCAACTGTCGCATCTCGAAGCGGAGGGCCAGCGCTTGCGCGAGGTCAACCTGCAAGCGTATCAGGCCTGGCTGGCGCAGCGCGCGCGCACCAGCAATGCCACCAACATCACCCGCCCCGCCGCATTCGCCATCGACGAGCAAGCCTTGAGCGGCGCGCTGGCGCCCGTGCGGGCGGCGATTGCGGCCGGAGAGACCCAATTGGCGCGCAACTGGATCGCCCGCTGGCGCTCTCCCGTGCTCGACGTGGCGCCCACGGCCGCCCTGCTGGTGCTGTCGGCCATCCTGCTGCCCGCCGCCATCAAGGCCTTCTTTTACTTCGTGCTGGCGCCCATCGCTTCCCGTTTGCCGCCGCTGTCCATCGCGCGCGAACTGCAGGTGAATGGTAGCTCCCTGCCCCTGCCGCCGCTTGGCGAATCGCGCATTTCCGCCGTCTCGCAGGCATTGCAGCTCAAACCCGGCCAGCGCATGCTGATCCATCCCGAATACCTGCAATCGTCGCCCGTCGGCACGCATAAACGCACGCAGTGGCTGCTGGACTGGCGCTTTCCCTTCACCAGCCTGGCCGCCGGCATGGCGGCGCTGACGCGGCTGGAAAGCGACGTGACCGCATCCGTGACGATTTCCGCCAGCGACGACCCGCTGCTGGAAGTGGCCGTCGTCCACCTGCCGGCCGGCAGCGCCCTCGTATTCCAGCCGCGGGGCCTGGTGGGCCTGGTCTGCGACTCTGGCCAGCCGCTGGCGCTATCGAGCCACTGGCGCCTGGCCAGCCTGCATGCCTGGCTCACCCTGCAGCTGCGCTTCATCGTCTTTCGCGGCCCCGTTACCCTGATCGTGCGCGGCTGCCGCGGCGTGCGCCTGGAGCGCGCGGGCCAGGGCCGCTCCATCAGCCAGTCCGCCACCCTGGGCTTTACCACCGACGTGCTGTACTCGACGATGCGCAGCGAAACCTTCCTGCCCTACCTGCGCGGCCAACAAGCCTTGCTCAACGACCGCTTCGACGGCGGCAACGGCGTCTACCTGTACGAAGAAACCCCGCGCCACGGCAAGCAGCCGGGCAAGGTAGGCAGCTGGTTCGAGGGTTTTACGGACGCGATCTTGAAAGTGTTCGGCATCTAGCCGAAAAGACCATATGAACGACTTCCTGTTTGCCGATTTTCTCGAGGACCAGGCCGCGTATGCGGCGGCTGAGGCCTACTGGCAGGCACGCCTGGCCTTCCTCGACAGCCTGTGCGCGCCGTATCTGCGTACCGCGTTTGCCAACGGCCAGCCGTTTTATGACGGCAATCCCATCGTCAACCTGGCGGACCGCAACGCCGGCAAGGCGGCGCGCATCGTGCAGCAATGCCCGCAGGAGTTCGGCCCCTGCTACACGAGCTTCGAGCAAGCCATCGAGCTGGCCGGCAGCGATGGACAGCATCGTGCGGCGCAGGAAAAGGTCATCGTGCTGACGTTGACGCAGGCGACGGCGCAGCGGGCCGAGGATGAACTACGCGCGTGGTTTGCGCCAGCGTAGGGCTGCCGGCTACGCCGCAATCGAATGCGACACCGTCAGCCACTCGCCCGGCTGCAAATTCGCCGCCGCCTCGCGCGTGGCCAGCACGCTGTCCGGGTCCAGGTCGGACCGGTTCAGCTTGTAGGAATAGGCGAAATCGTCGGCATCGAATGCCTGCCCCGCCTTGACGTAATACTTGAAGCCGACAAACGAGTCGGGATTGGTGACGACCGAATATTCAAGCGTGACGCTGTTCATGGCGGGCCTCGTCGGCGATGGTGATACAGCCATTATGCGTCAATTCCGGCGGCAGCGACGCGACGACTAATCCTTGCGGCAAGTCAATAGCCCTGCCGATGGCCGGCGCTACAGTAGCCTGAGCCAACCACCGGATGGAATGCCATGCGCACCTTGCTCGCGAAGATCAGGAACACACTGACGCCGCAGGCGGGCCTGCCGGCGGCGGCGCGCATGGAGCGGCTGTCGGACCGGCGCGGCCTGCCCGCCTTTGACCCCGGCCCGCAAGCCGTCGTCGAGGCCTGCACGGCCTGGCTATGCGCGGCGCAAGACCACTCCAGCTCAAACGACGACGGCGTCGCGCGCGATTACAGCCTGCTGACAGGCTGGGCTAGCTCCTACCCGGAGACCACCGGCTACATCATCCCCACCTTCATCGCCCTGGCGCAGCGCATGGGCGACGACAGCCTTCACGAGCGGGCGCGCCGCATGCTCGATTGGTGCGTGGCCATCCAGTTCCCCGCAGGCGGTTTCCAGGGCGGGAAGATCGATTCGACGCCGCGCGTGCCCGTCACCTTCAACACGGGCCAGATCCTGCTTGGCCTGGCGGCCGGCGTGGCAGCGTACGGCGATCGGTACCAGGACGCCATGCACCGCGCCGCACGATGGCTGCGCGACAGCCAGGATCCCGACGGCTGCTGGCGCCGCCATCCGACGCCGTTCGCCAGCGCCGGCGACAAGGCGTATGAAACGCACGTGGCGTGGGGCCTGTTCGAAGCGGACCGCATCGCACCGGGCCACGGCTATGGCGCGGCCGGCCTGCGCCAGGTCGACTGGGCGCTGACGAAGCAGCGTCCCAACGGATGGTTCGCCTCGAACTGCCTGGACAACCCGCTGCTGCCCCTGACCCATACCATCGGCTACGCCTTGCGCGGCGTGCTCGAAGCGCACCGCTTTTCGGCGCGCGCCGACCTGCTGGAGGCCGCCGCGCGCACCGGCACGAGCGTCGCCAGGGCCGTGGCGGCCGACGGCCATCTGGCCGGCCGCCTCGGTCCCGACTTCCAGCCGGGGGCCAGCTACGCCTGCCTTACCGGTTCCGCGCAAAACGCGCATTGTCTGTTCCTGCTGTACCAGTTCACGGGCGAGCGGCACTACCTCGACGCGGCGCGCCGCCTGAATAGTTACGTGCGCCGCGCGGTCAGCATCGACGGCCCCGCGCACGCGCGCGGCGGCGTCAAGGGCTCGTTTCCCGTCGATGGCGACTACGGCACCTGGGCCTACCTGAACTGGGCCGCCAAGTTCTGTATCGATGCCAACCTGCTGGAACTGGAACTGGACCGGAAAGCCGGCGATGCTTGAGCGGGCCAAGCGCGCCGCCAGGGCTGTGCTGGAAGCGTGGCGCCGCGCCGCCAGCGCCCGCAACATGCGCCACGGCGCGCGCCACGTGACGCGCGCCGGATTGACCGCCGATCTGGCGCGGCTGGGCATCGCGCACGGAGATTCGCTGTTCGTGCACTCTTCGCTGAAAAGCCTCGGCTATGTGGAAGGCGGCGCGGCGGCCGTGATACGCGCCCTGCAGGACGCCGTCGGCCCGCACGGCACCTTGCTGCTGCCCACCTACTATCTGCCCGGCGGGACCGTGCGCGCCACCTGCGACATGAAAGACTATGTGTTCGATCCGCGCCGCCATGGCACGCACATGGGGCGCCTGCCGGAAGCGTTCCTCGCCAGCGCAGGTGTCCGGCGCAGCATCCACCCCACCCACTCCGTGTCCGCGTGGGGCCGCCATGCCGACGCTCTCACCGAGGCGCACCACCGCGCGCCCTCGATCTTCGGCGTGGATTCGCCCTGGCAGCGCTTCATCGGCTGCGAGCAGGCCAAGGTGCTGGGCCTGGGCATTTCCATGGGGCCCGTGACGTTCTATCACGCGCTGGAAGACGCCATGGGCGACACCTTTCCCATGGCCGTATGGGAAGAAAAAACGGAGCTACTGGCCTGCCTGGACTACGCCGGCCGGCGCTGGGACGTGCCCGTGCGCCCTTTCGATCCGGCCATCGCGCAGCGCCGCATCGACCAACCCGGGCGCGGCGACTTGCGCGATTATTTTGCGCGCGAATTCGATGCCACAGGCCTGCGCGTCAACGGACAGGTCGGCGATGCGGCATCGTGGTGCATCGCGGCGCAGGCGTTTTATGACCACCTGGGCCGGTTGGCGTCCGAACACGTGACGATCTACGCGAGCGCGGCAGAACTGGCGGCGCGGCCCATCGGGCGCGCATAAAAAAAAACGCCCGGATCGTCATGACACCGGGCGGTTTTCATTGGAGTGTTTAAAACATCAAGCCTGCGAACTGCCCGCTTTCTTCTCGCGCGCCACGATATACAGCAGCACGATGATGACGGCATACGGCAGCAGGGACAGCGCATCCGAGTGCAGGCCGGCGTAGAACGGATTACCGTGTTCGGCCCAGTCGGCCATCATCTGGTCGAAGTGCGTGAGCACGCCGGCCGTGATGGCAATGATGATGCCGGCCAGCGCGCCGCCGGCGATGTAGCCGGACGCCAGCAGCACGCCCGAACTGCGGTCGCCCGCCAGCTGGCGCTCTTCCTCGTTCAATTTAGCGTTGTGTTCCAGCTTGTTGTTGCGGCGGTCCGCCAGCCAGCGCACGATGCCGCCGACAAAGATCGGCAGGGTCGAGGACAGCGGCAGGTACACGCCCACCGAAAACGCCAGCGACGGGATGCCGGCCATTTCCAGCACCACGGCGATCATCACGCCGAACAGCACCAGGGTCCACGGCAGCTGCTGGTCGAGGATGCCCTTGATGATGTAGGACATCAGCACGGCCTTGGGCGCATCGTATTTCTTCACTTCCGAACCGTCCGGACGCTTGCTGTAGTGGCCATTGATGCCCGGATCGACCAGGTAGGCCAGCTGGCCGTCTTCCTTGACGAAGTATTTGCCGGCCGGGCCGCCCACGGTATCGGTCTTTTGCCAGACTTTATACGTATTGTGGTCGGTCTCGGCTTGCGGGCCATGCAGCTCGCCCGTCACCGTCAGCTTCGATGCATCGACCGTCAGGCCGGGCGCCACTTGCGCGGCCGGCACGTAGACGGTGCTCGCCTCGTTCAGTTTCAGCAGGATCGGACCGAGGATCAGCGCCGACGACAAGGCGCCCGCCAAAATCGCGTACTGCTGCAGGCGCGGCGTGGCGCCCACCAGGTAACCGGTTTTCAAATCCTGCGAGGTGGTGCCCGCATTGCTGGCGGCGATGCAGACGATGGCGCCCACCGACAGGGCCGTCACATAGTAACGCCCGCCCGTCCAGCCCATGATCAGGAAAATCAGGCAGGTAAACAGCAAGGTGGCCACGGCCATGCCGGAGATCGGGTTCGACGAGGAGCCGATTTCGCCCGTCAGGCGCGACGACACGGTGGCGAACAGGAAGCCGAAGACGAGGATCAGCAGCGCGCCGAGGAAGTTCATGTGCAGCGGCGTGGCGAAGGTGATCACGGCGATGATGGACAGGCAGCCGATGACGACCCATTTCAACGGGATGTCCTGGTCCGTGCGCAAGGTGGAATCGGTCTTGACGCCCTTGCCGATGCCTTTCAGGCCGGCCGACAGGCTGCGCCAGATCATGGGCATGGCGCGCACCAGCGAAATCAGGCCGCCGGCGGCCACGGCGCCCGCGCCGATGTACAGCACGTAGGCGCTGCGCACGTCGTCCGCGCCCATTTCGCTGATCAATTTGGTGCCCGGCGAGAGCACGGTGGTCAGGCTGTCGCCGAAGAACTTGATCATCGGGATCAGCAGCAAATACGACAGCACGCCGCCGGCCGCCATGGTGGCGGCGATGCGCGGGCCGATGATGTAACCCACGCCCAGCAATTCAGGAGAGATTTCGGCGCCGATGGAGCCGCCCTTGAGCGGCGCGGCAAATTCCACGCCCGGCGTATCCTTCCAGCCCTTGAACGAGATATTGAAGACTTTATACAGCAGGCCGACGGCGAAGCCGCCGAAGATGATCTTGGCGCGGCGCTTGGCGTCCAGCGCGGCGGCCGAATCCTTCTCGATGCTTTCGCCGGCGGCGATGCGCGATTCTTCCGTGGCGGCCGCCTTGAGCACTTCGGCGCACGCCGTGCCTTCGGGGAATTTGAGTTCCTTGTGCTGGTCGACGATCATGGTGCGGCGCATGGGGATCATCATCAGGATGCCCAGCAGGCCGCCGAGAATACCGACCAGCATGACCCGCGAGATTTCCAGGTCGAAGCCGAGGATCAAAATGGCGGGCATGGTCACGCCCAGGCCGAAGGCCAGCGATTCGCCGGCCGAACCGGCCGTCTGCGTGATGCTGTTTTCCAGGATCGACGAATCCTTGCCGCCCACCTTCTTGGCCAGGCCGAACAGGGTGATGGCGATCACGGCGACGGGAATCGAGGCGCTGACGGTCAGGCCCACCTTCAGCACCAGGTACAGCGAGGAGGCGCCAAAGACCATCCCCAGGATGACGCCCATGAACAGCGCGCGGAAGGTCATCTCGGGCAGCTTCGCATCGGCCGGGATATAGGGCTTCACGACGCTCGGTGTTGCATCTTTTGCCATGGATATTTCCTTAATTTTTAAAAATAAACAGCCCGGATCGATGCCCGGGCTATTTTCTTGAAGCCGAGACTATCGCACAGCCGCGTTTCGATGAAAAGGTTTTTTGCTCCCGGTCCCGGCGCCCGGCCCGCACGGGAAGCGCCGCAGCATTGGTCTATAATCGCTGCCACCGTGCCCTGCACGCTCATGTGAGACTGCCTTGACTGCCAAACGATCCGGATTCCCCTGGCCTTCCCGCCGCGCCACCGTGCGCGGCTTCATCATCGCCGGCTGCGCCGCGCTGGCCGCTGCCGTGCTGCTGGCCGCCTGGCTGTTCCTGTACGTGCGCCCCCGCCTGCCCGAGCTGGGCGTCATCACGGACTACCAGCCGAAGATCCCGCTGCGCGTGTACACGGCCGACAATGTGCTGATTGGCGAGTTCGGCGAAGAGCACCGCGACTTCGTGCCGATCGCGCAAGTGCCGGAAATGATGAAGAAAGCCCTGCTGGCCATCGAGGACAGCCGCTTCTACGAACACCACGGCATCGACTTCGTGCGCGCCGGCGGCGCCGTGCTGTCGAACCTGCGCCACGGCTTCGGCCACGGCGGCGGCTCCACCATCACCATGCAGGTGGCGCGCAACTTCTTCCTGACGCGCGAAAAAGTCGCCTCGCGCAAGCTCAATGAAATCATGCTGGCCCTCAAAATCGAAGCGGCCCTGTCGAAAGAGCAGATTCTCGAGCTGTACATGAACCAGATGTACCTGGGCCAGCGCTCGTTCGGCTTCGGCAGCGCGGCGCAGACCTATTTCGGCAAGCCGCTGAATGAATTGTCGATCGCGGAAATGGCCATGCTGGCCGGCTTGCCGCAAAACCCGTCGCGCCACAACCCGATCAGCAACCCGAAAAAGGCGCACGCGCGCCAGCAGCTGGTCTTGAAACGCATGCGCGAACTCGATTACATCAGCGAAGGCCAGTACCGGCAGGCGCTGGCCCAGCCGCTGCATATCAACAGCCGCGGCAAGCAGGGTTTCGATACGCACGCCGAATACGTGGCCGAACTGGCGCGCCAGGCCGTGTTTGCGCAGTTCAAGGAAGACAGCTACACCAAGGGCATCAGCGTCTACACGACGATTCTCAAGGCGGATCAGGACGCGGCCTACGCCTCGACGCGCCGCAACGTCATCGCCTACGACCAGCGCCACGGCTACCGCGGCCCGGAAACCTTCATCGACATGCCGGCGGACCCCGAGCAGCGCGACGACGCCATCGATGCTGCGCTGCAAAAACGCCCGGACAGCGACGGCCTGATCGCCGCCGTCGTCACGGAAGTCGCCAGCGGCAAGGTGGTGGCCGACACGGGCGACGGCGACGCCAAGGCCATCACGGGCGACGGCTTGCGCTTTGCCGCCCCCGCCCTGTCCGCCAAGGCGAGCGCCGGCATCAAGCTGCGCCCCGGCGCCGTGATCCGCATCAGCCAGGATGCCAAGGGCAACTGGGCCATCACGCAAGTGCCGCTGGTGGCCGCCGCCTTCGTCTCGCTCGACGCGGACACGGGCGCCTACCACGCCATGGTGGGCGGCTTCGACTACAACCTGCAAAAGTTCAACCACGTCACGCAGGCCTGGCGCCAGCCCGGTTCGGCCATGAAGCCCTTCGTGTATTCGGCGGCGCTGGAAAAAGGCTTTTCGCCGGCCACCCTGATCAACGACGTTCCGCTGGAAATGCAGGCGGGCGGCAAGGTGTGGGCGCCGCAGAATGACGACTTCAAGTTCGACGGCCCCATCACCATGCGCTATGCGCTGGCGCAGTCGAAGAACGTGGCCTCGGTGCGCATCCTGCGCGCGCTCGGCGTGCCGTACACGCACGACTTCCTGGAGAAATTCGGTTTCGACCCGGCCCGCCAGCCCAGCAACCTGACCATGGCGTTGGGCACGGGCTCCGTCACGCCCGTGCAGATGGCGGGCGCCTACGCCCTGTTCGCCAATGGCGGCCATCAGGTGGAACCGTACCTGATCGACCGCATCGTCGACGCCAGGGGCACCATCCTGATGCAGACCAAACCGCCCGCGCCGAACGACGACAAGACCCTGGCGCTCGATCCGCGCAACGCTTTCGTGATGGACAGCATGCTGCGCGAAGTGGCCCGCACGGGCACGGGAGCGGCGGCGACGAAAAAACTGGGCCGCAGCGACATCGCCGGCAAGACGGGTACCACCAGCGACGCCGTCGACGGCTGGTTCGCCGGCTACAGCGGCGGCATCGTGGCGGTGGCGTGGATGGGCTACGACGAGCCCAAATCGCTGGGCGGACGCGAATTCGGCGCGACCCTGGCCATGCCGATCTGGATCGACTACATGCGCACGGCGATTTCCACGCGCCCGCAAGTCACGCGCGACGTGCCGGCAGGCCTGAGCCAGGTCGATGGCGAATGGCTGTACGATGAATTCATCGACATGAATGGCGTGAAGACGCTGGACATGGACGTGGAGACGCCGACGGACCCGGCTGCGCTGCCGGAAACGCTGCCGCCGGAAACCGCGAACTGACGCAGCTATCTTGTCGGATGACGCTTCGCTAATCCGACCTGCCGCTTACTGCATCAATCACCAGTCGTAGGTCGGGTTAGCCGGGACGGCGTAACCCGACAAGTGCCGCCGAGGTTTACACAGCGGTCATGCTCAAGTACCCGCGCACCGTACCGACCACGCTGTCGGCGAAATCGTCCACGTTGACCTTCGCCGCGCGGTACTTCCAGCGTTTCACGTACCAGTCCTGGAACAGGGCCAGGCAGTGGGCGGCCAGCAGGGTGGGGTCGCCCTGCGGCTTCGGTTCGATTTCGGCGATGGTGGCGGCGATCAGGGTCTGCACATACAGTTCCGAATTCTTCGCCATGCTGCGCTGCTCCACCTGCAGCACGCGCGAATCCATGAAGACGAAATAAAACCACGGCTGCAGCACTTCGGACAGGTAGATCGACGAGCGTATCATCGCCTCGAGGCGGTCCAGCGGCGACTTCACGTCGGCAAACAGCAGCGGCAAGGCTTGCGTGGCATGGCGCACCACGTCCTCGATCATTTCCGCCAGTTGGTCCTTGCTGGTGATGTAGCCATACAGGCCGCCCATCGACAGTCCCGTCTCGCGGCACAGGTCGCGCAAGCTCATGGCACGGAAGCCCACGTCATTGGCCAGGCGGAAGGTGGCGACAAAGATGCGTTCGAGATTTTCCAGCGCCGGCTTGCGGCGCTTGACGCCGATGCGCTCCGCGTGGCGGTCAAGAATATATTCCCAGATATTTTCGCCATTTAAAGGCGTCATCTGCTGAAACTGTTCAAAATTAAAATGGGTCGACAAGTGCATTCCCAAGTAACGGTGTATGAGCAATGTAAGACAGCACCTGGGCGGCGCTGCAAGACGGCGGGACGGCTGATGCGGGGCCGATTATAGCTCAGGAAAACAACTATTTGACTTTTCAACTATGCAATAAGCACATAAGCAACGCCAAATTCCCACAGTTATTGCGCTGCATCATGCAATTCAAATGCAATTTCAATCCAGCGGTGCTACATTTCAAAAACCGAGCGCTCGCTATATTTAATGCATCAATAGAATGTGAAGGAGCACCCGGTTCATCGCTACAGCATCGACATTTCCACTATTAATAATACATAACGGAGACAAAATGAAGACTCGCTTTTGGCAACTGCTATCCACCTTGCTCCTCACCCTCGCCATCCTGCCCGGCAGCGCCAGCGCCGCCGGCTACACGCAAACCAAGTACCCGATCGTGCTCGTGCACGGCCTGTTCGGCTTCGACAAGCTGGGCCCCGTCGAATATTTCTATGGCGTGCCCGATGCCCTGCGCAGCGGCGGCGCGCAAGTGTATGTGACCACCGTCTCGGCCGCCAACAGCACGGAAGTGCGCGGCGAACAGCTGCTGTCGCAGGTGCGGCAAATCCTCGCCGCCACCGGCGCGGCCAAGGTCAACTTGATCGGCCACAGCCACGGCGGCCCCACGGCCCGCTATGTCGCTTCCGTGCGTCCCGATCTGGTGGCGTCCGTCACCAGCGTGGCCGGCGTCAACAAGGGTTCCAAGGTGGCCGATATCCTCAGCGGCGCCATTCCCAACACCAGCGGCGCGCTGGGCAATGCGCTCGCTTCCCTGATCGGCATTTTGTCGGGCAACAAGGGCTTGCCGCAAAACGCGGGCGCCTCGCTCGCCTCGCTGTCCACGGCCGGCTCACTGGCTTTTAACACCCGCCACCCGCAAGGCGTACCCACCTCCGCTTGCGGCGAAGGCGCCTACCAGGTGCAAGGCGTGTATTATTTCTCGTGGAGCGGCGCGCAGCCGTACACGAATGTGCTCGACGTGAGCGACCCGGCCCTGGCGGCCATCAGCCTGGCCTTCGGCGGCGTGAAGAACGATGGCCTGGTCAGCAGCTGCTCCAGCCACCTGGGCAAGGTGATCCGCGACGACTACGCCATGAACCACCTCGATGAAGTCAACCAGTTCGTCGGCATCGTCAACCTGTTCGAAACGAACCCCGTCACCGTCTTCCGCCAGCAGGCCAACCGCCTGCAAGGCCTGGGACTGTAAGGAGAAGCGCATGCACGCGAAATGGATCATCGGCGGCAGCCTGGCAGCCCTGGCCCTGTACCTGGCGTTGCGGCCCGGCGAGCCGCCCGCCCTGCCGCAGGAGAAGGCGGAACCGGACCTGTTCGCGTTCGTGCGCTCGATGGAAGGCACGCGGCCCGACGGCAACGTGACGGTGGCCGCCGGCGACAAGCTGGTGGTCGACGCGGAACTGGGCCACCTGTTCGACTACTACCTGGCGGGCCTCGGTGAAAAGCCGCTGGCCGCCATTCGCAGCCAGATCGAGGCGGAACTGGACAGGCGCCTGGCGCCCGTCCCCGCCCGCGAAGCGAAGCGCCTGCTGGGCACTTATCTGGCCTACAAGCAGGCACTGGCCGGTGCGGAACAGGCCTTGCCGGCGCAGGCCGATCCCGCCGTGGCGGCGCGCGCGCGCCTGCAAGCGATGCGCGCCCTGCGCGGCAATTATTTTACGGCGGAAGAAAGCGCGGGCCTGTTCGGCGCCAGCGACGCGTATGACGACGATGCCGTGGCGCGCATGGCGATCCTCGGCGATACGTCGCTCGATGAAACCCAGCGCCAGGCGCAACTGACGGCGCTGGACCAGAAAATGTCGCCCGCCCAGCGCGATGCGCGCGACGCGCCCGTCAGGGTGGCGCAGCTGGACGCCTCCGTCAAAGCCTTACGGGCGCAGGGCGGCGGCGAGAATGAAGTCTACCGCCTGCGCGCCAGCACCTTCACCCCGGCGGCGGCGGCGCGCCTGGCGGAACTGGACCGCGAGGAATCGCAGTGGCAGCAGCGCATCATCGCGTACCAGGCGCTCAAGGCGCAGCAGGCCGGCCTGCCCGGCGGCGCGCAGGATGCGGCGGCCCTGCAGCGCTTGCGCGACGCCAGTTTCACGCCGGACGAACAGCGCCGGCTGGGCGCCTATGAATAGCCATCAAGCCAGCTGCGCCAGCAACCGGGCCAGCAAAGCTGCCGCCGCCATCACATCCGTGGTGTCGCACCCCTGCCGGTAGCCGGCATGGACGGGGGCCAGCAAGGCATGCGCGGCGGCGCCGCAGCCTTGCGCCTGCATCACGGCCGCCAGGCTGGTGGCGCAGCGCAGCTCCCAACCCGGCGCCTGCTGTCCCCGGGCCAGCTGCAGCGCTTCTTCCAGCTGCACGCGCACCGCTTCCAGGCCGGCCGCATCGTCTTGCGCCAGCACCCGCCAGCGGTGGTGCGCGTCGCGGCGCAGCACTTCCGGCGCGCTCCACGGCGCCAGGCCCGTGCGTGCGCGCCGCAGCGCCTGGCTATCGGCGGCCGCGTCGTGCAGGGTGGCCATCAGATCGATCTGTATCGGCCAGCTGCGCACGGAAGGCCAGGGGAATTCCGTCAGCGTATCGCCCGCATCGAGCAGCCGCCGGTAGGCGGCGCCCCAGGCGCTCCAGTACAGCAAGCCATAGCGGGCCGCATGCTCGCACAGCAGGCAAGTCCAGGCGTGCGCCAGTCCCCGCTGCCCGCACCACAGGGCAACGGGAATGGCATTGATGGCCAGCGCCACGCACAGCGTGACGCCATTGTGCTCGAAGCCCACCGTCACCGCCTCGCGCGCCAGCGCCAGAGCATCGTCGGGGCAGCCCTGCATCCACAGGCAGCGCGCCAGCGTGCCGCGCAGGCAAACCTGGTGATCGGCCAGCAAGGCATTGTTGAAGCCAAGCTGCCCGGCGCCCTCGGGATGCGCGAGCACCATGCGCGCCAGCGCCGCCGACTGCGCGTAGCGTCCGCGCAGATACTCGCCCGCCGAGCGCATGCGCGCCAGCACCAGCCGCATCGCCGTGTCGTCGCGCGCTTCGCACAGGACGGCCAGCTGGGCCACGTAACTGTCGGCGCGCTGGAAATCGGCGAGCTGCAGGCTGCAGATCCACATGCCGCAAATCGCTTCCGCACGGCGGCTGTCATCGTCCGTGCGCATGGCCAGCGCATAGCCGCGCTGGAACGAACGCAGCATGGTGCCCGTGATGCCCTGCGTATGCAGCAGCAGGTGCGCCTGCGAGGCATGCAGCTGCATCTCGCTGTCGGGGTCGTCCACGGCCTGCGCGGCCATGCACGCGAGCGCCCGTTCGACGCGCACGCGGTATTCATCCATCAGCGACAGCTGATAGAACAGGGTTTGCGCGGCCAGGGTCAGGGCCACGCCCAGCGCCACGTCGCCCTCCTCGCCGAAGGCCCAGTCGATGGCGGCCCGCAGGTCATCCACATGGCGGCCGTAGCGCGCGCTCCAGTGCGCCGGCGGCATGCTCTCCCAGTCGGCGGCGATGCGCCCGGCCAGGCCCAGGCAATGGCGCGCATGGCGCCGCAGCACGGCGCCGGCGTCCCCGCCTGCGGCCAGCTGCGCGGCGGCGTAGGCGCGCGTGGTGTCGAGCAGCCGGTAATACACGTGCTGGCAGCAAAACTCGATGCTGACGAGGGACTTGGCCGCCAGGTCGGCCAGCGTATCGAACACGTCGCAGCCCGTCACGGCGCTGGCCGACTCCAGGCGGAAGCGGCTCTTGAACACGCTCAGCGCCTGCAGTACCTGACGCTCTTGCGCGTCGAGCAGGCCGTAGCTCCAGTCCAGGGTGGCGCGCAGGGTCTGGTGACGCAAGGGCATGTTGCGCGCGCCGCGCGTGAGCAGGCGAAAGCGGTCGTCGAGCTGGCGGCGCAATTCATGCAAGCCGAAATGGCCGATGCGCCCGGCCGCCAGCTCCAGCGCCAGCGGGATGCCGTCGAGGCGCCGGCAGATATCCACCACCACGGGCACGTCGGCGTCGGCCAGCACGAAAGCACCGTCGACGGCCGCGCAGCGTTCGCAAAACAGCTGCACCGCGGCGAAATGCCGGGCCGCCGCCGCGTCGGGCACGGCATCGGCCGGCGGCAATTCCAGCGCGGGCAGCCGCAGCAGCTGCTCGCTGGTGATGCGCAGCGGTTCGCGGCTGGTGGCCAGCACGTGCAGCAGCGGCGCGCCCTTGAGCAAGGCGTCCGCCAGCATGGCGGCCGCGCCGATCACGTGCTCGCAGTTATCGAGCACGATCAGCATGTGGCGCGGACGCAGGTAGGCCAGCAGGACCGGCATGGCGTCGCCGGCCGGCACCGCCACCCCCAGCGCCGTGGCCAGCGCCAGCGGCACCATGCGGGCCTCGTCCAGCGGTGCCAGGTCGACGAAACACACGCCATCGGCATAGCGGCGCAGCACGCGCGTGGCCAGGACGACGGCCAGCGTGGTCTTGCCGATGCCGCCCGGACCGGCAATGCACAGCAGGCGCAATTGCAGCAGCTGGTTGGCCATCGTTTGCAGCGCCTCGGTGCGGCCCAGCATGCGCGTCAGCATGACGGGCAGGTTATGCCGCGGCTCGGCGCCCGCCGCTCCGGGCGCCGGCTGCCCAGTGTGCGCCAGCGGCGCCAGGAAGCCGTAGCCGCGCCCGGGAATGGTGGTGATGTAACGCTGGCCATCGCGGCCATCGCCGAGGGCCTTGCGCAATGCCGCCAGATGCACGCGCAGGGTCGCGTCGTCCACCACGGCATTGGGCCAGACGATGGCCACCAGTTCATGCTTGTCGACGATGTCGCCGGCGCGCTCCAGCAGGGCCAGCAGCAAGTCCATGGCCCGGCTGCCCAGGCGCAGCGCGCGATCGCCCTCGAACAGCAGGCGTTCTAGCGGCAAAAGGCGAAACGGGCCGAATACATAGGCCGGGACGGGACTGTTTATCATTCTTGCGTGGGGGAGAAGGTGTTAAAGCATGCGGCTTGCAGTGGCCATATTTTACTGAGCATCCACGCCAGGCCGCATGGCGCCATGTTTCGGCACTGTTACAAGGCCGGCCGGCGCGCCGGCGGCCAGCAATGCGGCCACGTCGGCCGCGCACGCCGGGCGGTGCAGGTAAAAGCCCTGCACCTGCGGGCAGCCCAGCCGACGCAGCCGCGCCAGCTGTTCGCCATCTTCCACCCCCTCGGCCAGCACCTGCAAACCCAGGCCGCGCGCCAGCGCAATGGTCGAAGCGACGATCACGGCATCACTGCCTGCGCTGCCCAGGTCGCGGATGAAGCAGCGGTCGATCTTGATGGTATGAATCGGCAGCATCCTGACATGGCTGAGCCCCGAATGGCCGGTGCCATAGTCGTCGAGCGAAATGGCCAGGCCCAGCGCACGCAGGCGGCGCAATACCTGCGTCGCCTGCGCCATGTCGTCGATGCAGCAGCTTTCCGTCACTTCCAGCTCCAGCAGGCCAGGCGCGATGGCGTGCCGCCGCAGGCAGCGCAGCACGAAGTCCGGCAAGTGCGGCTGGCACAGCTGGCGCGCCGAGATATTCACCGCGACCGGCACCAAAGTCAGGCCCGCCGCGCGCCACTGCGCCAGCTGGCGGCAGGCCGCATCGATGCCCCAGTTGCCCAGCGCGACGATGGCGTCGGTCTGCTCGGCCAGGCCGATGAATGCATTCGGGTAGATCAGGCCGTGGCGCGGGTGGTCCCAGCGCAGCAGCGCTTCCAGGCCGACCAGGCGCAGTTGTGCCGTATCAAACTTGCCCTGGTAATGAAAGCAGAATTCGCCGTCGCCGATGGCGGTGTCGAGGCGCGCCTGCAGCTCCCGGCTGCGCGCCGACGCCATGGGCTTGCCGCCGCGCCCATCCAGCGCCCGCCACTGCATGGCGCAGCCCAGCGCCAGCGCCGCCAGTCCCACCAGCGCCACGTGACGCGGCTGCGCATCGTCCAGCCAGATGCCCAGCGGCAGGCAGACGGCGAGCGCACCGCACAGCAGCGCCCGCGCGCGCGGGCCGTGCCAGAACCTTGCCAGGCGCGCCACTAGGCCAGCAGGCGCGGCACGGCCGGCGCGCTCCGGCGCGGCAAGACGTGCGCAGGCCCCTGCTGCAGGCGAAACACGCTGACCACCTGCAGCAGGTTCGCCGCCTCGCCTTCCAGCGATTGCGATGCAGCCGCAGCTTCTTCCACCAGGGCGGCGTTCTGCTGGGTCACTTCGTCCATCTGCACGACGGCCTGGCTGACCTGGCCGATGCCCGTGCTTTGCTCGGCGCTGGCAGCCGTGATGTCGGCCACCATCTGGCTCACGCGCCCCACGGCCGCCACCACTTCCTGCATGGTGGCGCCGGCCTGCGCAACGAGGGCCGCGCCCGCGTCGACCTGCTGGGTGGAATTGGCGATCAGGGCGCGGATATCGCGCGCCGCCGCCGCGCTGCGCTGCGCCAGGCTGCGCACTTCCGTCGCCACGACGGCAAAGCCGCGCCCCTGTTCGCCCGCGCGCGCCGCTTCCACGGCCGCGTTCAGCGCCAGGATATTCGTCTGGAAGGCCAGCATGTCGATCACGCCGATGATGTCGGCAATCTGCGCCGACGACGCGCTGATGGCGTCCATCGTGTGGATCGCCTGGACCACGGCTTGGCCGCCGGCGCCGGCGATGTTCGCCGCCTCGACGGCCAGGATGCTGGCATGGCGGGCATTATCCGCATTCTGCTGCACGGTGGAGCTGAGCTCCTCCATGGCCGACGCCGTCTGTTCGAGCGAGCTGGCCTGCTCCTCGGTGCGCGAGGACAGGTCGCTATTGCCGGCCGCGATCTGCGACGAGGCCGTGGCGATGGTATCGGTGCCGCTGCGTACCCGCTGCACGATCTCGAGCAGGTTGCCGTTCATGATGCACAGCGCGTCGAGCAGCTTGCCCGTTTCATCGCCGGCGTGGCGGCCAAAGGTCGACGTCAGGTCGCCGGCGGCCACCGTCTGCGCCACCGTCAACGCGTGCTGCAGCGGATGGACGATGCTGCGCGTGACCAGCCAGGCCGTGACGAGCGAAAAGAGCACGGCCAGGGCGCTCAGGGCCAGCATCATGTTGCGCGCCGTGACGTATTCATCGTGCACCTGGGCGCCCGCCTCCTCCATCAGCTCATGCTGGTGCGCGATGAGGCTTTCCAGCGCCGCCATGTAGCGCAGCTGCTCGCCGCGCACGGCGCCGAGCAGCAAAGCCGTCGCTTCGTCGCGTGCGCCCTCTTCCAGCAGGGCCAGTACCTTGTCGCGCCCGCCGTTGAACGCGGTGCGCGCCTGCGTCACGGCCGCCATCAGGGCGCGGCCGCGCGGCGACAGCACCACCTTTTCCAGCTGCGCCAGTGCCTTTTCCGTTTCGCCGCCCGCCCTGGCGATGGTGGCGCGTTCCTGCGCCAGCTGCTGCGGCTCCGTCATCAGCAGCAGGTTGCGCGAGGAGCGCGCGATGATGTTGACATGCTTGATGATGTCGTTGGCCAGCACGGTTTTCGGATATTTGTCATCGATCACGTCGCGCATGCGCAGCTCCAGGCTGGACAAACGCAACATGGCCAGCGCGGCAGTCGCCAGCAGCAGCAAGGTCAACAACGCAAAGGAGCAGCGCAGGCGCGTGCCGATTTTCATATTTGCCATCTTTATTCGCATCCTTCAATGTGGTGCATCGGTCACCGCGCCGGGCGCGCATGCAAGGCTGACGGCAATGGCTGCCGCCTGCCACGAATGGCTGGACGCAGCAGGCGGAGGGGTCAGCCGGGATGTGGCCGAGGCGGGAACAAGGGTGGTACGGCAGGCAGTGTGAGTTATCTCACAAGCAATGTCGCGTTAAGTTTTGAAAAGATTTGCTTAGATGACAAAACAGCTATTTTTATAACGCTGTTTTTTTAGTAAGTAGTAACCGCAGTGCGGGCTCGCGCACGCATGCAAAAACGGCCGCACAAGGCGGCCGTCCGGTCAGCGCATCCTGGCGCCGTCAATCCGTCCGTCCATCAGAACACTTCCCACTCGTCGTCGCGCGGCGCGCTCTGGCGCTGGGACGGCACGGCGTGCAAGGCCGGGCGGCCCGCAGCGGGACGCGATACAGGGCGCGATGCCGGTCCCGGTGCAGGACGCTTCAAAGCGGCACGCGGCGCGGCGGCCTTTGTGCTCGCGCTTGCGCGCGCGGCTGGCGCCTGTGCGCCATCGAGCTTGAAGACGCTGACCACCTGGGCCAGCTGGCCCGATTGCTCCTGCAGCGATTCGGCCGCGGCGGCCGCCTCTTCCACCAGGGCAGCATTCTGCTGCGTCACCTGGTCCATCTGGCCGATGGCCTGGTTGATCTGGTCGATGCCCGAGCTTTGCTCCTGCGTGGCCAGGCTGATTTCCGCCATGATGTCCGTCACGCGCTGCACGCTGGCGACGATTTCCGCCATCGTGCTGCCCGCCTCGGCCACCAGCTTGCTGCCCGTGTCGACGGCCACCACGGAGTCGCCGATCAGGGTCTTGATTTCTTTCGCTGCGCCAGCGGATCTTTGGGCAAGATTACGCACCTCAGTCGCCACCACGGCAAAGCCGCGTCCCTGCTCGCCCGCACGCGCCGCTTCCACCGCCGCATTCAGCGCCAGGATATTCGTCTGGAAGGCGATGCCGTCGATGACGGAAATGATGTCGACGATCTTGCGCGACGAATCGTTGATGGCGTCCATGGTCTCAACCACCTTGCCCACCACCGCGCCGCCCTTCACGGCCACGCCCGAGGCGGAGAGCGCCAGCTGATTCGCTTGCTGGGCGTTGTCGGCGTTCTGGCGCACGGTCGACGTCAGTTCTTCCATCGACGACGCCGTCTCTTCCAGCGAGCTGGCTTGCTCTTCCGTGCGCGAGGACAGGTCCAGGTTGCCGCTGGCAATTTCCGACGAGGCCGTGGCGATCGTCTCCGTGCCGCTGCGCACCTGGCCGACGATGTTGACCAGGCTGGAATTCATGTCTTTCAGCGCCTGCAGCAGCTGGCCCGTTTCTTCCGTCGTGTGCACCTCGATATTGCTGGTCAGGTCGCCCGAGGCGACCGTTTGCGCCACTTTCACGGCCGAATTGATCGGCTGCGTGATGGCCCGCGTGATGTAGGCGGCGCAGCCGATGCCCAGCGCGGAGGCCAGCAAGCCGAGGATGACCATCAGGCTTTCCGAGCGGATCACGGCCGCGCTGCCTTCCTTGACGCTGGCGTCGGCCACGCCGTTATTGAGCTTGATGATCTCGTTGAGCGTGGCTTCGGCCTTGCCGAACAGGCTGCGCGAATCCTGGTACTGCTTGTAGAACGCCACGAACAGCTCTTTCTGCCGCGGTTCGTCGCGGTTGTCGGCCAGCTGGCGCAGGATGGCGCGCACCTTGTCGTCATCGCCCTTCCAGGCGGCCCATTCCTCCAGGAAGCGCTTCCACAGCACGGCTTCCTCGGGGGTTTGCGGCAGCGGCTCGTACAGCTTGCGGCCCGCCTCGATATTGCTCCAGGCCTTGGTGCGCAGCTGCAGCGCTTCGGCAAACTTGTCCTGTGCCTGGTAATTGTTTTCATAGATGGCGGCCGTCAGGGTGGCGGCGGCGACGGCCGTCTGGCCCTCGTTCATCATCATCAGGCCCTGGATCGACGGCAGGCGCACCACGCCGATTTCATTGACGGCGTTGCCCACGGTGGCGATGCCCGTGTAGCCGCTGATTCCCACCACCAGCAAGGCGACCATCATCACGGCGACGAGCGTCGCCAGCTTCCATTTGATCAGTAAATTCTTAAACATGGCGAGGTCCTTTATAAATGCACGACGACTGCTGGCGAGGTTGAGGCTGGCATGTTCGAGTAAAACAGCTGACACTTGTATAAAGGTGGCGGGGATGGGGCGTACGCTTCGTTACAATTGGCGAGATTTCATAAGTCCAAGCATAGAGGAAAAATATGTTTCTGGCTGATACATACTTGATACAAAACAAGATTTATTTCTTTACTGTGGCGCGTGTTGCACAGTGGTCAGAAAAAATGGCCTGGCGCCCCGCTTTGGTGCAAAAAATCCCCACGTATCGCTATTGGCTACGCAGTTGATAGTCGTATAAGATGAGCAACAAGCAAACAACAGGCAGACCATGGCTTATCCTATCGAACACAAACTGGTGATCGGGGTCGCTTCCAGCGCCCTGTTCGACCTGGCCGAATCGCACCAGGTCTACCTCGACAGCGGCCCCGAGGAATACCGCAAGTACCAGGAAGCCCATATCGACACGGTCCTGCCGCGCGGCGTGGCCTTCCCCTTCATCCGCCGCTTCCTGAACATCAACAAGCACTATCCGCGCCAGTCGCCCGTGGAAGTGGTGCTGTTTTCGCGCAATTCACCGGAAACGGGCCTGCGCGTCATGCATTCGATCGCCCACTACGGCCTCGATATCTCGCGCGCCGCCTTCATGACGGGCAAGTCGCCCTATCCTTACCTGCCCGCCTTCAACGCCTCGCTCTTTCTCAGCGCGAACGAGGACGACGTGCGCAGCGCGCTGGCCTGCAACTATCCGGCCGGCCTGGTGCTGCCATCGCGCACGGAAGACGACGAAAACGACGAGGAATTGCGCGTGGCCTTCGATTTCGACGGCGTGATCGCCGACGACGAAGCGGAAACCGTGTTCAAGCGTAACAATGACGTCGATGAATTCCACGCCCATGAAACCCTGAACGTGGGCACGCCGCACCGCCCCGGCCCGCTGGCCGACCTGTTCCAGAAGCTGGCCACCATGCAACGCCTGGAAGAAAAGGCGCAGCGGCGCGATCCCGGCTACAAGAAGATCCTGCGCATCGCCATCATCACGGCGCGCAACGCCCCGTCGCACGAACGGGTCGTGACGACCCTGAAAAGCTGGGGCGTGGCGGCCGACGAGACGTTTTTCCTCGGCGGCATGGACAAGTCGCGCGTGCTGTCCGTGTTCAAGCCGCATATCTTCTTCGACGACCAGTTGAGCCACCTGAAATCGGCGGGCGGAACCATCCCGATGGTGCATGTCCCATTCGGGATTGCAAATATCCGTGCGGGCGATGGTCTATAATCTCGCCTGTCGGCGCCGTCACTGGCGGCGCTGCGCGCATCACAGCTGTCCCACTCAACTGCCTCTGCCACTAGTGTCATCGCCTGCATGTCCTTAGACTTAACAAAAGCCCTCCCCAAGCCCGGCAACCGCTATGCGCTGCCCGCCCTGTATGGTTCATCCGACGCCTATGCCCTGGCGCTGGCCGCTTTGGCCTTGAAAGCGCGGGGCCAGATGCTGGCCGTGGTGGTGGCGCAGGCCAGCGACGGCCAGCGCCTGCTCGATGAAATCCCGTGGTTTGGCGGCAAGGAACTGCGCTGCCATCTGCTGCCGGACTGGGAAACCCTGCCCTACGACGCCTTTTCGCCGCACCAGGACCTCGTCTCCGAACGCCTGGCCACCCTGCACGAAATCCAGACGCGCCAGTGCGACGTGCTGATCGTGCCGGCCACCACGGCGCTGGTGCGCCTGGCGCCGCCGTCCTTCCTGGCCGCCTACACCTTCTTCTTCAAGAAGGGCGAAAAGCTCGACGAGGCACGCCTGAAGTCGCAGCTGACCCTGGCCGGCTACAGCCATGTGTCGCAAGTGATGTCGCCGGGCGAATACTCGGTGCGCGGCGGCCTGCTCGACCTGTTCCCCATGGGGTCGGCCCTGCCCTACCGGCTCGACCTGTTCGGCGACACCATCGAGACCATCCGCACCTTCGACGCCGACACCCAGCGCTCGCTGTACCCCGTGCACGAAGTGCGGCTGCTGCCGGGGCGCGAATTCCCCATGGACGAAGCGGCGCGCACCACCTTCCGCAACCGCTGGCGCGAACAGTTCGAGGGCGACCCGTCGCGCTCCGTCGTCTACAAGGACATCAGCAGCGGCATTGCCTCGGCCGGCATCGAATATTATTTACCGCTGTTCTTCGAGCAGACGGCCACCCTGTTCGACTACCTGCCGCCCGACGCCTCGCTGGCCCTGGTGGGCGAGATCGACGCCGCCATCGGGCGCTTCTGGACCGACACGCAGTCGCGCTACCGCTTCCTGAAGGCGGACCGCGAGCGGCCTATCCTGCCGCCCGAATCGCTGTTCCTGTCCGACGAGCAGTTCTTCGGCCTGGCCAAGCCCTACCCGCGCCTGGCGATCGCCAAATCGAACGATGCGCTGGCGTCCGAACTGTCGGCGCCGATTCCCAACATCGCCGTCAACCGCCGCGCCGACGACCCGCTGGCCAACCTGCGCAGCTATCTGCTGCAAGCGGGCCGCCGCGTGATGATCTGCGCCGAATCGAACGGCCGCCGCGAAACCCTGCAGCAGTACTTCAGCGAATACGACCTGCACCTGACACCGGTGGAAGGCAGCGACGGCTTTTTGCAATCAAGCGCCAAACTGATGCTGGGCGTGGCGCCGCTGCACGCGGGTTTCGAGCTGTTTACGCCGGAAGGAAATTTATCCTTCATCACCGAGACGGAGCTGTATGCCGGCTCCGGCCGCAGGGTCGGCACGAAAAAACAGGAAGGCGTGACGCAGGTCGAGTCGATGGTGCGCGACCTGTCGGAGCTGAAAATCGGCGACCCCGTCGTGCACATCAACCACGGCATCGGGCGCTACATGGGCCTGACCAGCATGGACCTGGGCGAAGGCGAGACGGAATTTTTGCACCTCGAGTACGCGAAAGACACCAAGCTGTACGTGCCCGTGTCGCAGCTGCATGTGATCTCGCGCTATTCGGGCGCCTCGCCGGAAGACGCGCCGCTGCACTCGCTCGGCTCGGGGCAGTGGGAAAAGGCGAAGAAGCGCGCCGCCGAACAGGTGCGCGACACGGCCGCCGAGCTGCTCAACCTGTACGCGCGCCGCGCGCTGCGCCAGGGCCACTCGTTCGAATTCTCGTCGCACGACTACCAGCGCTTCGCCGACAGCTTCGGCTTCGACGAGACGCCGGACCAGGCCGAGGCCATCCACAACGTCATCAAGGACATGACGTCCGGTAAACCGATGGACCGCCTCGTGTGCGGCGACGTCGGCTTCGGCAAGACGGAAGTGGCGCTGCGCGCCGCCTTCATCGCCGTCATGGGCGGCAAGCAGGTAGCCATCCTCGCACCCACCACCCTGCTGGCCGAGCAGCATGCGCAAACCTTCGCCGACCGCTTCGCCGACTGGCCCGTGCGCATCGCCGAGCTGTCGCGCTTCCGTACCGGCAAGGAGATCACGCAGGCGTTCAAGGGCATGGCCGACGGCACCATCGACATCGTCATCGGCACACATAAACTGCTGTCGGACGACGTGAAATTCACGCGCCTGGGCCTCGTCATCATCGACGAGGAACACCGGTTCGGCGTGCGCCAGAAGGAAGCATTAAAGGCCTTGCGCGCGGAAGTGGACGTGCTGACCCTGACGGCCACGCCGATCCCGCGCACCCTGGGCATGGCGCTGGAAGGCTTGCGCGACTTTTCCATCATCGCCACGGCGCCGCAAAAGCGCCTGGCCATCAAGACTTTTGTCCGCAGCGAGGGCGAAGCCATCATCCGCGAAGCGTGTTTGCGCGAACTCAAACGCGGTGGCCAGATCTACTTCCTGCACAACGAGGTGGAAACCATCCAGAACCGCCTGGCCATGCTGACGGAACTGCTGCCCGAGGCGCGCATCGCCGTGGCGCACGGCCAGATGCACGAGCGCGACCTGGAAAAGGTCATGCGCGACTTCGTCGCCCAGCGCTTCAATATTTTGCTGTGCACGACGATCATTGAGACGGGTATCGACGTGCCGACGGCGAACACCATCATCATGCACCGCGCCGACAAGTTCGGCCTGGCGCAGCTGCACCAGCTGCGCGGCCGCGTGGGCCGCTCGCATCACCAGGCTTACGCCTACCTGCTGGTGCACGACGTGCAGGGCCTGACGAAACTGGCGCAGCGCCGCCTGGACGCCATCCAGCAGATGGAAGAGCTGGGCAGCGGCTTTTACCTGGCCATGCACGACCTGGAAATCCGCGGCGCCGGCGAGGTGCTGGGCGAGAGCCAATCGGGCGAGATGACGGAAATCGGCTTCCAGCTGTATTCGGACATGCTCAACGAAGCCGTGCGCTCGCTGAAAGCCGGCAAGGAGCCGGACCTGGCCGCGCCGCTGGCCTCGACCACGGAGATCAACCTGCACGTGCCGGCCCTGCTGCCCGCCGACTTCTGCGGCGACGTGCACGAGCGCCTGTCCATCTACAAGCGCCTGGCCAACTGCGCCACGCAAGAGAAGATCGACGATATCCAGGAAGAGCTGATCGACCGCTTCGGCAAGCTGCCCGACGCCGTCAAGGCCCTGGTCGAGACGCACCGATTGCGCATCGCGGCGAAAACCGTGGGCATCGTCAAGATCGACGTGCATGGCGAGGCGGCCACCCTGCAATTCATGGCCAAACCACCCATCGACCCGATGCGCATCATCGACCTGATCCAGAAGAACCGCCACATCAAGCTGCATGGCCAGGACAAGCTGAAAATCACGGCCGCCATGCCGGACCTGGCCGCGCGCGTGACACAGATCAAGACCACCATCAAGCAATTGACGGTGTAGACCATTTCGACCATTTATGCAGGCCTGACCCATGACCAATACCAAGACCATCACCATGAATCTGATCCTGCAGGGCCTCGACGGCGATAGCGCCCGCCTCGAGCGCATCGCCGCGCTGGCCGCACCCACGTCCGTCACGCGCCTCGGTCCGAATGCCGTGCGCTGCGAGCAGATCGCCTATTCGCCCGCGCTGCGCCCCACCATCGAGGTGGCGGCCCAGGCGGCGCAGCTGGACGCCACCTACATGATGGGCCAGCGTGAGCTCAGCGAATTCAAGCTGGTGGCGATGGACATGGATTCGACCCTGATCACCATCGAGTGCATCGATGAAATCGCCGACATGCAGGGCCTCAAACCGCAAGTGGCGGCCATCACGGAAGCGGCCATGCGCGGCGAACTCGATTTCGCCGCCAGCCTGAAGCAGCGCGTGGCCCTGCTCGAAGGCCTCGATGCATCGGCCCTGCAGCGCGTCTACGACGAGCGCCTGAAACTGTCGCTCGGTGCCGAGAAGATGCTGGCGGCCGTGCAGGCGGCTGGCCTGAAGACCCTGCTGGTGTCGGGCGGCTTTACCTTCTTCACCGAGCGCCTGAAAGAGCGCCTGGGCCTCGACTACACGCACGCGAACGCACTGGAAATCGTCGACGGCAAGCTGACGGGTAAAGTGTTAGGCGGTATCGTCGACGCCGAGGAAAAGCAGCGCACGGTGGAACGCGTATGCGCGGAGATGGGGATTGCGCCATCGCAGGCCATCGTCATGGGCGACGGCGCCAACGACTTGAAAATGATGGGCATCGCCGGCCTGTCCGTGGCCTTCCGCGCCAAGCCCGTGGTGCGCTCGCAGGCCGACGTGGCGCTGAACTTTGTGGGACTCGATGGCTTGCTCAACGTCTTGAGCTAAGTCGGGGCCAAGTTCGCGGCGCCAGGCGGTGCGCGCACGGTTGCATAAGTTTGCTATATTGCAAACTTATGTTCACCCCGCCCGTCCACCGTGAAAGAACACCGCATGCCGCCACCGCTGCCAGAAGAAATACAACGCCACCTGGAGGTGTTCGTCGCCGCCGCGCAAACGGCCTTCGGCGCCGACCTGGCCGCCGCCGTGCTGTTTGGCTCGGCCGCCGACGGCCAGTTGCGCGCCACCTCCGACGTCAACCTGCTGTTGCTGCTCAAGCGCTTTACGCCGCAGGCGGCCGATACACTGCGCGCTCCCTTGCGCCTGGCGCACGCCGCCATCGATTTGCAGGTGATGTTCCTGCTCGAGAGCGAATTGACGCAGGCCGCCGACGCCTTCGCCGTCAAGTTCGCCGACATCATCGCGCGCCATCGTGTCTTGCTGGGCAATGATCCTTTCGCCAGCCTGCACACCAGCCGCGACGCCGTGCTGCGCCGGCTGCGGCAAGTGCTGCTGAACCAGCAGCTGCGCATGCGCGAACGCTATATGCTATTGAGCCTGAATGAAGAACAGCTGGCCGGCGCCATCGCCGATGCCGCCGGTCCCTTGCGCTCGGCCGCCGCCTCGCTGGCGCAGCTGGAGGATAAACCTGCGCAGTCCGGCAAGCAGGCGCTCGAAGCGTTTGTCGACCAGCTGGGCGAACCGGCCCTGCACGCTGCCCTGCAAGCCATGTCAAAGGCGCGCGAGACGGCGCGCCTGGCGCCGGGGCAAGCCCTGCCCGCCTTCACAAGCCTGATGACGATTACCGAACGCCTGCGCGAGCACGCGGAGCAGATGCGGTGAACGGTCTCAATCCCTTTGACTGGAGCGGGCCATGGTTCCTGCTGGCTTACCTGATCTTCGGCCTGCTCGTGTACTACGGCGTGCGCGAGCTGCTGATCCGCCAGGAAGTGCGCAATCCGCACGCCCAGCTGTCGCTCGCCGACGATCCCTACCGCATCGCCTTCTTGCGCGGCGGCGCCCTCGAAGCCGTGAAGATCGCCGCCATCGTACTGGTCGACCGCGGCTTGCTGCGCGCCGATGGTCCGCTGCTGGAAACGGCCAGCGCCGACAGCCTGCGCTTCGCCAGCCACGACATCGAACGCGACGTGCTGCGGCTGTACCTGGGCCGCCAGGGCCATAGCAAGGAACTGGCCGTGCAGGCCGGGATGCTGCCCTCGTGCCGCGCCTACCAGGAGACCTTGATGCAGCAGGAATTGCTGGTCGGCCCGCCGCTGCTGCGCCGGCGCGAACGCATCACCTGGGCCGCGCACTGGCTGCTGGTGACGGTGGCCGGCGTCAAGGCCGTCATCGCCATCAGCCGCCAGCACTACAACCTGCTGTTCCTGGCAGTCCTGCTGGCGATCTTCCTGCTCATGCTGCGCGGCTTGCGCACCCAGGCGACCAGCTGGAGCGCGCAGCGGCTGCTGACCGACTTGCGCATGCTGTTTGGCCGCCTGAACATGCGTTCGGCGCGCCTGCAGGCGGGCAGCAGCAGCGCGGACATGGCGCTGCTGGCCGCCATCTTCGGCATCGGCGCACTGCCCTTGTCCGTGTACGCGTATGTCGCCGAGCTGTACCCTGCGCCCCGGCACAGCTCGGGCGGCGACTCGTCGTCCGGCGGCACGGGCGACTCGGGCGGCTCTTCATCGGGTGGCGACGGCGGCGGAGATGGCGGCGGCAGCGGCTGCGGCGGGTGCGGCGGTGGCGGCGGCTGTGGCAGTTAGCCAGGGAAGCGCGCGCGACCGCGTCGGCCTGGGCTGGCGCGGCGAACTGGCTGCCGGCATCCTGTCCAACCTGGCGCGGATCGACGTGCTGGAAGTGATCGCCGACGATTATTACCATGCCTCGCGCGCCGGTATCGCCGCCCTGCGCCGCCTGGCACGCCAGGTACCCGTCAGCCTGCACGGCGTCGGCATGGGACTGGCCTCGACGATACCCGCCGACCCGCGCCGCCTGCAGGCGATGGCGCGCCTGATGAAGGCCGTGCAGGCGGAATCGTGGTCCGAGCACCTGAGCTTTGTGCGCGCCGGCGGCATCGAAATCGGCCATCTGGCGGCGCCGCCGCGCACGCCGCATAGCGTCGCCGGCGCCATCGCCAATATCGCGCTGGCCACGCGCATCGTCGGCAGCGCGCCGCTGATGGAAAACATCGCCACCCTGGTGCAGCCGCCCGCCAGCACGCTGGACGAAGCCGCGTGGCTGGCGCGGATTATCCATGGCGCGCAAGTGCCGCTGCTGCTCGACCTGCACAACCTGTATGCGAACGCCGTCAATGCTGGCGAGCAGCCGGAGGCACTGCTGCTGCGCCTGCCCCTGGACAGGGTCGGCGCCGTGCACCTGAGCGGCGGCCACTGGATCGCGGCGCCGGGCGGCGGGCGGCGCCTGCTGGACGACCATCTGCACGACGTGCCGCCCGACGTCTTCAACCTGTTGACCCAGCTGGCGCGCCATGCGCCGCAACCATTGACGGTGATCGTCGAACGCGACGGCAATTACCCGTCGTTCGAGCATGTGCTGGACCAGCTGGAGCTGGCGCGCGCGGCCTTGCGCGCGGGGCGCAGCGCATGAGCTCTCCCGCACTGGAAACCTATCTGGCCAGGCTGTACACGGACGACGCCGTGCGTGCCGCCTTCCTGCTCGCGCCCCATGCGCAAGCCTTGCTGCATGGCTTGTCGCCGCAGGAAGCGGAAGCGATGGCAGCCATGGACCGCGTCGGCCTGCAGATGGCGGCGGCCAGCTATCGCGCCAAGCGGGCCGGGCGCGCCGGACACGGTGCACGGACTACGCCGGCACCACGCTGGTGGCGCCGGCTGCTGGCTGCCCGGACCTGACCGCCTACATCTGCCACAGCCGCAGCGGCAGCAAACCCCACCAGGCCAGCACCAGCAGCAGTTGCAGGGCCGCCAGCAAGGCGACCCAATCCCATTTCGCCCACGAGCCCGCCTCGGCCGCCGTGCCGCGGCTGCGCCAGCAGCGGGCCAGGCCGAACGCCGTGGCCAGCGGCAGCGCGCCCGTCGCCACTGTCAGCAGCACGCTGGCCACGGTGACGTCGCCCAGGCGCAGATAGGACTGGAAATAGAAAAACGGCAGCGGCAGGAGCAGCGCCAGCAGCGACAGCAAGGGCGCGAACAGATGGTCGCCCCGCCCCAGCCTGCGCAGCGCGGCGCGCCAGATGCCCACCACCAGCACGTACAGCAAGCCGGCGGCACCCAGGGCCAGGCTGCCCCACAGCACCAGCATGCGCAGCATCGACGCCCGCTCATAACTGCGCAAGCCGTCGCTGAGCACATGCTTGCCATCTTCCTGCATCAGCACATGCGACGCGGTGCTGCGGTCGCTGGCGCGGAACAGCAAGCCGCCCACCGGTTCCAGCTCCTTCGGCTCGCCCTGGAACGGGATCAGGAACAGCGATTCGCCATCCCATTTGACGCGCGTAAAGCCGAAGACGGCATCGACCCAGGCCATGCTGGCCATGGCGCTGGGCGACGGCACATAGACGCCCTGCCAGTTTTCCACCGTGGGCGCGGGCGTGCCCTGCGGGGCCGGCGCGCGCAGCGGCAGTTCCAGGTCGCGCAGCAGCAGGCGGTTGAAGCGTTCATAGTCGGCCCGCTCCGCATCCGTGTTGAAGGCCACGAAGAAGGCGCTGTCCTGCTCCGGATAGATGCACAGCATGGCGCGGAAACCCACGGCCGTGCCAGGGTGGCAGGCGCCCACCACATTGTGGCGGTCGCGCACGGCCAGCGCCAGGCCGTGGCCCGTCGCCAGGCCCGCCTGCGCCGCATCGGTGCCGGCCGGCTCCGACAAGGCGCCCATCAGGGCCAGGTCGATGAACTGCGTACCCTGCAGCTTGCCATCGCCCATCAGGAACTGCGCCAGCTTGCCCATGTCGGCCGCTGTGGTGGTAAATTGCGCGGCCGGACGCAGATACTGGGGCACGGCCGGCTGCGCCACGCCATGCTCGAAATACCCCATGGCCAGGCGCGGGTCCGCATGCGGGCCTGTCTGGCTGACAAAAGCAAACGTGCTGTCCGCCATGCCCAGCGGCTGCAGCAGCTGCGCATCGAGGTAGCGTTCATACGGCTGGCCCGTGACTCGCTCGATCACCATGCCCAGCAAGCCGTAGCCCATGTTCGAGTAGGCGTAGCGGCTGCCGGGCCGCGTGCGCACGCGCAGCAGATTGCCGCCGCCGTCAAAAGCCTCGGCCAACGGCGTGTCCGGCGCCGGTTGCAGGCTGAAGGCCTGCCAGAAGCGCACATTATCGAGGCCGGACGTATGCGCCAGCAGGTGGCGGATGCGCACGGGATCGCTGGCCAGCCACGGGTTTCTCAGCGCCAGTTCGGGCAGCACTTGCTGCAGGGGCGTATCGAGCGTGAGCTTGTCTTCGCTGATCAGACGCAAGACGCCCAGCGCCAGCGCCACCTTGCCCACGGAGCCCACCTGCATGCGCGTATCGGCCTGCATGGGTACTTGCTTGGCGGCATCGCGCAAGCCGGACGCGCCGACTTTGACTGTGCCATCGGGCAAGACTTCGCTCCAGACGGCACCCGCCAGGCCCTCTTCCTTCAAGCCGGCGCCAAACTCCGCCTCCAGGGTGGGGCCGGCGGCGTGCGCCGCCGTAGCGCAGCACAGCAGCAAGGCCGGCACGGCGCGCCGCAGCCATGAGCTGGCGCGCGCGGCCAGGGTGAGATATTGATTTCGTTTCAACAATGTATTCTGCCTTTTTCCATGGACTGCGCTGCCTCGCCGCTTTGCTTGTTACAATTAAAAATTGAGCAACGACGGGAGCCTTCATGTCACAAGATATTATTTTGGATACCCAACTCCAGCAGACCAAGAACCTGGCCTGGTGGTTGTACCTGATACATGGCGCCAGCTTCGTGTTTTCGCTGGGCGCGTTTTCCTTCATTCCGCTCATCATCAATTATGTGAAGCGGGACGAGGCGGCCGGGACCTTCGTGTACAGCCATCACAGCTGGATGATCCGTTCCTTCTGGTGGTATGTAGCCTGGATCGTCGTCGGCGCCATCCTGTGGATCACGCTGATCGGCATTCCGCTGGCCTTCGTCGTGTGGGGCGTGGCCTGGCTGTGGAAGGCTTACCGCCTGCTGCGCGGCTTCCTCGACCTGAACAACAACAAGCCCGTGCCCATGTAAAGGTGCTTCGCGGCAAGCTAACGGCTTGCCGCTTCCTGCATCGCCGCGAACGCCCGTTCGATATCGGCGATCAGGTCCTGCGGATCTTCCAGTCCCACGTTCAGGCGCACCAGCTGGCCCGGCAACTGCCAGCCCTTGCGCATGGCGGCGATGCGGTACGGCATCACCAGGCTGTTCGCGCCGCCCCAGCTGTAGCCAATCTTGAACAACTGCAAGGCATCGACGAAACGGTCCGTCTGCGCCTCCGTGTAGCGCGCGTCGAACAGCACGGAAAACAGGCCGCCCGCGCCCGTGAAATCGCGCTGCCAGATGGCATGGCCCGGGCAATCGGCGAAAGCCGGATGCAGCACCGTGGCGATCTCCGGGCGCCCCTTGAGCCAGGCGGCCACCGTGCGCGCGCCCCTGTCGTGGGCGTCGAAGCGCAGCTTCATGGTCGGCAAGCCGCGCAGCACCAGGTAAGCGTCGTCCGCCCCCACGCCCATGCCCAGACGCATGTGCGCCTGCGCCAGGCGGTCGTGCAGCGCCCGCTCGCGCGTGATCAGGGCGCCCATCAGCACGTCGGAGCCGCCCGACTGGTATTTCGTCAGCGCCTGCATGATGATGTCCACGCCCAGGTCGAAGCCGCGCAGGGCCAGGCCCGCCGACCAGGTGTTGTCCAAAGCCACCAGCACGCCGCGCGCGTGGGCTGCCGCGCAGATGGCAGGCAAATCCGGCACTTCCATCGTCACGGAGCCCGGTGCTTCCGTCCAAATGAGCTTGGTATTCTGCTGGATCAATGCCGCGATGCCAGCGCCGATGAGCGGATCGTAATAGCGCGCCGTGATGCCGAAATCCTGCGCCAGCCAGCGTCCCAGTTCGCGGTTCGGGTTGTAGATGTTTTCCGGCAATAACACGTCGTCGCCCGTCTTCAGCAGCGCGAAGTCCGCCATGGCGATGGCCGCCAGGCCCGACGGCGCCAGCAGGCAGTGCGTGCCCCCTTCGATCCCGGCCAGCCGCGCTTCCAGGGTGAACGTGGTGGGCGTGCCGTGCAAGCCGTAGGTGTAGGCGTTCTTCTCTTTCCAGTCGCCCGAGCGCATGGCCGCCACATCCTTGAACAGCACGGTCGAGGCATGGTGGATGGCGTTGGGAAACGCAGCAAAGCCTTGCGGCGCCTGGTAATCGCTGTGGATCAGCGCGGTTTGCGGGGATTTGGGTGTGGTCATGGCGTTGGCAAATAAAAAAGGCGGATTGCAATAATTGCGAATCCGCCTTGATTGTAAGGGCTTATGCCCTTGCCTGCCGTACGTCTGACAGAGTGTTACACCTGCGAAAAAACGTTCAGGCCAAGGCGCGCTGCCGAAGACAGTACTTTACTGTACGGCAAGGCAGCGCAACGCAGGCATGGACGTTTTTTACTCGGCGGCGCCCCACAAGTCATGTGCATCGGCCGAGGTAATGGTCACGTCGACGAACTGGCCGACCGCCAGCTTGCGGTGCGGCTCGAACGGCGGCTTCACATACACGACGCCGTCGATTTCCGGCGCGTCGGCGGACGAGCGGCCCACGCCGCCGGAACGGGTGACTTCATCGATCAGCACGCGCACGGTCTTGCCGACCTTGGCTTGCAGGCGTTTCTTGGAAATTTCTTCCTGCAGCAGCATCACGCGGCCACGGCGCTCTTCGCGCAGCTCTTCCGGCACAGGATTGGCGATGGCGTTGGCCGTCGCGCCTTCGACGGGCGAATACGCGAAGCAGCCCAGGCGGTCGATCTGCGCTTCCTTGAGGAAGTCGAGCAAATACTCGAATTCCGCTTCCGTTTCGCCAGGGAAACCCGCGATGAAGGTCGAGCGGATGGTCAGGTCCGGGTTGATGGCGCGCCAGGCCTGGATGCGGTCGAGGTTTTTCTCGCCGCTGGCCGGGCGCTTCATGCGTTTCAACACGTCAGGGTGCGCATGCTGCATTGGAATGTCGAGGTAAGGCAGGATGTGGCCGCCGCTCATCATCGGGATGATCTGGTCCACGTGCGGGTACGGGTACACATAGTGCAGGCGCACCCAGGCGCCGTAGGACTTGGCCAACTCGCCCAGCGCTTCCGTCAGCTGCGTCATGTGGGTTTTCACGGGACGGCCATTCCAGAAACCGGAGCGGAATTTCACGTCCACGCCATACGCCGAGGTATCTTGCGAAATGACCAGCAATTCCTTGACGCCAGCCTTGAACAGGTTTTCCGCTTCGATCATCAGTTCGCCGATCGGGCGCGAAACGAGGTCGCCGCGCATCGACGGGATGATGCAGAAACTGCAGCGGTGGTTGCAGCCTTCGGAAATTTTCAAATACGCATAGTGCTTCGGCGTCAGCTTGACGCCTTGCGGCGGCACCAGGTCGAGGAATGGCGCATGCGGTTTCGGCAGGTGGAAGTGGACGGAATCCATCACTTCGGCCAGCGCGTGCGGACCCGTGACGGACAGCACTTTCGGATGCACCTTCATGATGATGTCGTCGCCGGCAGCATCTTTCTTGGCGCCCAGGCAGCCGGTGACGATGACCTTGCCGTTTTCAGCCAGCGCTTCGCCGATGGCGTCGAGCGACTCTTGCACGGCGGCATCGATAAAACCGCAGGTATTGACGATCACCAGATCGGCGCCAGCGTAGGATTTCGCCGTTTCGTAGCCTTCGGCGCGCAGTTGGGTCAGGATTTGTTCGGAGTCGACCAGCGCTTTCGGGCAGCCGAGCGAGACAAAGCCCACTTTCGGCGCCGCACCTGGCATGGCCTGCATGGCCTCGGGCTGGGCGGAAGGAACGGGGATACGGTGAATTTCAGACATAGTTGGCAGCTAGTAAAATGGTGAGGCGAATCGGCTATTGTACCCCGAGCCGCCCCTTGCTGTCAGCGCGGCTTCCTTTTGCCAGCGCATCTGCAACGCATCAACCGCAACTTTGTTCCGGCGACTGCCGTAATGGCCGTGCGCGAATAAGATCCCGCACCGCACCGCCGGTATCAAGAAATTAAAAAATAATGCCAAAAAGAAACTAATGACTGGCATATAGTTGTTTTTAAAAAAACTAAATCAATCTCATGTCCTTTTCCAATCTGAAAGCGCGACGCTCGGCTGTCGCGGCTTGCGGTTTGACCGCATTGCTGCTGAGCGGCTGCGCCGTCAACACCTCGGTGGTCGATCCACTGAAAATGAGCGCACAGTCGGGAGAAACCCCGGTGGTCGTCAGCATCACGTCGAATACCAAAGATATTTACGGTTTCAACATGATCAAGTTACGCCGTGTGGTGGCGGGCGAGCAGCGCAGTGATTTCAAGCTGGTGTCCGCAAACCTGGTGATGAAAAAGGTCGAGAGCGCGATGGCAGGCGATACTTCCCTGTTCATTGGCGCACTACCGCCTGGCGAGTATGAATTTATCGAATTGATCGACACCCGGGCCAACAAGCTCCTGCATGTGTATTCGACCATCGTGGGAAGCTTCAAGATCGAAGCGGGCAAATCGGCGGATCTGGGCCGACTGATTGTGACACGCGGCAATTTCGGCATGCAGTACGGCCGCAGCGCCCAGGTGGCATCGAATGCGGAATTGATCCGGCGCTTTGCCCCCGACTACAGCGCCATGTTTGGCGCCGCTGCCAGCCTTGGCTGGAGCACCCCACGCCACGCGCGGGACGATGTCGAGCAATTTGCTCGCGCCCACCCTGCCGGGGCCGAGTGCGCCACCGAAATGCCCGATGGCCGGGTGGCCGCCGCCAGCCGCATGGGCGCCATCCTGATACGCTCGACGCAAGGGCGATGGAATATCATCAATGCGCCGTCGGTGGAGTCGCTGTCTTGCGTATTTCCTGTGGACCTGCCCAATGCCGAGTTGATCGCGGTAGGCGAATCGGGCTCCCTGCTACGCAAAGCGCGTGACAGCGACAAGCTGCTTCCTGTCGATGCAGGCAACCTGCCGCCCGGCAATCTGCTGCGCATCGGTGGCAACCCCAACGATGGCTGGTACGTGATGCATCGCAAGGAAGGCGAATTGAACATTTTCCATGCGAATCAACTGGACGCTGGCGACTGGCGATCCGTGTACCATACCACCCTGCCCGGATCGTGGCTGCATGGCCCAGGCTTATTGTGGACGTGGCAAGACGCGGACCGGATCGGCTATGCGCTGGAAAGCGGCTTGATCGGCGAACTCGATTACAGCACGGGCAAGTTGACCGAGCGCTTTAGTCCGCACAAGAAAAGCCTGACGCAGTTTATTCATCAAGCCAATGGCACGCAAAGCGTTCTGGTAGCGGCTGGTCTGGGAGGACGGTTTCCCGACGCCTATGCCTCACGGGATCGCGGCCAGAACTGGACGACTATCGTTTCGCCATTCAAAGTCCTGATGTCGCCCGTGGCGCCGCTCAATGACGGCCGCTTGCTGATGGAGGCCGGCATGTATAACGACGGAGCACTGCTGGTCAGCAGCGACGAAGGCAAAACCTGGGGGCCGTATGCGCCATACCGACTGCGCCACGCCCCATTGATTTTCCCTTCCGGCCTGGCGCTCAATATCATGGAAGATTTCAAGGGTAATGTCAGCATCTACAGTTCCATGGACAATGCCAGGACATGGAAGCTCGAGCATTCCAACCAGGATCTGCTCTCCACGCTGCAACAACTGAGGCAATAGCATTCAGCATCCGCGGCGGCGACAAGACAGCCGCAAAGCACAACGGCACAGGAGGTCCTGTGCCGTTGTGTGGCCCGCAATGGCTGCGGCCTACTTTTTGTCCGTGGGAGGAACCGGCGGCACAAACGGGAACGTGCCGAACAGATTCTTGCTCTGGCTCTGCATCTGTTCCTGCATCTGCACGAACAGGCTCTTGCTCTGGTCGATGTAGTTGTTCATCATGCCTTGCATCATCGGACCCTGAACATTCATGAACTGCGTCCACATTTCCGGGCTGAAAGGCTTTCCTTCGAAACTGCCGGCCGACGTGCCCGTGAATTTGTGCTGGATATCGGTGAACGCTTGCACGTTCTTTTCCAGGTAGGATCCCATCATGCCCTGCATGGCGTGGCCATAGTAGCGGATGATCTGCGACAACACGCTGCTCGAGAACATGGGCGCGCCGTTCGCTTCCTCTTCCAAAATGATTTGCAGCAAGATGCTGCGCGTCAAATCTTCATTGGATTTGGCATCGACGACGGTAAACACTTCATTGTCCAACACCAGCTGCTTGACGTCCGTCAAGGTGATGTAGGAACTGGTTTGCGTGTCGTACAGACGGCGGTTGGGATATTTTTTAATCAGGCGGTCTATACTTTTTTTTGCACTACTCATCACAAGTTCCACTTATTGCGCCGCAGCGCATACTGAGTTAATCCGAAAAAAAAGCGAACGTGGGTCCGCTTTCGCACCTGCCTACGTTTTCCATTATAGAGTGGAAAACGGCTCCATTGCACATCAGGGTAGTAGATTCCCGCATTTATTGCAACGCAACTAAAAGTAGATTCCTGACAAGACCGGAGATTACGCCGGTCTTGCCCGGCAAAACGCTTTGTGACTTAATCCGCCCTGACTTTAACATACCGCCCCGGCGCCGGCTCGATTGCCGCGTGGCGCTTGTTGCCCGGCTTGGCTGGCGCCTTCACCTGGGCGCCGCCGTGTTCGGCCAGGAAAGCCGCCCATTCGGGCCACCAGCTGCCCACATGCTCGGTCGCGCCTTCCATCCATTGCTCGGCAGTCAAGGGCTTGGCTTTCGCCGTGCGCGCGCCTTTGCCTGCGTCGTTGCTCCAGTAGCTGCGCTTTTTCTTCGACGCCGGATTGATCACGCCGGCGATATGGCCGGAGGCGCCGAGGATAAAACGGTTGGCTTTCGGCTTTTTCGGGTTCAGCAGGGCCGTGCTGGCGTAGGCCGCGCCCCAGGGCACGATATGGTCTTCGCGCGAACCGTAGATGAAAGCGGGCGCGTCAATGCTGCTCAGGTCGACCTTTTCGCCGGCCACCGTCAGCTTGCCCGGCACCTTCAGGCTGTTTTCCAGGTAGGTGTTGCGCAGATACCAGCAGAACATGGGGCCCGGCAAGCCCGTGCCGTCGCCATTCCAGTACAGCAAGTCGAACGCGGGCGGCTCCTTGCCCTTCAGGTAATTCGACTGCACGTAATTCCACACGAGGTCATTCGGCCGCAGGCTGGAGAACGTGCTGCCCAGGTCGCGGCCCGACATCAGGCCGCCCTTGGACAGGGTCTGCTCGCGCAGCGCCACTTGCGGCTCGTCGATAAAGACATCGAGCGCGCCCGTGTCGCAGAAATCGAGGAAGGTGGTCAGCAGGGTCAGGCTGGCGGCCGGATTCTCGCCGCGCGCCTTGAGCACCGCCAGCGCCGTCGAGACGATGGTGCCGCCCACGCAAAAGCCGAACATATTGAGCTTGTCCTGGCCGGAAATGTCCTGCGTCACCTTGATCGCTTCGATCACGCCCTGCTCCACGTAATCGTCCCACGTCAGGTGCTGCATGCTCATGTCCGGATTGCGCCAGGACATCAGGAACACGGTATTGCCCTGCTCCACCGCATAGCGCACGAGCGAGTTTTCTGGCTGCAAGTCAAGGATATAGAATTTATTGATGCACGGCGGCACCATCAGCAGGGGCCGCTGGTGTACCGTGGGCGTGCTTGGGGTGTACTGGATCAGCTGGAACAAGGCGTTTTCAAACACCACCGTGCCCGGCGTGGTGGCCACGTTGCGGCCCACTTCGAAAGCCGATTCGTCCGATTGCGAGATGCGGCCCTTCTGCATGTCGGCCAGCATATTGCTCAAGCCCTTGGCCAGGCTTTCGCCCTTGGTCTCGATCAGGGTTTGCTGGGCGTCGGGATTGGTGGCCAGAAAGTTGGCGGGCGACATGGCATCGACGATTTGCTGCACGGCAAAGGCAATCTTTTGCTTCTGGTGCGGCGTCGCTTCCACGGCATCGGCCATGGCGCTGAGAAATTCGGCATTGAGCAGATAGGCGGCCGCATTGAAGGCCGACAGGGGGCTGGCGTGCCAGGCGGGCGCGGCGAAGCGGCGGTCTTTCAGCTCCGGCGCCTTGCCGGCCATAAAGTCAGCCCACAAGCCCGTCAATTTGGCCACGTAGGCATTTTTCAGTTGCTCGATCGCTTCCGGCTTGATGCTGGCGCCCGCATCCTGCAAAATGCCGGCAATCGGATTGCCCTGGGGCTGCGGTACCATGTTGAACCACGTCTTCCACTGCTCAGGATTGCTGATCTGCGCCATCCATTCCTTGGTCATCATTTGAGGATCGGGCATGTTCATAGATGTAAAAGTCCATTAAGAAATTAAAACGTCGTCAAAAATAAATACTTCTGGATCAACTGCATGCAAACTCTTACTGACTGCCACTACTCATGATGCTCATGACCGCTGTTGCCTGGATCTATGTCGTCGGCCTCATGGCGCTGACGGAACCGTCCATCGTTGCCGGGGTGATGACCTTCGTGCTGTACTGCGTCATCCCGCTGTCCATCCTATTCTATCTGACGGGCTCGCGGCGACGCAAACGCAAGGCGGCGCGTATCGCTGAACTGAACGCCCGCGCGCTCGCCTCAGCAGACGATAAAACAAAAACGGCAGACACATAAGTGTCTGCCGTGCAGATTATTTGCGCCAGATCAAACTGGCCTGTCTTCCCGTGACGCCATCGCGCCGATACGAGTAAAACTGCGCCGCATCGCTGACGGTGCAATATTCCCCGCCCGCCACTTGCGCCACGCCATCGCGCAGCAGCATGGTGCGCGCCAGCGCATAGATGTCGGCCAGATACTTGCCCGGCTTGCCGGCGATGGCCGCGAATGCATCCGACAACACTTGCCGCTCGACATCGTCACGCGCGCCGTCGCGGAACGCCTGCAGCACGTCCTGCCCCACTTCGAATTGCTGCGGACCTATGGCCGGCCCCAGCCAGGCGAGGATCTCCGTCGCGCCCTGCGCGCGCATGCTGTCCACCGTGCGCTGCAAGACGCCGTTGGCCAGGCCGCGCCAGCCCGCGTGGGCCGCGCCCACGACGAGGCCATCGCTGGAGCTGAACAGCACGGGCAGGCAATCGGCCGTCATCACCACGCACACGGCGCCCGGCTGCGTGGCGATGCTGGCGTCGGCGTCGGGCACGTGGCCGTCCAGCTTGCCAGCATCGGCCACGGCCACGCCATGCACCTGCGACAGCCAGGCGGGCTCGGACGGCAGGATGGCTGCCAGCCGCGCGCGGTTGGCGGCCACGTGGTCAGGGTCATCGCCCACGTGCGTGCCCAGGTTCAAGCCGCCGCCGCCCTGCCCGTCACCATATGGCCCCTGGCTGACGCCGCCCGCGCGCACGGTCGCCAGCGCGCCCACGTTCGCGGGCAGGCCGGGCCAATGGGGAATAATGCAAGGCAACGGCGACGTCATCAGACCTGTTCCGGCTCGGGAATGCCGGCCGTGGCGATCAGTTGAGCGAAATCATCGGCCAGCGGCACGATCCATTCGCACGCTTCCAGGGTGCCCGGATGCACGAGGCCCAGACGACGCGCCTGCAGCGCCTGGCGCGAGAAGACGGACACCAGGTGCTGCTTGCCGTACACGGAATCGCCGACCAGCGCAAAGCCCAGGTGCTGCATGTGCACGCGGATCTGGTGCGTGCGGCCTGTTTCCAGACGGCATTGCATCAGACTCACGGGACGGCGGTCGAGTTCGCCGCTGCCAATCAATTCATAGTGGGTGATGGCGGGCTTGGCGGTGAAATTTTCCGAGACAGCCATCTTGACCCGGTCGCGCGGGTGGCGCGCGATCGAGGCATCGATGGTGCCCGCCATTTTCGGCGTGCCCCACACGAGCGCGAAATACTCGCGCTTGACGGTGCGCGCCTGCAGCTGGCGCACGAGGTCCGTTTGCGAGGCCAGCGTCTTGCCTACCACCATCAGGCCGCTCGTATCCTTGTCCAGACGGTGCACGATGCCGGCGCGCGGCACGCCGGCCAGCTGCGGGCAGTGGTGCAGCAAGCCGTTGAGCAGGGTGCCCGACCAGTTGCCTGGGCCCGGATGCACGACCAGTCCGGCCGGTTTGTTGATGACGATGATATGCTCATCTTCGTGCACGATGTTCAATTCCATCGCTTCCGGCTTAAAAGCCTCGTCTTCCGGCGCGCTTTGCGGCAGAATGACGATCTTCTCGTCGCCATAGGCGGTCATGTTGCGTTTGGCAACTTTTCCATCGACGGTCACGAAACCGGCTTCCAGCCACAATTGCAAGCGGCTGCGCGAGTATTGCGGCACCAGCTGGGCGATGACTTTATCGAGGCGGTGGCCGCAGGCGTCCGGCGTCAGTTCCAATGTAATCGGGGCCATTTCCTCGAAGACGTCGTCGGCGGCAAAATCGCCGTCAAACGCCTCTTCGGCAGCATGGTCAGAAAGGGAGTCAAACGCGGGGTCAGCCAAATTAGGCTTCGGAGTTAATATCACAGCATTCCCATCGGCTATAATCAGCCTATTGTAAAATCTTGGTTAAAACCTTCTTGCAAAACGTCATGCAAAAAAAATTATCGTTGGTAGTCGCTTCAGTCGTTCTGCTCGGCATGTCCGCTTGCAGCTTGTTGCCTGAAAAAGTGGATGAGACCAAAAACTGGTCCGTTACGAAATTATACTCGGAGGCGCGTGAAGAAATGGCCGGGCAGCACTATGAAGCTGCAATCGGCCTGTTCCAGAAGCTGGAGGCTAACTATCCTTTCGGCAACTATGCTCTGCAAGCGCAGATGGAGATCGCTTACGCGTATTATAAGTCGGGAGACCAGGCGCAGGCACTGGCCGCCGTCGAACGCTTCATCAAGTTGCATCCGAACCACGCCAATGTGGACTATATGTACTACTTGCGGGGCCTGATCAGCTTTAACGACCAGATCAGCTTCCTGAACTTCCTGTACGAGCAAGACCCGACCGAGCGCGATCCGAAAGCCACGCGCGAAGCGTTTGCGGCCTTCAAGCAACTGGTCGACAAGTTTCCAAATAGCAAATATGCGCCCGATTCGCTGGCCCGCATGAACTATTTGATCGATGCCATGGCGAAATACGAAGTGCACGTGGCGCGCTATTACTACCGCCGCGGCGCCTACCTGGCCGCCGCCAACCGCGCGCAAACGACGGTCAAGGACTTTGCCGCCTCGCCCGCCATCGAAGAAGCGCTGTTCATCATGTACCGCTCGTACGACAAGCTGGGCTTGACCGACCTGCGCGACGACACCTTGCGCGTGCTGACCAAGAACTACCCGAACACGGCATTCCTCAGCCCGGAAGGGGTGAACAAGGAACGCAAGTGGTGGAAATTCTGGCAGTAAGCTGCAATAAAAAACCGGGCTGGCCCGGTTTTTTTACTTAGAACGCCTATCAAAACCTACTGCGCGTCGTAATTTGCGGTCTGCGATGCTCACTGTACCTTCGTACAGTTCCGCTTCTCAACCACAACTTCCTTCCGCTCGCTACGGTTTTGTTAGGCGTTGTTATTCGCCGACCTTGCGTCGGAACACCCAGCTGGTGTCGTTCGACGCTTCCGGCACATACGCGTAGCCATCGACGTCGAACTGCTTGAGCTGCTGCGGATCGCGGATCTGGTTGACGGCCGCATAGCGGGCCAGCATGCCCCGCGCGCGCTTGGCGTAGAACGAGATGATTTTATATTTGCCGTTCTTCCAGTCCTCGAACACGGGCGCGATGACGGGCACGTCCAGCTGGCGCGGCTTGACGGATTTGAAATATTCTTCGGAAGCGAGATTGACCAGCACTTGCGCGCCCTGCTCCTTCGCCGCGCGGTTCAGGCCATTGGTGATGGTGTCGCCCCAGAACGCATACAAATCCTTGCCGCGCGCGGTCGTCAGGCGCGTGCCCATTTCCAGGCGGTGCGGGTGGATCAGGTCCAGCGGGCGCAGCAAGCCGTACAGGCCCGACAGGATGCGCACGCGCGACTGGGCATAGTCGAGCTGGGCTGGCTGCAGGCTGCGCGCCTCGAAACCGGCATACACGTCGCCATTGAAAGCCATGATGGCCTGGCGCGCTTCCGCCAGCTTCGGCGTCCAGGAGGCGTAGCGGGCCACGTTGAGGGCCGACAAGGCATCGGAAATGCCCATCAGGCTGCCCACTTCGGCGGGCGAGAACTGGCGCATGCGCTCGATGAGCTGGGCGGAATGGTCGAGAAAATCGGGGGTGCTGTGCAACGTGGTTGTTGGCGGCGTCTCCAGGTCGAGACTCTTGGCGGGCGAAAGCACGATCAACATAAATTATCACTACAGAATAGAATTGCCGACATGATACCTGCTCCACAAAAACTCGTCCTCGACACCAACGTTTGCCTCGACCTGTTCGTCTTCAACGATCCGCGCTGGGCGGGCCTGCTGGCGGCCATGGAAAGCGGCGCCGTGCACGCCATCACGCGCGAAGATTGCCGCGCGGAATATCTTGTCGTATTGCATTACAAACATCTGCCGCTCGATGAAGCCAGCCGCGCTGTCGCCGCCGCCCGCTTCGACGCCCACATCAGCGTCGTGGCACCGCCCGTGTCGGGCGTGCGCCTGCCCGTCTGCACGGACAAGGATGACCAGAAATTTCTCGAACTGGCGCGCGACGCCAACGCCGACATCCTCATCACCAAGGACAAGGCGCTGTTGAAACTGGCCCGCAAGACGGCCAAGGCCGGCATGTTCAAGATCATGGTGCCGGAAGGCTGGGCATTGCCGGGCTGAGCCGCCAAAGCCCCGCACGCGACGGGGCGCGCTGCGCTAGAATGGGAAACGATTCCACTTTCCGCACCGCGCCCCTACCGTTCATGAACAGCCCGTCCCTGCCCCACCTGACTCCCACCCTGACCACCCGCCTGCCTCTGGTGGGCACCACCGTGTTTACCCGCATGTCCAGCCTGGCGGCCCAGCATGGCGCCGTCAACCTGGGCCAGGGCTTTCCCGACTTCGATTGCGACCCGGCACTGGTCGGCCTCGTCAGCGACGCCATGCGCGCCGGCCACAACCAGTATCCGATGATGACGGGCGCCGCGCCCCTGCGCGAGGCGATCGCCGCGAAGATCGCCAGCCTGTACGGCCACGCCTACGATGCGGGCACGGAAATCACCGTCACGGCCGGCGCCACGCAGGCGCTGACCACGGCGATTTTGTGCTGCGTGCACCCGGGCGACGAAGTCATCGTCATCGAACCGGCCTACGACAGCTACCTGCCCGCCATCGCGCTGGCCGGCGGCGTGCCCGTGCTGGTGTCCATGCAAGTGGGTGAACAGGGCTACAGCGTGCCATGGGACAAGCTCGCTGCCGCCGTCAGCCCCAAGACGCGCTTGATCATCATCAATACGCCGCATAACCCGACGGGCACGATCCTGCGCCCGGCCGACGTGGCGGCCCTGGCCGACATCGTGCGCGGCACGCAAATCCTGATTTTATCGGATGAAGTCTACGAGCACATGGTGTACGACGGCGTGCCGCACGCCTCGCTCTCGCGCAATCCTGAACTGGCGGCGCGCAGCTTCATCGTGTCCAGCTTCGGCAAGACGTATCACGTGACGGGCTGGAAAGTGGGCTATGTGGCGGCGCCCGCGGCCCTGACGGCGGAATTTCGCAAGGTGCACCAGTACAACGTCTTTACCGTCAACACGCCGATGCAGCACGGCATCGCCGGCTACATGGCCGACCCGCGGCCCTACCTGGACTTGCCCGCGTTTTACCAGCGCAAGCGCGATTTGTTCCGCGACGGCCTGGCGGGCAGCCGCTTTACCCTGCTGCCGGCCGACGGCACGTATTTCCAGTGCGTGCGCTACGATGCCATTTCGCAAGAGACCGAAGCGCAGTTCGCAGAATGGCTGACGGCGGAAATCAAGGTGGCCGCCATTCCCGTGTCCGCGTTTTACGCGCAGGGCAAGGAGTCGGGCATCGTGCGCTTCTGCTTTGCCAAACAGGACGAGACCTTGCGCCTGGCGCTCGAGCGCCTGCGCAGCATTTAACGACAGAACTTCTCCGCCCCGGCGGAGCAAAGGATGACAGCATGGTACAGCGTCGCATCGGCCCGGCCGACCTGGTTCCCGGCGAACCTCTGCCCTGGGATCTGTTTCTGGCCGACCACAGCGCCGGCCCGCAACTGCGCAAGGGGCAGATCATCACGGACGGTGCGCAGCTGGGAAGGCTGATGCAGCTGGGCCTGTATGTGGGCACGCCGGACCAGCCGTCCGTCTTGCGCTTGCTCAATGAAGCGGCGCAGCGCCTGGAACGGCTGCTGCTCGCCTTGCGCAGCGAAAACAATGCCGAGCGCGACGTGCGCGACATCGCCCGCGAACTGCTGCGCGCGCTCGAACACGATGCCGACATCGCCCTGGCCAGCATCCTGCTGAACCAGATCGCCGGCAGCTACGCCGTGCGCCACTGCATAGAAACGGCGCTGCTGGCCATGCTGGTGGGCCGCAGCATGCACAAGTCCCACGATGAACTATTATTGATCGGCGCGGCCGCGCTGACGATGAACGTGGGCATGCTGCGCCACCACGACAGTTTCCAGGACCGGCGCGGCCCCCTGAACGACGAGGAAATGCGCATCGTGCGTCTGCATCCGCAGGAAAGCACGGAACTGCTGCGCTGCGCCGGCGTCGACGACGAGGAATGGCTCAGCTGCGTGCTCTTGCACCATGAAAACGACGACGGCAGCGGCTACCCGCAGGGGCGCACGGCCGATGAAATCCTGCAAAACGCCAAGCTGATCGGCCTGGCCGACCGCTATTGCGCCCGCGTCTCGGCGCGCAACTACCGCCGCTCCATCGTGCCCGACCAGGCGCTGCAGCATATCTTCCTCGACCAGAACCTGCCCATCGACCCGCTGCTGGGAGAACAGTTCGTCAATTTGCTGGGAAAATATCCGCCCGGCACATTGGTGCGCCTGCGCAACGGCGAACTGGGCGTCGTCACGCAACGGGGCGCCGCCTACGTGCACCCGCTCAGCGACCCGCTGGGCGCGCCGCTGTCCGCCGCCGAACTATCGCGGATGACGCCGCGCGACACGGGCGACAGCCAGTTCGCCATCGTCTCGTCGCTGCATGAAGACGATGCGGGCGTGCACTTCAGCATGCGCAATGTGTGGGGCGACGAGGCGCGGCTGTAGGCTCGGCGGGCACCAGGCACAGCTCACTTCACGGTTTCGGCGGGCGGATGCCGGTGTACTGTGCGCTGACCAGCAGCCATTGCTTGTCAACAAGCCGCGCCACATAGCCGGCGCGCAGGGCGAACGTGCGGGCGGCCCCCTCCTGATTGACACGGTAGGACAGCCGCGCCGAAATGAGCGCCGTATCGCCAAACAGACGCACCACCGGCTCATCGACCTGGAGCAGAGGACTCGGCCGCTTCTGCTCCGGCGCATAAAACGAGAGCATTTTTTCGCGTTCGTCCACCTCGCCGACCGGCGAAATTTCCACATAGTTCTCGGCCGTGGTGGCTTTCAAGGCAACTTGATCAAAGTTATTCTGCGCCTGCGCATGGCGCTGCACCAAGGCCACCAGTTCGGCATCGGCGGGAGCCGCGTGCGCGCTGCCGATCACGCCGACAGCGCCAAGCAGGCAGGTGGAAAGAACATGTGGAAGGGTCAATTTCATGCGTATTCATCCTGATCGAGGTCATTGAGAAGCGTCCGTTGCCTGCTATGGCAGTATCGGACACTCGCTGGCGGGCGGCGCATCGCGAGAAAGCCCACTGTATGCTATCCCCTTGCCATTTTCTGACACCGGCCATTGCGACAAACCGCTCGATTCGTGGATTGAAACGCCATTTCGCCGGCGCGGGATGCGCATGGCGATGCCTCAGCTCGCGCCCGCAGGCGCATCCAGCAACTTCTGTTTCAGGTCGAGGTTGAGCGCCCACTGCTCCGCCACGGGAATGGCGCGCCGCGAACTGGTCTTGATGGAACCCTCTTGCGTCCACAGAAATGGATAAAAGTTCAGACATAGGTCGCCGGCCAAGGGCAATTCGTCAAAGCCATCCGCATCGCCCGACTGCCGGCCGTAGAACTGCCGCAACTGGCTGGTAAAGGCCCATTCGACAAACGCCGTGAAGCCTATCTCCAGTGCTTCCCACTCCAGCGTCTCGGGGGCAAGGTAATACAGCTTGCCCTGGTCGGCCCCAAGTGCGCCGCCGTTGATGGCAAAAAAACCGCCGAGCACGTCATCGGCCACCAACAGAAAGCCCTCGGCCTTGCCTTCGTTCCACGAAACAATGTTCCGGCCCAGCTTGTCATGGCCCGAGCCCAATATCCGGAGCCAGCCGTCATCGACCAGGATGCCCCCGGTTTCATAGGCGATCGCGCCGAGGGGTGAACGCGTGGTGACTTGCAGGCTCAGCAGCACATCCTCCCGGCCGGCAGAGGGAGGCAGCAATTCGACCGGAATGTCGGCCTCGCTGGCCCATTGCCTGATCAGCGGAAACGCCGGGTCTTCACTATCCAATAATTCATTCAATGTACGCATGTCAGCTGACCTTATCGATGACCGCTTCCGGCGGTCGGAATGTGCATGGCGACGCCGGCCCTGCCTGGCAGATGCCGCCCGGCACCCTTCATTTTGCGGACGTCAGATACGCCCGCAAGCCCTGCGTGAGCACAAAAGGGAACACGCTCGCGTGATCTTCATCCTCGAAGACGCGCAAACGAGTTTTCAAGCCGGGGAACTTGCGCGACTTCAATTTCCCGTCAAACTCGCGCAAGTCCGCCAGCATGTCGGCCTCTTCCTCCAAACGCGAACGCTTCTTGCCCGCCGCCAGCTTTTCCAGGCCGCCAATGCCGAAGAACACGGACGCGGGCAAGTCCTTGTGGCTGGCCGCGTACGCCTGCTCGCGGTCGAACATCACGCCGGCGTCGTACCACAGCGACGGACTGCCAAGGATGTAGTGCTCGAAGGTGCGCGGTTCCGTCAGCAAAAATTGCAGGCCCAGCAGGCTGCCGTAGGAATGGCCGATAAACACCTTGCGCTGCATGTTCACGCGGTAGTGCTGTGCGATGAAGGGGAACACCTCGCCCGAGACGAACTGGCCATACGCCTTCGCTTCGCCGAACGCGGGCGGCCGCCCCGGCATGTCCGAGCGGTAGTCGTGCTTGCGCGGCGTGGTGGGCGTGTAGTCGCGGCGGCGGCTGTACACCCCGCCATCGCCATTGGCGTATGACAGTCCCACCACGATGACTTCTTCCATCCCCGCATGCTTGTTCAGGCGCTGCGCGATATTGCGCACGACGGGAAACGCATAATTGGCGTCGGTGACGAACAGCACCGGGTAACGCTTATTTCCCTGCCGATAGGAATCGGGCAAGGCGACATACAGCTGATAGTCGCGCTTCAAGGCTTGCGCGCGAATATCGCGCACTTCCGTATTGTCCAGCACGTAGCTGGCAGGCGCGCTGGCGGGCGCGCTGGCGGGCGCGGCCAGGGCGCTGCTGCACAAACAACAAAATGCAATGAACAGGCTCAGAGGTTTCAAACTGGTTTCCTTCATTGAGGTAAAAGTTACTTTGCCGCAACCGCCGTCAGCTGCACCAGCTTGCGCTCGACAAACGCCTGCAGCTGGGGCGACAGGGTTTGCAAGCCCTTGGCCCGCTCATATGCCTGGCGCGCCTGGGCCGGGTGGTTGTCGGCTTGCAAGGCGATGCCGAGGCCCATCCACCAGACGCTGTTGTCGGGCGCCGCCTGCAAGGCCAGCTGGTAGTGTTCGGACGCTTCGCGGTAGCGCTGCTCGCGCTGCAGCACGCCGGCCAGGAAGGCCTGGTATTCGCCGCTGTCGGCCGCGTACGGCAAGCTGCGCATCAGGGTGTCGAGGGCGGCCGCGCCGCCGTTGGCCTTGTCCAGTTGCAAACGGGCCAGCATCATCGCTTGCGCCGGCTGTTTCGGGTCCAGTGCCAGACTCAGCTGCAACTGGCGGGCCGCCTCGTCGGGACGCTGCGCTTCAAGCAGCAGGCGCACCAGGGTTTCGCGCGCCCCCTGGTGGCGCGGGTCCAGCTGCAGGGTCTGCTGCAAGGCCAGCATGGCGTCGGAGACGCGGCCATCCTGCAACTGGGCCAGCGCGCGCCGGTATTCGTTCTCCACGCGCTGCTGCGCAGTCACTTGCTTGCCGTCGATGAGGAGTTCGCTGGCGGCGGGCGCTGCCGTCCTCACCGCCACCTTGGCCACGTGCTCCTCGGCAGGCTTGGCCGGCTTTCCAGTGATGCGGCGCATTTCAGCATCGCGCACCCTGGCGGGCGCGACCGTCTCCACGGCCTGGAACGCGGGCTTGGGTTCCGCCACCACGACGGCCGCCGCCCGGGCAGTCACTACCGGCACTGGCATGGGTGCAATGGGGACAACAGGCACAGGAACGGGCATAGGAACAGGCACCGGAACCGGGTTGCTGGCCACATTCACCAGCACTGGCGGTACGGGCGGCCGCTTCAGGTAGACCCAGCCCAGGGCGATGGCCACCGCCGTCAGGCCGGCCGCGCCGCCGATGACCAGCGCGCGCGAGACGCCCCGCTCGCGTTCGGGCACGGAGCGGATGCCGGCCGCGTCGCCGCGTCCCTCGGGGGTGCCGCGGGCGTCGAGGTCTTGCAACATCTTGTTAATCAGGCTCATCTACAGGCTCATCTTCGTCATCGGTTCAATAAAGTCCAGCTCACGCCGCAGGCGGCGGCCAGCACGCCGGCGCCGGCCAGCCACGGCCATGGCCGTTGCCAGAAGCGGCGCGGCTTGCTGGCCAGGGTATCGCTGGCGGCCAGCCCCACGTGGCGGCCGCTGACCTGTTGCCGCCCTTCCCCATACGCCACCATCAGCGCCTTGTGCGCCATGATGTTGATCAGGCGGGGAATGCCGCCGGACGCCTTGTACAGGCGGGCCACGCCGCCACGGCTGAACAGGCGCGCGCCATCGAAACCGGCCACGCGCAAACGGTGCGCCACATAAAAATCCACGTCGTCGCGCGACAACGGTCCCAGGTGATAGTGAAAGGTGATGCGCTGCGCCAGCTGGCGGATCTCCGGCAGGGCCAGCTTGACGTCCAGTTCGGGCTGGCCGAACAGCACGATCTGCAGCAGCTTGCGCTTTTCCGTTTCCAGGTTCGTCAGCAGGCGCAGCGCTTCGAGGCTGTCGACGGGAATCGCCTGCGCTTCGTCCAGGCACAGCAGCACGCGCTTGCCTTGCGCGGCCAGGTTGAGCAGGCGCAAGTTGAGGGATTTGAGCAGCTGATGCTGATCCGCATCCTTCTCCAGCAATACATCGAGGTCGTCCGCCAGCGCCAGGATCAATGATCGGGGCGGCAGGTTCGGATTCGGGATATAGGCCGTGACGAATTCCGGTCCCAGCGATTGCATGAACTTGCGGCACAAAAAGGTTTTACCGGTGCCCACTTCGCCAGTGATCTTGATGAAGCCCTCGCCATTGCGCGCCGCCACCAGCAGGGTGTTGAGCGCCTTTTGCGACTGCGGGCCGTTGAAGAAGAAACTGGTATCGGGCGTGAGGCCGAACGGCGCCTCGCGCAAGCCGAAATGGGCCTGGTACATTTAGCGCTGCTCCGACGGCCGGCGCGGATCGAGCGCCTCGATGCGTCTGCCGGAATCGAGCAAGTCCTCGTTCCAGCTGCTGGCGCCTTCGACGATGGTGGGCTTGATCAGCACCACCAGTTCGCGCTTCTGGATCACCTGGCCCGTGTTGCGGAACAGCGCGCCCAGCACGGGAATGTCGCCCGCGCCCGGCACTTGCGAACGGTCCGAGGTGGTGGCCTGGCGCATCAGGCCGCCGATGGCGACGATGCGCCCGTCCTGGCTGCGCACCATGCTGTCCATCTCGGACGTGCTGGACGCGGCCAGCGGCAGCTTCAGCGAACCGGCACTGCCCAGGTCGATCTGCTTGTTGACGGTGGTGACCTGGCTGACGGACGGATGCACGTGCAGGATGATGTTGCCCTGCTCGTCGATCTGCGGCGTCACGTCCAGCACCACGCCGGAAAAGAAAGGCTGCAGAGTGACATTCGGGCTGGAGGTGGTGCCGCCCGTGGTGCCGGTGGAGGTCACGGTGGTGCTCACGCCCGTGACGAAGAATTCGTCCGTGCCTATCTTCAGCACGGCCTTCTGGTTGTTCATCGTGGCGATGCGCGGACTCGACAGCACGTGCACGGCCCCCTGCGACTCCAGGAAGGAAATCATGGCGGCGAAATTGGCCGTCTGGAAAGCCAGGCCGAACATCGAGCCGGCCGCATTCGCCGCCGAACTGAGGCCAAAGCCGCTGCTGGCCGTCAAGCCGCTGCCATTCGTCATGTTCGGCGGCTGGCCGCCGTTGAACGGCAGCGGCGCCAGGGTGCCGCCAGGCTGGATGAAGCCCGTCGAAATGCGGTTCGTATGGCCGCTCTTGATCGAGGCGAACGAGGCCCAGTTGATGCCGGTCTGGAAATTATCGTTCAATTCCACTTCGAGAATCTTGGCTTCCAGGATCACCTGGCGGTCGACCGACAGCTGCGTTGCCTTCAGGTACAGATCAACGGCACGCAACTCGTCGGGCATGCCGCGCACGACGACGACGCCGGACTGCGGGCTGATCACCACCTTGCGGCCATCGGCCGTGCCGCCGATGATGGCGCCCAGCGAGTCTTTCAGTTCAGCCCAAAAATTGCTGTCGGACGTGGTGCTCAGATTGGAACTGTCCTGCACCACTTGCTGGCCCGGCTGGCCCGGCTGCTGCGGCAGGTTCTGCTGCGCCTGCTGGTTGCCGTTGCTCCCGCTCTGGCCGCTGGTGCTGGTGCCGGCGTTCGCTACCGACGTCGAGGAAACGCGCAGGTTCGACATGCCCTTGCGGCTGCCCGTCAGGTAGTTCACCTGGAACATGCGGGTTTGCATGGTGAGCGGCCGTATCGTAATGCGCGTGCCGTCGACCTTATAGTCATAGCCATACAGCTCGCGCACGGCATCGAGCGCCTCGAACAGGGTCACATCTTTCAGGTTGGCGGAAATATTGCCCTGCACATCAGGATGCACGAGCATGTTGTAACGCGTGCCGTTGACGAGCGAGTGAAAGAACTGGCGCGCCGGGACGTTGTTGAAGGCGACGTTAAAGCGCTCGTCGAGCACGCCGCGCGCCTTGGGCAGCTGCGCGGCCAGCGCGGACGCCGGCGGCAGCAGCGCGTTTTCCACGGCCGCCGACTGCGCCGCAGGAGTGGTGGTGGCCGCTGCGCCCGCCACCTGCTCCTTGATCGCATTGTAGGTGTCGCGCTTTACAGGCGCGACGTTGCAGGCGCACAAACCCGCTGCAAGTCCCAGGACGCCCGCCCGCTTGCTTATTTCAAGTATCTTCCGCATTCCCGCCTTGTGTTTATTGGGTGACATGAACCTGTTTCCTTCGCACATGCATTGCATCATTCGCATCGACCGCCTTCGGATACAGCCGCAGCGTTTCCAGGGTCTTGCCGCGCCGCAACGTCACGCTTGCCTCGCCGATGCCGACGACGACTGCGCCGCCCACCTTGTCGCCCGCCCGCACGCTGCGGCCGTCGATCACGGCCAGACGCCGCCCGCCAGACTGATTGGAAATCAGCACCGACTGCAGCTGCGGCCGCGCCGCGCCGGCAGTCGCCGCACTGCCCTGGACGGGTGCCGCATCGGGCGGCCGCGTGGGATCGGACAGCTGGGCAAATGCCCCCGGCGCCAGCGCCAGCAGCGCGCCCGCAAGGACGACACGGCAACTGGCGCGCATCACAGCGCGATCCATTTCTCGTCCAGGCTGAGCGTGTACAAGGTCAGGCTCAGCGTGGCATTCGGATACTGCTCGACTTTCATGTTGACCTTGCCCCAAAACACATGGGCAGGCATGGCCTCTACGGCATCCATATAATTCACCATATCCAGGTAATTTCCGCGCAAGACAATTTCCACGCCATGACGGTACAGCACGGCAGGCGACTTCGCCGGCTCCGGCTCCGCTGGCGCTTGCCCGGCAGGCGCGGGAGCGGGAGCGGCCTCAACTGCGGACGCCGGCACCGCCGGCTTTGCGGCCACATGGCCGCCCTGTCCCATGGCGCCGGAAGGCAGCGTGGTCAGCGACACCAGGCGCAGGTTGGCCTGCTGTTTCAGCAACTGCTGCAGCATCGGCACGATGCGCTCCGGCGCCACCAGGCCATTTTGCGTCGACTGCAAGGCATGCCGCCTCTGCTGCACTTCCTGCCGGATCCGTTCGAGCCGGACGCGGTCCTGCTGGTCAGGGTCGCCCGCATGCGCGGCCATCCTTTGCGCCACCTCAGCATCAGTGGCCGCGACGGCCTGCTGCCGCTGGGCAATTGTATCGGTCAGCGCCTTGCGCCTGGCTGACTGCGGATCGACGAACAGATAGAAGACCATGAAAATCAGCAGCGCCGCACTGGCGCCAAAGACCATGGCCCGTTCGCGCACGCTGAGCGCATCAAACTTCAGGGCAAATTTTTGCCATTGCTGTTTCATTCTTTAACCGTCCCTGCGCCGCTGGCCGGGGCCGCCGACGATTGCAAGCTGAAGTCGATAAAACGTGGCGCCGATGCTGCCACGGCAGCGGCCGGCGCAACGCCCGGCAACGCCGGCACAGCGGCCGGCACCGGCGAGGCAGTCTGCGCAGCAAGCTGAGCGCTGGCCATATCCAGGCGCGCGAACGATTTTCCCTGCAAGGCCGGCTCCCTGGACAAGGCGAGGATGTACTGCGGCAGCAAGTCCGGCTGCACGACGCGTCCCTGCAAGCCGATCTCGTTGCCGGCACCGGCGATGCTCGCCCCCGTCAGCCACAAGCCATTGACCCTGGCGCGCGCGAACGCGCGGAAATAGTCGGCATAGCCGTTTGTATTGCCCAGTTCGCCGCCCTGCAGAATCTGCCCGGCTTCCAGCAAGGCGCCGCGGTCGGCTTCGGCCTGGCGCAGCGCGCCCGCAATCAGCGGGTCCTTGCCAGGCACGGGAAACCGAGCAAACACGTCCGTGCGCCGCGCCTCGCGCGCGTCAAGCATGAGCTTGGCGTCGGCCGCTGTCCGCTCCAGCGTAGCCAGCTGGTGCGCGCCATACCAGACCAGCACGGCACTGACGGCGGCGATCAGCCCCAGCCCCTGCAGCAAGCCCACTGCCGACAGCGCCTGCTTCTGTTTTTCAAAGGCAGGGTTGAATAGATTGATTTGCTGGCTCACGCTGGCATCCCCTCCTGCCGCAGGGCCGCACCCAGGGCCAGGAAAAAGCGCGCCTGGCCGCCAGCGGCCAGCAGATCCGGCACCTTGGAAAAATCAAACAGGGCCGCCAGGTCCAGCGCCTCGACCGGCATGTACAGATTGTCCGCAAGGTAAGCATGCAAACCATCGCTGCCAGTGGGCGCGAGCACCAGCCTGGCAACGGTAATAAAATGGAATTGACGGTCGAAATGGTCAAAGGAACGCTGCAGTTCCAGCGTGATCTTGTCGTAATACTGCTGCCGCTGGGTGTCGCTGGTCTCGGCCAGCTGCGCCACGGTCACGTCGATGCGGCGCGCCAGGTACAGTTCCCCATCGGACGTCACGGTCAGCAGCCCTCCTTCGCCATCGAAAGACAGCATGGCCAGGCCGCGGCCCTGCGTCTCCATCAAGCCGGCGATATTTCGCTGGGCCATTTCCGGGATGTCGATGACCGACAGGGCAATCTTGCATTCGCCATACAGCGCCTGGCGCTGGGCTACGGCGCTGTTGCGCGCCGCGACGGCGAACAGCGATTGCGCGCGGCCCGGTCCGTTCTTGTCGCCAGGAATATCGACGACATCGACGGTGGCGTCCGCCGCCGGAAAGTCGATCATGTCCTTCAGGCGCCAGCGGACGGCAGTCTTGAGCTCTTCCGGCGGCACGTTCGGCGCGTCGATCATCAGCAATTGATATTCGCCCGCACCGAGCAAGGTGGTGCTGCGGTAAGACTGGGCATGCACATCCCGGTTCATTTTTTCCAGGGTGGCCGCGGGCAGCGGCTTGCGGCCGGCATACATGACCGCCGCCTGCACCAGCGGCTTGTCGCCCGCACGCCGTTTGACCACGGCGGCGCACACACCTTCCGCCGAAAATGATGTCGCCAGCCAACCCTCGTGTTTTTTTGCTTTTGCGAATAAACCCATGCCACCGATCCAGATAATGAAATGCTACGGCAGCGGTGCCGCCCGAATGATGCATTCAATCAATTTTAATTCATAGCAGGTAAGAACAGGTTAAAAAAGAAACAATTGACAACATATTTTCAGGAAAACACCACGAATGTCACGCCACCCTGAAAAATCGCGCGCCCTTCAATATATTTCGCGCATGTACAACATGAAGTCGCTCTTGAACGTGCCGATGGTCTGGCGCGCCTGTCCCGGCAAGTAGGGTATCAGCGACTGCAATATGAGCGTGCCCTTTTTCGTCACTGGCGCGGCGGGCTTGGCCATCAGCACGCTGCCACTGCCCTGCTGCAGCAAGCCACTGTCGGGCGGCAAGGTGGTGGCGGCCGGCAGCTGCGCATCCGTCAGGTTGAGATAATTGTTCAAGACGAAATTCTTGCGCAGCAGGGCCGTGCAGTTGTCCAGCGTATTGGCGGCAAACGCGCTGCCGTTCCAGTATTGCGCGGCCAGGGGCACCAGCAGCGCGCGCTGTTCCGAGCCGTACATATTATTGATGCGCAAGCGGCCATGCCGCAGCCGGGTATCGCCGACGGCGACGCTGGCGGCGGGCGCGACCGCAAGGCCATTCACGCTGGAAATGAGCGCACCGTCGCTGTCGCTGATGCCCACCACCAGCGAAAAATCCTCGTACGGGCCATCCTGGCCGCTGGCCAGCCGGTTAAAGCTGTGCAGTACCGTGATGCCGGTCGCGCCGCTTGGAATGTCCTGCTGCAAGCCGGGCGCGGCCAGCGTAATGGTGCCGGCGCCGGCAGTGCCGGCCTGCACCGTGTAGATGGCGCTGTCGCCGCCGAACTTGATCAGCTCCCCCGCCGACAGGCCGCCGCTGCCGGCCACCGCCACTTGCGTGCTGCCGGCGGCATAGGCGGCGCCGTCCGTCGAGTAGGAACGCCCGCTGCGCCCCTGGCTCCACGCGAAGGCGGGCAAGGCCGGCGCCAGGCGGCCGATGGACAGCGCCGCGCCGGCATTCGCCGCCCCCACGCTGACGCTGGCGAGTGCGGGATAGGCGCTGCCATAGCGCGCCAGGATCTGATTGCTACTGCTCAATGCCGTCGCGCCCAGCACGATGCCCAGTTCGCGCTGGCCCATGTAGGTAAAGTCGCCGCAGGCGCCGGTCAGCGTGCCCGTGAGCGCGTAGTGGTCGGGAAAAAAGCGGCCGAAGACGGGCGCCGGGGTTTGCGCCTGGTTGGCGATATTGCAGCCGAACTTGCCATTGACGGCCGTATTGCTGCTGCTGCCGATCACGCAGTCGCCGGGCTGGTCGACGCTGGCGTAGGCGTTGTCAAGCACCGCCTCGGGCAGCATGCGGAAGGTGCCGACATCGCCGTAGCTCACGCCGCTATTGCTGGCCAGGCCGCTGGCCAGCACTGCCTGCCCCAGCGGGAACGGGCTGGCATTCGATGTCGATGCGAGGCGGTCGGTGTAGTCCGTGACACTGAGGAAACCGGTGATTTTCTGGCCGGCAGCGGAATTGTCGACCAGCGGCGTGCCGTTATAGCCAGCCGCCGCGGTAGCGCCCAGGGTAAACTGGGCACCCGCCGCCAGGCTGGGCGAGCCGCTCAGGCCGCTGTTGCTCATATTGGAGCTGAGCGTAAACTGCTGTGGCCGTACCGCAAAACTGTCGGTCGAGCAACCCACATTGGCCGTGCCGCACACGGCCGCGGTGCAAGTCACGCGCACGCGCACGTCGCGGTAGGCGCTGTACCGGGGCGCCACGGCGCTGATGGCGGTGGCCGGGATGCTCACGTTGGTGCTCGAATAGCCGCCCGTGAACGCCACCAGCCCCAGCGGAATCACCGCCGTCTGGGTAAGCGGGCAGTTATTCGCGCCCAGCGCCACGCCGGTGGCGGTATTGGCCAGCAAATCCACGGTGGCCGCACCAGCGAACGTCGTTTCCAGGCTGGCATCGGTCTTCAGCTTGACCAGGTCGAGCTTGAAGGCCGTGTCGGCCAGCTTGGTATTCAGCCGCGCATAGCTCAGGCTGCTGGTGCTGGGCACGCAACGGGGCGACGTCGCCTCGCAGGCGTTGAAGCGCGCCACCGCACACGCCTTGATCACCAGCGACTGGTCTTCCTGCTCCGTGAACTGCCCATCCGTCACATTCACGCTGACGGTGGCCGCCGTGCCGCTGCTCAGGCCAAACACCGCCTGGTACTCGCCGTTGAACAGATAGGTCGCCACGCCGTCGTTCAGCGCGCCGTTGGACAGCACGCCATAGCCCGAGATCAGGGCCCAGTCGCCGATGCCGTTCGAGGTACTCAGCTGGATTTGCGTGGTGTTGTTCGGCATCACGATATTATTGTGATTGACGTCATGCGCCGTGACCGTGACCGTGCTTTGCTGGCAGGTCAGGCCCGTGCCCGTATTCGTCACCGCATAATGGTTCAGGCAGCCTGCCTGGCTGAGATTCTGGTCGCGCTGCACCAGCGCCAGACCGCCCTCGTAATTATAGGCACGCAATTCGTCGATGGCGCCATCGGTGGAATTGCCGCTGCCGTTCTGTCCCGTGAATGCACTGCGGTTGTCGCCGATAAACAGGGTCCCGATGCGCGGCGACACCACCGCCGCCGTGGTAAACGCCGTCTCCTTTTGCAGCACGCCGTCGACGTATATGCGCAAGTGGTCGCTATTGGCGGCGGCCAGCGCATTGAAGCTCCAGCTGACGGCGATATGCTTCCAGGTGCCGGCGGCCACCGTATTGGCGGCCGTTTCCACCGTACGCTGGTTGCCCAGGCTATCCGTGACGACGAAGCGCAAAGCGCCCGTGCTGCGCCGCACGAGAAAAAACCATTCATTGTTCATCTGCGTGGCGTCGAGCAGCTGCGCATCGCGCGCGCCGCTGCCGGACCAGGCCGTATTGGCCTTGTACCAGAACGTGATGGTGCCGGCGCCGCCCATGGTGCCGGGCACGGACAGGGCGCTGTCGATGGCGTCGATGGCCGCGGCGCTGGTATTGAGAGGAAAGCTGGCGGCACGGCAGACGCGGCCGGCGGCGATGGTCTGCGCGCCGCCCAGCACCGTGCCGTCGCGCCCGTTACCGCTGGAATCGCTAACTTGCCCAGGCGTATTGTTCCAGCTGGGCTGCTCCATGCGGTACTCGATCACGGGGCGGGGAATATAGAACTTGATGGCGGAATTGCTGACCGGAAAGCCTGTCTGCGGCGTATCGTAATCGTTGCTGTCGGCTTGCCAGCCGATCTGTCCCAGTTTGGCGGAAGGCCCCGCCACCGCCGCGCCGTACTGGTAGATGAATTCGCCGTTTTCCTGCAAGATCAATTGCAGGCTGTAGGAGCCGGTCGGATTGGCGCCCGTCGTCCACTCCGGCACATTATTCCACGTCACGACAAAACTGCGGTACGGCGCCGTGCCGATGGTTGCGTAGCTGACATAGCAGGTGGCGCGGCTGGCGCAGGCGGTATTGTAAGTGGGCAATTCCAGCTTCGAGGTGGGATCGAGATCATTGCCATAGATGCGCATGGTGTAGTTCAAGCTGCTGTCCGGATAGGGCAGCGTCTGGACGGGGCTGCCGTAACCGCACGTGACGTTGTTGTTGAACTGCACCCGGCCATTCGTCATCACGCGCAAGCTGCTGAAGGCCACGCCCGAATACATGAAGCTGAATCCGATGGGCAAGGCGTCGCTGAGGGTGTCGTCAAGGATGGGCGGCGTGGTGCCGCAGCCGGTGGCGCCATTGAATTTGTACGGCGAGGTGTTGTAGCCGAGCCTGGCATGATTGCTGGCGTCGATCCAGTTGTAGGCAAAACTGGTATTGGCATACGTCACCGCGTGTGCCGGGGTGCAGCACAACATGGCCAGCAAGGCCAGACGCCCCAGTGCATGTATCCATACTGCCGTGACTGCCTCCATGTCGCTCCTTTGGTTTGCCTCGCCTAAAACTCCGCCTGCACGACGCGTTGCACATAATCGGGTTGATTCGTGGCGTTGGCGGTGGCGCAAACGCCGCCAACGGGCTGATTGCAGCCCGTGGCGATCACCTGGAAGCGCGGTACCGCGCCAGCGGTCTGCGTGCAGCGCACGGTGACGGAAAAACCGCTTAGCGCGCCAGCCGCAGGCAAGGCAAAGCTGCTGCTGGCGGCGCAACTGTTATTGACGCGCTGCTGGTACAGCCCCCACTCCATGCCGGCCCGGGCCGCCTGGTAGGCGCGCGCGCCCTGCACGTCCAGCGCCGACTCGGCATGCTGCATGGTCGAAATGGAAACCAGCGCCGCGCCCAGCGCGGACAGCACCACCAGCAGAAAGATGGCGGTGATGATGCTGAAGCCGCGCGCCGGGCGGCGGCGCGGCATGGGGGTAGCGGTAGCGGATATCGTCATGGCGAATTATTGACCTGTGCCTGCTGCACCAGCGTGATCTGGCCGGCATTGCTGCCGGGCGCGCCCAGGGTCAGGCCGATGCTGACTAGGCCGCGCTGCAAATTGGGCAGCGTTGCGAAAGAAAAACCGCAGCCGGCGACCTGCATCGCCATCAGCGCTGCCGACGGCGCGCTATTGAGCGGTGCGGCGGTGGCGCTCACCGGCTGGGCGGGCTGGATCGCATAGCCCGCATAGCGGGTCAGCGTACCCGTGCCGTTCACATTCGGCGCGCAGTGATAGGTCACGACCGTACTGACCACCTGGAAACGATAGCTGAGGGAAGGCATGGACGGCGTTTGCGCGACAAAGGGGTTATTGGCCAGCGTGACGTTGTTGCCGCTGATGGAGGCGACCTGGGCGCGGTTGCATTGCCCGCTGCAGTTATAGGCATCCACGGGAGGCTGGTCGCCCAGATTGTTGACGACGATAAAGTCGCCGGCCACGATGGTTTGCAAGCCGGCAGGCGCGGCGCCGACGATGGTAAACACCTTGGCATTGGCGACCGGCGTGAGGGGATCGAAGGCCAGCACATTGCCCGGCAACGTGTTCGGGTCATCGTCTTCCGACAGATAGCGCCCGCCCGTCTTGGTCAGCAGCAGCTCCAGATAGCTGCCACTGCCGTTGCTCGTCACGCGCACGCTGTTGGGCAGCGCCAGGCGCACGTCGCGCGCAATGCGGCGCGACGCCATATCGGCGGCATCGGCCAGTTCGGCCCGGGCGGCCACGTCCAGGTAGCCTTGCACGGGGGCGCGGATGAATACCGTCACCATACCAGCCACGATGGCCGTGATCATGATGACCACGATCAGTTCGATCAGCGTAAAACCGCGCTGCCGGGGGCGTGAATAAGTCATCATGGGACGGCATTGCCTGCATAGCGCGCGCGGTAGCCGGCCAGCACCAGTTGCTGATTCGTGCCGTAAGTCACGGTGACCGTGACGCGCAGCACATTCATATTGACGGGCGTGGTGTCCGAAGGCAAGGTGGCGCCTGCCGGCCCCAGTCCCGCATCGGGGCTGATGGCCACGCTCACCGCATAGCCCGCAGGAAAGCTGTTGCCGGCCGCGTCGGTCGTGTAGCTCACGGGCGTATTGAACGCGCGCACGTAGTCGCTGACATTGTAATAAGGCCGCCCCGTGGCGGGCACCGTCGCGCTGACATTCTGCGGCGTGTTGCAGCCGGTGGGATTGGTGGAACTGTTGAACGGCGCGGCATTCGTCGCCGCATCTGCGGCCGGATCGGCGACCGGATCGCAAAACGTGAAGCGCGCCATGGCCACCTCTTCCAGCATGCCCTCGGCCAGCGCCAGCGCCTGCTTGCGCAATTGCGGGTCGGCGCTGCTGGCCGTGGTGCGGCTGAAAATCTGCAGCAGCCCCAGCACGGCGATGGAGACGATGACAATGAAGACGATCAGTTCGATCAGGGTCACGCCGCGCTGCCCTGCCCTGCGCAACGGCAAGACGGCTATCCTAGTAATGGACATAGCCAGTCTCCCCTTCGACGATGATGTTGCGCGTCATGCCGCCGCCGCTGACGGCGACGCTGACGCGCGCGGGAAAGCTCGATACGGGCTCGGCGTCGCCCGCCTTGAACGGGCGGCCCAGGGCGTTGAAATAAAAAGAGGCGGCCTCCGCCGGCACGCTGTAGCTGATATTGCCGGGCGCCGCTTCGCACAGCCACGCCGTGGTATTGGCGCAGGCGGCCAAGGTGGCTTTGCGGCCGCTGTTGCCGCCAGCGGGCGGCAAGACGCGGTTGGGCGCGTCGCAGGCGGTATTGAAACACAGGGCGATGCGGGTGCCGTCGAGCTGCACGAAGACGGGCCGGTTTTGCGCGATCGCCAGTTTTTGCGCGTAGCGCAACATGCTCACGTTCTGATCGGCAAAGCTGCGCGCGTCAAAAGTCTCTTGCTGGAAAAAGCGCGGCATGGCGACGGCAGCCAGCAGGCCACCCACTACGAGCACGGCGATCAGTTCCACCAGGGTGAAACCGCGCTGCTTACGCACACCAATGACCAGTCCAGCAAACATCGAACCTGCAGGAGATAGCATCGTATGCGCCTGTTGCGATGGTCGGTATGGATGCATGGAGCAGATGAACACGAATCAGCCTGGCATACCAGGCGGATTCGGCTTGCATGCGGCACGAGTCGGCGCCGCATGCAGGACTGGTACCATTAACGGCAACTGGCAATGGCCGGTGCAGCCGAGACCACAGGTGCAACAGTGGCCGTGGCAACCGTGTACGTGATCGCGCAGGCAGTATGGTTGGCGTCAGAAGCAATCGACACCGGCGCCGTACCTGTGACGCTGTAATCGGTCAAGCCACCTGCCGCTGCCACGATGCCAGCCGCATCAGGGTAGCCATTGGCCATGGAGACCGTAGTACCTTCCATCGTTACCGTCACTGGCGCGGTGGTCGGCGAACCATTGACCAGCCACTGCGCATGTGCAAGCGAAGACGCGGCTTGGACGGAGGCACGGGCGCCGTTGACTTTCGCCAGACGGGCGTCGCCCGACAAATCGATAAAACGAGGAATCGCGGTAGCCGCCAGAATGCCCAGAATGACGACGACGACGATTAACTCGATCAGCGTAAAACCCGCCTGAGCACCTTGTTGAAAACGACGAATTGACTGTTTATGCATGCGGATCTCCAAAAATCAAAAAAAACACTACTGACAAAATTTGCCGGCAGAATAAAAATTACTTCAGCCCGCCTGTCCCGCCTATCCGTACCAGGACCACCTCCGGCACAGCCATCGAAGCCGGTGGTCCGGCCGCAGAGGCGGGCGCCTGCTGCAAGCTTACCTTGAATTGAAGCAACTCGGAACGGCTAGCGCCGAAAGTGTTGCCTCGTTTTAATATATATATTAATTCTGCATTACTTCTATCAAAAAACCAATGACTTTGAGGCAGATTTTCAATCTCCGATGACGCATATTCGCCCAGATAATTGAGCGGCGTTTCAGCCAGCCACTGCATCGGGTTCTGCCCGGCCAGCGCCGGCAACTGGTTTTGCCGGTCGGCCAGGTACAGTTCCAAGGTTTTCATGCGCAAACCCGCACGCAGGGCACCCACCGTTTGCTGCACCGCAATCCGCTCCGCTTCCTGCTGGTATGCCGCCAGCCGGTTCAGCAGCACGGCGGCCAGCACGGCGATGACGGACACGGCAATGGCAAATTCAAACAGGGTAAAACCCCGACGCCATGCCCTGCCGCCCACGCTCCTTTTGCCTGACGAACGGCGCGCAATCATCATTTATGCAGGGCGACCTTGCCCAGGTCCCACACCGGCAAGAAGATGCCCAGCGCCAGCACCAGCACCATGGCGCCAAGAAAGGCGATCAGGATGGGTTCGATCTGCGCGGACAAGGTCTTCAATTCGTAATCCACTTCCCGTTCGTACATCTGGGCGATTTCATTCATTAAATCATCGAGTGAACCGGACTCTTCGCCGACGGCGATCATCTGCAGCACCACCGGCGTGAAGACGCCCGCCGTCACCGAGGTGCGCAGGATGCTGTCGCCGCGCTCGACGCCGTCGCGCATCTGTTCCACGCGGGCGCACAGATAGGCGTTGTCCACCGTCTGCGACACCACCGTCAGCGCCTGCACGATGGGCACGCCGCTGGTGCTCGACAGGGCAAAGCTGCGTGCGAAGCGCGCCATGGTGCCTTTCAGGATGATCTTGCCGGCGATAGGAAACTTCAACTTGTAGCGATCCCACGTGTAACGGCCCCTGACCGTGCGCAGCCAGGCCCGGAAAGCGGCTATCGCGCCGATAGTCAGTGCCAGCAGCAAAGGCCAGTACGCCACCATGAAGGCCGACGTGGCGATCAGGATGCGCGTCATCAAGGGCAGTTCGGCGTTAAACGTGGCAAATACCTGCTCGAATTGGGGAATCACGAAGATATTGACGACGACCATGGCGATGAGCATGGCCACGATCACGAAACTGGGATAGCGCGTGGCCGACTTGACGCGCGCGCGCATGTCGCGGTCGAATTCCAGGTGGTCGAACAGGCGTAGGAAGACTTCATCGAGGCGCCCCGTCATTTCACCCACGCGCACCATCGACAGATAAAACGGCGTAAACACGGCGGGATGGCGCGCCATGGCGGCCGACAGTTCGCGCCCCGCGTCCAGCGATTCGCGCACGTCCTTGATGACGCGGCCGAACGCGGGGCTGATGGCGGACTCCTGCAGGCCGGCCAGGCCGCGCATGATGGGCACGCCCGCCTTGAGCAGGGTGTACAGCTGGCGGCTGAACAATTGCACGTCCATCGAGCTGACTTTTTTCTCCGTCAGCCGTTGCCACCAGCCGATATCGGCGCCGGTGGTGGCGGCCTTTTTGGTCACCAGGATTTCCACCGGCGTCGCGCCCGTGGAAAACAACTGATCGGCCACGGCGCCGCTGTCCGCGCCCTCCATCACACCGGTCAGCAGTTCGCCGCTGGCATTGCGCGCCTTGTAAGCAAAAAATGCCACGTCAATCCTCGCTCTGGTTGCTGATGCGCATCGCTTCCATCACCGTCGTGCGTCCCTGCACCACCAGCTGCACGGCGTGGCGGCGCAAGGTTTCGCCCGCCATCTGCGCCGTCGCCACCTGCATGAAGTGCGATGGATCGGCATGGTTGGCGGCGTCGGCCACGGCACGCGTGATTTCCAGCAATTCGTACACGCCCGTGCGGCCCCGGTAACCCATGCCATTGCAGTGCGAGCAGCCCTTGCCGTGGAAATACTGGTTGCGCTCGACCAGCTCGCCCAGTTCCAGGCGCAGCCATTCATATTCGTTCGGCGTGGGCGCGTACGGCGTGCTGCAGCTTTCGCAGATCACGCGCACCAGGCGCTGCGCCAGCACGGCTTGCAGCGAACTGCCCACCATGTAGCGGGGCACGCCCATGTCCATCAGGCGCAGCGGCGTGCTGATGGCGTCGTTCGTATGCAGGGTCGACAGCACCAGGTGACCCGTCATGGCGGCGCGCAGGCCGATCTGCGCCGTTTCCTGGTCGCGCATCTCGCCCACCAGCACGATGTCGGGATCTTGCCGCAAGGCCGAACGCAGTACCCTGGCAAAGTTCAGCTCGATCTTGTCGTTGACTTGCACCTGGTTAATGCCGGGCAAGCGGTATTCGACGGGGTCTTCCACCGTGATGAGCTTTTTTTCCACCGAATTGAGTTCGGACAAGGCGCAGTACAAGGTCGTCGTCTTGCCGCTGCCCGTCGGCCCCGTCACCAGCACCAGGCCGTTCGGGCGGCTGACGATGGCGCGGAACTGCTGCACCAGCTTGGGCGGCATGCCGATGGCGTCCAGGCGCAAGGTCGTGCCGCCCTGGTTCAGCAGACGCATCACCACCGATTCGCCGTACTGCGTCGGCATGGTGGAAATACGCACGTCGATGCGCTGGTTTTTCACGCGGATGGCGAAGCGGCCGTCCTGCGGCAAGCGCTTCTCGGAAATATCGAGGTCCGACATCAGTTTCAGCCGCAGCGCCAGCGAACTGGCGATCTTGCTGTCCGCTTCCGTCTGCAGGTGCAGCACGCCGTCGATGCGGAAGCGGATCTGCAGCCGGCCTTCCTGCGGCTCGATGTGGATATCGGAGGCGCGCACCTGCGTGGCATCCTCGAACACCGATTGCAGCAGCTTGACGATGGGCGCCTCTTCCAGGCCCGGATTGGCGGCCAGCGCGCCGAAGTCGACGGACACGTCGCCCAGGTCCTGCTCCAGCTCGCGCGTCAGGGTCGAGATGTCTTCCGTGCGGCGGTAGATGCGGTCGATGGCGGCCAGCACTTCCGTTTCATTGACCACGGCCAGTTCGATATGGCGCTTGACCAGGCGCGAGATTTCATCGTACGCGAACAGGTCGGTGGGATCGGACATGCCGACCAGCAAGCCCTCGCGGCGGTCTTCCAGCACCAGCGCGCGGAAGCGCCGCGCCTGGGTTTCCGGCAGCAGCCGCACCAGTTCGGGATTGATGTTGAAAAACTTCAGATTAATGTAGGGAATGTCGAGCTGGCGCGCCAGGGCACCCGAAATCTGCTCTTCCGTGACGAAACCGTGCTCGACAAAAACGCGGCCCAGCTTGCGTCCCGAACGCTTCTGTTCCGTCAAGGCCTGGCCCAACTGTTCTTCCGTCAGCAATTTCTGCTGCACCAAAATTTCACCGAGCCGGACTTTCTCTGGCCTTGCCATGCTTGCTCCTCGACAAATTCTTCAGACGATACACGCCATCGGCGTGCGCAGGTATTTTATTCCAGAACCTGTTGTTTCTTAAAGAAAATACATTGCGTCGCTTGATTTTTGCGCATTTCAACACGATGCAAGGAAACACTTGCCCCCCGCCTGCGCCCGTGGCAATAATGGCGGTCGTTCACCGTCTTGCCTGCCGCCCATTACCCCTATGAACGCCTGCGCCATCGAATTCCACAACGTGCATCTGCAGCTGGCGGGCAGCGCCGTGCTGCGCGGCGTCGACTTGCAGGTGCGCGCGGGTGAACTGTTCGGCCTGGTCGGCGTGAATGGCGCGGGCAAGACATCGCTGCTGAAATGCCTGCTGGACTTCTGCACGCCCGAGCGGGGAGACATCGCCATCTTCGGCCAGCCGCACCGGCAAGCCGCGGCGCGCCAGCCCCTGTCGTTTCTGCCGGAACGTTTCCAGGCACCGTATTACCTGACGGGCGGCGACTTCCTGCGCTACCTGGCGCGCCTGCACAATGTGCGGCCCGATGCGCAAGCCGTGCAGCAAGCGCTGGACGCGCTGGACCTGGCGCCGGATGCCCTGCTGCGCCCCGCGCGCGCGTATTCGAAAGGCATGATGCAGAAACTGGGGCTGGCCGCCTGCATGCTGTCGGGCAAGCCGCAACTGGTGCTGGACGAACCGATGAGCGGACTCGACCCGAAGGCGCGCGCGCAGTTCAAGCAGGTGCTGCGGCAAGCGCGCACACAGGGCCGCGGCGCCCTGCTCACCTCGCATGCGCTGGCCGATGTGGAAGAATTATGCGACCGCATGGCCATCCTGCATGGGGGCCGCATCGTGTTTGCGGGCACACCCGCCGAATGCCGTGCCCGCCATGGCGGCGCGGAAGACGCCAGCCTGGAACAGGCTTTCCTCAATTGCATCGCGACATGAACGGTCCCGATCAGGCGCCCCCGGGGCGGCCCTACGCGCCTTCCCCGCACGGCATGTATCTGCGCCATTTCGGCTTGCGCACGGCCCCGTTCGGCATCACGCCGGACCCCGCCTTTTTTTATCCCGGCAATATGCGGGGCGAACTGCTCGATGCGCTGCTGTATGCCGTCATGCAAGGCGAAGGCATCATCAAGCTGACGGGCGAAGTGGGCAGCGGCAAGACCATGCTGTGCCGCATGCTGGCCGAGCGCTTGCCGCCCCAGGTCGACGTGCTGTACCTGCTCAATCCCCGCCTGGAGCCGGACGATGTCCTGTACGCCATCGCCGCCGAACTGGGCCTGGAACTGGACGGCTGCCGCGCCGATGCCGTGCTGCGCGCCCTGCATGGCGAGCTGATCGCCCGGCATGCGGCAGGACGCCAGGTGGTGCTGCTGGCCGAAGAGGCGCAAGCCATGCCGGGCGCCACGCTGGAAGCGCTGCGCCTGCTGACGAACCTGGAGACGGCCAGCCACAAGCTGCTGCAGATCGTCCTGTTTGGCCAGCCGGAATTGCAGCACACCCTGGACTTGCCCCAGTTCCGCCAATTGAAGGAACGTATCACCCACAGTTTTACCGTGCCGCGCCTGCCGCAAGCCTTGCTGAACGACTATCTGGCGTGCCGCCTGAGCGCCGCCGGCCGCGCGGCACCCCTCGTTTTTACTCCGGCCGCGCTGCGCCGGCTGGCGCGCGCCTCGCAGGGCATCGTGCGCAGGGTCAATATCCTGGCCGACAAGGCCTTGCTGGCCGCGTTTGCGGACGATGCGCAGGACATCCGCGCGCGCCACATGCGCCTGGCCATCGCCGACAGCCCCTTCCACCGTCCACCCTGGTACGCGGGCAAGCCGCTGGCGAGGGCCTTGAGCGCGCTGATGCTGGTGCTGGCCGCCGCGCTGCTGTGGCAATGGCTGACAGCGGGTATCGCGGCGCCGGCCGCGCCACAGCCGCCACAGCCAGCGGTCGCGCGCACGCCGCTGCCAGCGCCATCGACGCTGCTCGAGGGCAAACTGGCGGAATCGCGCGACTGGCTGGCATGGCAAGGGCCGCAGCAACTGGTGCTGCAGATCGCCAGCCTGCCCGCCACCGAAACAGTCGCCGCGGAAACCTTCCTGCGGCAAGCACAGCAAGCCATCGGCCTGCGCGACATCCACGTGTTTCACCTGCCTGGCGCAACGCCCGCGAGCGCCGCCGCGCGCCTGGACATCGTCTACGGCAGCTTTGCCGACCGGGCCAGCGCCGATGCCGTCTGGGCCAGGATCGCCCCCACGTCGCCACGGAAAATATTGCTGAGCGACATAGAGAGTATCCGCACGGAAATGAAAGCCGCGACACCGGCACCAACGGCGCGTGGCACCCCCTGACTTTATTTCGGTATATTGCCTCCAGGGCCCGCACAGTCGATTGCTTTTAGGCGATCATGCTGGGTAAAATTACAAAAGCACAACATGACTTCAAGGGCGAACTTTTCATGAATCAACACCCTATTCCTGTGCTGGCCTCCTGGGTCGCCCTCGCCTGCAGCACCATGCTGTCCGGCTGCGCCACGCAGCAAATGCCGCTGTCGCCTGCCCACCTCAATGCCGCGCCCCGCCCCGGCGGCGCCATTCCCGAACCGGTGCAGCAAAGCAGCGCGCTGGCCGCGCCCTTGCCCGCGCCCAAAGTGGAAACCTACAGCGTCACCGTGCACAAGGTGCCCGTGCAATCGCTGCTGTTTGCGCTGGCGCGCGACGCAGGCATGAATATCGACATCCACCCGCAGATCGAAGGCAGCGTCACCCTGAATGCACTGAACCAGACCCTGCCGCAATTGCTGACGCGTATCAGCAAGCAAGTCGATATGCGCTACGAAATCGACGGCAAGAACCTGCTGGTGCTGCCCGACGCGCCCGTATGGCGCAATTACAAGGTCGATTACGTCAACATGGCGCGCAGCACCAACAGCAGCGTGAATATCGCCACGCAAATTTCCACGGCGGGCGGCGGCTCGAACAACACCAGCAACCCCGTTGGCAGCACGCAAGGCAGCGGCGGCAATGGCAATAACAATTCGACCACCCTGGTCGTGAATCGTTCGGAAAATAACTTCTGGTACAGCCTGGAAAAGAATATCCGCGACCTGCTGCGCGAAACCACGCTCAACGACGTGCAGGTGGACCCGCTGGCGCAGCTGAACCAGCAATTGACGACTGCCCAGGGCAATACGCAAGGCCAGCAAGGACAAGCGGGCCAGCAAGGCCAGCAGCAGAATCAGGGCGGCAATCAATACGGCGCCCAGGCGCCGATGCAGTATGGCAATCCGAATGGCGGCCAGCCTGCGCCAGGCCAGCAGCAGGGCAACGCCAACCCGTCCCAGCCGCTGGACGCGAACGGCATGCCGCTGCTGAAACTGGCCAACAAGGGCAGCCCTTCGTCCGTCGTCGTCAACGTGGAAGGCGGCTTGATCGCCGTGCGGGCCACGGGGCGCCAGCATGAAAAGATCGCCGAATTCCTCGACGCCGTGTTGCATAGCGCCAAGCGGCAAGTGCTGATCGAGGCAACCATCATCGAGGTTCGCCTGAGCAATGAATACCAGCAAGGCATCAACTGGTCGCGCCTGACGGGCAGCCTGAGCCTGACGCAGAAGCAAGTGGGCACCCCGGCGCTCAGCAGCGGCGTCACGCCAGGCACCACGCCTGGCATCTTCGTGCTCAATTACCTGAAAGACAGTTTTTCCACCACCATCCAGCTGCTCGAATCGTTCGGCAAGGTGAAAGTGCTGTCCAGCCCGAAGATCAGCGTGCTCAACAATCAGACGGCCATGCTGAAGGTGGTCGACAACAATGTCTTCTTCACCATCAAGGTGACGCCCGCCGTGATCAGCTCGACGGGCACCATCACCACGCCGGCCACCTATGAATCGAAGCTGGAAACGGTGCCCGTCGGCTTCGTCATGAGCGTCACGCCGCAGATTTCCGACAGCGATGAAGTAACCCTGAACGTGCGCCCCACCATCACGCGCATCGTGGGCTACGTGCAAGACCCGAATCCGGCCCTGGCCACGGCGAACGTGCAAAGCCGCGTACCCGTGATCCAGGCGCGCGAGCTGGAATCGATCATGAAAGTGGGCAATGGCCAGATCGCCGTGATGGGCGGCCTGATGCAGGACTCCGTCGACAATGCCAAGGATGGCGTACCGGGCCTGTCCAGCCTGCCCCTGGTCGGCAATTTGTTTACCTATCGTAACGAGGCAAGCAGCAAGACGGAGCTGGTGATCTTCATGCGCCCCGTGGTGGTCAAGGATGCCAGCGTCGATGGCGATTACCGCGACTACCGCTACCTGCTGCCCGGCCAGGCGCCGCTCAACAGCCAGCCGTACACGGATGGCCCGCCGGCGCCGGCCGTCCAGCCGCAGGCACGCCTGCAGGGAGACGTTCCATGAGCTTGCTGATGCAGGCGCTCAAGAAGGCCGAGCGCGCCAAGCAGAACAGCCTTTCCGACGAGGAACTGGAAAAGCCGTCCGAAGCCTACGACCAGGTGCTGGAACTGGCGCCGGCCGACGCCCTGCCGCCCCGCCCCGCGCCTGCCGCGCCACCGCCCGTGCAGCCGGCAAGCACCCTGAGCCTGGAACCGCTGCCGGACGCATCCGCACCGCCGGCGCCCGGCGCAGCCCAGCCAGGTCCGCAGCCAGGTCCGCAGCCAGATTCACAGCCAGGCGCGCAGCCCGCTCCGCCTCCCGAACCGCCGCGCGCGCGCCCCGAGCCCCCGCCCGCCCGGCCACGCGCCAGCCGCAGCAATCCGCCGCCGAAAGGTCCCACGGGCCCGATCAGCGTCGACCCGGCCACCGTGCGCCTGGCCGTGCTGCTGGCGATCCTGCTGGTGGTGGCCGGATCGATGGCGTACTGGTACTGGCGCGCCAGCACCAGCCCCGGCGCGGGCGCCAACCTGCCCGGCGTGCCCATGCCATTGACGGACGCCCCGGGCACGGCCGGCGTTGCCGGCCCCGTCGTGGTGGTGCCTGCGGCGGGCGGCGCCATGCCGGACGCGCCCGCACCGCTGCCGCAGGACGTGCCGCGCGAACAGCGCCCGCCAGCCGGCGCGGCGGAACAGCAGGCGATGATCCAGGCCGCCGCGCAAGCGGCCGTGGCCGCCCAGCTGGCGCAAATGCCGCCGCCTGCACCGCCCAGCCTGCCACCGGTCATGGCGCCCGACAACAGCCAGATCCAGGTGCTGCGCAACGATACGGCGCCGCAAATCAACCCCGGCGTGCAGCAAGCCTACCAGGCCTTCAACGGGGGCCAGCTAAGTCTTGCGCGCCAGCAATATGAAACGGTGCTGCAGCAGGATGCCAACAACCGCGACGCGCTGCTGGGCCTGGCGGCCGTGGCCTTGCGCGAGAACCAGGGCGCGCAGGCGGCGGCCCTGTACGTGCGTTTGCTGGAAATCAATCCCGACGATGGCGTCGCGCTGGCTGGCCTGATCGGTCTGCGCCAGGGCGACGTGGTGCAGAGCGAAGCCAGGCTGAAGGCCATCCTGGCGCGCAGCCCCGACAGCGGCCCCGTGCTGTTTGCACTGGGCAATCTGTACGCCAAGCAGCGCCGCTGGAATGAAGCACAGCAGCAGTTTTTCCGCGCCTACGGCGCCGCGCCCGGCAATCCCGACTATGCCTTCAACCTGGCCGTGGGCCTGGACCGGCTGAACCAGCCCCGGCTGGCCGCCACATATTACCAGCGCGCCTTGACCCTGGCGCAAACCACGCCGGCCGCCTTCGACCAGGCCGTCGTGCAAACGCGTTTGCGCGAACTGGCGGCCCCCGCGCCGGCAGCCCCGGCCGAACCGGTCATCATCCCACCCCGTCAGGAATAAGCACTACATGGCAGAACAGGCAAAACTTCCGCTGGGCAAATTGCTGATCCAGAAAGGCGTGATCAGCGAAGACCAGCTGCGCATCGCCCTGATCGAGCAGCGGCGCAGCAGCGAACCGCTGGGCAAGCTGCTGATCACCCTGGGCTTCGTCACGGAGGCAACCGTGCGCGAAGCGCTCAGCGAAAACCTGAAACAGGTCAGCGCGGATCTGTCGAGCCTGGTTGTCGACGCCATCGCCCTGAAACTGATCCCGAAGGACGTGGCCAAGCGCTACCGTGTCTTTCCCATCGTCTACGAGCGCCAGGCGGACAATCTGATCCTGGCCATGGCCGACACGAGCAACATCGTCGCGCTCGACCAGATCAGCGCCATGCTGGTCAAGGGCATCACGATTTCCACCGTGCTCGTCAACGAATCGGACATTTCGCGCGCCATCGACCAGTACTACGGTTTTGAATTGTCGATCGACGGCATCCTGCATGAAATCGAAACGGGCGAGGTCAGCTACCAAAGCATGGCCTCGCCTTCGGACGAGTACAGCCAGCCCATGGTGCGCCTGATCGACGCGCTGCTGGCCGATGCCGTGCAGAACGGCGCCTCGGACATCCATTTCGAGCCGGAACAGTCGTTCCTGCGCATCCGCTACCGCATCGACGGCATCCTGCGGCAAATCCGCAGCCTGCACAAATCGTACTGGCCGGCCATGGCCGTGCGCCTGAAGGTGATGTCGAACATGAATATCGCCGAGGCGCGCGCGCCGCAGGATGGGCGCATCAGCATCAAGTTTTCCGGGCGGCAAATCGACTTCCGCGCCTCGGCACAACCGACCACGCATGGCGAAAACGTCGTGCTGCGCGTGCTGGACCGACAAAAAGGCATCGTCCCGCTCGATGCGCTGGGCCTGGCCGAAGCGGAACTGAACTTGCTGAAACTGATGATCGCGCGCCCGGACGGCGTGATCCTCGTGACGGGCCCCACGGGCAGCGGCAAGACCACCACCCTGTATTCGATCATCAACCACATCAACACGGAAAGCGTCAACATCATGACCCTGGAGGATCCGGTCGAGTATCCGATGAACATGATACGCCAGACCTCCGTCAACGAATCCGTCAAGCTGGGCTTTGCCGACGGCATCCGCTCGATGATGCGGCAAGACCCGGACATCATCCTGGTGGGCGAGATCCGCGACCGCGAAACGGCGGAAATGGCGTTTGCCGCCGCCATGACGGGCCACCAGGTGTATTCCACCCTGCACACGAACTCGTCCATTGGCTCCATCTCGCGCCTGCTCGACATCGGCATCCTGCCCGACATCATGGCCGGCAACATCATCGGCATCGTGGCGCAGCGCCTGGTGCGCCGCTTGTGCCCGCATTGCAAGGAAACCGTGATCGCCGACGACGTCGAGCGCCGCCTGCTGGGTTTGGCGGCAGACGATGCGCCCGTCTCCATTTGCCGCGCCGTGGGCTGCGAGCGCTGCGCGCACCAGGGTTACAAGGGCCGCCTGGCGATCATGGAAATCCTCAAGATGACGGCCGAACTCGATGAATTGACGGCGCGCCGCGCCAGTTCGCGCGAATTGAAGAACGCGGCGCGCGCGGCCGGCTTCAAGGGCATCGTCGACGACGGCATGCGCCGCGTGAGGGAAGGCGTGACCACCCTGGAAGAAGTGGGCCGCGTGGTCGACCTGACGGAAAGGCTGGCCTGATGGCGCAATATGTCTACCGCGCCATGGATGCCGCCGGCACATTGATTCCCGGCAGCATGGAGGCGGCCAACGTGCCGGACCTGGAAGCGCGCCTGCACCGCATGCAGCTCGACTTGATCGACTGCAAGATCACGGGCCAGTATCTGGTGCTGCTGGGCAAGAGGATCATCCACCGCCGCGACCTGATCAATTTCTGTTTCCACATGGAACAGTTGACGGGCGCGGGCGTGCCCATCCTCGAAGGCTTGAACGACTTGCGCGAAAGCACGGACCATCCGCGCCTGCGCGAAGTCGTCACGGACCTGATCGAAAGCATCGAGGGCGGCTTGCCCCTGTCGGGCGCGCTGGCCCAGCATGGCGACATCTTCGACGCCACGTTTACCAGCCTGATACTGGCGGGCGAACAGAGCGGCAAGATCGCCGAAGTCTTCAAGAACCTGTCGGAAAGCCTGAAATGGCAGGACGAGCTGGCCTCGCAGACGCGCAAGATCGTCATGTACCCGATCATCGTCGCGCTGGTGGTGGCGGGCGTGACGTTTTTCCTGATGATCTATCTCGTCCCCCAGCTGACGGCCTTCATCCGCAACATGGGCGGCGAGCTGCCGCTGCACACGCGCGTGTTGATCTTTGTATCGAATGTGTTCATCGATTACTGGTATGTGCTGCTGGCCTTGCCCGTGCTGCTGTTTTTCGGCCTGCGCGCGCTGATCCGCCGCAGCGAGGCGGCCCGCTACGCCTGGGATGGCTTGAAGCTGCGGCTGTGGCTGGTCGGACCCGTGCTGCACAAGATCATCCTGGCCCGCTTCGCCACGTTTTTTGCCTTGATGTATGCTTCCGGCATCACGATACTCGAATGCATCCGCCTGTCCGAAGGCATCGCCGGCAACCAGGTGGTGGCGGCCGGCCTGCGCCGCGCCGCGCAGCTGATCAGCGAAGGCTACGGCGTGACGGCCGCCTTCCAGCACACGGGCATCTTCCCGCCGCTGGTCATCCGCATGCTCAAGGTGGGCGAGGCCACGGGCTCGCTGGACACGGCCTTGCGCAATGTCAGTTACTTTTACAACCGCGAAGTGAAGGAATTGATTGAAAAAGTGCAAGCCATGATCGAGCCGGCCATGACGGTCATCCTGGGCCTGCTGCTGGGCTGGATCATGCTGTCGGTGCTGGGGCCGATCTACGACACCATCAGCACGATGAAAACTTGAGACCCGAGACCTGAGAGCGCCGTGTTCCGCAAACAATTACTCTACATTACCAGCGACGCGCTGTGCGCCTACGACTGGGACCACGGCGTGCTGGGCCAGGGCCACGTCTTCCCCGCCAGCGCGGCCGGGCTGGACGGTTTCGCCGCATGGCTGGAAGACCCGCAGGCGCAGCGGTCGGGCGTGCCCGCCTATCTGCTGACGGACCTGATCGAGGAAGATTTCCAGCGCCAGTTGCTGCCCCACGTGCGCGGCAAGGCGGGCCGGGCCTTGCTGGAGCGGCGCAAGCAGCAGTTGCACCGCGACACGCCCTACCGGGGCAGCACCCTGCTGGGCCGCGAAAGCACGGGCCGCCACGATGACCAGGTGCTGTTCTTTGCACTGACCAACCCCTCGCTGCTGCAGCCGTGGACGGAGGCGCTCGAGCACTTGCGCGTGCCCGTGGCCGGCATTTACTCGACCAGCCTGCTCAGTATCGAGCTGGTCAGAAAGCTGTCGATCGCGCACGAACACTTGCTGCTGGTGACGCAGCAATCGGGCGGCTTGCGGCAAAGCTATTACGAAAAGGGCCAGCTGCGCTTTTCGCGCCAGACGGCCACCATCGCGCTCGACGGCGTGGCCGTGAATATCGCGCTGGAAACGGAAAAGACGCGGCAATTTCTCACCAGTACGCGCATGCTGGCGCGCGGCGACGTCTTGAATACCGTCATCCTGGCGCCGGCCGCGCAGATCGCCAAGCTCGAACTGCTGTGCGACAACGGCGTCGAAGTGGCTTATCACTTCATCGACCTGCAGCTGGCGGGCGAAAGGGTAGGCTTGCGCCGGACGCCGGCGCTGGCCGACGAATTGCTGCTGACCTTGCTGGGCAAGCATCCGCCGTCCAGCCACTATCCACCGGGCGCGCTGGCCCGCTATTACCACTTCCAGCGCGCGCGCAAGACGCTGTATGGCGCCAGCGCCCTGATCGGCGCGTCGGCAGCGCTGTGGTGCGCGATTAACCTGCTGGGCGGCATCACCGACGGGGCCGCCATCGAGCGCCTGGCGCAGGAAACGGCGTCCTACCAGGAGCGCTACCGCAGCGTCATGTCGACCCAGCCGCCGGCGCCGGCCAAGACGCAGAACATGAAGGTGGCCGTGACCCTGGGCCACATGATCGCCAGCCAGGCGCCGGAACCGGGCCGTCTGCTGGGCATGCTGAGCGCCGCGCTGGACCAGGCGCCGCAGGTTGCGCTGGGCCAGCTGCACTGGCATGCGGGCCAGGCGCCTGCGCGCGCGGCCGGCAGCCAGCCACCGCAGCAGCAGCAGCAGCAGCAGCAGCAACAGCAGCAGCAGCAAGGCGGCACGACCGGCAGCGCCCTGGCCGGCATTCCCGTCGCGCCGCCGCAGGCGCTGCGCCTGGAAGCGGACGTGGCCATGCCGAACAACGATTACCGCGCGGCCCTGGCCGCCATCACGGCCTTCGCGCAAACCCTGGCGCGCCAGCCGGGCATGCAGGTGACGATCGAGGAAACGCCGCTCGACCTGCGCCCCAGCGTGGCCCTGTCCGGCAAGAGCGCCGCCCCGGCCCCGGACAGCCAGGCCCGCTTCACTCTCTTGCTCGCGTGGCAGCCATGAGCGGCCCCGTCAAGCAGCCGCCCCTGCCCGGCATGCAACGGACGGGCGCGCCCGCGCGCACCCTGCCCGCCTGGCTGGGCGAACTGCACCTGATACGCCGCGCCCTGCTGTGCTTTGCGCTGACCATGCTGGCCAGCCTGTTGCTGCTGAGCCTGAGCATCGCCTACCGCACGCGCGAAGCGCAGCAGCTGGACCTGGCCCAGCGCACGCGCTCGGCGGCCACCACCCTGTTCAACCACGCGGAGGCGGAGAAGCAGGAAATCCGCGCCTACGAACCGCAATTCCTGGCCTTGCGCCAGCGCGGCCTGATCGGCGAGGAAAACCGCCTGGCCTGGATCGATGCCATCCGCCGCAGCCAGGAACAGCGCAAACTGTTGCCGATCAGCTATGACATCAGCCCGCAGCAGGGGCTGCAAGTGCCGTTGCCCATGGTGATGGGCCAATATCAGCTGCGCGGCAGCCGCATGCGCCTGCAAATGGATTTGCTGCACGAGATGGATTTGCTGAACCTGCTCGGCGATTTGCGCCAGGCCGGCTATTTCGCCGTGCAGGATTGCACGCTCAAACGCCATGCGGCGGCAGGAGCGGGACCAGGCGGCAGCGGGACAGCACCCGCCCTGGGCGCCGAATGCGAGCTGCTGTGGCTGACCCTGGGCAGCGCGCCCGTGCCGGGGCGGCCATGAGGCCCACCCTCATCCTGTCCGCGCTGCTGGCTGGCGCCGCGCTGACGGCCCAGGCACAGCCACCGCAGCTGGGACGCCTGTTCCTGTCGCCCGAGCAGCGCGCCCAGCTCGACGCGCAGCGCTACGGGCCGCCGCCGGCCAATCCGGCCCTGACGCCTCCGCCGCCTCCGCCACCGCCGCCACCACCCGCGCCGCCCGTGGAATTGAACGGCGTGGTACAGCGCAGCAGCGGCCGCTCCACCGTCTGGCTGAACCAGGCAGCGCAGAACGAGCCGTACAACCAACTTGCGCGCGAGCAGCCCGGCAGCCTGACCTTGCGCCTGTCGACGGGCCAGGTGGTGCTGCTGAAACCTGGCCAGCGCTACGACCCGGCCAGCGGCACGGTCACCGAGGCGCAGCCATGACGCCGCGCCAAGCGCGTCGCCAGCACGGCGCCGCCCTGCTGCTGCTGGTGGCCGTGCTGGGCCTGGGCGCGGCCAGCCTGCTGATCGGCGCCTTCGGGCGCAACACGGGCGAGACCGAACGCCAGCAGCGCACCCTGGCCACCCTGGCGCAGGCGCGCGACGCCTTGCTGGGCTTTGCGGCGGTCAATGGCCGCCTGCCCCGCCCTGCCGCCTCCGCGCTCGACGGGCGCGAGCGGGCCGCCGACTGCGCCGGCGACGCCGAGTGCAGCGGCTTCCTGCCATGGGTGGCGCTGGGCGTGGCCGGTGTCGACGCCTGGGGCAAGCTGCTGCGCTACAGCGTCACGCCGGAAATGGCGCGCGCGCCCATCGTCTCGTTTTCCGCCGTTGCCAACAGAGTCGTGCTCACGCGCGACGGGCGCGGCGAACTCGCCTACGTGGCGGGACAGGACCAGTGCGACGTCAGCGCGCAATGCCTGCCCGCCGTGCTGTTCTCGCAAGGCAGGAATCACTACGGCACGGCCGCCAGCGGCGTACCGCAGATCAATACGGCGCGCGGCAATATCGACGAAGCCGCCAACGACGGCGCCAGCCGCCGCTTCATTAACCGCCCCGCCACCGAACTTGCCACGCTGCCCGGTGGCGCCTTTGACGACATGCTGACCTGGATTACCTTGCCCACCCTGTATCAACGCATGCGCGCCGCGCGCAACCTGCCATGAGCGCCCGCCATGCGCGCCGCCAGCGCGGCTTTTCCCTGATCGAGATCGCCATCGTGCTCGTCATCGTCGGCCTCATGATCGGCGGCCTGGTCACGCCATTGACGGTGCAGCTGGAACAGCGCAAGGTGGCCGAGACGCAACAGGCACTGAATGAAGCGAAGGAAGCGCTGACGGGCTACGCGCTGCGCTACGGCTACCTGCCGTGTCCCGCCATTTCCGCCGGCAATGGCCTGGAAGACCGGCGCGGCGCCCGCTGCACGGGGGACAAGCGCGCCGGCTTCCTGCCGTGGGCCACGCTGGGGCTGCGCCAGGGCGACAGCTGGAACAATCTGTTCCGCTACAGCGTGACGCCGGCCTTCAGCGACAGCGAGCAACAATTCAACCTGGGCACGCCGCGCGACATCAGCATCGTCACGCGCAACGGCGGCGCGCTGCTGCAGGCGACGGCGTCAAGGGACATTCCCGCCATGATCATGTCCCACGGCAAGAACGGTTTTGGCGCCACCGGCGTGCAGGGCCAGCGCCAGGCTGTGCCTTTCGGCAACAATGTCGACGAGCGCAACAATGCATCGAACGCCACCACCTTCATCAGCCGTGCCGCCAGCGGCCCGCAGCAGCCCGGCGGCGAGTTCGACGATATCGTCGTCTGGCTGTCGCCGAATATCCTGTTCAACCGCATGGTGGCGGCGCAAAGGCTGCCCCGCTGATGCCGATGCTCCTGCCCTCGTTCACCATCGCCCGCTACACGCTGCTCGAAGCGCTGCGCAGCCGTCTGCCGTGGCTGTTCATGCTGGCCGCCTGCGCCGGCGCCGGCCTGGCCGGCTTCCTGCAGCAACTGGCGCTGACGGAAAGCGGCGCCGTGCAGGCGGCGCTGCTGGCGGCCACCCTGCGCCTGGCCAGCGTCTTCCTGCTGGCCACGTTCATCATCACCAGCATGGCGCGCGAAGCGGCCGACCGGGGCCTGGAGCTGCTGCTGGCGTTACCCATGCCGCGCGCAGCCTACCTGCTGGGCAAACTGCTGGGCTACGGGGCGCTGGCGGCCGTGCCCGCCGTGCTGTTCGGCCTGCTGATGGCGCTGTTCGCCGCACCCGCGCAAAGCGCGCTGTGGGCGCTGTCCTTGCTGGGAGAATTGTGGATCGTCGCCGCCTTCAGCCTGCTGTGCGCGGCCAGCCTGCAGCAGGCCTTGCCCGCGCTGGCCGCCACGGGCGGCTTCTATGTGCTGGCGCGCATGCTGGGCAGCCTGCAGTTACTCGCACACGGCCCGCAGGCGGGCGACTCCCTGGTGCAGCGCACCACGGCAGGCGCCATCGACGTGCTGGCCCTGCTATTGCCCCGCCTCGACGCCTTTGCGCGCACCGAGTGGCTGCTGTACGCGACCGGCGACTGGCAAGCCCTGGCCAGTGTGGCGGCGCAAACGGCCATCTATGTGGCCTTGCTGGCCAGCTGTGCGCTGTGCGACTTTTACCGCAGGAACATCTGATGGCCGCCGCCCAGCGTCCCTGGTCGAGCGTGCCGCGCCCCCTGTGCTGGCTGCTGGCGGCCTGCCTGCTGCTGCAGCTGGGCTGGCGCCTGGCGCAGCAGCAGGCACCGCCACAGGCGCGGCCCCTGCCCGCCGCGCCGCCGGCGGCTGTGGCGCGCCTGGCCAGCCTGGGCGAGCCGCTGGCCATGTCGAAGGCGATGCTGCTGTACCTGCAATCGTTCGAGGACCAGCCCGGCGTCAGCCTGCCGTGGCGCAAGCTCGACTATGACCGCCTGGCCGGCTGGCTGGAGACGGCGCAAACGCTCGATCCGCGCAGCCAATACCCGCTGGTGGCCGCCAGCGAAGTGTACGCGGGCGTGGCCGATCCGCAGCGCGCGCGGCGCATGCTCGATTTTGTCGCCGCCAGCTTCGCCGCCGATCCGCAGCACCGCTGGCCCGCCATGGCGCAGGCGGCGCTGGTGGCCAAGCACCAGTTGCATGACCTGCCGCTGGCGCTCGCCTATGCACGCCAGTTGCGCCAGCTGGCGACGGGGCCGCAAGTGCCGGCCTGGGTGCGCGAAATGGAGGCGTTCATCCTGGAAGACATGGACCAGCTCGACAGCGCCCGCCTGGTGATCGGCGGCCTGATCGCCAGCGGCCAGATCACCGATCCGCACGAGCTGGCCTTCCTCGCGCGCAAGCTCGACGAACTGTCCCAACAGAAAAAGGCGGCGCCATGAGCCGCCGTCCGAAATGCCATGCGCGCGCGGCGCCATTTGCAGTAAACTGCCATCCCAAGCACCAGCACTTTTTCCAAGGACATCCCATGCTTCCACGCCGCCAGCACGGCTTTACGCTCGTAGAAATCGCCATCGTCCTGGTCATCATCGGCTTGCTGCTCGGCGGCGTGCTCAAGGGACAAGGCTTGATCGACAGCGCCAAGGTGAAAAACATCATCCAGCAATCGAATGCGCTGACGGCCGCCGTCAATGCCTACCAGGACAAGTTCCGCGCCCTGCCCGGCGACGATATCCAGGGCACCGTGCACGTGCCCAATTCCGCCGGCAACGGCAATGGCGACGGCCAGATCGGCGACGGCCAGCCGCGCGAATTCACGCTGGCGCCGCAGCACCTGGCGCTGGGCGGCTTCATTACCGGCTCGTTCAACGGCACCTCGCAATTCATGACCAGCGCCCAGGGCGGCGCCGTCTACCTGTACAACGACGAAGTGGGCGGACGGGCTGGCAACGGCATCCGTTTCGACAACCTGCCCGAGAGCTACGCGGAGCAGATCGACAGCAAACTCGACGACGGCGTGGCCAGCACGGGCAGCGTCCGGGCGAACATGCCCTATGGAAATACCGGTGCTATCATCCCCCGCACCGCCGTGTTTTTCTGAGCCGCCAGTCACTATCGAAGGAATACCATGCCACTGCACCGCACACTCATCGTTTCCCTGGCCGCCGCCTGCGCCTTGCTGGCCGGCGGCGCGCACGCCCAGTACGTGGGCCCGACGGCCGGCCCGGCAGCACCCGGCAATGTGGCTGCCATCCTGAAAAATCCCGTCGACGACCAGGCCGTCGTGCTGCGCGGCCACCTGCTGCGCAAAGTGGGGAACGAGAAATACACCTTCTCCGACGGCACGGCGGAAATCCGCGTGGACATCGACGACAAGGTCTTCATGAACCGCAAGATCGACGCCAACACCCGGGTGGAAATCCGTGGCGAAGTGGAAAAAGACTTCATGGAAAGCCCGGAAATCGATGTCGACGTGCTGACCGTGGTCCCGTAAGTTTTCCTGCCCTCCCGCCGCCACGGCGGGATGGGCGCCCCCTCTTCTGTATCCCTTGCACAACCTTTTTTCCACCCAAGAAACTAGGCTTGTCAGAACAATCAATTTCGTCTAGCATCTTTTCATTCAAGGTCAGCCAGCGCCAGCGTGAGCCTGCCTGTCGACTCATCCATTCTGGGAGCTTTCCGGGTGCAAGATTTGCCTTCGATACGCTCAAGAATTTCATGGCTGGTGTTCGCCTGGGTCATTCCGACGGCGCTCGTGTTTCTCCTGCTCGTGGCGCAAAGCTACACGCGCGAACGCGACCATGTCGTCAGCGAAACGGCGCAGGCGGCGCGGGCGGTCGCCGCCGCCATCGAACGCGACCTGAGCGGCGCCCAGATGGCCGCGCGCATCCTGGCCGCCTCGCCCGCCCTGCAAGACGACGATATCGGCACCCTGCACACCCTGGCCGGCAGCCTGCTGCAGCCGGGCCGGGCCGTCAGCGCCTACATCATCTCCGACGCCAAGGGACGCCAGCTGGTCAATACAGCCTTGCCCGCCGGCCAGGCGCCGCCGCCCTTGCCGCAGAAATGGGCCGCCAGCCTGGAGCGCGCACGCGACTACGGCAAGCCACGGCTGACCAGCCTGCTCATGGCGCCGGACGAGGTGCCGCGGCTGGCCCTGAACCAACCCTTGCCGCGTGATCAAGGTCCCGCCTATGTGCTGACGGCGCTGTACCCGCCCGACTACCTGCCCGTGCTGCTGCGCGAGCTGCACCTGCCGGCCTACCTGGGCGCGGCCATCATCAATGCCGACGGCATCAACGTGGCGCGCACCCTGGCGCCGCAGCGCTATGTGGGCCAGCGCAGCCCGGCCCCCCTGCTGGAGCAGATACGCCAGGCGCGCGAAGGCGTGCTGCGCCATGCCACCCTGGAAGGCATCGACGTGTATACGGGCTTTCGCCGCGCGCCGGACAACGCCTGGACGGTGGCCGTCACCATCCGCACCAGCACGGTGGCCGAAGCCCTGCTGGGTTCCGTCGTCACGGGCTCCCTCATCCTGGCCCTGCTGCTGGGTACCGGCTTTGCCCTGGCCTGGCGCGTGGGCGGCCGCCTGGCCCGCACCCTGCAGGAACTGACCGTGCAGATCCAGGCGCTGGCGCAAGGCAAACCCCTGCTCTCGCACCGCCACACGGACCGCGAATCGGCCGACATGGCAGCCGCCCTGGGCGCGCTGGAACGCGACTTGCGGCGCCACCGCACGCAGCTCGAAAGCCTGGTGGACGAACGCACCCTGGCCCTGGAAAAATCCACGCGCCTGCTCGAAACCGTCTACGCGACGGCGCCCATCGGCATGCTGTTCGTGGACCTGGATTTGCGCATCGTCATGATCAACCAGTACCTGGCCGCCATCAACGGGGCCAGCGTGGCGCAGCATCTGGGCCGTCCCGTGGGCGCCATGCTGTTCGACGCCGCCGTGCGCATGGAGGTGGAACGCTGCGTGCGCCAGGTGCTCGAAACGGGATCGCCCATCGTCGACCTCGAATTGCAGGGCCATAGCGGGCAGCAGCGCGAGCAGCTGAGCCACTGGATCGTCTCGTATCATCCGATTTTCGGCCCCGAGCAGCAGTTGCTGGGCGTGTCGGGCCTGTGGCTGGACATTAGCGAACGCAAGCGCAGCGAAGCGGAATTCCGCCGCTCGAAACACCTGTTCGGCACCATCATCGAAAACATCCCGGCCATGGTCTTCGTCAAGCGCGCCGACAAGCTGAGCTTTGAAATGGTCAACCGCCACGCGGAACTGACCCTGGGACGCTCGCGCGAGCAATTGCTGGGCAAGACCGACCACGACTTCTTCCCGCCGCAGCAGGCGGCCGCCTTCGTCAGCGCCGACCGCAAGCTGCTGGCCACGGGGCAGATGGTGGAAATCGAACAGGAGCCGATCAACACGGCCGACGGCACCACGCGCTACTTCACCACGCGCAAGGTGCTGCTGCGCGACGACGCGGGCCGCGCCAGCCACGTGCTCGGAGTAGCGATCGACATCACGGAACGCAAGCGCGCCACCGAGGTGCTGCACGCCACCACCTTGCGCCTGGAACAGAGCGAGCGCTTCATCCGCACCGTCACCGACAACCTGCCCGGCATGGTCTCGTACTGGGGTGCCGATCTGCGTTGCCGCTTCGCAAATAATTTCTATAACGAATGGTTTGGCCGCAGCAGCGCCGAGCTGGCCGGCATCCACATGAGCGAATTGCTGGGGCAGGAATTGTTCGACGTGTATGCGCCTCATGTCGAGGGCGTGCTGGCGGGCCGGCCGCAAAGCTTCGAGCGCGACCTGCTCGACCCCACGGGCCAGGTATGCCATACGTGGACCAATTACATCCCCGACGTCGACGACAGCGGCGGCGTGCGGGGCTTCTTCGTGCTGGCCTCGGATGTCTCCGAACTCAAGCGCACGGAATTGCGCCTGCACGAACTCAACGAGCAAATGGTGCGCGCGCGCGACAAGGCCGAGGCGGCCAGCACGGCGAAGAGCGAATTCGTCGCCAACATGAGCCATGAAATCCGCACGCCGATGAACGCCATCATCGGCCTGGCGCGCCTGCTGGAAGAGTCGCCGCTGGAACGGCGCGAGCGCAGCTACGTCGGCAAGATCCAGATGGCCACGCAGTCGCTGCTCCATATCGTCAACGACGTGCTCGATTTTTCCAAGATCGAGGCGGGACAGATGGTGCTGGAACAGCGCCGCTTCCAGCTCGAGCGCATGCTGGGCAGCATCGGCGTCCTGCTGGCCAGCAGCGCCTGGGCGCGCGGCGTGGAACCCGTGTTCGTGCTCGACCCGGGCGTGCCCGACGAACTGATCGGCGACGCCCTGCGCGTGGAGCAGATCCTGATCAACCTGGTGGGCAACGCCGTCAAATTCACCGCGCATGGCGAAGTGGTGCTGACCATCGCCATGGCGGCCGAGGATGCGGCCAGCGCGACCCTCGAGTTTTCCGTGCGCGACACGGGCATCGGCATCGGCGCAGCCGAGCAGGAGCGCATCTTCGACGCGTTTTCCCAGGGCGACAGCGGCACCAGCCGCAAATACGGCGGCACGGGACTGGGGCTGGCCATCTGCCGGCGCATGGTGGAATTGATGGGCGGCCAGCTCAGCGTGAAAAGCGCGCTGGGCCAGGGCTCCGACTTCCGCTTCCGCTGCCGCTTCGGCAAGGTGGCGCCGCCGCCGGAGCCGGCGGGCAAGGGTGCGCCCAGGGATCTGTCGCTGCTGATCATCGACGACAACGCCAGCGTGCGCGCCATGCTGGAAGGCTGGTGCGCGGCGCAGGGCTGGCACAGCCGCAGCGCCGACAGCGGCGCGGCCGGCCTGGCGCTGCTGCGGGACCATGCCAGCGGCGGGCCGGCGGCAGACCTCGTATTGCTGGACGCGGCCATGCCGGGCATGGATGGCATTTCCATGCTCACCGAGGCGCGCGCCGGCGCGCACCTGGCACTGCCGCCCGTGATCATGCTGGTGGCCGACCAGGACAGCGAAAACCTCGAACGCCTGGCCGACAGCCTGATGCTGGCCGGCATCGTCTCGAAACCGGCCACCCCGGCGCGCCTGCTGGCGGCCGTGACGGCCGTGCGCGACGGCCGCAATGGGCGCAACGCACCGTCCGCGCTGCCCGTGTCCACGCCCTTGTCGGGTTTGCTGGAAGGCATGCGCGTACTGCTGGTGGAAGACAATGAAATCAACCAGGAAGTGGCGCAGTACATTTTGCTGCACTCGGGCGCGCGCGTAGCCGTGGCCGCCAACGGCAAGCTGGCCGTCGACCTGCTGGCGCACACCCCGCAAGCCTGGGACGTGGTGCTGATGGATTTGCAGATGCCCGTCATGAACGGCTATGACGCCACCCTGGCCATCCGCGCGCTGGGCTTGCCGGACCTGCCCATCGTCGCCATGACGGCCAATGCCATGGACGAAGACCGCCTGCGCGCCGTCGCCAGCGGCATGAATGCGCACGTGGCCAAGCCCATCGATGTCGACGAGATGATCCTGACCCTGACCCGGCTGGTGCCGGCGCCCGGCGGCGGCGCAGTCCGGACGGGCGATGCCGTCACGCGGACGCCGGACCTGCCGGCCGCGGTGCCCGGCATCGACCTGGCGGCGGCCCTGCACCGCTTCGGCGGCGATTACGGCGCCTTCCTGGCCCTGCTCAAGCGCTTTGAGAATTCGCAAGGCGATGCCGTCGAGGACACGCGGCGCCTGCTGGCCGCTGGCCAGACGCGCCAGGCGACGCAGCTGCTGCACCGCGTATGCGGCGTGGCGGCCAACCTGGGCGCCACGCATGTCGCCAGCCTGGCCGGTGCAGCGGAAAAGGCGCTGAACATGGAGCAATCGCACGCCGCGGCGGTCTTGCTGGGACAGCTGGAACTGGCGATGGCGGAAGTCATCGAAGCGGCGCGCACCCTGCCCTCGCCCCTGCGACGCGGCCAGCCGGCAGCGGCGGCGCCCGGCAGCGCACCGCTCGACCTGGGTGCCGGCCTGGCCGACCTGCTCGTCCTCATCCGCAACAATAACCTGAAGGCGCTGGCGCAATTTCACGCCCTGCACGCCGCCATACAACAGTCAGACCGGGAAGCGGCCCTGGCGCTGGCCAACGCGATCGAGACACTGGATTTTTCCGAAGCGGAAAAACTCGTGCTCGATCAGCTGAAACGAGAGGAAAACAAGTGAGCTGGACCAACCTTGCCATGAACGGGCGCATCCTCATCGTCGATGACGCCATGGAAAACATCCAGATCCTGCACCAGCTGCTGCGCGAGGAACACGACGTGCTGTTCGCCCTGAGCGGTGTCAAAGCGCTGGAAATTGCGCACAATCAACTGCCGGACCTGATCCTGCTCGACGCCGTCATGCCCGGCATGGATGGCTATGCCGTCTGCAATGCGCTGCGCGAATCGGCCGTCCTGAGCGCCATCCCCGTCATTTTCGTCACGGCCCTGAACCAGCCCGAGGACGAGACGCGGGCGCTGGAAGCGGGCGCCGTCGATTTCATCACGAAACCGTTCAACGCGGCCGTCGTGCGGGCCCGCGTGCGCAGCCAGCTGACCATCAAGCGGCAGGCCGACGCCATGCGCGAACTGTCGCTGACGGATTCGCTGACGGGCGTGGCCAACCGGCGCAGCTTCAATGACACGATGGACAGCGAATGGCGGCGCTGCGCGCGCGACGGCGTGCCGATGGCCCTCATCATGGCCGATATCGACCACTTCAAGGATTACAACGACACGTATGGCCACCAGGCGGGCGACCTGTGCCTGCAGCAGGTGAGCGCCGCCCTGCGCCGCTGCGCCGTGCGCCCGCCCGACCTGCTGGCGCGCTACGGCGGCGAGGAATTCATCATCCTGCTGCCGCAGGAAACGCGCGACGGCGCCGAAGTGGTGGCCCAGCGCATCCTCGACGAAGTGCGCGCGCTGCACATTCCCCACGCCAGATCGAGCGCCGGCCCGCACGTCACCGTCAGCCTGGGCATGGCCAGCGTCATGCCGACCGAAGGCATGGACCCCAGCGCCCTGATCCGCGCCGCCGACGCCCTGCTGTACCGCGCCAAGCATACGGGGCGGGACAGGTATTGCGCGTCGGAGGGGGAGTAAAGAGGAGGCGCGCGCACCTGCGTCGGCTTACGCCCTGCGGGCTAAACCGACCTACGCCGACCTACGATGTGGGCTCAGCTTGCCGCTCAGCGATAGCAACGCATCAGAAATTCCGCCACGCACACGGGTTTCGTGTCGCCTTCCCTCTCCATGGTGACGGCCCAGTTCACTTGCGCCCCTTCCGGCACGTCCTCGACGGACAGAATGTCGAGCCGCGCGCGCAGGCGGCTGCCGACAGGCACAGGGGCGGGGAAACGCACTTTATTGAGGCCATAGTTGATGGCCATGCGGATGCCGGCCATGTGCAAGGCGCCCTGCAACATCGCGGGCAGCAAGGACAGTGTGAGAAAGCCGTGCGCCACGGTGCAGCCGTACGGCGACTCGCGCGCGCAACGCTCCACATCGACATGGATCCACTGGTGGTCGTCCGTGGCGTCGGCAAAGGTGTCGATGCGCTGCTGCGTGATGGTGAGCCAGTCGGAGACGGCCACGTGCTGTCCCGACAAGGCCTGGAAACCGGCGATGCCGGCGATATCACGCATGGTGTTCTCCGGCCGGACGGCGGCCGAACATGCCCATGCCTTCGACGGTGGTCACCACCTCGCCATGCTGGTTGCGCACGCTCCATACGGAAATGACGATGCCGCGGTCCGGCTTCGAGGTCGACGGCCGCACTTCCTTGACCTGGTAAGTCAGCTGCAAGGTGTCGCCCGCGCGCACGGGTTTCAACCAGCGGATGCTGTCCAGGCCGGGCGAACCCATGCTGGACGAATGCTTGAGCAGATTGTCCACCACCAGGCGCATCATCATGCCGCAGGTATGCCAGCCGCTGGCGATGACGCCCTTGAAGATGGTCTTTTCCGCCGCCGCATGGTCGACATGGAACGGCTGCGGGTCGAAATCCGTGGCGAAGGCGATGATTTCCGCCTCCGTCACGTGGCGCTGGCCCAGGTCGATTTCCAGGCCTTGCGTAAAGTCTTCGAAATACCAGTGCTTGGGTTTAATTTCCGTCAATGCGGTCATGCGGTCTCCGTCGGCAAAAAGCCCGGCTGGGCGATAAAGCGCTCGATATGATGGTCCACGTCGCCCAGGGTCAGGGCGATCATGGAGAGGCGCTTGAAATGGTGGGCAGCGGGCAATTCATCGGTCACACCCATGCCGCCATGCAATTGCACGGCTTGCTGGCCGACAAAGGTGGCGGCCAGTCCCACCCGCGCCTTGGCGGCCGAGACCGTACGGCGGCGCTCGGCGACGTCTTCGCTGTCGACCTTGGCGGCGGCCAGCATGGCCATCGAACGCGCTTGCTCCAGGTGGATGAACATGTCGGCCATGCGGTGCTGCAAGGCCTGGAACTTGCCGATCGGCGCGCCGAACTGCTGGCGCGTCTTCAAATAGTCAAGGGTGGCGGCAAAGATGGCGTCCATGGCGCCCACGGCTTCCGCGCACAGCAAGGCGGCGCCATAGTCGAGAGCCGCGTCGAGCACGGCCCAGCCCTGCCCTGCCTGGCCGATCAGGGCGTCATGCCCCAGCACCACTTGCACGAGTGTCACGGTGGCGGCGCGCTGGCCGTCGATGGTACGGCAGTCGCGCACGGAAACGCCGGGCGCGCCGACGGGCACGAGGAACAGCGAGATGCCGTCCGTGTCATCCTGGCCGCCGCCGCTGCGCGCCGAGACGATCAGAGAATCCGCCTGGGCGCCATGGATGACGACGGTTTTCTCGCCATCGAGCACGAAACCGTCGCCGCTGGCGATGGCCGTGGTGGCGATATCGTGCAGGTCATGGCGCGACTGGCGTTCGCCCAGCGCGCAGGCGAGCTTCAGGCCGCCGCCGGCGACCTGTTCCAGCACCGCATCATGGCCGCCGGCCAGGGTCAAAAAGCGCGCCCCCAGCACGGTGGCGAAATACGGCTCGACCACGAGGCCACGGCCCAGTTCCTGCATCACCAGCAGCATGTCGACGGCCGTGCCGTCGAAGCCGCCTGCGCTGGCCGGCAGCGGCAAGGCCGTCATGCCCAGCTCGGCCAGGGTGGCCCAGGCGGCATCGGACGTGCCGGTGGCGGAATGGATGATGGTTTGCCGCGTTTCAAACGGGTAATCCTTGTCGACCCAGCGCCGCAGCGCGTCGGCGAATTGCTGCTGTTCCTGATTAAAATGGAAGTCCATGTCGTCTCCTTCTGCCTTACAGGCCCAGAATCATCTGCGTGATGATGTTTTTCTGGATTTCATTCGAGCCGCCATAGATCGATGTCTTGCGGTAATTGAAGTAATACGCGGCCAAGGGCGCTGCCAGGTCGTCGCCAGCGCTGCTGTGCGGCGCCCCGCCGTCAAGAAATGCCGGGTCGAAGGGCAAGGCTTGCGGGCCGATGGCTTCGACCATCAGTTCCGTCAGTTGCTGCTGCAGTTCCGAGCCGCGCACCTTCAGCATCGATGCCTGCGGCCCCGGCCCCTTGCCTTCTTCGCTGATGACGCGCAAGACCGTCATTTCCAGCGCCATCAGTTCGATTTCCAGGGTGGCCACCTTGGCGGCAAACGCCGGATCGTGCAGCAGCGGCGCGCCGCGCTTGGCTTGCTGCATGGCCAGCTGCTTGAGGAAAGTCAGCTCGCGCTTGGAGCGGCCCACGGCGGCGATGCCCGTGCGCTCGTGGCCCAGCAGATACTTGGCGTAGGTCCAGCCCTTGTTTTCCTGGCCCACCAGGTTGCTGACGGGCACGCGCACATTGTCGAAAAAGACTTCGTTCACTTCGTGCTCTTCATCGAGCATGATGATGGGGCGCACGGTGATGCCCGGCGTTTTCATGTCGATCAGCAAGAAACTGATGCCTTCCTGCTTGCGCACCGTGCTGTCCGTGCGCACCAGGCAAAAGATCATGTCCGCGTGCTGGCCCAGGGTGGTCCAGGTTTTCTGGCCATTGACGATGTAATGGTCGCCGTCGCGCTGGGCCGTGGTTTTCAGCGAGGCGAGGTCGGAACCGGCACCGGGCTCCGAGTATCCCTGGCACCACCAGTCGTCGCAGTTCAGGATGCGCGGCAGATAGTAGGCTTTTTGTTCGGCGTTGGCGAAGGCCATGATGACGGGCGCCACCATGTTGACGCCGAAGGGCAGGATGGGCGGCGTGGCGGCGCGCGCGCACTCGTCTTCCCAGATGTGGCGCTGCACGGACGTCCAGCCCGTGCCGCCGTATTCGACGGGCCAGGCCGGCGCGGCCCAGCCTTGCTGCGCGACTATCTTGTGCCAGCGCACATAGTCGTCGCGGTTCAGGCGCAAATGCTGGCGCACCTTGCGCTGCAAGTCCGCCGGCAAATGGGTGTCGAGGAAGGCGCGCACCGTGTCGCGGAACGCCGTCTCCTCGGCCGTGTAATGCAGGTCCATGTCTGTCTCCTTGTTCTTATCGGTTGCCGTGATGACTGCACGCAAGGAAGCTCAGCGCACAAAAAAGCACGACCGTTCTCAAGGATTGTACAACAGATTGGGAGTGGCGCCAGGGGTTTTACACAGGCCGGCGCGCAGGAGCGGGCCACCTGGCGGGCGCGTTCGCCGACAAGGGCGGATGCTCTACCCGTGGCTGGCTGCCGCGCCGATCCATATCAAACGCTGGCCGCGCGTCCGAGATCGGCGCCGAGCTTCTCGACGAAGCGTTCCATGGTTTCCTCGCCTAAATCAACCGCCTTGGCCCCGCCACCGGCAACGAAGGTCACGTCGCCGATACCGATCACGCCAAGCACGAGGCGCAGGTACTGGGTGGCGATGTCGCGCTCCCGGATCGGCGAGCCCTCCGTATAGACGCCGCCAGACGCGATCAGTACGGTTGCCTTCTTGCCGGTCACGAGGCCGCGTCCGTCGAAGCCCAGCGTCAGCCCCTTGCGCACGATATGGTCGATCCAGGCCTTGAGCACGGCCGGAACATTGTAGTTATAGACGGGCGTTGCGATGACAATGTGGTCGGCGGCAAGCAATTCCGCAACCAGCTCGTCCGACAGCCGTAACTCGTCCGCCATGGCGGGAGTATGCTGTTGCGCAGGCGTGAAGTAGGCTTGCAGCCAGGCCGCGTTGACGAACTGCAGTCCCGCATCCATGAGGTCGCGTTCGACCACTTCGCCATCCGGGTGCGCGGCGCGCCAGTCCTGCACGAAACGACGCGTCATGTTGCGCGACACGGAGTGCTTGCCACGAGGGCTGGTTTCGATTACCAATAGCTGAGTCATACAGTCATCCTTAAAAATAGCACCGCGGGGTAACGCCTGAAGCACGCTTGTCGGTCAGGCCGCTTATGTGTCTCCACTATATCGCCGCGAATCTATTTCCAATAGAGATTAAAATATGATGATTTCCATCGATAATTATGATGGAGTTGCCATGGAGACGCTATTTTGATTGGAAGTCTGACGCTGGACCAGTTGCGGGTACTGGTCACGATCGCCGATACGGGCAGCTTTTCCGCCGCCGGTCGACAACTTGGCCGCGTGCAATCGGCCATCAGCCAGGCCATCGCGACGCTGGAGGATGTGCAAGGCGTACGGCTGTTTGACCGCAGTGGCCATCGCCCGAGCCTGACCGAGACTGGCAGGGTTCTGGTCGAGCAGGCGCGTCTGGTCTTGGCGAGCGCGGCCCGCTTCGAGGGAGTGGCCATGGGGACGCGTTCGGGCCTGGAACCCGAGCTCGTCATTGCCATCGATCCTCTCGTGCCGACGGCGCCCTTGATCGAGAGCCTGTCCGCACTGAGCCGGACATTTCCCAATCTGCCCGTCAGCTTTTCGACCGAAGGCCTAGGCGGTTCGCTGCGGCGTCTGAGAAATGACCCGGCCGCCATCGGGATCTGCCTGTTGCTGCCTTCTGTTCCAGACGACATTGCCGCCTATCCGCTGCTGCGTGTCGGCATGCAGGCTGTCGTGGCGCCAGGGCATGCACTTGCCTCGCTGGCACGTCCGGCGACGCAGGCCGATCTGGAGCCGTATGTCCAGCTTGTGCTGTCAGACCCGGTCCATCCCGGTGGCGCCAACTTTGGGCTGGCAAGCGGCAAGCTTTGGCGCTTCGCCGACCTTGGCCGCCGCCTGGACTTCCTGCTCGGCGGTTTCGGCTGGTGCCGCATGCCGGACCATCTCGTGTCGCCATTGATTGCAGCCGGCAGCCTGGTTGCCATGCAAATCGAACACGACCCGACGCCCCGCGAAGGGCTGACGATTTATGCGGCGCACCAGCGGGGTCGCACGCTCGGGCCTGCAGGGCGATGGTTGCTGGACGACCTCACACGGCGCCTGTCTTGAAGTGATCGTTGCCGCCATCACCCATACAAATGCAGCAGCACCTGCACGGCGACGATTTTGACGATGGTCATGCTGGGGAAAATCATGGCGTAGCCGAGGTTGGGCCGGTCCGACCTGGCCAGGCGGTTGGCGAACACGAGGACGGCCGGGTTGCCCGTGGCGCCGGCCGCGATACCGAGCAACTCGGGAAACGGCAGGCGCAGGAAGACCTTGCCCAGGATCACGACGAGGGCCACCACCACCAGCACCGTCACGGCCCCCAGCGCCAGCATGGGCAAGCCATCGGCGCCCACCTGCTGCACGAAAGGCAAGCCGGATGCCATGCCGACGGCGGCGAGAAAGATCGTCAAGCCATAGTTGCGCATGACCAGGTTGGCCGACAGCGGCAAGCGCCAGCTGATCTTGCCCACCCTGCCCAGCCGTCCCAGGATCAGCGCCATCACCAGCGGACCGCCCGCCAGGCCCAGGCTGAACGAGCCTATCCATGGCAATGGTATCGGCACCAGGCCCAGCAGCACGCCCAGCACCATGCCCATGCCCAGCGAGACATAGCTGAACTCGGCCGTGGCCGTGATGGAATTGCCGAACAGCTTGCGCACGTCGGCCGCATGCTTGGCCGGCGCAATGGCCATCACCCGGTCGCCGAATTCCAGCGTCAGGAACGGATGAGGCAGAATCATGGCGTCGCCACGGCGTATGAACGCGATCTGCAGGGGAAAGTCTTTCGCCAGGTTCAGTTCGCCCAGCGGCACGCCGACGATTGCCGCGTCCGACACGAACACTTCCGTGCCGTCAAATGCGCTGCGGTCCTTCATCAGGCGGCCCGGATCCAGGTGGCCCAGCGCCGTGCGCGCCGCTTCCACGCCCGCCACCGTGCCCGACACCATCAGCGCGTCGCCCACGCCGAGCACCAGCGAGGGGTCGGGCAAACGGTTCTGGTGGCCCTGGCGCACGCCGATCACTTGCACGCCCGCCAGCGGACCGTCGGCCAGTTCGGACAGGGCCGCGCCCGCCAATTTGGCTTCGTCGATGGTAATTTCCGACACGACGATCGGTGCCGGCGGCGGCGTCAGCACGGGTTTTAATATGCGCCCGGCCAGATACAGGCCCAGCATGGGACCGACGACGCCGAACGGATACGCCACCGCATAACCGACGGCCGCGTCGCCATTGCCGTGCGACGCTTCCAGCGCCGCCTGCAGGGCGGCCGTGCTGGTCATGGCGCCGGCAAACACGCCGCTGGCCATGCGCAGCGAGATATCGATCCACTGTCCGCCCCAGACGGACACGGCCAGGCCGCCCATGACGGCGGCAAACGCGATCAGGTTGTGTTTTTGCCCCGCCCCGCGCAAGCCGGCGAAGAACTGCACGCCGTATTGCACGCCTATGCCATACAGAAACAGCAGCAAGCCGATGGAGCCGACCATGGGCGGCGGCACGGAACCGGGAGCGAACGCGCCCAGCGCCAGCCCCGCGAACAGCACGCCGCCCACGCCCAGCGAAAAACCGAACACGCTGATGCGCCCCAGCGCATAACCGACGCCGATGACGAGAAACAGGGCGAGGATGGGCGTCGACTCCAGCGTGTGGCGAAACAGTTCAATCATCAGGGCAACCTTGGTCTGGAGAAGGCCCAGTTTAGCATGCACAAAAGCAACACCATGCCTCGATGACAAGCAAGCGTGCGCCGTATGGCGCAGTAAAAAGCGGGCAAAAAAAAAGCCCGCTGCGGGAGCGGGCTGAATCTAATTCCTGTGAGGAAGTAGAGGAGACAGGTGCAATGATGCCGCGTTGCAGCATATAAAGCCAATTGTATGTTGTGATGATAGAAATAGCTATTCCCTATATCTGCCCTCTCCCCCTGCCATCCTCAGGCAACGTTATCGCCACGCAAGTTTTTCGCGGCCGCCACCATATTGGCCAGCGCGGGAATGACTTCCTTCCAGCCGCGCGTCTTCAGGCCGCAATCGGGATTGACCCACAGGCGCCGCGCGGGAATGCGCTCGGCCGCCTTGCGCATCAATGTCACCATCTGTTCCTGGCTTGGAATATTGGGCGAGTGGATGTCGTAGACGCCGGGGCCGATGTCGTTCGGATAGTTAAAATTATCGAAGGCGTCCAGCAATTCCATGTCGGAGCGCGAGGTTTCGATGGTGATGACGTCCGCATCCATGTCGGCGATCTGCGCGATGATGTCGTTGAATTCCGAATAGCACATATGCGTGTGGATCTGCGTCTCGTCGGTCACGCCGTTGGCCGCGATGCGGAACGCTTCCACGGCCCAGCGCAGGTAGTCGACCCATTGCGACTTGCGCAGTGGCAAGCCTTCGCGCAGCGCCGCCTCGTCGATCTGGATCACGCGGATGCCGGCCCGTTCCAGGTCCTGCACTTCGGCGCGGATGGCCAGCGCCAGCTGGTGGCACGACACGGAACGGGGCTGGTCGTCGCGCACGAAGGACCAGTTCAGGATGGTGACGGGGCCCGTCAGCATGCCTTTCATCGGCTTGTCCGTCAGCGACTGGGCGTAAGTGCTCCACTCGACCGTCATGGCGCGGGGGCGGCTGATGTCGCCGAACAGGATGGGAGGTTTCACGCAGCGCGAACCGTACGATTGCACCCAGCCGAACTGGCTGAAGGCATAGCCGTCGAGCTGTTCGCCAAAGTATTCCACCATGTCGTTGCGTTCCGCTTCGCCATGCACGAACACGTCCAGGCCCAGGCTTTCCTGTTCCCTGACGCAACGGGCGATTTCCGCCTGCATCAGCTTTTTATAGCCGGCTTCATCCAGCTGGCCGCTGCGGAACTGGCTGCGCGCCTGGCGGATTTCCGCCGTCTGCGGGAAGGAGCCGATGGTCGTCGTCGGATACAGCGGCAGTTGCAGCAGCGCAGCTTGCTTGGCGGCACGCTCCACATAGCCGCTCACGCGCTGGCCCATGCTGGCGGCTATGCGCGCCACAGCCGCCTTCACTGCCGGATTATGCACGCGGCTCGACTGGCGGCGCGCTTGCACGGCCGCATGATTGGCGTCCAGCGCCGCCTGCACGGAGGCACGGCCATGGTTCAAGGCGCCGGCGATGGTGTGCACTTCATCGAGCTTCTGGCGGGCAAAGGCCAGCCAGAATTGGATATCGGCATCGAGCTTTTGTTCGCTGGCCAGGTCGACGGGCACGTGCAGCAGCGAGCACGACGGGGCAATCCACAAACGGTCTTGCAGGCTGGCATGCACGGGTTCCAGCCATGCCAGCACGCCGTTCAAGTCCGTCTTCCAGATATTGCGGCCATTCACCACGCCCAGCGACAGCACGCTGCTGGCGGGCAACCGGGTGATGACTTGCTCCACTTCCTCGCGGGCGTTGACGGCATCGAGGTGCAAGCCCTGGACCGGCAATGTGCACGCCAGTGCCAGGTTGTCTTGCAGCTTGCCGAAATACGTGGCCAGCAGCAATTTGACGTGATGGACCTTGCTCAAGGCATCGTAGGCCGTCACCAGCGCCTGCTGCCAGGCGCCATCGAGTTCCGTGACGAGTATCGGTTCGTCGATCTGCACCCACTCCACGCCCTGGGTCGCCAGTTCCTGCAGCAGTTGCACGTAGACGGGCAGCAAGGCATGCAGCAGCGCCAGCTTGTCGGAATCATCCTTGGCCTTGCCCAGCCACAAGTAGGTGACGGGGCCGATCAGCACGGGCTTGGCTTTTACGCCGAGCTGGCGCGCTTGCGCCAGTTGCCGCAGCAGGCGGGAGCTGTCGAGCTTGAACTGCGTGCCGGCCTCAAATTCCGGCACGATGTAGTGGTAATTGGTATCGAACCATTTCGTCATTTCGCCGGCGTGGACGCAGCGGCAATCGCTGTCGCCGGCCGAGCGGCCGCGGGCCACGCGGAAATAGTTGTCGAGGGCGGCGCCTTCCAGGCCGCGCACGCGCCGCGGCAAGTTGCCGAGTGTAAAACTCAGGTCCAGCACCTGGTCGTAGAAGGAAAAGTCACCCACGGGCGCCAGGTCCAGCGCGTGCTGGTCTTGCCAGTGGCGCTGGCGCAATTCGGCGCCCTGGCCTTCCAGCGCGTCCAGGCTGCCTTGGCCCTGCCAGTAGTCTTCCAGGGCGAATTTCAGTTCGCGTTTGGCGCCGATGCGCGGGTAGCCCAGATTGTGTGTCGTGACGGTCATGACGGTGCTCCTTATGAAGTATGCACACATCATAAAAGGTTCCACCCATTAAAAATAATGATAATATTTTATATATCCATGAATAGTGCTCATGTGAAATCACGCTCGAATGCATCTGGCCGTCTTGCGCGGGTCACGCCCGACCCGCTGAAACGGACGACGGCATCGACTAGCGGCACTTTGTGACGGCGACGGGCAAAAAAAAGCCCGCTGCGGGGCGGGCTGAATCTATTTTCTTGGAGGAAGATAGAGGAGACAGATGCATGATGCCGCATTGCAAGCTATCAATCCAATTACATGTTGTGATAGTGGAGATATGAATTATCCATATCTCAAACAGACAAGGAAAAATGCAGCGCCATCGGCAGAGAAATAGCGGGCAGCGTAGCGATGATTGTTTAATCTTGAGCAGGCGAACAAAACGCAAAGCGTTGCCGATGCATACGCAGATAGTATTTCTGCTCCTCCTTCAGGACCATGCGCAACGGGATTGGCAACCCCAAGAGTTCGCGATGCCGCCCCAGCAACGAGGGGGAACACAACATGGCGCCATCATCCGCAAAGCTGATCAGGCCGCGATCAAACAAGGCATCCAGGGTCGCGATCAGCGGCAAGCCATTATGGGGGTCAAGCCGCTGCTGATCGGTGGCACCCTGCCAGGACAAGGCATGCGAAGCACGCAGAACCGGTTCAAGATCGCACCCCGTTACCGCACATTTCCGGTCCCACAATGCGAGCAATTCGTCCCGATACCTGCCTTGGCCGCGCCGGGCCTGGCACAGTATGTCGATCTCCGTTGAGCGTCCCTTCCCCCCTTGCCAGCAAATCATTGATATCGTTTTGCTCTACCTTGTTGGCGATCAATGCGAGGATGGCTTCCTTGCCCTTGTTCAGGGCGCCAAAAGCTTGTCGAGGATTGGTGCCGTGAAAAACAACGACCTCGGCCGAGGAAATAGGCGTACTGCGCAGATCAGCATACCAACGCACCATGCGATGATACTCCTCCGGCTCATTCGGACTGATCACTCCGCCGCCCCGGAACACGATGACTGGCACGTCGTCAAGCACCGTGCCGGCAGCAACAATGCCGATCTTGTTGACCCATAATAGGAGGGTATCGCCGCGCCTGGGCCGCTTGATCTTTTCCAGGAACTCGGGGCCGCCGCTTGTCAACGCAACGCCCCTGACTAGCCATTCGTTATGAAAACTGAACTCATTATTTGACGTTGCATCGCTATTGATGAAAAACGTGTCCGCCTCAGGAACTTGTTGATGTTCTTTGCTGAGATCTTCATGTGCCATGCCGGACGTTCATAGGAGAATAGCCGCGCATTGAAACACGCATTGCCATCAACGTCCACAAAATATCGTTCAGACAATAAATTGCCCTATGTAGATAGACCATCTGCAGCCGTGATGCCCGATCCCGGGCCAAAGCCGGCCTGGCGAATGTGTACCAGGCGATGATGATGAACTTGGCTATGTCACCGTCAGATGTGGGAATGCCCCAAGCGTTGCTTTCAATAACGTTTCGGGTGAGCGGATGCGCTTGGCGTCGAGTATCCAGCGCCAGCCCAGGTAGTTTGGCAGATAGCGCGTCGCCACGCCGTGAAACGGCCTTAACCATTCGCGCAGGCGGCTTTGATACGCATTGACGTTCTGCACATGCACGGCGCCGCGCACGCGGATGCCGTCGCGCAAGTTGACGGCCTGATGGCTGATGCCCGCCTCCCTGGCAAACGCCCGGTAGGCGGCATGACCATCCGTGACCAGCAGGATATCGTGGTCGATGACGGGCAACAAACAGCGGTGCAGTTGCGCCTTCGTCAGCGCGCCTTTGCCCGTGACGAAATTGAGGGTCTGGCCCGTGCGGTCGCGCGCCACCAGGATGCAGACTTGCTCGTTGGATATGCCGCGCTGGTGGGCATGGCCGCCCCGGCGGCGGGCCGGACGCGTCATCTGCCTCGATCCCTTTTCCGATTCCAGCACGTATAACTCGTCGGCCTCGGCGATGCCACGCAGGCCATGCGGCCGGTCCGTTTTTGCCAACGATAAAAATCGGTGGCGCCAGCGAAACGTAGTGTTGCGGTGCACGCCCAATTGGCTGGCCACCTGGCGTACCGACCGGGAATCGAGCAGGCAGTCGGCATAATCGAGCCACAGCGATTTATGGCGCAGACGTGCCAGCGGCGTCCCCGTCAAGACATTGAAGGTGCGCCCGCAAGGCACGCAGCGGTAACGCTGCAGGCCGTGCGCATGGCCATGCCGATGCAGGTGGGACGAGTGGCAGGCTGGGCAGGCCAAGCGCGGCTGCGCCACACCCTCCAGCAGCGCGACGGTCGCGTCGAGTGGCGTGTTGCCACGCAGCAGGGCCATGCCTGCCTGCCGCTGGCGCCGGTTCAACTGCGCAAACTGCGCGATAAAGCTGATCCATTCGGCTGGCTGCATGATCGGCTCCCTGTGCGGTGGGTATGCAGAGTCAGACAGTACCGCCATGGAAAGATTCCCGCATCTCCCCTATTTGCCGATGACAGAGTCATGAATTTTCGGGCAAAAAAAAGCCCGCTGCGGGAGCGGGCTGAATCTATTTCCTTGGAGGAAGATAGAGGAGACAGATGAATGATGCCGCGTTGCAGCATATAAAACCACTTTATATTCGTGATGTCAGAAATACGCGGCAGTGATATTAGGGGCAACAGACAATTCCGTGCGGCAACTTTTATGCTGCCGCTTCCGTTTTCCCGTCGCCTGAACGCAACATATTCTTGATGCCTCGCAGCGCCTGCCGCACGCGGGCCTCGTTTTCGATCAGGGCAAAGCGCACGTATTCATCGCCGTATTCGCCGAAGCCGATGCCGGGCGACACGCTCACCTTGGCTTTTTGCAGCAGCAGCTTGGCGAACTCCAGCGAACCCAGGTGGCGATACGCTTCCGGGATATGCGCCCAGATATACATGGACGCTTTCGGCTTTTCCACCATCCAGCCCGCTTCATGCAAGCCTTTCACCAGCACGTCGCGGCGGCGCTGGTACTGGGCGCAGATTTCCGTCACGCAGCTTTGGTCGCCTTCCAGCGCGGCAATCGCCGCCACTTGCACGGGCGTAAAACTGCCGTAATCGTGGTAGCTCTTGATGCGCGCCAGGGCCGCCACCAGTTCCGCATTGCCCACCATGAAGCCGATGCGCCAGCCCGCCATGTTGTAGCTTTTCGACATGGTGAAAAATTCCACGGCGACGTCGCGCGCCCCGGGCACCTGCATGATGGACGGCGCCTTCCAGCCATCGAAGGTGATGTCGGCATACGCCAGGTCGTGCACCACGAGGATATTGTGCTGTTTCGCCAGCGCGACGACGCGCTCGAAGAATTCCAGTTCCACGCATTGCGCCGTAGGGTTCGATGGAAAACCCAGCACCATCATCTTCGGTTTCGGGTAGCTTTCGCGGATCGCCCGTTCCAGTTCGGCAAAGAAATCCACGCCAGGGCCCATGCGCACGGAACGGATATCGGCGCCCGCGATGACGGCGCCCCAGATGTGGATGGGGTAGCTGGGATTCGGCACCAGCACCGTGTCGCCCCGGTCCAGGGTCGCCAGCATCAGGTGCGCGAGGCCTTCTTTCGAGCCGATGGTGACGATGGCTTCGCTGTCCGGGTCGATGTCGACCTCGTAGCGCTTCTTGTACCAGTGCGCAATGGCGCGGCGCAGCCGCGGAATACCTTTTGATGCGGAATAGCCGTGCGTGTCGGGGCGTTTCACCGTCTCGACCAGCTTGTCCACGATGTGGGCCGGCGTGGCGCCATCGGGATTGCCCATCGACATGTCGATGATGTCCTCGCCACGGCGGCGCGCGGCCATCTTGAGCTCGGCGGTGATATTGAAAACGTAGGGGGGAAGGCGATTGATGCGCGAAAAGCTGCGCGGAGCTTGGCTGTCGGTCATGGTATCTCTATACGTAAGCGCCCGGATCCGTCCGAGCGACGTTGGCGCAATGGGTGCGCCTATGACGATACTAACCCGGCTTTGACAGCACTGGCAAGTGTGTAGTCAAGCCGTTACAATACAGGCTGATCGAAAATGAGCGCACCGGTTGGTAATCCGGTAAGTGCCCGGCACCGTCCGGCATGCTCCCGCCCACGCGGACCCACGGCGCTGACCCCTGGCTGTTACACCAGCCGGGGAGGTGTTTTGGTTCGTGCATTTTCCCGCCGCGCCATCCCTCCCCTGCTTTGATGAGGAATAAAAAACGGATGGCAACACACGACACCGCAGTAAGCAGCATGACCCTGGACCGCGCCGGCATGGAGCAGCAACTGGCGCAATCAGTGCACCACTTCATCGATTGCGCCTTCGATGGCGAAGACCTGTCGCGCCTCGACTTGCAGGGTTGTACATTTGAACGCTGCACCTTTGCCGACACCAGCTTGTTCGCCAGCAAGCTCGCGCGCAGCACCTGGCGCCGTTGCCGCGCGGGCAGCGCCGATTTCGAATCCGTCGACGCCGTCGACGCCAGTTTCGAAGGCTGCGACCTGAACAACACGAAATGGCGGCGCGCCAAGCTGGCCTCGGTTACCTACCGGGGCTGCAAGCTGACGGGCGCCTCGTTCGAGGAAGCGGCTCACCTGGGCTTGACGTTCGAAGACAGCCTGCTGGTGGGCGCCGACCTGCGCGGCTTCTCGTTCCGCAAGGCAATACTCAAACAGCTGGATTTTTCCGACGCCTACCTGGCCGGCTGCGACTTCCGCGAGGCCGTCTTCGAAGGGGGCAGCTTGCGCAATGCCACCATCAAGCTGGCGAAGTTCCAGGGCGCGGACTTGCGCGGCGCCGACATCGACGGTTTCAAACTGAGCGAAGCGGCGCTGCTGAAAGGCGCCGTCATCACGCATACGCAGGCGGCCAACTTCATGCGCGCGCTCGATCTGGTGGTGATTTAAAAAACACAGGCAAAAAAAAGCCCGCTGCGGGAGCGGGCTTAATCTATTTCCTTGGAGGAGATAGAGGAGACAAGTGCATCTTGCGGCATTGCGGCATATCACGCCACTTTATATTCATGATGATAGAAATATCCATCAGTGATAATGAGACGCCATCAGGGTTTCAAGCCGTACGGCGCGTTGCCAAGGGTAAAAATTCTCCCAGCCATACCAGCAGGGCCAGGCCCGGAAACGCCATGCCGGTCAGCAAGGTTGCTGGCCAGCCATAGCTGGCATACACCCAGGCGCCGATGGCCGAGCCGGCCGCGCCGCCCGCAAAGAACAGGGCGAAGTACAGGCCGTTCAAGCGGCCCCGCACTTCCGCGCCCAGGCTGAAGATGGCGCGCTGGCCCAGCACCAGGTTGGCCGCCACACCCATGTCGAGCACGATGGAAGCCACCACCAGCAAGCCCAGCGCCACATGTTTCGATTCCGGCGCAAACATGGGCAAGGCAAACGCGACGATCCCCAGCGCCAGCGCGGCGGCCGTGGCCGGCAAGGTATGGCCCGCATCGGCCAGGCGGCCCGCGATGGGCGAGGCAACGGCGCCCGCCATGCCCACGAGGGCGAAGATGGCGATGCCCGTTTGCGACAGGCCGAATGCGGGGCTGGCCAGCACCAGCGGCGTGACGGTCCAGAACAGGCTGAAGGCGCCAAACAGGCCCGCGTGATAGGCGGCGCGGCGGCGCAGCACGGGCGTGCCCAGCAGCAAGTGCCACAGCGAGGCCATCAGCGCCGGATAGCGCATGGTCGACACGGGTTGGCGCACGGGCAAGGCGCGGCGCAGCACCAGCGCCAGCAATACCATCAGCACGGCGGCGCCGCCGAACACCACGTGCCAGCTGGCGTGCGCGGCCACCAGCGATGCCACGGGACGGGCCAGCATGATGCCCAGCAACAAGCCGCTGACGACCTTGCCCACCGTCTGCCCCCGCGTCGCTTCCTGCGACAGGTGGGCGGCAAACGGCACGATCACTTGCGCCGCCACGGAACCGAGGCCGATGGCCAGCGCGGCGGCGAGGAAGACGATGGCACCCGTGGACAGCGCCGCCGCCACCAGGGCCGTGGCCGTCACCAGCAAGGCCGTGACGATCAGGCGGCGGTTTTCCAGCAAGTCGCCCAGCGGCACGACAAACAGCAGGCCCAGGGTATAGCCGACTTGTGTCAGGGTGACGATCAGCCCGGCCGCCTTGGCGGACAGGCCCGTCGAGGCGCTGATGGGGCCGACGAGGGTTTGCGCGTAATACAGATTGGCCACGATGAGGCCGGAAGCGATGGCCAGCAACAGCACCATGGCGGGTGCGATGTCGTGGGGAGCGGAAGATGAGGCCTTGTTCATGTTGTTTCCTCGGTTCGATAGGGATGTTGCCATTCTAGGCAAAACCGGGGCAAAGATAATCAGGGCATAATCCACTTATACTTTTCACATAAAATGAACAATGAGAATGGAAGCTATCCTATGGACAAGATCAAGGCCATGCAGACCTTCGTGCGCATCGTCGAAGCCAACAGCTTTTCCAAGGCAGCCGAGACCTTGAATTTGCCGCGCGCCGCACTGACGGCCACCCTGCAAAAGCTGGAAGCCTACCTGGGCACGCAATTGCTCCAGCGAACCACGCGCCGCTTGTCGCTGACGCCGGAAGGGGCCGACTACTTTCGCCATTGCATTGATATTTTGAAAGCCGTCGATACGGCGGAACTGGCGTTTCGCGGTCCCGACGCGAAAAAACCGCGCGGCTTGCTGCGCATTAACCTGCCCAATACGGTGGGCCGGCGCCTGATCATTCCCCATATCGCGCACTTCCACGCCGCCTGGCCGGACGTGCAATTGCAACTGAGCCTGACGGACCGCCTGGTCGACCTGACGCAGGAAGGCATCGATTGCGCCTTGCGCGTGGGCACCTTGCAGGATTCCGCCTTCATCGGCAAGCAGGTCGGCCTGATGCGCTTCGTCACGTGCGCCTCGCCCGCCTATCTGGCGCGGCACGGCACGCCGCACACGCTGGCCGACCTGGCCGCGCACCAGGGCATCATGCATTACTCGGGCCGCACGGGACGCGCCTTCGACTGGGATTTCCTGCAGGGCAAGGAAGTCGTACGCGTGCAGATGGCCGGCCCCATCGCCGTCAACGACGCGGACGCCAGCGTCGATTGCGCGCTGCAAGGCCTGGGACTGGCGCAGGCGGCTGTGTACCAGGTGCGCCAGCACCTCGACAGCGGCGCGCTGGTGGCCGTGCTGGCCGAGCACCCGCCCACGCCCATGCCGATGTCGCTGCTGACGCCGCAAGGCCGCCTGGCCACGCCCAAGCTGCAGGCGTTTGCCGGCTGGATCACGGCCCTGCTGGCCAGCCAGCCCGATGTGCAAGCGCCCACGCACAAAATCTGAGGCAAAAAAAAGCCCGCTGCGAGAGCGGGCTGAATCTATTTTCTTGGAGGAGAATAGAGGAGACAAGTGCATTATGCTGCATCGCGGCATATCGATCCAATTGATTGTTGGAATGATAGAAATACGCCAAACAGATAACTGATCGGGGCAAAAAAAACCGGCTCCGCGAGGAACCGGTTTTTTACTGCGTGCAAAGTTTTACTTCGCTGCCGTCACCGGCGTCGCCTTGACATCCGCGCCATACGGCAAGACCTTGGCCGCCATGCGGGTATCGGCCTTGATCAGCGCCACTTCGTCGGCCAGGATGCGCGCCGCTTCGTTCAGCAGCACGTCCTTGGCGCTCTTGGCGGCCGTTTCGGCGTCGAGCTCAGCGCTCAGCGCCCGCTCGTCGCCCTGCAAGCCGTCGTCGGTGCGCAAGGCGCCCTTCACGGCGGCGATCTGCTTGGCCGTCTTGCTGGCCGCTTTCGCGCCCTTCAGCACGTCTTTCGGATCGGGAATCACCACCAGGTCGTCGGCTGGATTCGAGATCTGCGCAATCAGGCGTTTTTCACGGGCCTTGGCGCGCGCTTCCTGGGCATCGCGTTCCTTGCGGCGCACGGTTTCATTGAGCGAAATCTGGTTTTCCTTGCGCTGCTTGACGACGAGAGCGATGTCATCGAGCAAGTACTGGAAATCCTTGTCCTTGGCCACGCGCGCTTCATGCTTCTTGTCCAGCAGCGGCACGATCTCCTTCAGGTCGCCCGTCGGCATGTACTGCGCCGGCTTGATGGCCACCCATGGCAAGGCATTGTCATAGCTCGATTCGCCGAAGTTGTCCGTGTCCGACATGGCCGGCAGCTTGATGTCGGGGGTGACGCCGCGCAACTGCGTGGTGCCGCCATTGATGCGGAAGAACTGGGCGATGGTCATTTTCAGCTCGCCGAAACGGGCTTTCTCGCTGCCGCCGAAACGGTCGAGGTTGAACAGGGTCTGCACGGTGCCCTTGCCGAAGCTGCCTTCGCCGATGATGACGCCACGGCCGTAATCCTGCACGGCGGCGGCGAAAATCTCGGAAGCGGAAGCGGAGCCGCGGTTGATCAGCACGCCCATCGGGCCATCCCAGGCCAGGCCGGAATTGGTGTCGCTTTCCACGTCGACCTTGCCTTCGGCATTGCGCTGCATCACGACCGGGCCCTTGTCGATGAACAGGCCCGTCAGTTCGACGGCTTCGTTCAGCGAACCGCCGCCGTTGTTGCGCAAGTCGATCAGGACGTTGTCGACCTTATCCTTCTTCAACTCGGCCAGCAAACGGCTGACGTCTCGCGTGGCGCTTTTAAAGTCCTTGTCGCCACGGCGGCGCGCTTCGAAGTCCTGGTAGAACGTCGGCAGGGAAATGACGCCGATGCGGCGCTTGACGCCGTTCTCGCGCACTTCGATGACCGATTTCTTCGCCGCCTGCTCTTCCATGCTGATTTTCTTGCGCACCAGCGGCAAGACGACATGCTTGGCATCGGGGCCGGCGTCGGCCGGCAGGATGTCGAGGCGCACGGTGGAATCCTTGGCGCCGCGGATCAGCTGCACCACGTCATCGATGCGCATGCCCAGCACTTCGGTGATGGGGCCGCTTTCGCCCTGCCCCACGCCGACGATGCGGTCGCCCACTTTCAGCTTGCCCGACAGGCCGGCCGGGCTGCCCGGCACGACTTCGCGCACCACCGTGTACTCGTCGCGCGTCTGCAGCACGGCGCCGATGCCTTCCAGCGACAGCCGCATGGCGATGTCGAAATTGTCCGAGGCGCGCGGGCCCAGGTAATTGGTATGCGGTTCGATCGACATGGCGTATGCATTCATGAAGATCTGGAACACGTCTTCGCTGTTGAGCTTGCGCGAACGGGTCGTGTAGCTTTCATAGCGCTTGTCCAGCGTCTCGCGGATGGCCTTGTCTTCCTTGCCCGCCAGTTTCAGGCGCAGCCAGTCGTTCTTGACGCGCTTGCGCCACAGGTCGCGCACTTCCTCGTCATTCTTCGGCCAGGCGGCCTTTTCGCGGTCGATCTGGTAGCTTTCGTCGGCGGCAAAGTCGAATTTGCTTTTCAGCAACTCACGCGCATAGGCCATGCGCTCGTCGAAGCGCTGCTGGTACAGGTTGTAGATGGCAAACGGCGCCGTCAGGTCTTCATTGATGATGGCGTCGTCGAGCTTGGTGCGCAAGGGAGCGAAGCGGTCGATGTCGGCTTGCACGAAGAACAGTTTTTCCGCGTCCAGGGATTTGAAATAGCGGTCGAAGATTTTCTCCGACATGGCGTCGTCGAGCGGCATGGCCTTGTAATGGACGCGCGTCAGGACGCGCGATGCCCACAAGGCGGCCTGCGTTTGCTGGGCCAGCGGCTTCATGGTGAGCGGAGGAGCGGCGCTCTTGTCCGTCTGGGCTGCGCCAGCGTGGGCTGACAGGGCAAGCACCAGGGTGACCAGCATCATTTGCTTCTTCATCGGCTTCTCCGAAAATTAGTTAAATCAATTCCAGGCGGCGCAGAGATGCATGCGCCAGCCAGCAAGACAGTAAGGGGAATACACGACTGGTCTGCATATTATTCTACAGGATACGGCCTGGCAGTCTCCCATGGAAGATCAGTTTCTTCTTGGAAGCTTAAACGCGGATTAAAGGCGGCGTCTCATTCATTACAAAGTGAAACATTCGTGAGAAAAATCGCATCATTCGTCAACGACGGATATCAACATGCGCCATTGGAATGCAAAAAGTCAATGGACTAAAGTGCCAATCCTTGATCTCGATGATGTTTTTATGCGAAAAAATGATTCCTGCGGGGAACACTTAGTAACAAATGGCAAGCAACATGCTATCATCGCGCCCTGAAATACAGCTTGCCTGCGCGCCGCTCCCACAGCCGGCGCGCTTTCGTTTCAACAGTACTCCCCACCAGATCCCCTCCCCGCGTGTCATGTCATGACCAGGAATGGCCGAGCTGATTACCCTTTGCCAGACTCACACTATGCCTACAATTTCCTTCTCCCCCCGCCATTGGAGTGTCGGCGGCAAGATTACCGTCTTCACGTTTGCCCTGGTCAGCCTGATCCTCGCCAGCCTGACGGCCTTGATGAGTATCAATACCTCGCGCGTGCTGGAACAGCGCGCCGAAGCGGCCGTCACCAGCGAACTCAATAGCGTCATGACGACCACGCAAGTCTTCCATACGGCCATGGTCAACGAAGCGGCCAGCTTTGCGCGCCTGTTCGCGGCCGAATTTCCCGGCCCGTTCACGGTCGACGCGGGCGCCATGGTGGCGGTCGCCGGCAAGGCCACGCCGGCCCTGGCCAACGGCGGCAAGGTGCTCAACCTCGACACGGCCGTGGTCGACCGCTACACGGCGCAAACGGGCGTGATCGCCACCATCTTTGCCGCCAACGGCGATGAATTCGTGCGTATCAGCACCTCGCTGAAAAAACAGGATGGCGAACGCGCCATCGGCACCCAGCTCGACCACAACCACCCCAGCTATGCGCCGCTGCGCGCGGGCCAGCGTTTCGTCGGCATGGCAACCTTGTTTGGCAAGCAATACATCACACAGTACGACCCTGTGCGCGATGCGGCTGGCAAGGTGGTAGGCGTGCTGTTCATCGGCCTCGATATCAGCAAGAATCTGGCCATGTTGAAAGACAAGATCCGCCAGGTCAAGATCGGCCAGACGGGCTACATCTATATCGTCGACACGGCCCCCGGGGCCAACTACGGCCACCTGGTGCTGCATCCGAACAGCGAAGGCAAGAGCGCGCTCGAGTTCAAGGCCAGCGACGGCCGCCTGTTCATCCAGGAAATGCTGGCACAGAAAGACGGCGCCATGCGCTACACGTGGACGGCGCCTGGCGAAACGGCTGCCAGCGCGCGCGAAAAGCAGCTGTATTACCGTCAATTCAAGGATTGGCAATGGATCATCGCGGGCGGCACGTTCACGGACGAAATCACCTTGGAAGCGCGCCAGCTGCGCAACGAGCTGGCCATTTCCGGCTTCGTCGCCCTGCTCGTCTTCGCCCTGCTGCTGTACTGGCTGGTGCGCACCCTCGTCTCGCGCCCGCTGGCCGCCGCCGAAACGGCCGCCGCGCAAATCGCCGCCGGCGACCTGACGGTGCACCTCGATACCAGCAGCCTGGACGAAATCGGCCGCCTGCTGCGCGCCATGAACCGCATCAGCGACAACCTGTCGCAAGTGGTCGGCAACGTGCGCGGCAGCGCCGGGCAAATCGCCACGGCCTCCGGTGAAATCGCCAGCGGCAACCTGGATTTGTCGAGCCGCACGGAACAGCAAGCCAGTTCGCTGGAAGAAACGGCCGCCTCGATGGAGGAACTGAGTTCCACCGTGCGGCAGAACGTCGATCACGCGCAGCAAGCGAGCAAACTTGCGCATGAATCGTCCAGCCTGGCAGCCGAAGGCGGCGCGGCCGTGGCGCAGGTGGCCAGCACCATGGATGCCATCCGCAGCTCATCCGGCAAGATCGCCGACATCATCGGCGTCATTGACGGCATCGCCTTCCAGACGAATATCCTGGCCTTGAACGCGGCCGTGGAAGCGGCCCGGGCCGGCGAGCAGGGACGGGGCTTCGCCGTCGTCGCCACCGAGGTGCGCACCCTGGCGCAGCGCTCGACGGCAGCGGCGAAAGACATCAAGGACTTGATCCAGGCATCCGCCGGCACGGTGGACCTGGGCCACGCGCAAGTGAGCCAGGCCAGCGCCACCATGGACACCGTGGTGGCCAGCGTGCAGCAAGTGAGCACCATCATGGCGGAAATAGCGCAGGCGAGCGAAGAACAGCGCAGCGGCATCGAGCAAGTCAACCAGGCCATCGCCCAGATGGACCAGGTGACCCAGCAGAATGCGGCCCTGGTGGAAGAAGCGGCGGCCGCCGCCGACGCCCTGCAGGAGCAGGCGCATGAGCTGAACCAGGTGGTGGGCGTGTTCAAGCTGTAATTCAAACGACAAACAACAGCCTGGTGCTAAGATGGGGACGAATCCACCTTGCCAGGAGACACGATGCACGACGACTACGTTTTAATTGCCCGGCTGATGATCCCCACGGATGCGCACGTCATCCGCGGCTGCCTGGCCGCGGCCGGCATCGACGTACTGCTGACGGACGACCAGCACATGCAGGCCGACATGCTGCTGGCAGCCGCCATCGGCGGCGCCCGCGTCATGGTGCGCGAACACGACGTGGCGCGCGCGAATGACATCCTGGCCGCCTTCGAGCGGGGCGACCTGGCGCTGGTGGACGATGCGGATGTGGGGACGCCCGTCGCCGATTAATTTACGAGTAGATTTACGAGTAGAAACAGCGCCCGCACGCCTGGCGGTAGGCCTCGTTGCCGCCAATGCTGATCTGCTCGCCTTCCTTGATGCGGCGGCCCTGCTCATCCACCCGGATGTTCATCGTGGCCTTCTTGCCGCACGTACAAATATTCTTCAATTCCTCGATATCGTCGGCCAGCGCCAGCAGATAGGCCGAGCCGGGGAACGGTTCGCCCTTGAAATCCGTGCGCAAGCCGTAGCAGATGACGGGCACGCCCTTCACTTGCGCCAGCTGGTGCAGCTGCTGCACTTGCGCCGTGCTGAGAAATTGCGCCTCGTCCACCAGCAGGCAAGCGACCTGGGGAATATCGTCGAGGAAATTCGTGTCGGCATGAAAGATATCGACCTGGCGCTGCGGCCCCAGGCGCGAAGTGACCCGGCCCACGCCGTAGCGGCTGTCGATGGCGGCCGTATACAGGCGCACTTGCTGGCCCTGCTCCTCATAGTTGTGTGCGACCTGCAACAAGGCCGTCGACTTGCCCGCGTTCATCGCGGAATACCGGAAATAAAGTTTTGCCACTGCCGCCTGCCCTGTCTGGTTGATTTTCAATACTATTTAGTATCTTTTCGAGGCGTGATTATAAATCGCAATGGCGGGCTTGCGGCAGCTTAATAGTCCTGCCTGTGGCGCGGCAAGCGGGCCAAAAACGGTGCATACTCGCATCGCGTACCTTGTCGCCGATATGCGCAGGGCGCATATGCAAGCATGGAAACATTCGTTCGCCGCACTCGTCCACCCGCCTACACTGCGCGGCACGGAAGGCGGCTCGGGACACGATCCTGAGCGGCTGTTTCTCTGACAGGAGCCACCATGAATGATCGAATGCCATCCCCCTCCCAGCCGCCAGCGCTATACAGGCTGATCGGCAATACCCCGCTGGTCGAAGTCACCAGGCTCGATACGGGCCCGTGCCAGCTGTTCCTGAAACTGGAGTCGCAAAATCCCGGCGGTTCCATCAAGGACCGCATCGGCCTGTCCATCATCGAAGCGGCCGAAGCGGACGGCCGCCTGCAGCCGGGCGGCACCATCGTCGAGGCCACGGCCGGCAACACCGGCATCGGCCTGGCCCTCGTCGGGCGCATCAAGGGCTACCGCGTGATTCTCGTCGTGCCCGACAAGATGTCGACAGAAAAAGTGCTGCACCTGAAGGCCCTGGGCGCCGAAGTGCACACCACGCGCTCGGATGTGGGCAAGGGCCATCCCGAGTACTACCAGGATTACGCGGCGCGCCTGGCGCGCGAACTGCCGGGCGCCTTCTTCGCCGACCAGTTCAACAATCCCGCCAACCCGCTGGCCCACGAAACGACGACGGCGCCCGAAATCTGGGAGCAAACTGGCCATGACGTGGACGCCATCGTCGTCGGCGTCGGTTCGTCCGGCACCCTGACGGGCCTGACGCGCTACTTCCGCAAGGCGCAGCCCAAGCTGGAATTCGTGCTGGCCGACCCGCAAGGCTCCATCCTCACCGAATACATCGACACGGGCAAAGTGAGCGACACGAGCGGCTCGTGGGCCGTCGAAGGCATCGGCGAAGATTTTATTCCGTCCATCGCCGACATGGACAGCGTCACGAAGGCCTACACCATCACGGACCAGGAAAGTTTTGATTCGGCGCGCGCCCTGCTGCGCGCCGAAGGTATTTTAGGCGGCTCGTCCACGGGCACGCTGCTGGCAGCGGCCCTCAAATACTGCCGCGAACAGACGACGCCGAAGCGCGTCGTCACGTTTGTCTGCGATACGGGCACGCGCTACTTATCTAAAGTCTATAACGACGGCTGGATGCGCGACCAGGGCTTATTACAGCGGGCGCTCTCGGGCGACTTGCGCGACCTGATCGGGCGCCGCTACGACGAGGGCGACGTCGTCAGCGTGGCGCCGGGCGACACCCTGCTGACCGCCTTCAACCGCATGCGCGCCAGCGACCTGGCGCAGCTGCCCGTCATCGACGACGGCCAACTGGTCGGCATTATCGACGAATCGGACTTGCTGCTGCACGTCTCGGGCGACGCCGCGCATTTCGCGGGCCTGGTGGGCGCCACCATGACGACGCAGATCGAAACGCTGGCGCCATCGAGCGGCTTGCCCGCCCTGCGCGCCACCCTGGACCGGGGTCTGACGGCCGTCGTCGCCGACGATACCGGCTTCTATGGCTTGATCACCCGCTTCGACCTTCTCAACCACTTACGCAGGACACTATCTTGAGCAAAGAAACCACCCGCAAGAGCCATCTGGCCACCCGCGTCATCCACGCCGGCCAGTCGCCCGACCCGTCGACGGGCGCCATCATGCCGCCCATTTACGCCACCTCGACCTTCGTGCAGGACAGCCCCGGCGTGCACAAGGGACTCGATTACGGCCGCTCGCACAATCCCACGCGCTGGGCGCTCGAGCGCTGCGTGGCCGACCTGGAGGGCGGCAGCGCGGCGTTCGCGTTCGCCTCGGGCCTGGCCGCCATCTCGTCCGTGCTGGAATTGCTGGATGCGGGCAGCCACATCGTCGCTGGCGACGATATGTACGGCGGCACGTATCGACTGTTTGAACGAGTGCGCCGCCGCTCGGCCGGCCACGAATTCACGTACGTCGACCTGACGAATCCGGAAAACCTGCTGGCCGCGCTGCGCCCGGAAACGAAGATGGTGTGGGTGGAGACGCCCACGAACCCCATGCTCAAACTGGCCGACTTGCGGGCGATTGCCGACATCTGCCGCGAGCGGGGCATCATCGCCGTGGCCGACAACACGTTTGCCAGTCCGCTGGTGCAGCGCCCCCTGGAACACGGCTTCGACATCGTCGTGCACTCGACCACCAAGTATCTGAACGGCCACTCGGACATCATCGGCGGCATCGCCATCGTCGGCGCGGAGGAACGCCAGGCGGAATGGCGCGAGCAGCTGGGCTTCCTGCAAAACTCGGTGGGAGCGATTGCCGGGCCGTTCGACAGCTTTCTGGCCTTGCGCGGCGTGAAAACCCTGGCCATCCGCATGCAGCGCCACTGCGAAAGCGCCCTGGCGCTGGCGCAGTGGCTGGAGCAGCAAAAGGAAGTGCGCAAAGTGTTTTATCCGGGGCTGGCCTCGCACCCGCAGCACGCGCTGGCGCAGCGCCAGATGGACGGTTTCGGCGGCATCATCTCGATCGATCTCGACACGGACCTGGCCGGCGCGCGGCGCTTCCTCGAGCGCTGCGAAGTATTCGCCCTGGCCGAAAGCCTGGGCGGCGTGGAAAGTCTGATCGAGCACCCTGCCCTGATGACGCATGCCAGCATTCCCGCCGAACAGCGGGCCAAGCTGGGCATCGGCGACGGCTTGATCCGCCTGTCGGTGGGGATCGAGGATATCGAGGATTTGCGCCATGACTTGCGCACGGCGCTCGACGCGATTTGAGGAGACAGGTGTCGGATTACGCGGCGTACCGCCGCTCATCCGACCTACATGCCAAAAGATACCGTAGGTCGGATTAGCGAAGCGTAATCCGACACATTGTTGTCATGAACAGCCACGCTCACTCCCCGGGCCGATACCTGCGCTCCAGGTGCTTCGCCACGTCCTCGGGATAAAACAGCACCTCCTTGAACTCGCCGCACGCATACATGGCCGCCTGGTCCTGGAAGTGGGGCGACTTCGGGTCGCCGCTCTGCCCGCCCGCCAGGATGCTTTTCGCCCTGATGCGCGGACCGAATTCCACGGCCGCGACAAAGCTGTTGCCGCGTTCGCCGTAAATACGCTTCGTGGTACTTCTGCTGCTCTGGCCATACGCGGCCAGCGCGCCCCAGTTGCCCGACGCGTAAGGCACAGGCAAGCTGGCTTGCGCATCGTCGAACGGCTGCACCACGTCGCCCGTCAGGCGCTGGAAGCGGTTGATCTCGCCCCACGGCGTTTGCCAGTTGCCGAAATCGCGCTGCAGTTTGTCCGCCGCCGTCGCCAGGGCAGCCAGCCGCTGCGCCGCGGTGACCTTCTCCGTCGCCATGAAGTCGACCACGGGCACGCCCTGCTCGCGCGCCTGCTTGCCCGTCAATTCCGCCAGTTCCTGGCCCCAGAACACGGCCAGCGAGGTAGCGGTGGACGTCAGCGAATAGCGCCAGTCCCAGGCCCGCAGCAAGGCGATCTTGTCGGCCAGCGCCAGCTGTTGCGCGCCGCCGGCCGGCAGCGCATCGTAGGCCGCGAACAGCGGCGGCAGCAGCGCCTCGAACGCCGTCAGTTCGCTGTCGTAGGAGGCGGCGATCAGGCTGTCGAGCGTAAAACCGGTCTTGTTCTGGAAGACCTTGACCGCATGCAGGCCGCGCGCGTTTTCGCCATACACGGACATGTAGGCGGGATAGTCCTGCTGGCGCGGGCTGTTGGCCCCGGCCGCCGAATACGGCCAGTTGTTCGTGTTCTGGATCCAGCCATTCTTCGGATTGAACAGGGTGATGGTTTGCGCCACCGTGTGCAGTCCTTTCCATTCCGTGGCCGGGTCGCTGCCGTCGACGGGCTGCTTCCAGTTGAAGCGCGGGTCGCGCACGGGAATGAAATTGCCGTGGAAATAGGCGATGTTGCCGTCCGCATCCGCATACACGGTGTTATTCGAGGAATTCGTGCGCAGTTCCATGGTCTTGTAAAAGGCCGCGTAATCGCGCGCCTTGGTGCGCGTGTACGACTGCGTGAGCGCCTTCAACGGTTCATGCATCAGGCGCACGGCCACCCATTTACCGTCCTGCGCACGCACGATGGGGCCGTGGTGGCTGTAGTAGACCGTGATGATTTTCGAGCCCATGGCGCCGTCGGCCAATTTATATGGCAAGGTAATCGGCACGGCTTTCAAGGGGCGCAGCCCGCCGTCATAGCGGTAGAACCAGGCGCCATCCTTGTCGACGATGCTTTCCAGGTATTCGTCGATGACGTCGCCGCCGCCCGAGGTATGCATCCAGCCCAGGCGCTCATTGAAACCCTGGTAGACGAAGAACTGGCCCCAGGTGACGGCACCGTACGCGTTCAGGCCTTCGCCGCTGGTGACCTGCACTTCGGGACGGAAGTAGAACGACGTATGCGGGTTGATCATCAAGAGCGCATGGCCATTTTTCGTGATCGCGGGCGCAATGGCGAAGCCGTTCGAGCCGCTCGGCTCCGGATCCAAGCCCGTTTCCACGCTGGCCAGCGCCACGGCGGCAGGCATGGCCTGCTGGCCGTAGAACGCTTCGAGCTGCGCCAGGTTGATCGATTCGATATCGCCGCCGATGCTGCCCTCGCTGAAGCTCAGGGCCATCCACGGCTCGAAATGCGTGATCAGCTTTGGTTTCACCTGCGGATGCGTGGCCAGGTAAAAATTGAGGCCGTCGGCAAACGCATCCATCAGCTTGCGCAGCCACGGCGGGCTGGCGCGGTACTGCGCCTGCAAGTCGGCCGGATCGATGAACAGCTTCATGCGCAGGTCGCGGTACAGCTCCCGTTCGCCCTCCACTTCCGCCAGCCGCCCCATGGCGTTGATGTAATTGAGTTCCACGCGGGGGAAATCGTCCTCGGCCTGCGCATACATCAGGCCAAAGACGGCATCCGCATCCGTCTTACCCGTCACATGGGGCACGCCCCACGTGTCGCGCGCGATGCTGACGTTCGCGGCCTGGGCCCGCCAACGGGCCATGTCCGCGACAGAAACAGCGGGCGCGGCCAGCACGGGAGCACTGGCAACGATGCCGCAGGCGATGGCGGCGAACAGGGCACTGCGATGTAACATGCAAAAACTCCAGATCAGGATGCGTCGATCAAGGCGGCGATACGCTGGTTCAACTCCACATTTTCCGCCTGCAGCTGCGCCACCTTTTGTTTCAGGCTGGCGATCTCGCCGCGCAGGCGTTCCGTTTCGGACGGCGCCTGCGCCGCGTTTTCCGCCCACGGTTCGTTGCCCGTTTCCGGCGTGTCCTGCGACACGTGGGGCACCTTCGGCTCGCGCGGCGTGCGCGTGGCGGCGCGCTGTTCGCGGATTTCCTTGGCCGCCTGGCGCAGCAGTTTTTTACCGCCGGCGACGGCCGCCACCTGCTCTTCCGGCGGCAAGGATGCCACGGTGGCCGCCGCGTTGATCGAGATCGTGCCCGAACGGACGGCTTCAACCAGTTCCGGCGACGCCGCCTTCTGGATCTTCTCGATCTGGCTGATCTGGTTGCTGCTCAATCTCGCCGCCTTGGCCACCTCTTCGCGCGTGCTCATGGGTGGCTTCGGCGCGCTTTCGCCTTCCGGCGCATCCTGGGCGCTGACGGGCGCGGGTCTGCGCGCGGCGACGATTTCCTTCTTGCGCAGGGCCAGCACACCGCGCTGGAAGTCCGATACGCTGCGGCGCGCCAGGTGATTGTCGATCATCCACAACATGACGTCGTCGAGCGAGGTAAAGCTGGTGTTCTGGATGGTCTTGAATTCGATGCCGTGCTGGCGGCAGATGGCGTAGCGGTTATGCCCGTCGATCAGCACGTCGTTCCACAGCACCAGCGCGTCGCGGCAGCCTTCGGCCAGCAGGCTGCGCTCGAGCGCCGCGTACTCGCTGGCGGTGAGCGGGTCGATATACGACTGCAGCACCTGATTGATAGTGATATTCATGGTTGTCCTCAATATTGCGGCGCGATGGTCCGCGCCGGCACGAATGCTACACCATCCACCGACCCTGGCCGGGTAAAATCACGGCGGCACAGCTCATACAAAAACACGGACCATGAAAAGAAAGTACGCCACCGCGATCATTTTTACCGTCGCCGCCATCGGCTTCACCTGGGTCAGCCCCTACATCGCCATGTACCGCATCAGCATCGCGGCGAAATCCGTGCGCCTGGAAAACCTGGCGCAGCAGGCCGATCTGCCCGCCATACGCGCCAGCGTGGCGCGCCAGTTGCGGGCGGCCGGCGAAACGGCCAGCGAAGACGATTTCAAGGAAATGCTCGACACCATCGTCTCGCCGCCCGGCATCACGGTATTGATCCTGCACGGCAAGCAGGGGGCCGACGGCAAGCGCCACGACTTCGGCATGGCGTACCGTTCATGGAACGAAGTGGTGCTGCGGCGCAGCGGGGCCGGCCCCGCCGCCAGCCAGTTTCTACTGCGCCGGCACGGCATCTGGGACTGGAAACTGATGGACATTACCCTCCCGCCGGAATTACTCTAAAGAAACTTGATCTAAAACAACACTTACCTAAACCGCCATGTTGATTTTGGGAAATATTATGTAGAATGCCAACACCTCAGGCGCACCGGGTCGCCAGGCATCCGAGAGATTGCACGATGAAAAGAATGATGCTTCTCGCTGTAGTGGCACTGGTCGCGCTGGCCGGCGTCTTCTATGGCAGCCCGTATTTCACCATGGACAAGATCCACACGGCCACCATGGACGAGGATACGCAGGCGCTGGCCGCGCAAATCGACCTGGCCCAGTTGCGCGGCAGCCTGGAGCAACAATTGCATGCCCTGTTCTCGGCGCCGGAAGTGGCCGACGACATCAGCCCCGACGTCATCGATCCCTTGCTCGACACCATGCTGATGCCCGAAGGCATTGTCGCCTTGATGAAGCTCAATGACCGCTACGAAAAGCCGATCGCCAAGGTCAGCGACATCAGCGGCCGCAAGCGCACCCCCAAGCCCGACTACAAACTGCGCTACACCTCCTGGAACAGCGTCGTGGTGCGGCGCACCCACAGCAAGAGCCACATTGGCGAGCTGACCCTGGCGCGCGACGGCCTGTGGCGCTGGAAGCTGGTGTCGGTGGCCCTGCCAAGGAACCTGCTGGCCGACGCGTAAAGGCCCGCCCTTCGTATCGGCAAACCTGCGGCTATCCGACACGGGACACTGCTATCATCGGGTTTTGATTTCCATCGGAGGCAGCATGTCGGACCTGGTACAACACGCCTTGACCCACGCGGGCAAACCGACCACCACGCCGTGGGTGGTGACCCTGATCAGCGGTGAAAAACTCACCGGCCCCATTTCCCCGCTCAGCGACGGCTGCTACGCCATCGGTCTGGGACAGATCAAGTACTTTTCCAGCGACAAGGTCGCCTGCCTGAACGTATCGGGCGCGGGCGCATTTCCTATCTGACGGCCTTGGCAATGGACGACGCGCAGCACAATACGCCGGACACCCTGGCGGCGCATCTGCAGGCGCTGGAAGCGGCACTGCAAAGCCAGGCCGTGCGCGCCGACAGGGCCAGACTGGCGGCCCTGCTGGCCGACGACTTCGTCGAGTTCGGCAGCTCGGGCAATCTCTGGACGCGCGCGGCAACCCTGGCGGACTTGCCGGCGGAAGACTTTTGTCAGCGCAGCATCAGCGATTTCCAGACCCGCTTGCTGGCCGACGATGTTGCCTTGGTTACCTACCGCTCGCAACGCCACGCCAGCGGCACCCTGCCCGCCAGCGCCAGCTTGCGCAGTTCGCTGTGGAAGCAGCGCGATGGCCGCTGGCAAATGTTTTTTCATCAGGGCACGCCGATTCCCGGCTGACCCACATCCTCCCCAGACGCTTTCCTGTGCCCGATCCAGCGGCGCAGGAAGCAGCATCCATGCCGAAAAGTTGTTTTTTGACACGCAAAATCTCATTGATTTACTGAATTTTTTGTGCAACAATGAATTTAATAAATAAAACAAATAAATTATTGAAATCGGTTTTTTGAATTAATTCCATCCTCACACCACGAATCCGTGTTCTGGATAGAAAAGCACTGCGCAGGGCACGACCCGTCGCCAGGCAAGCGCCTGCCACCCGTCCCACGCAAGCCCCCTTTCTAATCATCATCACGTATTTGGGAGAGACATCATGGATAAATTCACCGTGCGCACCCAGCTCACTCTGGCTTTCGGCCTGCTGGTCTTTTTCCTCATCGGCATCTCGATCCTGTCCGTGCGGAGCTTTTCCAACTTCAACACCGGCTTTGACCGGTATGTCAACGGCATCATGGCCCGCGCCAATACGGCGCACCGCGTGCGGGACGCGATCGACATGCGTGCCGTGGCGGCCAGGAATCTGGTGCTCGTCACCAAGCCGGAAGACCTGGAGATCGAACGCAAACAGGTCTTGCAGGCACAGGCCGATGTCGTCAAGAACATGCAGCATCTGCTGCAGTTGGCGCAGGAGCCCGGGGTATCGGACGAGGTGCGCGGCGCCATCAACAAGATCGACGGCATCGAAAAACGCTATTCTCCCGTGGCGCTGGCCATCGTGGACCTGGCGCTGCACAAGAAAACCGACCAGGCCATCGTCAAGATGAACGAGGAATGCCGCCCGCTGCTGGCCGCCCTCGTCGCCGCCAGCGATGAATATTTCGCCCTGACGGACCAGCGCTCCGCCGTCATCCTGCAGGAAGACAACGAGCGTTACACTCTCAACAGGAATATCCTCATCGGCGCCAGCTTGCTGTCCATCGTGCTGGCAGGCCTGGCCGGCTGGCTGATCACACGCAGCCTGCTCAAGGCGCTGGGCGCGGAACCGAAGCATCTGTGCGATGCCGTCAGCCTGCTGGCCGGCGGCGACCTGACAGGCAAACTCAACGTTGCACCGCACGATACCGCCAGCGTGCTGTCGGCGCTGCAGCGCATGCAGGAGTCGCTGACCACGGTAGTGTCCTCCGTGCGTCAGGATTCCGACACCGTTTCCCTTGCCGCCGCGGAGATTTCCAGCGGCAATAGCGATCTGTCGCTGCGCACGGAACAGCAGGCCAGTTCGCTGGAAGAAACCGCTTCCTCGATGGAAGAACTCACCAGCACCGTACGCAAGAATGCGGAAAACGCCCGTGAAGCCAATGTGCTGGCCACGACGGCATCGGACGTCGCCAGCAAGGGCGGCGCCGTGGTGGGACAAGTAATGGGCACCATGGACCTGATCAGCGAATCGTCGCGCAAGATTGTCGACATCATCAGCGTCATCGACGGCATCGCCTTCCAGACCAATATCCTGGCCCTGAATGCGGCCGTGGAAGCGGCGCGTGCCGGCGAACAGGGCCGCGGCTTCGCCGTCGTGGCGACCGAAGTGCGCGGCCTGGCCCAGCGCAGCGCCAGCGCGGCCAAGGAAATCAAGGCGCTGATCGACGATTCCGTCAGCCGTGTCGATGCAGGCTCCCGGCTGGCGGCGCAGGCGGGCACGACGATGTCGGAGGTGGTCGCCAGCGTCGCCCGCGTCAGCAACATCATCGCTGAAATCACGGTGGCCAGCCAGGAACAGTCCGCCGGCATCGAGCAGATCAATCAGGCGGTGACCCAGATGGACAGCGTCACGCAGCAAAATGCCTCGCTGGTGGAAGAAGCGGCGGCGGCGGCCGAATCGCTGCGCGACCAGGCCAGCCACCTGGTGCAAACCGTGAGCATCTTCAAGACGCACGACAGCCAGGTGGCGGCGCACGCGCCAGCCCCGGCACGCGCCAGCGCCAAGCCGCTGCGCCTGGTACCGGCGCCCGCCAGCAGCCCCGCCAAGCGCCAGGCCGCGCCCGCGAAACACCGCGCGATGCAAGCGGAAGCCGTGACGGCCGGCGACTGGGAAGAGTTTTAAGCAGATAGAGGCATGCGGCCATGCATGCCCCGCGTCACACGCACAGGGGAGAGCCGCAGCCGGCCTCCCCTGTCGCGTTGCAACAACACGCCCCTCGCATAAAAAATCCGCGGCAACTGTTGTATTTCTGGCGCCCGGATCCTGCTGCTACGCCAAAACGGCGCACGCTTTTTTGCGCAGCCGCAGGAAACCCCATCGTCCTGTCCCGCCTCTTTTGCGCCCGCGCAGGCCTGCCGGCACCCTACTATGCACCCGCCAGATATTGACGACAAATACGATTTTATTTGTGTATTGAGTCGAAACGGATATGAATAGCGGCAGCTGGAAAATGGCATGAATACTAAGATTTTCCGTGCTAGCATGATTTTTCGTCTAGCGGACTCGCGCCTGCCTGGACCTTTCGAACAACCTTGACCGACAGGAGCCGTTTCATGATGACACCGCATGCCAGCACAGTACGCCACACCCTGATTGCCCTGGCAATCGCCGCCGCCTTCCCCCTGCAGGCGATGGCCCAGGACAGCGTCCCGGCGCCAGCCGCCGACGCGCCTGCCGCTCCGGCGGCACAGGCAGGTCCTGGCCAGCTGGAAACGGTGATCGTGACGGCGCAGCGGCGCGCGGAAAACATCAAGGACGTGCCCATGTCCATCGCTACCTTGAAAGGCGACAAGCTCGACACGCTGACGGCCGGCGGCGCCGACATCCGCTTCCTCAACAGCCGCTCGCCCAGCGTGTCCGTCGAATCGGATTACGGCCGCACCTTCCCCCGTTTCTACATTCGCGGTCTGGGCAATACCGACTTCGACCTCAACGCCTCGCAGCCGGTGGGCCTGGTGATGGACGACGTGGTGCAGGAAAACGCCATGCTCAAGGGTTTTCCCGTGTTTGACGTCGACCAGGTGGAAGTGCTGCGCGGCCCGCAAGGCACCTTGTTCGGGCGCAACTCGCCGGCCGGCGTGATCAAATTCGATTCCGCCAAGCCCGTCTTCAAGACAGAAGGCTACCTGAGCGGCGGCTTCGGCAAGGATGGCATGAAGAGCCTGGAAGGCGCGTTCAACGTGCCCGTCAGCGACACGGTGGCCCTGCGCTTTTCCGGCCAGACGCAGCGCCGCGACGACCGCGTGCACAACCCGCGCCCCACCGGCACGCGCGACTTCGAAGGCTATGAAGACAGCGCCGCCCGCCTGCAGGTGCTGGTCAAGCCCACGCGCGACTTCACGGCGCTGTTCAACGTGCACGCGCGCAACCTCGACGGCACGGCCACCCTGTTCCGCGCGAACATCCTGAAACAGGGCACGAACGACCTGGTCGACGGCTTTGATTATGACAACTACCCGACCGACGGCATCAACCGCCAGCACCTGAAAACCAAGGGCGCCAGCATGCGCCTGAAATGGGACTTGCCCGGCGTGACCCTGCATTCGATCACGGGCTACGAAAAACTCGATTTCTACAGCCGCGCCGACGTCGACGGCGGCTATGGCGCCGTGTACGCGCCGCCGATGGGCCCGGGCTTCATCCCGTTTGTCGTGGAAACGGCCGACGTGATCCCCAACCACAAGCAGATTTCGCAGGAATTCCGCGCCGAATCGTCTGCCCGCGGCCCGTTGCAATGGATAGGCGGCCTGTTCTACTTCAAGGAAGATATCCAGATCGACAGCATCAGCTTTGACAGCCTGGCGCCCGGCAATCCGCAAAACAGCGCCTACGCCACGCAAAACCAGAGTTCGAAGTCGTACGCGGCCTTCGGCTCGCTCAACTACACGGTCTCGGATGCCCTGAAACTGCGCGCCGGTCTGCGCTACACGAGTGACAAGAAAGATTTCTCGGCCAAGCGCGTGGAAGCGACCACCGCCGGGCCCTTCAATCTGCACGACACTTCGCACAACGTCAGCTGGGACTTGAGCGGCACCTATGTCCTGACGCCGGCAACGAATGCCTACGCGCGCATCGCCACCGGCTACCGCGCGCCGTCGATGCAGGGACGCCTGAACGGCCTGGCCGACCGCCCTTCATTTGCGGGCGCCGAGAAAGCGCTGTCCGTCGAGGCGGGCATCAAGCAGGACCTGTTCGACAAGCGCGCGCGCCTGAGCCTGGCCGTGTTCCAGTACCGCGTGAAGGACAAGCAACTGACGGCCGGCAGCGGCGCCGTCAACATGAACCAGCTGATCAACGCCGACAAGGCCACGGGCCGCGGTGTGGAACTCGATTTCCAGGCAAACCTCAGCGATTCGCTCAGCATGACCCTGGGCGGCAGCTACAACCACACGGAAATCCAGGACAAGAAGCTGTTCGTGCAAAGCTGCGGTAACGCGCAAAACAACCCGGCCAGCGGCTGCACCGTCACCGATCCGCTGGGCCCGTTCAAAGGCACGGCCTACATCGACGGCAACCCGCTGCCGCGCGCGCCGGAGTGGCAAACCAACTTCACATTGAAATACAGCATTCCCCTCGCCAATGGCGAGTTCTACGCCTACACGGACTGGGCCTATCGCACCAGCTACAACTTCTTCCTGTATGAAGCGAAGGAATACAAGGCCAAGGAACTGCTCGAAGGCGGCTTGCGCGTCGGCTACAAATGGGACAAATACGAACTCTCCGCGTACGGCCGCAACATCACCAACCAGATCCAGTCGCTGGGCGCGATCGATTTCGATAACCTGACGGGCATCATCAACGAACCGCGCACGTACGGGGTGCAGTTCAAGGCGACGTTTTAAGCGATAGTGACTGAGGGAGAGCGGGCTAAAAATATGCAGCTCGGTATAAGCCGGGCGGCATTTCTCGCTCCTTCAAGGACAGGGATCGCTCATGGCTAGGCATGCTGGCAAGGCAGCGCTAAAGGGTGTCATCAGCGGTACTGGAGTTTGTTGCAACACGCGCTCGCGGCATAGCAACGCTTCCCTTCGATCCGATGTCAGGCCAAGGAGCCGATAGAAATCCTGACTATGCGCCACCGGAAAAATCAAGCTGGAAAATACCCCCAGGCTCTCCTTCCCTACCGAAGCGCCGAGTGCACGCGCCGAACAATCGGCCATCGCCTCCGAACCAATTTTCAGCATTCCATGCGAAAGTTCATGCGCCAGTAAAAAAAATAACTCATCGGCGAGGCACTGCGCCATCCCGTCTGCAGATTTTTCCGCCGCCGCCACCGTCGCTGTGACATCGCCTGCCCTGACAGTACCGTCAAGCAATCGAAGCCTCAGATTTTTTTTCAAGTCGGCATTCAAACTCGGCCGATAATGACGGCTTACCGAACAGAAAACCAGGGCGGCACGTGGCACAGTGGGAGAAATGTACAACGTACCTGCGTTGGTCTGCGCCTCGGCATTGAACCACCCTCTAGGATCGTGCCCCATCAAATCCGCGACGCTGGTGAACTTGCGGTCGAACCGCACTGTGAACGGACTTGCGTCTGGTCGCGCTTGCAATATGAATCGTTGCAAGGCCTGCACATTGTCCTGTATCTGCCGCTGTAAATAGCCGGCCAGGGGAATCCTGTCGTCATCGACATCGGCGTAACGAAAAGCCTGGCCCAGCATGACTAAGTGCATTTCATCCTGGCCGACCTGGAAAGGGAAATTCTTCGCCGCGTCAGCCGCCAGCTCGGATTCGACATTCACGGCCTTGGAATTGGTATCCGAAGGCAACGATGCCCCCGACATGTTGATGGCCATGCCAGGTGGTACGCAACCGGCCTTCTGCACACGAACCACCGCATCCAGATACGCCGCAGCTTCGCGCTGGCGTTCGCCAAAGACTCGCACCACAGGGCGCGCCGGGCCATCGTCCCACTCGCTGCAGCCGTAACTTGACGCAATTTCTTTGCCTGAACTGACGTCTTCAAGCAAGGCAAAAAATGCCGCGCCCAAGGCGGAGCTAGTGGTCGCGGGCATCTGTGCCAGCAGCTGCGAAGGTAATATCGGCGGACTATCCCGGTCCAGTGAATTTACACGCAACAAGACGGTGCGCTTGCGCAAGGTGGCAGCGAGCGCGTTGTCGATATCGTCCAGCCGGTGCGCCACAGCATCGATGCGCGCCAGCATGCTGTCAGTGTCGGATGGCCTGGACTCCGCCGAGCGACATGAACACAGTACGCCGGCCAGCATCAGCACCAGGCAGCGACGGAAAACAATGTTCATTTTTGGCGCCAGCCAGTGATGCGGATCGGCTGGCCGACCTCGACAAGTTCCAGCCTCTGGATTCCGCCAGAGCCTGACGAGGCGATACGTAACTCTTTCGGTTTGATGCAGACATTCAATGGCTGGGGAAACTTTGCGCTCAGCACGTAGGCGGTATTGGACTTGTTCTCGCCTAAACTCAGCTTGCCTTTGACCATATCACGCACAGATGCCTCGGCACTAATCTTGCTCAGGTCATCGCGCTTGATTTCGTAAGCGGCATTGTCCGCGAGCAAAGCTTCGCGCACCAGGTAATATCGGACGCCAGGCTCGATACGATAGTGCTTGGTATTGGAAAACCAGTTGATGGCATCAGCCTCAGGCTGCCCTTCGATGACCATCAGCGTGGGCCTATCGTATTTGCTCGTCACCAACAGGTTATTGGCGGCGTTGGCCCCCACTTGCGCATTCCAGCCGGTAGCATTGGTCAATGCAGCCAAGGTCGACAGAAACAATCCAACATTGAAATTGGTGCTGGACGAATATTCCGGAAATGCCGCAGGGCGCGGACCGCTGGGCTTGATGGTGTCCACCGTGCCGATCTGAAATGAGGTGCCGGCCTGGTCGACAGAAAATATGCTGCCAGCGGCCATCCAGGTGCTGGGCACCGGCAAGCATTGGAAGCCGGTATCCTTCGGCACGATGCTGACCGTGTCGACGGCCTTCGGTTTCGATGTACATCCTGCGGACAAGATCGAGAGCAGCAGCAGTGTACAGATGCAGTATTTTTGGTGGATTGCATGCATGGTAGATACCTCCCATTATTGGATGGACACTCGCGCTCGGGTGACACGACTGCCGGCTTGGTCCATGGTCCGCGATCCAAGAACGGCGAGCATGATAAATATCAATCAAGCGCCGGCATAACGCGCGAAGATGGAGGCCTTGACCCGCAGGAGGAACTATGTGGAGACGATGCTGGATATTATGCTCATGCCTGGCGTACATGGTGGCCGTACCGGTGCAAGCTGCCCCGAAGGCGCCGCCATCGTGGGCCTTGCACAACAACGGCGGCTTGATCTCGGTGGACCTGGATCAGATGCAGGCCTATCGTATACAAGCTGTCGCCGGCCAGGATATCGGCTGGCCAGGGCCAAGGCCGGCGGCGGCGCGCAAAGTCATCACGGTTGCGATCCTAGATACCGGCATCGATGCCAGACATCCAGCGTTTGCCGACCAAATCGCCTCAGGGACGGATGCGAATTCCGCCGATACCAATAGCAGTCCGCAGTTGCGGGACACCGACGGCAGCGGCACTCACCTGGCCGGTATAGTCGCATCGATATCGCAGGACATTGTCATCATGCCGCTGCAAGTATTACAGCGCGGAAGCAATGCTCCCATCAAACCCTACCATCTCGATGCCATGTCGGAAAAGTGGGGCATGGATACCGTGCCGGTGCAAGGCTTGTCTGAACGCGTGGCCGCAGCCATCTACAGCCTTGCAGAAAAGCGGGTACAGGTAATGTTGCTGCCTTTCGGCTGGCCTCGCACTGCCTCCACCGACCCGGTCGCCACGGCAATCGCTGCCGCCCAGGCCAGTGGCGTGTTGGTCGTTACGGCGGCGGGAAATGATGCATCAACCACGCTGCCCCTTCCCTGTCAACTAACAGCTGTCATTTGTGTAGCAGCAAGCAGGCCTGACGGCGCTATCGCCGATTTTTCGAACTTTGGCCCGGGTGTGGATATCGCAGCGCCCGGTGTGGAGATTCCGGGGCCGCTACCGGCAGGCCGGCGTTCCATCCGACAACCAGGAAACATCTACGACAACAGGTCGGGGACTTCCCAGGCGGCAGCCATGGTCACCGGCGCCGTTGCACTTTTACTGTCGCACGGCATTCCAGCCGCTGACGTTTATCCGCGCTTGGTGCTGGGCGCCAGGCCCATGCTACCTGAAACCCGCCTCATCGAAGGACCGTTCAATCTCAGCGGCCATCCTATCGATAGCCTTGGCACGGATGAAAAGCCGTTGCGATCCGGCCAGCTGGACATCGCCGCTGCATTGGCGCTGCGTCCGCGCACACTAATACTTCCCGCAAACAAGGACTCCCACGCCATCGCATGGGATGGCGCCGCACGGACCGTCGAACTGGAGATCGGACTGAAAAACGTCTGGAAAGCGAGTCCCGCCGCACGTTTCGAAATTACCATCCATCCCGCTGCTGCCGATCCGGCCTTGCCATCGGCCACGATCGAGCGTGCCACCTTTCACGGAGACTGGCCGGCGCAGCAGGAGAGGCGCTTTCATGTTCGCTTGCGGCTGGCCGACACAGGCCGTACCGGCCAGCGGGTTCCCGCCGACCTCCGCTACACGGTGACTGTAAGCATCAATGGCGTCGCCCAGCCCGGCTTCGACATATGCGTCACGCTGAACCGGTATGTCGACAAGACAATGAGAGACCCTCAACTTACGACCTACCCGATCAGCGGTAGCGTGGAGCCTGGCATGCACCTGCATAGGATTGAGCAATCCGACCTTGATCGCAACCCGCACAGCTACCTGGCCCTAGGGACTGATCCGGCCAACCCGCGCGCGCTTCGGGTGGGCCTGGCCAATTTCAGCGATGACACGCTAGTGCTGCCGGTACCGGTCAGTGTCGCGATCGATGGTTTGTTCGAGCGCTGCCACCTGCAGCAGCAGATGAAGCTCGATGTCGACTTCGACGGCAAAAGCGAATACATCCTCTATTTAACCGAGGACTCGCCGGCCACCCCCATCGGGTCACAGCCACGTCCGCATGCCGCACACTTGCTGGTCCTCGATGCGCAAATGCAGCTCCTGAGCTATCAAAAAATACAAGATGAACGCTTCACGACGCCGACGCAATTTCGCTGGATGAGGCTAGGAAATGCGATGCGGCCCGCATGGATTACCGAAGACGAGCGGGTCAGAGGCCCTGTCGCCAGCCATTTCTATTACCTCAACAACGATTTTCGCGTGCAGCGCCTGGCGCTGGATCCAACGTTGCACTTGTTCCCATTTTATTTACCAGAGACTTACACGGGAAGAATACCGCTATTGTTTGCGGTAAGAGAAACGCCTTGCGTATCGAACTTCTGTTCCGACCTGTTACAACTGGGAATAGCAGAAGAGGGGAAATTTCAGCGCGATGCCCAGATGAACAATACCGAGTTTCGCTTTTTTTCCGACACCTTGAGCGGTCCTTTGCTCGATCCAGCACATGGGAAGCACATCGCCGGCCTGTATTGGTACGCCAGGGATGCGCACCACACGCTGAGGATCAGCCTTTTCAATCAGGGTATGCACTATTTCGACCAGCGACTGATCGCCGCCACGCGCGCAGCGCTCGATATCCCCATCGCCGTGACGGGCGCTTTCCAATCGGAGCGACAGTCCGCTGTTTTTGTCAACACCGTACAAGACTTGCAATATCATGATCTCAAGACCGGTCAAATCGCCACAACGAAGCTCAACGCCTACTCCTTCCTAGGCGAGCACCGTTACCTGCCACAGCAGTTCCCCATCGTCATACAAGATTTATCAGAGGTCGTAGAAGGCCGCCCCGGACTATTGATTGCGGCAGGGCAAGGTGAATATCGCATCGCCCTGCCTGTTCTGACACAAGCAGGCAAGGGCAATCGGATTACCAGCCCTGCCCGCTGGCACTTGCGCAGCACCGCCGACTGCCAGGCGCTGGAAGAACCAGTGTTTCTGACGGCACGGGCAGTCTACGCAATGGATTTTTTTTGTGGCGACCGGCTGTTGCGGATAGCATTCGCAGACTGAGCGTGACGTCTAGGCCTGCTCACTTGATGCCCCCCATACCGCCACTGGCCTGCGGAAGATGGCGTTATGGCCATCTCTTGTGCTAGAATCTCGCCGCGCTGCCCGGATGGTGAAACTGGTAGACACTGGAGACTTAAAATCTCCCGCCTGTAAGGGCGTGCCGGTTCGATTCCGGCTCCGGGCACCAAGAACTCAGCCGTAAAAATCCAAGAACGTCCAAAAACCCGCCTTCGTCATAGGAGCGCGGGTTTTTTGTTGTCCGTATTTGTCCATCGGCGTACATTAAAAGCCATGAACTTTGTTGGTACTTTTTGCTGGATTTAGGATTTTCTCTAAAAAAATACCATCAGGGAGTGCGCCATGCCACTGTCCGATCTGTTTATCCGCCATGCCGTCTACCAGGGCACGCCCAGCGGCGACAAGTATCCCGACCTGTACGGCATGTACCTGCTGGTCACCCGTACCGGCAAGTACTGGCGGTTGAATTACCGCCATGCAGGCAAGCAAAAGACCTTGGCCCTGGGCGTCTACCCCCGCGTGAGCCTGGCCCAGGCGCGGCGCAAGGCCGAAGAGGCGCGCAAGGCGCTGGCCGAAGGGATCGATCCGAACGGCGTCAAGCGCGCGCAGAAGGCCGAGCAGCGCAGCGCTGCCTTGAATACCTTCGACAAGCTGGCGCGCCAGTGGCTGCTCACTATCCAGCGCAACGGCAGTGCCAGCACGCGCAAGAAAGTCGGCAACTGGCTCGAAGGCGACGTCATCCCGTATCTGGGCAAGATGCCGCTCAACACCATCCGCCCGCGCGACGTGCTGCGCGTGGTGCAGCGCGGCAAGGCCGCCATCGAACTGAAAATCGCCCTGTCATCTTGTCCACGCGCAAGTATGTCGATGACCAGATTATTATTTTGGCCCAATCTGAACGTCCGCAAGGCCTACACCGGCATTGGGCGCTCCCATCAGCCAGTATTTGACCGCAAAAAATGGGCATGGGAAAGCCACCTTCAAAAAACACAAGCAACGTGGCATAGTTGATACCGGCGAAGTCGTTTTTGAATTGATTCCGCTCAATGAGGATTATTCTACGCTCTGAAACGATGAACACGCCTGGTCGCTATAGCATGATGGCGAAGCATGGTCGGAAGACAAAGGCGCCGGCAAACATCGCAATTTTTCACAATAGCAAACTAAGGAAAGTATGAATTTAGAAAAAGAAATGCCATCATCCGCCGATGGTAGCATTGCCCCTGCTATAGATAGAGCACTTGTCAGAAACCTGGCTGTTAAAAACTTTGAGGCGCTACAGGCCGCCGCCATCGCTGGGCAGAATACCCATCAACTGGCCCTTGACCAAAGCGACGAAATAGAGACCTTCATCAAAACTCTGCCGCCTGAAGATAGATCAAAATTCTCCGCTCTCTACGAACAGGAGTTGAATGCAGCTACCCAAGCCTCGATCGACAAGACCATGGCGATTAATTCACAAACTGCCAATCAACTCTTAGATAACGTTACAAAAACTAATAACGTCTCTATATGGATTAGCATTATTGCCTTTTTCATTGTCCTCATCGGCTTCATAAAGATGATAAAGAGCTAAATCACCCTACCACCGCCTGCATGAACACGGACATATACGGCCAAGCGATCACCTTGGCCGTGTCCGTAAAACAAGTATGCGTCGCACACGGCCGTCACAGCTCTGCCGGCTTTTATACAACACCGCCCATCGCTCCACGTGCCCCGCGCTTACTCCAGGCCGCTCTACTGATATAATACTTACAATCAAGTAACATTCAGAAATGTGCGCCTTCAGGCTCCCGCAACCGTCTGTGTACTGCTAGCCCATGCGCTCCCTTTTCGACCACGAGATCATCAAACAGCTGCACAACGGCGCCCGCTCGCGGGTCTACCGCGCCAGGGCCGCGGATGGCACGTCACTGATCGTCAAGAAGCCCAATCAGCCGTTCCCCTCCTTTCAGCAGCTGGCACAATTCAAGCGCGAATATGCGATCGCGGGCCGCTGCCGCCATCCTGGCGTGGCGCTTCCGCTGGCGCTGCAGCTGCACGACGGGTGCTGGACGATGATAGTGGAAGATTGCGGCGGCCAGGCGCTCGACCAGATATTGCGCACGCAGGTGGCGGCGCGCAGGACGCCGTCGCAGCCCGCATTGGCGATGGACGTTTTTTTCGACATCGCGCTGCAACTGTGCGCGGCGCTGGAGGCGGTCCATCATCAGGGCGTGATCCACAAGGACATCAACCCCGCCAATCTGGTGTGGAACGATGAACGGCGCCTGCTGCAGCTGATCGATTTCGGCATCGCCTGTGAACTGCCCTACGAAAGCCATGGCATTGTCAATCTCCAGACCCTGGAAGGCACGCTGCGCTATATGGCGCCGGAGCAGACGGGGCGCATGAACCGGCGGGTCGATTGGCGCGCCGATTTCTATGCGCTCGGCGCCACCTTGTACGAAATGCTGACCGGCCAGGCGCCGTTCGAGACGGGCGACGAGATGGAACTCGTGCATTGCCACATTGCGCGCAGCCCGGACTGGTCGCACCCTGCACTGGCCAGCTTGCCTGGCCAGCTGCTGCCGATCATCCAGCGGCTGCTGGAAAAAAATGCCGATCAGCGCTACCAGAGCTTGCAGGGCTTGCGCAACGACCTCGAAGCCTGCCGCGCGCAAAAGCCGGCGCAGGCGCTCAAGCTGTCAGACCACAACGGCCGCTTCCTTGTGCCGCAAACGCTGCACGGGCGCGAGGATGCCATCGCCGCGCTGCTGGCGGCGTTTGAACGCAGCGCCGCGGGCAGGTGCGAGATGCTGCTCGTGGCCGGCCATTCGGGCATCGGCAAGTCAGCGGTCGTCAACGAAGTGCAAAAGCCCATCATCGCCCGGCGCGGCTGCTTCCTGTCCGGCAAATTTGACCAGCTCCAGCGCGACGTGCCGTATGCCTCGCTGATCCAGGCCTTCCAGGAGCTGGTGCGCCAGCTGCTCGGCCAGCCCGAGGAAACGCTGCACCAGTGGTCCGCGAAACTGCACGAGGCCCTGGGCAGCGGCATCGGTATGCTGGTCGAACTGATTCCCCAACTGGCACTGATCGTCGGCCCCACGGACACGGTGCCCGCGTCGGCGCCGGCACAGGCCCAGCTGCGCCTGGACCGCCTCTTCCCCCGCTTCGTCGAAGTGTTCGCCTGCGCCGGGCATCCGCTGGTGCTGTTCCTCGACGATCTGCAATGGGCCGATGCGGCCACGCTGCGGATGATCGAACTGCTGATGGTCTCGTGCGACAAGAGCTGCATGCTGTTCATCGGCGCATATCGCGACAACGAAGTGAGCGATGCGCATCCGCTGATCGCGCTGCGCGACAAGCTGCTCGCCCGCGAGGTACGCCTGTCGACGCTGTTACTGGGCGCATTGACCGAGCCGCAAGTGGCACAAATGGTCTCGGCCACCGTGCGCGTGGCGGCCCACGACTGCGCGCCGCTGACCAGCATTTGCTACCGCAAGACGGCCGGCAATCCCTTTTTCCTCAACCAGTTTCTCACGTCGCTCAATGAAGCGGGCCATCTGCGCTACCGGGCCGAGGGCGATTGCTGGGACTGGGACCTGCCCGCGATACAACAGGCCAAATATACCGACAACGTGGTCGAGGTGCTGCTGGAAAAAATCCGCCGCCTGCCGGCGGTGACGCAGCATCTGCTGCAACTGGCCGCCTCCTGCGGCAACCGCTTCACGCTCGATACGCTCGCGCTGGCAACCGACCGTGCACCCCTGCAAACGCAGCAAGACCTGTGGCCGGCGCTCAGGGCAGGCTTGATCCAGCCGTTCGACGAACGCTATAAGTACGTCAGTGGCAACAGCGACGCGGCCAACAGCGGCGTCGCTTACCGCTTCCTGCACGACCGGGTGCAGCAAGCCGCCTACGTGGTCGCCGATGCGGTTGCGCGCACTGAAAATCATCTTCTCATCGGCCGCCTGCTGCTGCGGCATACGGCGCCGAAGCGTCGGGACGTAACACTGTTCGAGATCGTCGAGCAGCTCAACGCCGGTCGCGCGCTGGTCAAGGATGCGGACGAGCGCGTGCAGCTGGCGACGCTCAATCTCCAGGCCGGCATCAAGGCACGGCGTTCCGCCGCGTTCCAGTCCACGCTGGAGCACATGCGCATAGGTCTCGAGCTGCTGCCGGCGCAGGCGTGGAGCGCTTACTCCAATCTCTGGCTCGAGCTGCAGCTGGGCGCGGCCGAAGCGGCCTACCTGTGCGGCCAGTTCGATACGGCCGAGGCGATCTATCCGCTGGTGCGCGCGCGTACCTTGAGCCCCCTGCTGCAGGTGCGCTGCATCGCCATCCAGGCGCACCAGTATCAATTGCAAGGCCGCCTGCTCGATGCCATCGCCGTGCAGCGCGAAGGCCTGGCCCTGCTGCACATCGACATTCCGCACGAGGTGGCGCACATGAAAGCGCGCTTCAGCGACATTCTCGCCGACATCGGACAGCAGCCTGGCGCGCACGCACCCGACACCCTGCTGGCGGCCGATGACATGTGCGAGCCGGACGCCGTGGCCGCGATGCAGATGATGCAGGGCCTGTGGATGGCCAGCTACTACGCCGGCCAGCAGGATCTGAGCGCGCTGATGGTGGTGTCGATGACGCGGCTGTCCATGCAGCGGGGGAACAGCGATTTCAGCGCTGTCGCCTATGTCGGCTACGCGCTGATGCTGGTTCTGTACCACGGCGACGTCGCGCGCGGATACGCCTTCGGCGCGATGGCGATGGCGCTGGCCAGGCGCCGCGCCAACCTGCAGACGCGCACGCTCACGGGCCTGATGTTCGGCGCGCTCAGCAACCACTGGACGCAGCCGCTGCGCAGCTCCGACGCCCTGTACGAAGAAGCGTTTGGCTGGGCGCTGGAAATCGCCGACTTCGTGCAGGTTGGCGTGGTGGCGGCCGTGCGCGCCACCGACCGCATCATCCTCGGCGACTACCTGCCGCATCTGATGCACGACATCGAACACGACCTGGCGCTGATGCGCGCCAACGGCCAGCAGGCGATGGCCGATTGCTGCGTCGCCGCCGCGGTCCAACCGATCAAATGCCTGATGGGGCTCCTGCCCCGTCACGACAGCTACGATGATGGGGCCTTCAGCGAGGCGCGCTTCCTCGAACACTATGGCGACTCGCAACTGTACCGCGCCTACTTCTTGCAAGGGAAGATACGCAACGCCTACCTGTTCGACAGTGCCGACGCCGAGCTGCTGGCCGGCCAGCTCGGCATCGTCACGCAGATCATGCGCGGCCAGGCCAAGGTCGCCGAGTGCAGTTTCTACGCCGCGCTGATCCTGGTCCGCACCTTGCGGCGCGATCCTGCGCGCCCCGATGCGGGCGATGTGCTGTCCGTGATCGGCACGCTGCAGGCGAGTCTTACCAAGTGGGCCACGCAGGGCTCGGACAATAGCCACGCCAAACATCTGCTGGTGATGGCCGAGATGGCACGCTACCGGAAAGACCTGCAACTGGCCACGCGCCTGTACCAGCAGACGATCGACGCGGCCGGCCTGGCGGGCTACGTCAACGTGCAGGCGCTGGGCAATGAGCTGTGCGGCGAATGCTGGTCGGACCAGGGCCACGCGCGCGTGGCCGGCGTGTTCATCCGGGACGCCATCGGGCATTACGGCCAGTGGGGCGCGCAGGGCAAGGTGGCACAGCTGCGGGCGCGCCACGGCGCAATGCTGTCGAGGATGGAAGACCGCGGCACGCACGGCAGTTCCGCGCTCGACCTGGTGTCGCTGCTGAAAGCATCGCAGATTCTGTCGAACGAAGTGGGCCTGCGCAACGTGCTGACACGCCTCATTGCCATCGTGTGCGAAAACGCCGGCGCGCAGGTGGCGCGCCTGCTGCTGCTGTCGGAAGGCAGCTACCAGCTCGAGGCCAATATCGATGGCGATGGCATCACCGTCCTGCAAGCGCGCCCGCTCGACCTGAACGCCGCCAGCGACCCGCAATTCCCGCTGTCGCTGCTGCGCTACGTGATCCGCACTGGCGCCGAGGTGATCGAAGACTGCATCACGGACGCCTCGCGCTTTGCCGCCGACCCTTACGTGCAGTTGCAGCAGCCGCGCGCCGTCATGTGCCTGCCGATCCGGCACGGCGGCCAAACCGGCGGCATCCTGTACTTCGAAAACCGGCTTGCCGAGGCCTCGTTCACGCAGGAGCGCGTGGCGTTCCTGCGCATGCTCGGCGCACAGGCGATGATCTCGATCTCCAGCGCCAGGCTGCATGACAGCCTGGAGCGGCGCGTTGCCGAACGCACGGAACAACTGGAAGACGCCAACCGCAAATTGGCGACCTTGTCCATCACCGACGGCCTGACGGGCCTGGCGAACCGGCGCCATTTCGACGACGTGCTGCGCACCGAATGCGCGCGCGCCACGCGCGTCGGCCAGCCGCTTGCCGTCATCATGCTTGATGTCGACTACTTCAAGCTATTTAACGACCGGCACGGCCACCAGGCCGGGGATGCATGCCTGATCCGGGTCGCGCAGGCGCTGGCGGCCGGCATGCGGCGCGCGGGCGACCTGACGGCGCGCTACGGCGGAGAAGAGTTTTCCATCGTGCTGCCGAACACCGGCGTGGACGAAGCGCGCCACACCGGCGAAGCGCTGCGGCGCGCCATCGAGGACCTGGGCATCTGCCATGAAGGTGCGGATGGCCAGCAGGTGACGATCAGCGTCGGCATCGCGATCCAGCCGCTACCGGGTGCCGCCGATCCGGACGCCCTGCTGCGCCTGGCCGATGCCGCGCTGTACCAGGCCAAGGATGCGGGGCGCAATTGCGTGGTGCTCAGGACTCTGCCGGCTGCGTGACCGGCATGCGGCGCGCTGCGCTCACGGCATTGGCCGACACCTCACTCGCTGCCATGGCTGTTGTCGCGCGCCTGTTCCCGTGCTTTTTCGCTGGACGCCAGCCCGTTGAAGAACAGATTGAGCAGCACGGCAACGATGGCGGCCAGCAGGATGCCGCTGTGCAGCAACGGCGACAGGGCTTTCGGCATGTGCTGCGCGTACTGCTCGGCCACCAGCGGCAGCATGCCGAAGCCGATAGCCAGGGCCACGATGAACAGGTTGTTGCGGTTGCTCTTGTAGTCGACGTCGGCCAGGATGCGGATGCCCGTGGCGGCGACCATGCCGAACATCACCAGCCCTGCCCCGCCCAGCACGAAGGCCGGCACGGCTTCGGCCGTCTGCGCGATCTTCGGGATCACGCCCATAACGAGCAGGATAAGGCCGGCCGCCACGCAGACCCAGCGGCTGCGCACGCCCGTCACGCCCACCAGGCCCACGTTTTGCGAAAACGAAGTGTACGGGAAGGTATTGAAGATGCCGCCGATCAAGGTGCCCAGACCATCGACGCGCAAGCCGCGGCTGATGTCGGCCTGTTCGATGCGCTTGCCCGTCATCTCGCCCAAGGCCAGGAACATGCCCAGCGACTCGATCATGACGACGATCATCACCAGGCTCATGGTGACGATGGCAACCAGGTCGAAAGTCGGCATGCCGAACTGGAACGGCGTGACGATGGCGAAAGCCTTGGCGCTGGCCACCTTGGCAAAGTCGGCCTTGCCCAGCGCAAACGACAGGGCCGTACCGGCGATGATGCCGATCAACACGGCAATATTCGACAGGAAACCCCGGCCATATTTGGCAACAAGCAAGATAACGGCCAGCACGAAGAAGGCGATGCCCATGTTGTCCAGCGCGCCATAGCCGGGATTGGCGATCATGGGTGCGGGGCCGGCTGGTGCGGGCAAGCCGGCCGCCGTCGCGGCAGCGGCCATCTTGAGGAAGGCGGGATCGGCGATTTGCGCCATGGCGGGCGGCCCGCCCATGGCCCAGTTTACGCCCACGCGCATCAGCGACACGCCGATCACGGCGATGATGCTGCCCGTGACCACGGGCGGGAACAGCGCCAGCAGGCGGCTGATGAACGGCGCGATCAGCATGGAAACGACGCCGGCGCCGATCACGGCGCCAAAGATGCCCGTGATGCCCAGGGTCGGGTTGTTCGCCATGGCCAGCATGGGACTGACGGCGGCAAAGGTCACGCCCATCATGACGGGCAGGCGGATGCCGAAATGCTTGCCGATTCCCAAGGACTGAATCAGGGTCACGAGGCCACAGCAGAAGAGGTCGGCACTGATCAGCGCCGCCACCTGCTCGGGCGGCAGCTTGAGCGCGCGGCCGACGATCAGCGGCACGGCGATGGCGCCCGCATACATGACGAGCACGTGCTGCAAGCCCAGGGTGAACAGTTTTCCGGCCGGCAGTACTGCATCGACAGGTGATGGCGCGGCAGGCACGCTGCCGGGCGCGCTGCGGTGGATGGATTTCAAGCGGGGAGAGGCCATTTACGCTCCATTTCCTGGGTTACCGCGGCCCGGATGGGCGCAGGTGAAAGGGAAAGGCAAGACAGAAACGGGACGGCAGGAACACACCAGCGGCCGATGATGCATGCGAAGCTCCTTGGATGGGATGACCAAGGTATGCCATGCACGCATCGTGCCAGGTGGATTGTATATAGAAATTGTGACAAAATATCACTGGAGAGCGGCCAATTTGACGAAGGGCGCACCGTTTTCTCTCATGCCGCCCCGCGCCTGCACCAGAAGGCGGCACATGGCGGTTGCGCCGGCAGGCTAATGCTGACTTGTGACTGCGGCTTGGAGCGCTGATAAAGCCTGCTGCGCATCGTCATTTGCGGCCTGCCATGCGCACTTCCCTGGCATTCTTGTGCTTCGTGCAGTTGCGCTTCCTGGGCCAGCGGGGGACGCGCCCGCCTTCCGCCCGCTACGTTTTTGTTTCGCGCTGTCAGGCCTTGCTAGCTGCCGGAGCAGGCATCGAGTAGCGCTTCCAGCTGGCGGACATGGGCGGCTCGCAATTGCTCGCGCGCCAGCAAGGCTTGCACTTGCTCGAAGATACCGTGGGATGGCACCGCCGGCAAGACGGGCGCAACGGGGCGCGTGGCGATGCATGGCGTGCTCACGGGCCAAGCTTCCACGTTCGATGCTGGCGCGCAGGCCGCACAACCGGTCAAGAAACTCAGCAGCAATAAGCTAGCTAAACTGTTGGCGAGGCTGCCTGCATGTCTTACGGCACGTTTACGCGGCCGCCTCACGGCATTTCGCTGGCGATCAGCGCCTCGGCCGCACGGCAGGCATCGCCTTCGGGCTGCAACGCCAGGATGCGCGCAGCAGCCGCTTGCGCGTCTGCCTGCCCGGCTTGCGCCGCGGCCTGCGCCTGCCTTACCCGCGCCGACCGGCGCGCGCCCTCCTCCCGCATCGCGTTCAGCGCCTGGTTCTGGCGCCGCAACACGCCCTGCACCTCGCTCACTTGCGCCGCGCACGCGGCACGGCCCGCTTCGCGGCCCCAGCGCTGGGCGCAAAACACGGCCGCGCCCAACAGCAACAGCATGGCCGCAATGCTCAACGACGGCTTCATGCCAGCACCTTGCGCGCTGCCTGGTACAAGGCCAGACGCTCGGCCAGGCCGTTGACGCCACCGTTGATGCGGCGCGTCACGCGCTCCTGGTCGCCCGCATCAGCCAGGCGGTTCAAGCCGCGCGATTGCCAGAACCAGCCCGCCGAGCGGCACGCGAAAGCCGTTTGCTCGAGCAACTGCGGCGCCGCCAGCAGGTCCTGGCCCAGCGCCACGCCGCACGCCGCATAATTGGCGCGCCCCGTCACCTGCAGCAAGCCGCGCCCCTTGAAGCGCACGCCATCGCCGGCGATCACATTGCCCAGGTCGGCGCGTCCTTCATAGGCGGCGCCGCTGGCCAACTCGCGCACATATCGCAGCTGCCCTGATTCGTGGCCCACCTGCGCCAGGAATGCCGCCTGGCGCTGCGGCGTATCGATGCCGAATTCCGCCATCGCCGCATTCAAGGGCGCCAGGAACAGCGTAGCGCGGCGGCCGGCCAGCGGCATGATCTGCATCAATTGCGCGCCTGTCACAGCATGCCCCGCACGTCCTTGACGGCAGCGGCCGCGTCGGCCGCCAGCTCGCCGATATCCTTGCCGCGCCGCTTGTCAAACCAGCGCACGCAGGCGCCCAGCACCCACCAGGCTGGCAAACCGGCCGCCACCATCAGCGGCGCGGCGATGAATAAAAATCCCGTGGCAGGGTCGCCGCCATACAGGCCCGCCACCGTCTTCGCGCTGTCGAACAGGCTGGGCCACCACGACAGCACGGCCGCCACGAGCACGGGACCGAGGAAGGTGGAAATGATGATGCTGGAACAAAAACGAATGAATGCCTCCTTGGTGGATCGGGGCCACATGAACATGAAGCCCAGCGACGTGGCGGCGGCGCCGGCCAGCACGGGCACGCCAAACAGTTTGATCAATGCGCCGCCGGCGGCGGTGGTTTCGAGGGCCATGGTTGCCTTTCAGGTGGTGGAAATGAAAAAACCCGCCGAGGCGGGTTGGAGGTGAATTGCTGGTCTGCTACACGGCCTTGACCATCACGTAGGCGCGACCGTCCGGCTCGATCGAAATGACGCGGCCGACGGCATGCAGGTACTGCTTCATGGTGAGGTCATCTTCACGCACGGCGATACCCTTGATGCCTGCGCCGTCCTGCACCGGCACGATATAGTCGCCCGGCTGGGCGCCCAGCACGTTCACCGGCACGCGGCCGGCGATGGCAATGCGGTCGACCTTCTGGCGTTCGGCTTCGAGCGCGGCGTCAAAGGCGGCCATGGCTTCGGCATCCTGCTGCGTGGCGGCATCGTGTGCGGCCAGCGCTACAGCGTAGGCAGCCTGTTTGGCAGCCCATTCGGCGTCGGTGTCGCCAGGCGTCACCACGTCCTGATATTCCGGGGGATTTGTGCCGGGCAGAGGCTGCTGCACGATTACATCGACCAGACGCGGTGGCTGCTTGGGAGCTTGTCCTGCCTTAGCTATAGGGCGTGGCCCAACGCAGCTCGCCCAAGTGTCGCCACCGACAAACGAGGGTGCCGTAGATTTGATGGCGAACAAGACGGCATCGCCCCACTGGTCGGTAACAGTATTGCTGGAAGTGATGCCGATAATCTGGCCCTTGGCGACTGTATCGCACATGGCAGATTTGACAATGTACTCAGCATAATCGTTGCCTGGGGTATTAACAGTGCCGAGCGTCGTGATACTGCTGTTCGTAGTTGAATTTTTCCCCACATACATTACCGAGGGGGCTACCGGCAGTAGAGCGCCATTGCCTGCACGTAGCACCATCGTCTCAACAGCGCCTGAAAGGCCTGCTCGCAGCAGCGCCGTCCCCTGCGTACCGGCAGGAGCAAAACCACCTGACCCGGCCAACTGCAGTAGATCGACGTCATTGTCAGTCGTTGTCCCGACCAGCATGGAACCTCGCTCAGTAAACCGAGCAACCTCCCGCCATTTCCCAAGGCCTTCTCCCGTCTCGAATGCGGTGTATCCGGCATAGCGCTTCGCGGGATCACCAGCACCAACGATTCGAGTGCCGTACCCATCACCACCAGGATAGCCAAACAGGATTGCCGTACCGGCAATACCTGGCACACTAGTATTCGTGAGCAATGCTAATTGTTCAATGATGCCGAGTTGACCCAAACGAACGGCTGTTATGGTCGAGTTCGTCGTCACCGGCCCAGTCAAAGCCCCCCCCGTCAGCGGCAACGCATTATACGGCCCTGCCGCAAACGCATCCGACATCTGGTTCAGTACTTCGACGACGTTTTTCATGCCTGCGTAAAATTTTGATGCCATTTTTCAAATCCCTTCGATTTGCAGTGGTGCGGAATAGGTTTCGTAATACGGCGCGGACACCGCATCGAGGTTGCTTGCCTTGCCATACAGCATGTGGTCCTGCTCCAGGAGCGGGTCGGGGTTTTCCGGATATAAGCTAAACAGCACTGCACGCTCCTTGCCGTTCTCGCGCAGAATGCGCATGAACCGGGCGCGGTCTGCCGGCGTGAGGTGCGCCAACTGGATGCTCAGCTTGTCGCTGGACGTGCCCACGGCGGTTTTCAAGTCGCCCGCAGCCGTGCGGTAATCCTCGCTGCTGTCCTGCAACTGCAGCTGGGCGCCGTAATCTGCGTTGTATTCAGGCGACCAGTAATTGCCCGCCACCAGGCGCGATAGCTCGATGTAGCCATCCGCCGTATCGGGGCAAAACACGTCGATCACCATCCGGCGTACGAAGACTGGAGCGAACCATGCCACCGCATCGGCGCCACCGCCGCGTGCCCAGCTGTTCACGCTGCCCCACCGGTAGGCGTTCCAGCCCAGCGGCAGTTCACCGAACGGATAGGATTCCAGCGGCGCCTCGGGGCAAGGCATCGTCCAAGCGGAATCCAATACCGGCACAGCATCGCCCGGCTGGGCAAAGGCCCGCACGCGCATGCGCGCGCTGCTGGTCAGGTTGGTAAAGATCAGCGCCACACAAGCGATGGCCTCTTGCGTCGGCCAGGTGGCCGTGATGGTCTGCACCGTACCGGTGGCGCGCAGCACGGCCGATTTACTGTCGCGCTGCAGGTTGGCCGGGCCCAGCGCGCCGGCCTGGCTCGATGCCGTCAGCACGGCGCGGTCGGCGGCATTGTCGTAGAGGATGCGCAAGTTACTCATGCGCCCTCCGGCACCGGCCACACGATGGCGTCCAGCGCCTCGGTGGATGTGGCGACGGCAATGCGCGCGCGCAAGTCACGTCCGATGGCAAAGACCGCGGCGATATGTGCCCCCAGCGCGGCGCCCACGGCGACCATGCCGGCCGCATCGAGCGTCACCTGCGTGTTGTCCGACAAGGTCCAGTCGATGCTGTACGGCTGGCCGGCGGCTTGCGCCAGCAGGGCCTGCTGCGTGGCGCCAGTGATGCGGTCCTTGTCTGCCTGGTACAGGGCGCCGTCCCACGCGAAATCCGCAGTCTCGGCAAGCGCGCGCGCCTGCTTGATGCGCGCCCATGCGCGGGTCCGGGCCGTATCGAGCGTGCCGCTGCGGTCCGCGACAATGCTGCCGCCGGCAAACGGACTGGCCGCGTCAGTGGTCAGCCACCGCTCGGCAATGCCGCCCAGCTCTCCTTGCAATTGCAATAATGGCATCTGCAGCGGGGTGTTCCAGGCCAGGCCGGAACCGGCCAGATAAGCCGCTTCGCTGGCGTAGCTATGCACGGAAAGCTGCGCAGTATCGAATGGCGCATTGATTTCAATTCGCTTGAGCAGATGAACGCTGACCGCCACGCCATTTGGCGTGGTGAAATTTTTGAGAATCATCAGTTTTCCTAGTCGTAAAGAGATGCATTTATGATGGGCATGCTCAGATCTGAAGTATTTCCCGAATGCGAGCTGGTATCCCGGTCATATTCGGCGCCCCTGAAATAGTAGGCAGCCACATTGGCCATAGCAGTGGAAAAAGTCGCCCCATTTCTGCGCACCCCGCCCCGGTTCTCGTAGAACTGGGAATTGCCCGACCCGGGATATCCCGGCGCATCGCCCACCGACACGTCGCTGAGTTGGTAGGCATCAGGCAGCAGGATGGCGGCACTGGATGCGGCGGGAATAACGTAATCGCTTATTTGGTAGCCAAAGGATATGGACAAGAATGACTCTATCTTCAGAGACAAATTGCCGCTATCGAATATCAGCTTTCCCGCAGCATCCCACGAACGCATGCCAAAGGTATTGGGGGAGGCAATGGCGCGTCCGATGGCAAAGCAATAGCCAATTGGCAAGGTGGGCAACACGCCTGCGCTGCGCCGGTAGATATTCATGCCAGACATGCTGCCGTTGCCTGGAGTGTCCACGGAGAAAGTGGGATAAAACCAGATATCCTCCCCATTGGCATCCGGATAACGCCAGAACGTCATGACGGCGCGGCCGCCCGAATCCGGCATCGAAGTAACTTGATGGGAATTCGTATAGTAAGGTTTGGCGCCGACATCCCCGCTGGTAAACAGGCCGGAAATATGCGGCGCGGGATTCAAGGTCACCTTGCCAATAAACTCCGGCACCATGAATTCTTCATCGATGACCCGGCTTCCCTTTTCCGTATTAAACAGTATGCCGTTCGTCATGATGCAAATACCAGCAAGATCAGATCGCCGCCATAGGCATCCTTGTATTCAAACGAGAAAGTAATCGTGGGGTTGCCATGGCCATCCTGCCCGACCACCCAGGCAAAGACGCCGCCCATTACCTGAAATACCCGCAAGGACATGCCGCGCAATCCGGAATACACGCGTACCGCAGGTTGCTCGGGGCCTTGCCGCCACGTTTCCACATAGATGCCGCCTGCGCCATCGGGGGTGATCATGGGCGTGCCATTGGCTTTATAGGTCGTAATACCCATGCTCATCGTGTCAGGTCTCCTATCTGTACGCGCAGCATGTTGTTGCTGTCGTACACCTTAATCACGTTGTCCCAGATTTCCGTGCGGGCTCCCCAGGTAGCGTTGCGCAAGGTACCGATGACGGCTGACATCGCCGACAAGGAATTGATACTGGCGGTATTGATCAGTGCCAGATCGATCGCCGCGCCCTGGATATATGTGCCGATGTTGGCCCGGCTCATCTGTCCGCCGATATTCACGCCAAAGGTAGCGCCTGCTGTCGCATTCGCCGGGGGCTTGGCGCCGATCACCTTGCTGTAATCGATGCCGCTGGCACCTGCGGCAAGAATCACGCTGTCATTTGCGCCATAGATCGTGACCGCCTTCATCACCGCCTGGCCCGCCGCATTGACGGACCAGTTGCCAGCAGCGTCACTGATGGTGCCGGTCACGAGCAGCCTGCCTGTCTTCGTATTGACCGCTTCCAGGCTGGTGACGTTCAAGGCCTTGGCCGCCACCGTGCCCTCCACCAGCAGATTGCCGTTCAACACGGTGCCGAGATCCAGCCAGGTATTGTCCACAAAGAACTTTGTCACCGCATGCGTGGCGTCGTACAAGGTCACGACGTCGCGGTTGATCGGCGCGCCATAGCCGGCGCGTCCCAGTTCGTACACGGCAGAAGCATCGGACCATGCGGAATAGCCCGGCGCGGTGATGGTGACGGTACCGCGCTGGCCCGACGCGCCCGGCACGCCCTGCCCTCCCCGGAATTTCGACCAGGCGTAATCGGCCTTGTTGCTGCTTGCCGCCAGGCTGGTCTTGTTGACAGCCAGGCCCAGATACAGGGTGCTGTCACGGGGAACGTCGTACATTCCCGTGCCATCGGCAGCATCCGCATACTTGATCCAGGTATAAGTGCTTTTGCCATCCGCGCCCGGCGTACCGCTGACGCCATCCGCGCCCTTGATCAGCGACCAGCTGTAGTCGCCCGGATTATTGCTTTCTTCCGGCGTGGGCTTGTTATACGCAAGACCGATATAGCTCATGCCTGCCGGCGCATCCGACAGTCCCCCGCCTGCCGCGGAAGCGGCATATTTCACCCAGGTGTAGGTAGTCTCGCCGTCGGCAGCCAGACGGGCCGCCGAAGCCCACTCGCCAGGGGCGATATCGTCGACGGCAGTGCGCGAGGCTGCCGTCGCCCCGGACGTGAACAGATAAGCGCCGCCGTTTGCAGGCACCTGGCTTGACCAGCCGTTGTTCAGGCCCGCCAACTCGCCCGTGGCAAACGTGAACGTGCATGTGGCGCTGGGCAGTGCCGGCGCGATACTGCTCGGGCCCCGCTGGTAGATCCGCACCGATGCCACATTCAAGCCGTCGGCGCCATTCTGCGCCAGCTGTACGGGCGCCGTCCATTCGCCTGCGGCGATGCCATCCGTCGCATTGCGCGAACTGGCGGCGGCCACGCGCACGTACAACGGCGCCGTGCCGGCCGGGATATTCTTCGACCAGCCATTGGCCAGGTCGTTGCCGGCCGGCGTCGTGATGGCGGCAGTGGCGAAGGTAAAGATAATGTCGCCCGGAGAATCGCCAGGTGCCGCAGCGGCGCGCTTGTAGGCGAAAGCCTGGCCCGTATTCAAACCGGCCAGGCCCGTCTCGCCAGCGGCGCCGTCGAAGACCTTGCTGACCATGTAATTGGCGATGTAATCGACGCCAAACTCACTGATGCGCGCCTGCACCAGCGCCGTGTCGGTCGTCATGCTGGCAAAATCGACCGTGGCCACGTTGCCGTTGACCCGCAAGGTCGTGCCGGACGATACCGAAAACACGATATCGCCCACCACGTTCACGGGCTTGGCCGTGATGGCGATCGAACCAGGCGCACCCTCGCCCGCGCTATTGACGCGAAACACGGGCGTGCTGGCGGCCATCAGGATCGCCTTGCCATCGGCAACGGTACTGAAACGCTCCGCCGTCGCCTGCAGCAGCCTGTCGCGTTCCCCCACTATGGCGCTCATACGAGCACCCCCACCGTCACTCTGCCCGTCAGCCAGAAGCGCGACAGCATCACCACCACGCCCGGCACGCCATCCTGCAAGCCGAAGCGTTCGGCGCGCAGCCGCACGGGCTGTCCCAGTTCCAGCATCATCATCTCGGGTTCTCCATCGAATTCATAAATGGTGCGCGGCACCTTGTTCAGGGCCAGGCGCCGCTGCGCTTCCGCGCGGGCGTCGGCCCGCGTCTTCAGGCAGGTATCGATCTGCACCGGGTCGTCGCTCAGGCGATAGCGTGTGCGCACCGCCTCATCGACAACCGTCTCCGTCAGCCATTCCGTGGCGTACAAATCCGCATGCGCGGGCGGAATGCTCGTCGTCAGGCCTGCCTGCAGCGTCCAGTTGCGGTCGAAGCCGATCTTCACGGCCGCCGTCACGGGCACGCGCTGCGCGGGACGCAGCGAGCGTTCGCGCATCTGTTCCGGACCGATCTCCACCGGCACGCCGGCGGCCGGCAGCGCAATCTGCACCAGGCGCAGCTGGCCGGTGCGCGACATGAGCGCCTGGGCGCCCACGCTGGCCGCCAGCTGCTGGATGGCCTGCGCCTGGTTCGTGCGGTCCGCAACATACAGCCCCACCGGCTGCGGGTGGGCCGCATCGAAGGCGGCCAGGTTGACCAGGTCCAGGTCGTCCGGGGTAAAACGGTCGGCCGCCTTGCCGTAGGCGGTGGCGATGCGCTGCACCAGCGGGGCGATGCGCGGCGCATAACCGCCGCCCTTGTCGCCCTGCACGCTGGCCGTGATCGTGGTGGAAAACGGATCGGTCGTCAGGTTGAAGCGTCCCGCCTGGTCATTGAGCGCCACGGCGATCGGCTTGCCGTTGGTGCGCACCTCGAACGTCGATTCGATCGCGCCGAGAAAACCGTATTCCAGGGTGGCAGGATTGGTCAGCAAGGGCGCCACGTTGTGGCACTCGCCAAACGGTATCGGCAGGATGGCGTCCTTGTTCGGCGTCGCCCCACCCAGCTTGGCTTCGGAAATTGGCGTATTCAGGCGCTGCAGCTTGTCGCGCAGTACCAGGTTGACCGACTCGCGACCCGCACTGGCCACGTCGGCGATGATGCCGTCGAAGACCAGCCGGAAGTCGGCGCGCGGCCACGATGCATCGCCGGCCCAGGCCTTGATCGGCCGGTTCATCCAGACGTCATCCAGCCAGCCATCGAGCGCCCCGTCGGCGTTATCGAGTTCGATATCGCCGCCCGACAGCCCCGCCTCGCCGGACAGGCTGACCTGCTCCGTGAAAGCCAGGCCGCCCTTGGCCAGCGGCTGGTACGCGGTATTCGCCGGCACCTCAACCGGCCCGGTGACGTAGGGCCGCGAGGCGATATACCGCGTCACCTCGCTGCCGGCCACGTTCACCTGCGCCTCGATCAGCACCATGCGGATGGCCGACGGGCTTTGCAGCCAATCCTGAAATTGCGCATCGGTCATGCGTATTCTCCTTTCACTGCATTGGCCCAGGCGGATGCCCGGGACGATTTATCCACGCCATCGACCACCGTCCTGGCGGCGTTGGCATTCGATTCAAAGGTGGCCTGGATGGTGGCGCCCGTTTGCGCCCGCTGGTCGGCGCGCAAGCCTTCCAGTTCGACACGCATGGCCTGGTTGTCTTCGCGCAGGCCGCGGATTTCGGCCACCAGCACCTCGGAGCCGACGTTCGCCACCGACGAGTAGCGCATGGGGTCGAAGACTGCTGGTGCTTCCACCGCGGCTTCTCCGAAAGAGGCGGCGACAGACATGCCGGCGGCAGGCGAAAACCGCATGCCGCCCGTGATATCGGTCTGCCCGCCTGCCCGCAACGCCGCACCCAGCGCAGCGACCGCTTGCTCGATACCGACCGCCGTCTTGTTCAGGTTAATCAACTGCCCCACCTGCGTATCGAGTGCCGTCAGCTGCTTTTGCGCATCATTCAACTGCGTGCCCGTGATCGCCGCCAGCGCCGCCAGCTCGGACTGGACCCTGGCCGCATCGGCGGCATAGCTCGCGCTTGCAGCGTTCACGACCTGGCTGGCCGTCAAATACGCGGTGGCAGTACCTGTCAGCGCCGACTGCGCCGCCGCATCGCCCGTCTTCGCCTTGGCCAGCGTCTCTTCATACTGACGCTGCGCCTCTACCATCTTCTGCATCGGCGTCAAGGTCGACAGGTTGCCCAGCAACAGAGAATCCTTGAAGGTGCGGATGCCGTCGCCAAACGATTTCAGACGCTCGATGGTGGACTTGAGGGCCGAAGACTCCGTTTCATAGGCAGTTGCAATATCCTGCCGCGCCTGCAACTGGTCATACAAGGCCAGGTTAGCGGCATCGACCGCTGTACGCTCCCTGGCACGCAATTGCGCCGTAGTCATCGTCATCTGGTCAAGCTTTTCCTGGATACCCTTGCGCTCGTCGGCAATACTCTGTTCCGACCTGGTCAGGCTTTCCGTCGCCGCATGCGTCTTCGCGAACGCATCGGCCAATGCCATCAGGCCCGCATACTGGTCGGCCCCCGTCTTGGTAGCCAATGCGCCAGAATTGACCAATTGCAATACCGTGTCCTTGAACTGCGCTCGCGTAGTCACACTGGCATAGCCCAGGGCCGCCATCTGTTCCGTCACGTGTTTTTGCACGGGCGCCAGACGCTCGGCTTCGGTCAGATAGTTTTCGGCAAAGAATGCAGTCCGATTGCCCAGTGCTTCCACGCCGCCGGCAGCCTTGACCAGCTGCTCGCGTGCCGCCAGGGACGCCACGCCAACGGCGCCGAATGCCTGCTGCGATGTGCTGCCCAGGGTAGCCAGCACGCCATCGACAACCGCGTAGTTGCCCGCCAGGCGCTGCAGCGCAGCGCTGGCCGATTCGCCCTTCTGGCTCAGTTGCGACAGCGATGGCACCAGTTCCTTTGCCATCGCATCGCCGACGCCGGTAAAGAAATCGGCAATGGCTTTCTGGTTCGCGGCGTCATCCTTGGTCATGACGATATTGAGCGACTGCGTGCGCGTGGCCAGGCTATCCGTGTTGACGCCCAAGGTGCTGGCGAAAGCGCCCGTCACCGCCTTCATCTGCGCATACGTATCGCCAAGCGAGGCCGCCAGCTCGGCATCGACTTCAGAGCGGTCGGTACCTTTTTTATTCTTGCGGAAAAGGCCGCCCTTCTGGGTCCAGTTCGAATAACTCTCACCCGTAAAGCCATCGGCACCGAGGCTGCCGGAAATACCGGCACTGCTGACCTTTTTTTCGCCCATGCCGAACAGGCGGTTCGCTGCTCCCCCCAGCAAGCCGCCCACCAGCGCGCCCACGGCAGTACCTACCACCGGGAAAACGCTGCCAACGACAGCCCCGATCGCCGTGCCAGCATTGACGATGCCATTACGGCCGTACTCCCCTGAAATCATCTTGCCGCCATATACTCCGCCCATGACGCCGGCGGCAACGCTTGCCGCCGCACCCGCACCGGTGGCGAATGCGCCATTGGCCCCGGCCGTGTAAGGAGTGCCTTGCAGCATGCTCATGCCACGCTGCACGCCATTGGCCACTGATGTACCAATACCGGAAAGTCCGCTGGATAGTGAATCGTAGATGCCCTTCGCCGAACTCAGGAACGACTGGATGCCCCCGCCGTTGGCCACACTGCCCTGCGCTTGCGCCGCGCCCGGATTCAGGAATGAGGCAAAGCCGGCCGCGATGGGCGACATGATCGGTTGCAGCACGAGGTTGTTGAACATGTTCTTCAACTTGTCCTTGAACATGGTCGCCAGGTTCTTGCCGCCTTCGAAGCCGTTCATGAACGCGTCAGTCAGTGACTTTTCGATGTCCTTGGCGCTGGCGGCCCAGTCATCGGAAGCCTTCTTGGCCGCCGCCGCAGACGCTTCCTTGGCGGCCAGTTCTTCCGTCGCCGTCATGCTGCGCTGCTTGGCATCGATCAATGCATTCAAATACTCGATCTGGGCCGCGTTTTCCTTGCCCACTGCCAGCGCCGCGCGCTGCTCCTTCAACAGCGCCATTTCATTCTGCGCGATGGCGGTCTTGCTCATGCCATACACCGCCACCAGCTTTTCGCCAGCCTCGGCTTCCTTGACGGCATCGGCAACGGCCTGCGTCCGCGTCTCGGACAGCGCTTTCGCGTCTGCCAGCGTCTGCTCGGTCACAGCCTTGGCTTGCTTGCCCACCTCGATCTCATCGACGCGGGCCTGAATTACCTTACGCGCAACCTCGAATCCCGCCTGCTGCGACGCAGTCACTTTGTTCGTCCGATCCGCCAGGAGTTCCTTCAACTGATAATCGAACTTTTGCGCCTCGTTCATCTCGGCATAGCCGGCAGCTTCGCGCTTCAGGTCGCGGGCCTTGCCGCGCATCTCATTCATCATGGACTCAAAAGGCGTGGGGGGAGCGGGAAGCGCCGGCATGCCGGTAGCAGGCCCGTTCTTCGGTTTGCCGGGCGCTTCTTGTTGCTCAAGCTGCTTGAGCTTGCCCTGCACCATATCCAATTCGCCCTGCAGCCTTGCCAGGTTGCTGTCCACCCCGGCCTTGTCCAGGGACTTGTATTTTCCCGTGCGATTGCGCACGGCATCCATTTCCGTCGAAATCTCCAGCATGCGCTCGCCAGCCGGGGTATTCAGTCCTTTCTCCGACACGCCCAGCTTTGCCAGCTCATTGCGCTTTGCAAGCTGGACCATCTGCTTGTCGAGTTCAGCCACGATTTCCTTGGTACTCTTGCGCATGGGTTCTACGGCTTTCTCCGCATTGTCCTTCGCTGAACTCCCCCACATGGACCAGGCGGTTGCACCCAAGCCCAGCACCGTGACAATCAATCCGATCGGACCGCCTAGGAAGGCCAACGCACCGCGCAAAACGCCAGCGGTAACAGACGCGGCACGCATTGCCGCTGTCTGCGCCACCAAGGCTCCGGCATGGGCTTCGGCGGCAACTGCAGCACGGGCCTGGGCCGGGATCAAGCCATTGGTGGTCAACGCCAGCGCCACGTCGGCCTGGCTGGCGCGTATCGTCGCTTGCAATTCAGCCACACGCGCGGTCGCCAGTGCCGAGGTGGCGGCGGTCGCCGTCACGTCGGCATTCGCCGCCGCCAAAGTGGAGGCAAGCAAGGCCCGGTTAGCCGCGACCTTGCTATACGTAGCCACGACGACGCCGGCGGCCCAGGTGCCAAATTTCGCGGTGGTCAGCGTTTCGAGCACGCCAACGACGAGAGTCAGGTTATTTGACAAAAATTCGAGACCGCTCGTCATCAGGCGCACGGCGCCGGTAGACTCCGCCTGTCTCGCCGTGAATTCCATCACGTTATTGCTCAAGACGGTAAAGCTGCCACCGATGGTTTCGAACTGCACAGCTTCCTTGCGCAACTCGCCCAGCGCGTTCGGCAGTGCGACGGCCATCACGTCGGCAGTAATCAATCCAGCGCCGGCAAGCCCGGCGAGCGCTTCTTTCGACACGCCCAGGCCGGCGGCCATGGCTGCCATGACTTCAGGGGCGGCTTGGCTGATATCGTTAAATTGCTGGCTGCTCAGGGCGCCATCGGCGAAGGCATTGGACAGCCCCTTGAAGGCGGTAGCGGAATCGGCCGCCGAGGCGCCGCTAATCTTGACGCCAAGATTGAGCGCCTCGGTGATGCCGGCCACTTCGGTCTGGCTGATGCCCAGTTTTTTGGTCGCATCGTTCATTTGGGCATACAGACCCGCCGTGGCGGCAAGGTCCGTCTGCCCCGAGGCGGCAATGCGCTTGACGTTGTCGTACGCCTCGCCATATTCCTGCGTCGAGCTGGTCGACATGCGCAGTTGCGCTGTCAGTTTGGTATATTCATCTGACAGTTTGACGATCTGGCCGATATTGTTGGAAATACCCAGGTTGGAGAGTATCTCCGTGTATTTTTTCGTGACATCTTCGAGTTTGAAAGTCGACTTGGCAGCCCGCTCGCTGGCCTCGCGCATGCGTTCCAGATCATCTGCCGCGATGCGCACATTGAGCGTATCGATGCGTATCTGTAATGTTTCAATTTCAACGGTCATAATTTACCCATAAAAAAAGCCACCGCAAAGGTGACTGTGCAATCGAGGCCACCTTCACGACGGCTGTTGTGTTTTCCGTGTCACCTCTGCTGTAAAAATCAGGGCAAAACCAGGGCTAAGGCGAACTGTTTTGATGGGAGATATACGCTGCGTCAAGCTGATCGACCAGCTCCTCTTCCCAAACCGCCAAACGGATACGATGCCGCAGTTGCCATGCCAGGATATCCAGGCTGCTCAAGGGATTGACCGCCATGCCGTTTTGCCGCTTGCGACTCATCTGCACGAAAAACTGCCACACATGCGCCAGTTCAAACGGCAGTTGCGCGCGAACGAGAGCCTGCGGCTCCCGGTAGAGTGGATGGCGCTTGGCGGCATCCAGGTGGTCGCCTTTCGCATTACCATCAGCCGCCTTTGCCGAACGCTCGAACTGTTCCTCGGCAAAAAGCAGCAAGGCGGCGGCTAGACCGTCAAAAAATTGCCGTCCGCCTCGAGTGCGGCCAGCACTTTTTCCTGCCAGGACGGCATTTTTTCAAAAATCGCCTTCAGCAAAGCCGGGGAAGGCTGTACCGGGACGCCCTTGTCGACGAAACCAGGCATGCCCACCACCACCGCGATGGCGATCTTCATGTTGCGGTTTTCCGCCAGGTCATACAGTTCCGCGGCGCCTTCGTCGGTCTTCGCGTCGATTTGCTTGCTTTTTTGCACCGAGCGCTTGATCGCCACCACCGACGTTTCGCGAATCACGGCACGGTACTGGTCGGAATTTTTGCTGACGATGTCAAAGCCCGCCTTGTGTGCCCCGTCTTCGTCAAACAACACCGACACCAGGTGCACCTGATCCACCGATTTGTTGCCATCATTCAACAGGGAAATATCAAAACCAGCCGAGGCGATCATTTGTGCGTTGTTCATATGTATTTGCTTTCTTGATTGAGGTAAAAGTAAAAAGGCCGCCATCAAGGCGGCCCCGGTACAGACGCTAGTCGCTTACAGCGCGCTGTCCTGGATGGTCAGGGTGGTCGCTTCATGCTGCGCATCGGCGCCCTTGTAGCGCAGGACGTCGAAGGCGCAGGTGACGATCTTGTTTTTCTCGCCGTCGTCGATCTTGGCCGAGGTGATCTTGATGCGGCCCATGGCCAGCGCCAGCACGTCGGCTGCCGGCGCCGTGCCCGATGCCATGGCGTAGGCGAGCGGGATTTCCGTCTCGGACTTGAAGTAGTCGAGGTAAGTGGTGTCCTGCAGCAGCACCGTGAACTGGCCCGAGCCCATGACCTTGCCGCGCGAGGCGGCCGTGGCGTACTTCGAACCGATCACCGGGTCGACCTTGACCTGGCCGTCGAGCGAGACGGACATGCCGGTGCAGATCTGCGACGGGATGCCGTTCACGGACAGCATCGCCGTGGCGCCCGAAAACTTGCCGGTGCCCGGCGCGGCCAGCGGCGTGGGGAAGTACGGCACGGCCGTGGTCGGGCCTTCCGCCTTGCCCATCAGCGTGAAGTCCAGGCTGGTGATGCCGTTCGGCTGCACGGCGATATCCATCTTGCTGACCAGCTGGTCGACGAAGCTGCGGTGCACGCCGATCTTCGGGTCCTGCACTTCGGCCGTGAACCAGTCGGTGGTGTGGCCGCTCAAGGGGGTGAAGCTGCGCTTGCCCACCGCCGCCACGCCGACCGAGTCGCCGGCCGCCTTGACGATCATGGCGGAACCGTCCATGAACTGGCCGTTCAGGTTGGTCGCCGTCACCGACGTGACGAAGAAGTTCTTCGCGTTGTTGGCGGCGGCCGGCGCCGTCATGCCGGTGATGCGCACCACGCTGCCGGCGCGGAAACCTTCCGCCAGCCAGGAACCGGCGCTGCGCGTCAGGCCGGAGGCGGCGGCAGCGATGGTGGTTTGCGCGGCAGCGACGCCGCCGGCCGTGAAGTCGCGGCGCAGCAGCGCTGCCATCAGCGGCGCATAGGTGCCGCACGCCGCTTCGGCCTTGATGGCGCCCGTGGTGCGGAAATTGCCCAGGCGGGTATCGCCCTGCTGCTGGCTGGCGTCGATTTCGGCGCTCGCATATTTGTCCGCTTCCGTGTCGAAGGTGGCCGTGACGCGGGGATAAATCTGGCCGCCGCCGGCGGCGGCCTTGCTGCCTTCGGCGCTTTGTTTGCTGATAACGATCAAGCTGTCGATGCCGTTTGCTGTCGATGCCATAAGTAATACCTTTCGTGGGATGAAAACCGCCGGAGCGGCCTTGTGGAAAAAACTGGAAAATGGGAGATGAAACGAAAAAGCCCGCGCGCGGTGAGGCGGCGGGCTGGCGTCCGGATGGCACGGGGCCGTGCCGGACGAAAGATGGGCGAAGGAGCCATGAAGGCCGTTCGCTGCGCTGATTTCCCCTATCGGTGTCGCGCCAGAGACGCGTCTATTACGAGTGGAGAAGCATGTGGTCCTGCGGTGTTGCGGTGTTGCGGTGTTGCGGTGTTGCGGTGTTGCGGTGTTGCGGTGTTGCTGTTGCTGCGTGATCGAAACTCTATTGTAGGGGCGTTTTTTTCAGCGCCAGGCATATTGCAAAAAACTTTTCAGTGACCCAGGCGGCGCATGGCGCGGGCCCCGTGCGACTGGAAGATACCTTCCAGCTCGCTGACCATATCCTTGATGCGTTCGAGCTCGAAGCCGCCGGAGCAGCTGATGGCCGCTTCGCCGGCACCGTGGCACGCCTTGCAGACGACCGGTGCGCCCGCCTGCATGGCGGCGACGACGCCCGTACCGTGGCAAACCTTGCATTTGCTGTCGAGCCAATGCGCGAGCGACGCTTCGGCCACGCGGCGGTACAGGGTATTGGCGGCCTGCGCATCCCAGGCCGTCTGCGCCTTGACCCAGCGCCGCGCGCGGCCCTTCTGCGTCACGGCCGCCGTCCAGGCGCGCAGCAGCTGCGCCAGGTTGCCGGCATTGCCCTCGAACAGGCGGCTGATGGTGCCGTCCGCGTATTTGACGCGGCACAGCAAGGCGCCCATGTCGCCGGCCAGCGCGGCCGCCGCGATCACGTCCAGGTCGTGGTGGACGGCATCGTCGCGCAGGTTCTGCGACGACAGCGATGCGATGAATTTTTCTGCAAACCCCATGATTTTCTCCTCGTTGATACTTGTCTTAGTTGTCCTGCGCCGGCCCGAACAGGGCCGCCACCAGCGGATCGCGGCGCGCCGCACCGCGTGGCCAGCTGGCCGTGCGGCGCACCTGCGGCGGCAGTTCGGCCCAACCGTCGACCTCGTCGTCCTGCTCGCCCAGCGCGTACAGGGCGGGCCGCTGGCGTCCCGGCTCCGTGCAATGGCGCTGCGCCAGGTGGATCTGTCCCATGCCGCACATGTGGCGCAGATAGCGGCTCATGGTGCCCGCATCGAGTCCCAGCAAGGCGGACAACTGCGCCGCGCTGGCCTGGCCCTGCTCGCGAATGTACTGCGCGATGCGGGCGATATGCAGCTGCGACTTCTTGCTGCGTCCCTGTAACTGGCGCCCCTGCCGCGGCACCGCCCTGCTTTCAACCGACTGACTGCTGTTCAACATCTGCCTGACCTCCCGTGGTGTCGCCAACCGGCAAACGCTGTAGTACGTTTGCGACAGGCAACAAGTAGACTTTATCAATCGATAATGTTAAAGTCAAGCATTTGGTAATTTATCAAACGGTAAATTTCAGGTTTAATGTGGAGATGGATATGTATCAATACAGACGCGACCGCCTGCTGGCCCTGATCCGCGAGCACTACGACAACACGCGCAAGAAAATTTCCGACGTCAGCGGCTGGAGCGAGGCGCGCATCTCGCAAATCCTCTCGCCCACCTACCGCGAGGGACGCGCCTTCAGCGAAAAGATCGCGCGCAAGCTGGAAGCGGACCTGCAGCTGGGCAGCATGTACTTCGACCAGGGCGCGGCACCCGACCAGGCGGCCATGGCCGCGCGCGCACTGGCCGGCGTACGGCCCGTGGTCGTGGAAGATGGCGAGGATGAACGTTTCTACCCGATCCGCAAGGTAAAACTGCGCCTGTCGGCCGGCATCACGGGCTTTGCCATCGAGCCGGAAACGCACGACGGCAGCACCATCAGCGTGCCGCGCAGCTGGGTCGAGCGCAATGGCTACCACCCTGAAAAACTGGTGGCGATCAAGGTCAAGGGCGAGAGCATGGAGCCGGCCCTGTACGAGGACGACGTGGTGATCATCAATACGGCCGACAACCGGCCGGCCGACGGCATTGTGTTTGCCATCAATTACGAAGGCGAGCCGGTGGTCAAGCGCATGGCGCGCGATATCGGCGAATGGTGGCTGACCTCGGACAACCCCGACCAGCGCAAATATCACCGCAAGCTGTGCCGCGGCAATGAATGCCTGATCGTGGGCAGGGTCGTACGCAAGGAAAGCGACCGCATTTGAAAATGAAGTTTATCGATTGATAAACTTCGTTCCCGTCATGGCGCTGACGCCAATGCTGCCTGGATCTGCTGCAGCGATGCCGGATCGTCCATCGACGTCAGGTCGCCCGGACTGCGTCCTTCGCAGATGGCCTGGATCGAACGGCGCAGCAGCTTGCCCGAGCGCGTCTTCGGCAGCTGCGCCACGAACAGCACGCGCGCGGGCCGCGCCACGGCGCCCAGCTGGCGGTCGACGACGGCCATCACTTCGCGTTCCAGCGCCGTTTTCGCCTCAATGCTGTCAAAACCCCGCGGGTCCTTGAGGATCACGAAAGCCATCGCCACCTGACCTTTGAGCTTGTCTTCCACGCCCACCACGGCCACTTCCGACACGTTCGGATGGCTGGTGATGCTTTCCTCGATTTCGCGCGTGCCCAGGCGGTGGCCGGCCACGTTGATCACGTCGTCGGTGCGGCCCAAAATAAAATAATAGCCATCCGCGTCGCGCACGCCCCAGTCGAACGTGGAATACACTTGCCGCCCGCTGAAGGTGGACCAGTAGGTGTCGACGAAACGCGCGTCGTCGCCGTACACCGTCTGCATGCAGCCGGGCGGCAGCGGGCCTTCCAGCACCAGCACGCCCTTCTCGTTGGCACCGCACTCCTCGCCCGTCGCCTCGTTGAGCAGCCTGACCTGGTAGCCGTACATGGCCAGGCCCGGGCTGCCCAGGCGCGTCGGCGTGTCGGCGATACCCTTGGCCACCGAGAGAATGGGCCAGCCCGTCTCCGTCTGCCAGTAGTTGTCGATGATGTCCACCTTCAGTTCGTCGGCGATCCACTGCGACGTCGTTTCATCGAGCGGCTCGCCCGCCAGGTACAGCGCTTTCAAGGAAGACAAGTCATATTTGCGCATCAGTTCCACCGGGTGCTTGCGCAGCACGCGGATGGCCGTCGGCGCCGAGAACATGCGCGTGACCTTGTATTTTTCAACGATGCTCCACCAGATGCCCGCATCGGGACAGATGGGCAAGCCTTCGTACAGGATGGTGGCCATGCCGGCGATCAGCGGGCCGTACACGATGTAGGAGTGTCCCACCACCCAGCCGATATCCGAGGTGGCAAAGAAGGTTTCGCCGGGCTTGCCGCAGAAGTTGTACTGCATCGACGACGCCAGCGCCACCGCATAGCCGCCCACGTCGCGCTGCACGCCCTTCGGTTTACCCGTCGTGCCCGAGGTGTACAGCACGTACGACGGCGCGTTCGATTCGAGCCAGGCGACGGGTACCCGCGCGTCGATGTGCCGCTCGCGCAGCGCCGCATAATCGACGTCGCGGCCCGGCGCCAGTTCCATCGGCACCAGTTGGCGGTCGACCAGCAGCACGTGCTGCGGCTTGTGCGCGGCGATGCGGATGGCTTCGTCGAGCAGCGGCTTGTAGGCAATCGCCTTGCCATTGCGCGAACCGGCATCGGCGGAGAATACCAGCTTGGGTTGCGCATCGTCGATGCGGCTGGCTAGGCTGTTGGCGGCAAAGCCGCCGAACACCACGGAATGCACGGCGCCGATGCGGGCGCACGCGAGCATGGCAAACGCCGCCTCGGCGATCATCGGCATGTAGATCAATACGCGGTCGCCCTCGACCACGCCCAGCGACAGCAGCATGGCGGCGCAGCGCTCTACTTCGCGCTGCAGCTCGCGAAAGCTGTAGCTGCGCTCCGTGTTCGTTTCGGTGGAAATGGCGATCAGCGCGGCGGCATCACCCTGGCTGTCCACCCAGCGGTCGACGGCGTTGTGGCACAAATTCGTGGTCCCGCCGACGAACCATTTGGCGAACGGCGGGCGGGAATAATCGAGCACTTGCGAAAACGGGGTGTTCCAGTCGATCTTGTCCGCTTCCTCGCGCCAGAAAGCGTCAGGCGTGTCGATCGAACGTTGATAAAATGCTGCGAAATTCATGTCTCCTCCGGTATGCGTGCAATCTGTATCGGGCCTGGGCGAACGGGTCTGGCCACTTTATGTGTAGAGCATCTGCCTGCGTATTTCTGTCGTTTATCTGCGTATGCGTGCATCCTCCAACGATTTTTCAAACAGTTTTTTCGAGAACTCGAACATCTCCGGCTGCGCCGCCACGCAGGCGCGGCGCTCGGCGGCGATCCTGTCGCGATTCGCCGCCAGGGTGGCGCCGGTCAGCGGCATGCCGAACTGGCCATCGTCCGGCGCGCCCCCCTTTTGCGTCATGACGCGCTGCATGACGACATCGCCCAGCGCCTTCTTGAAATGTCCTGCTTCCCAGTACCAGCGTGTGCTGGCTTGGCGCTGTTGTTGAGTGGGTATCGGCTCGCAGTTGTAGCGGCCGAAACCGCTGAAATCGGTCACGCTGATGCTGGCCGACGGATTCTCCTTTTTCACTGCCGCCACTTGCTGCACGACCTGCTGTTTCCACTGCTCGAACAGGGGCCACAGGCCTGCTTCTTCGAACAAGGTGAGCATCTGCGCGTGATAGGGATAGATCACCAGCTTGATATCAGCTTGCGTGGCGGACATCGCCAGCAAGAAGTCGTGCAGCGATTGAAAATCGCCGTCGGCAAAATCGGTCTTCGACATTTTGACAAATCGAGCGGTGCTTTTCTGCGCCCGATGCTTGAATACCTTGTAATAGCCATCGCGGGCCGCTTGCGCCCCAAGCTCCTGCGCGGGATTGTGGCCATCGGGCGCCATGATGAATGCTGCCCTGTCATGCTGGATGAGCGGGGTCTTCACGGCGTCCTTGACCGAGGCCAGCGAAAACAAGGTGTCAAAACGCCAGAATCCCGGAGCATGGGCGCGCGGCGCTTCTGCTTCCGCAGGTGCCGACGGCGCGACTGCCGGGGTCAGGAAGTCGAGAAATTCAAGGCCCACGATCACCACTCCGGGCTTGATACCTGCCTGTGTCAGTTGCTTGAACTGACTGATGGCCGTGGCCATCCCAGTGCCGGGAATTCCCATATTGTAGCCAGCACCCTGCATCGCGCTAAATGCAGCGGTATGCGGATCGAAACCGATCTCCGCGCGCGAGTTGCCCAGGATGATGAACCGCGGCTGCAGCCGCAGCGCGTGTTCGTGCTTGATCTGGCTCTGGTAGCGCTCCAGGCCAGGCTTGACGGCATTGAAGTTTTCGCGCCTGGCCACGCCATACAAGCTGTATGGATCGACGATGTACACAATGACGCATAGCAGGCATGCGCAGGACAGCAGCACCAGCGTGAGGATGGACAGATAACGGCCATAAGATAGTCGGGTCATTTTCAGCGCTCTCCGTCAGAACTGGAAATACAAGAAATCGGCGGGCCGGTTCAGACCGAGGATGCTCGCCAACGCCAGCAACGCGATGGCTGCGGCCCATGCGGTCGAAGCGCGCCACGTCAGCAGGCGCGTCATGTTCAGGCCTGCCGCACCTGCAATGCGGGCACGCTGAAAATCCAGTGCCGGTGCGCAGCGGCGCATGATCTGCTGCGTGTTCGGAAAGGCGAAGGCGAGCAGCGCCGCTATGCTTATCCACGTCCAGGTCTTGACGAACTGGACACCTTCACCCAGGTAAAACGTCACGCCCATCGTCTCCAGCAAGCGCTGCAGCGATGGCACGCGGCTGGCCAGCGCGTCGGGGATGGCAATGCCGTTACCGCCGGCCATGCCCTGCAGTATCGACCATGACGTCGCCATGTCCGGTGCACGGAAAAAGACCCAGGCAACGCAAACGGCGGCAAAGGTGATGAAAATAGCGGTGATCTTCCACGCCCGATTGTCGAGCGGCAGATGCAAGCGCCGAGCTAGCCCGCTCCAGCCCTTGTGGACGCCCAGGTAAGCGCCATGCAGCGCCCCCCATACGATGAAATTCCACCCGGCGCCATGCCACAGGCCGCCCAGCACCATGGTGATCATCAGATTCAGGTAGCGCCGCACGGGCCCGTAGCGGTTGCCGCCCAGCGGGATATACAGGTAATCGCGCAGGAAGCGCGACAAGGTCATGTGCCAGCGGCGCCAGAATTGCGCGATATTGCGCGCTTTATAGGGCGAATCGAAGTTCAAAGGCAGGCGCACGCCGAACAGGCGCGACAAGCCGATGGCCATGTCGGAATAGCCGGAGAAATCGAAATACAACTGGAACGCGTACGCCAGTACCCCGCCCCAGGCGACCAGCAGCGATGGCGCGGCCGGATCGCTGAACAGCGGCGCCGCATACGGGCCGATGTTATCGGCGACCAGCACTTTCTTCGCCAACCCGATGATGAAAATGGTCGCGCCGATGGCCACATTCCTGGCCGACAGGCGGAAAATCCGCTTGTCGGCAAACTGCGGCATCATTTCCTTGTGGTGCAATACGGGGCCGGCGATCAGGTGCGGAAAATACGTGACGAACAGCAGGTAGTGGACAAAGCGGCTTTCCTGCGCCTTGCCCTGGTAGGTGTCGACCAGGAAGGCGATCTGGGTAAACGTGAAAAACGAAATCCCGATGGGCAGCACCACATGCAGGACGGGCAGCGGCTGCGCCAACAATTGCGACAGGCTGGCAACAAAGAAACCCGCATACTTGTAGTACGCAAGCAGGGCCAGATTGGCGGCGATGGCCGCGATCAACAGGCCCTTGCGGTGGCGGATACGCCCAGGCCCCAGCCGACCCGCGCACGTGTAGTTGAAGACGACGGAGCCGAGCAGCAGCGGCAGGTAGCGGTAATCCCACCAGCCATAGAAAAACAGCGAGGCGCCGGCCAGCCAGGCGGCGGCCCATAACTGGCTGCGCCGTCCCAGGATGAAAAATCCGGCCACCGTGATGGGCAGATAGGCAAACAGGAAGACGTAGGAGTTAAATAGCATCGGGGTTCACCAGTCAGGAAGCATGGGAGGCCGCCACCGCATGCGCATCGCGGCTGACGCTCCCCCATTTTCCTTGTCGCTCAGTTACTTTGCTAGCAGAAATATCAACTGATCTGCATGCGCATCGGCCTAATTGACCTGGCCTTAAAACGCGTCGCCGGGAATGCGCACGCTGCCTTCCATCAGCACGCGCGCGCTGCGGCTCATGATGGCCTTGGTAACGCTCCAGGCGCCATCGACCAGCGCCGCTTCCGCGCCCACCATCAGGGTGCCGGACGGGTGGCCGAAGCGCACCGAGTTGCGGGGACCGCCTCCGGCCGCCAGGTTGACCAGAGTACCGGGAATGGCCGCCGCCGTGCCGATGGCAACTGCCGCCGTGCCCATCATGGCGTGGTGCAGCTTGCCCATGGACAGAGCGCGCACGAGCAGGTCGATGTCGCCCGCCGCCACCTTTTTCCCGCTCGACGACACATAGCCGGCCGGCCTGGCGACAAAGGCCACCTTCGGCGTGTGCTGGCGCTTGGCCGCTTCATCGAGATGGGAAATCAAACCCATGCGCAGCGCGCCATGCGCGCGGATGGTCTCGAAGCGGCCCAGGGCGGCCGGATCGCCATTGATGGCATCCTGCAGTTCCGTGCCCGTGTAGCCGATGGCGTCCGCATCGACGAAAATCGTCGGGATGCCGGCGTTGATCATCGTGACTTTTAAAATTCCAATGCCGGGCACGTCGAGGTCGTCGACCAAATTACCGGTAGGAAACATCGCGCCGCCGCCGCCCTCTTCCTCCGCGGCCGGGTCGAGGAATTCCAGCTTCACTTCCGCGGCCGGGAAGGTTACGCCATCGAGTTCGAAATCGCCCGTTTCCTGCACTTCGCCATGCGTCATGGGCACGTGGGCGATGATGGTCTTGCCGATATTGGCTTGCCAGATGCGCACCGTGGCGATCCCATTGGCAGGCACGCGGGCCGCGTCCACCAGGCCGCTGGCGATGGCGAACGAACCGACGGCGGCCGACAGGTTGCCGCAGTTGCCGCTCCAGTCGACGAAAGGCTTGTCGATCGAGACCTGGCCGAACAGATAGTCGACGTCGTGCTCCGGCTTCGTACTTTTCGCCAGGATCACCGTCTTGCTGGTGCTCGACGTGGCGCCGCCCATGCCGTCGATCTGCTTGCCGTAGGGGTCGGGGCTGCCGATCACGCGCAGCAGCAGCGCATCGCGCGCGGCGCCCGGCACTTGCGCGCTGGCGGGCAAATCCTGCAGGCGGAAGAACACGCCCTTGCTGGTTCCGCCGCGCATATAGGTGGCGGGGATTTTGATTTGGGGGGTGTGGGTCATGAGTTTTCCTGGAAAGAGGCAGGTCGGATTAGCGTGGCTTCGCCACGCGTAATCCGACACATTGTTGGCGCGTTTTGGCAGACAGCGTCGGATTACGCGCAAGCGTTAATCCGACCTACCGTTACGCGGCTTTCGAAGATTCGAGGAAATCTTGGGCAAATCGCTGCAGCACGCCACCGGCCTCATAGATCGACACCTCTTCCGCCGTATCGAGGCGGCAGGTGACGGGCACGTCGACCGTTTCGCCGTTCTTGCGGTGAATGACGAGGGTCAAGGTGGAGCGCGGCGTGCGCTCGCCCACGACGTCGTAGGTTTCGCTGCCGTCCAGGCCCAGCGTCTTGCGGTTCACGCCCGGCAAAAACTCCAGCGGCAAGACGCCCATGCCCACCAGGTTGGTGCGGTGGATGCGTTCAAAACCTTCGGCCACGATGGCTTCCACGCCGGCCAGGCGTACGCCCTTGGCGGCCCAGTCCCGCGAGGAACCCTGGCCATAGTCGGCGCCGGCGATGATGATCAGGGGCTGCTTGCGCTCCATGTACACCTCGATGGCTTCCCACATGCGCGAGATTTTTCCTTCCGGCTCGATGCGCGTGAGCGAACCGGCCTTCACTTTGCCGTCCTCGATGACCATCTCGTTTTTCAGGGTCGGGTTGGCGAACGTGGCGCGCTGCGCCGTCAAATGGTCGCCCCGGTGCGTGGCGTAGGAATTGAAGTCTTCCTCGGGCAAACCCATCTTCGCCAGGTATTCGCCGGCCGCGCTATCGAGCATGATGGCGTTCGATGGCGACAAGTGATCGGTCGTGATGTTGTCGCCCAGGACGGCCAGCGGACGCATGCCTTTCAAGGGCCGCGCGCCAGCCAGCGCGCCTTCCCAGTACGGCGGACGGCGGATATACGTCGTTTGCGGACGCCAGTCGTACAGCGGGCTGACCTTGATGCCGTCATCCGCCTGCGCGGCAAACATCGGGATATACACCTTGCGGAACTGCTCCGGCTTGACGCTGGACGCGACGATGGCGTCGATTTCCTCGTCCGACGGCCAGATATCTTTCAGCAGGATAGGCTTGCCGTCCGCATCCATCCCCAGCACGTCCTTCTCGATATCGAAGCGGATGGTGCCGGCGATTGCGTAAGCCACCACCAGCGGCGGCGAGGCGAGGAAAGCCTGTTTCGCGTACGGGTGGATGCGGCCGTCGAAGTTGCGGTTGCCCGACAGGACGGCCGTGGCGTACAGGTCGCGCGACACCACTTCATCCTGGATCAAGGGGTCGAGCGCGCCCGACATGCCGTTGCACGAGGTGCAGGCGAATGCCACGACACCGAAGCCCAGTTGTTCCAGTTCCGGCATCAGGCCCGCTTCCTGCAGATACAGTTCCACGGTCTTCGAGCCGGGCGCCAGCGACGATTTGACCCAAGGTTTACGCGTCAGGCCCAGGCGGTTCGCATTGCGCGCGATCAGGCCGGCCGCGATCATGTTGCGCGGATTGTTCGTGTTGGTGCAGCTGGTGATGGCGGCGATGATGACGGCGCCGTCCGGCATCTTGCCCGGTTCGTTTTCCACCACGCCGGAAATCCCGCGCGCGGCCAGTTCCGAGGTCGGCACGCGGTTGTGCGGATTCGACGGCCCGGCGATATTGCGCACGACGGACGACAGGTCGAACGTCAGCACGCGCTCGTACTGCGCGTCCACCAGGCTGTCGGCCCACAGGCCCGTCTCTTTGGCGTACAGCTCCACCAGTTTCACCAGTTCGTCATCGCGGCCCGTCAGTTTCAGATACTTGATGGTTTGCGCATCGATGTAGAACATGGCGGCCGTGGCGCCGAATTCCGGCGCCATGTTGGAAATCGTGGCGCGGTCGCCCAGGGTCAGGTGCGATGCACCCTCGCCAAAGAATTCCAGGTAGGACGAAACGACCTTCTGCTTGCGCAAAAATTCCGTCAGCGCCAGCACGGTATCGGTGGCCGTGATGCCCGGCTGCGGCTTGCCCGTCAGCTTGACGCCGATGATATCGGGCAAACGCATCCACGAGGCGCGGCCCAGCATCACGCTTTCCGCTTCCAGGCCGCCCACGCCGATGGCGATCACGCCCAGCGCATCGACCATCGGCGTGTGCGAATCCGTGCCCACCAGGGTGTCGGGATAGGCCACGCCGTCCTGCACCTGGATCACGGGCGACATGCGCTCGAGATTGATCTGGTGCAGGATGCCGTTACCGGGCGGGATCACGTCGACATTTTTAAAGGCCTTCTTGGTCCAGTCGATGAAGTCGAAACGGTCTTCATTGCGGCGGTCTTCGATGGCGCGGTTCTTGGCGAAAGCGTCCGGGTCGAAACCGCCGCATTCGACGGCCAGCGAATGGTCGACCACCAGCTGCGTCGGCACCACCGGGTTCACCAGGGCCGGGTCGCCGCCCTGGGCCGCGATGGCGTCGCGCAGGCCGGCCAGGTCGACCAGGGCCGTCTGGCCCAGGATGTCATGGCAGACGACGCGGGCGGGAAACCATGGAAAATCGAGGTCGCGGCGGCGTTCGATGAACTGGCTCAGCGAGGCGTTCAAGGTGGCCGGGTCGCAGCGGCGCACGAGGTTTTCGGCCAGCACGCGCGAGGTGTAGGGCAAGGTGGCATAGGCGCCTGGCTGGATCGCGTCGACGGCGGCGCGCGTGTCGAAGTAATCTAGCTGGGTGCCCGGCAAGGATTTGCGGTACAGGGTATTCATGGGGGTACTCATTATTTGCGGTCCTTGATCGGCACGAATTCCAGGTCTTCCGGGCCCACGTAGTTGGCGCTCGGGCGGATGATCTTGTTGTCGATGCGCTGCTCGATGATGTGGGCGGCCCAGCCCGAGGTACGCGAGATGACGAACAGCGGCGTGAACATCGCCGTCGGCACGCCCATCATGTGGTAGGACACGGCCGAGAACCAGTCCAGGTTCGGGAACATGTTCTTGATTTCCCACATGACCGATTCCAGGCGCTCGGCGATGTCGAACATCTTGGTCGATCCCGCTTCCTGCGACAGCGAACGGGCCACTTCCTTGATGACTTTATTGCGCGGGTCCGAAATCGTGTAGACGGGGTGGCCGAAGCCGATCACCACCTCCTTGTTGGCCACGCGCTCGCGGATATCCGCTTCCGCTTCGTCCGCGTTGTCGTAACGCTTCTGGATGTCCAGCGCCACTTCGTTCGCGCCGCCGTGTTTCGGGCCGCGCAGTGCGCCGATGGCGCCAGTGATGGCCGAGTGGATGTCGGAACCCGTGCCGGCGATGACGCGGCTGGTGAAGGTCGAGGCATTGAATTCGTGTTCCGCGTACAGGATCAGCGAGGTGTGCATGGCTTTTTCCCACGACGCCGATGGTTTTTGGCCGTGCAGCAGATGCAGGAAATGGCCGCCGATCGAGTCGTCGTCCGTTTCCACCTCGATGCGCTTGCCGTTATGGCTGTAGTGGTACCAGTACAGCAGCATGGAGCCGAACGACGCCATCAGGCGATCGGCGATGTCGCGCGCGCCCGGCGCGTTGTGGTCGTCCTTTTCCGGCAAGGCGCAGCCCAGCACGGACACGCCCGTGCGCATCACGTCCATCGGGTGGGCGGCGGCCGGCAGCGCTTCCAGCGCCGCTTTCACTGCCGACGGCAAGCCGCGCAAGGACTTCAGCTTGGCCTTGTAGCCTTTCAGTTCCGCAGACGTCGGCAGCTTGCCGTGCACCAGCAGGTAGGCGATTTCCTCGAATTCGCAGCTGTCGGCCACGTCCAGGATGTCGTAGCCGCGGTAGTGCAAATCGTTGCCGGTCTTGCCGACCGAGCACAGCGCCGTGTTGCCGGCGGTGACGCCGGACAGGGCGACGGATTTTTTAGGCTTGAAGGTGGCGGCTTGCGGTGCGGTCATTGTGTTCTCCAGATTGAATAGTCTCGGGTACGTCACTGCGGGACCGGCATGCGGTCCCTGCTTTTTGCTTATTTTTGCTTATTTCTGCTTATTTCTTTTGCGCGGCGAACAGCGCGTCCAGTTTCTGCTCAAAATCATGATAGTTGATCGATTCATACAGTTCCATGCGCGTCTGCATGGTGTCGACGACATTCTTTTGTGTGCCGTCGCGGCGCAGCGCCTGGTAGACGTTTTGCGCCGCCTTGTTCATGGCGCGGAAAGCCGACAGCGGATACAGGGCCAGGCCCACGTGGGCGCTGCGCAGTTCGTCCAAGGTGAACAGTGGCGTGGAACCGAATTCCGTGATGTTGGCCAGGATCGGCACGTTGACGGCCTTGGCGAAGGTGGCGTACATGTCCAGGTCCGTGATGGCTTCCGGGAAGATCATGTCGGCGCCCGCTTCGACGCAGGCGACGGCGCGTTCCAGTGCCGCTTCCAGTCCATCGACGGCCAGCGCATCGGTGCGCGCCATGATGACGAAATTCGGATCCGTGCGCGCATCGACGGCCGCCTTGATACGGTCGACCATTTCTTCCTTGCTCACGATCTCCTTGCCCGGACGGTGGCCGCAGCGCTTGGCGCCCACCTGGTCTTCGATGTGCAAGCCGGCCGCGCCGAACTTGATCATCGATTTCACCGTGCGCGCCACGTTGAAGGCGGAGGCGCCAAAGCCTGTGTCGGCGTCGACCAGCAGCGGCAGGTCGCACACGTCGGTGATGCGGCGGATGTCGGTCAGCACGTCGTCCAGGCTGGAAATGCCCAGGTCTGGCAAGCCCAGCGATCCGGCCGCGACGCCGCCGCCGGACAGGTAGATGGCTTTATAGCCGGCGCGCTTGGCCAGCAAGGCGTGGTTGGCGTTGATGGCGCCGACGACTTGCAACGGGGATTCTTCCTGGACGGCCTTGCGGAATGCGGCACCTGCGGAGTATTGAGTCATGTGTTCACCTTATGGGTTTCGGATGGTCCCTAATGTTTCACGGAGTGGCTATGAGCATCAGTATTGCAAATGCCGTGCCAGGGCTGTCCTGCCAGGCGGAAAAGCCGCTGCCGCAGAGCGAAAACGCAGGGAAGATGCCCGTCACGCGGCGCATCGCAGCTGTCACGCCGCGGAACAGCGATGTCACGTTTGACGTCAAAAACGTTTCGCTATTGTTTCATGCAACGCATTTTGAAACATTAGATGAAACATGCAACAGGTAGGAGGACAGCACGATGAAAAAGACGCGCAATAAAAACAGCCGGCGGGTGCCGGCTGAGTGAGCTATACAACTGAGACAACTGCAACTACAAGGGAAAACTAGGCCAGTCGTACCAGCGGATTGGCGATGATGTTGTCGATCTGGCGCACGGCCTCCTCGCAGGCGGCGGCAATGGCGCCCTCCTCGTCGTCGCGCACGAACTGCATGGTCGAGCCTTCGAACACTTCCAGGCCTTCCGCGGTGGCGCGTTCGATGTCGCAACTGGCCGACCATTTTCCATCGGTGGTGGGCACGGCCAGGGGAACGATTTCCCAGCCTTTATAGTGAATTTTAGAACTGCTATTCATGGGGTGCCTCCTTTGACTGACTCAATACTGGAAATCGTAGCATGAAGCGGGACCGCTAGCGACGTGTTTCACGCGCCAGCGCGCGGTCAGGCCGACTTTCAGGCTAAACGATTTACGCTGGCTCAAGGACGCAGCAGATTATCCACTTCCGTCCTGGCCACTTCCAGGCCCGCCGTGCAAGCGGTCTCGGGCGCCGCGTAGCCGCCCAGGGTGCGGCTGCGCGTGATGGCCTGCGCTTCCGGCTCGCCCTCGCGCTGCAGGCGGTAGGTAAAATCCCATAAATCGTCGTTGTCCTTTTGCGGGGTCACGGAAATGGTAAAACCGCGGTACTGTTCGCTGCGTGCAGTGATATCGTTCATGAATTCCTCCTTGGAAGAATGAGGTTACCATGCTGCAAGCGCCAGGGTGCGCACGACTGTGACGGGCGCATGCATGACCGCATATCTGTTTTTCGCATGTCAAATGTCAATTTTCAGCATTTTTTTAGCGAACTCTGGCGATATAATGCCATTCCCTGTTCCTCCCTTGCCCGTTCCTTGCCGCCGCGATGACTCCACAAATCCAAGCTTTCTTCGACCCCGCCACCGCCACCGTCACCTATGTTGTCTACGAGGCCGATGGCCGCGACTGCGCCATCATCGATTCCGTGCTCGACTACGACCCGAAGGCGGGCCGCACCTCGACCGCCTCGGCCGACAAGGTGATCGCCTTCGTGCGCGAACACGGCTTGCAGTGCCGCTGGCTGCTGGAAACCCACGCGCACGCCGATCATCTTTCCGCCGCGCCTTACCTGCAGCAGCAGCTGGGCGGCGACGTGGCCATCGGCGCCGCCATCCAGACGGTGCAGCAGGCGTTTGCCCAGGTCTACCACCAGGACGGCGCGCGGGCCGACGGCTCGCAATTCGACCAGCTGTTCGCTCCCGACCAGGTGTTTCATATCGGCAAGCTGGAAGTGCGCGCGCTGCACGTGCCCGGCCACACGCCGGCCGACCTGGCGTACCAGATCGGCGACGCCGTCTTCGTGGGCGACACCCTGTTCATGCCGGACGTGGGCTCGGCCCGCTGCGACTTCCCCGGCGGCTCGGCCACGCTGCTGTACCGCTCCGTGCAGCGCCTGCTGGCGCTGCCGCCGCACACCCGGCTGTTCATGTGCCACGACTACCCGCCCAACGGCCGCGCGCCGCGCTGGGAAGTGACGGTGGCCGAACAGCGGGCCAGCAATATCCATTTGCGCGACGGCATCACGGAAGAGCAATTCGTGGCCATGCGCACGGGCCGCGACGCCACCCTGGACATGCCGACCCTGATCCTGCCCGCCATCCAGGTCAACATCAACGCGGGCAAGCTGCCTGAGCCGGAAGAGAACGGCGTGCGCTATTTGAAGATACCGCTGAACGCGATCTGACCGCCCCGGCGGTCCCCGCCCGCCGCTTCTCCTTTCTTGACAACACGCAAGTCCCACCCCGGGCATTCCGCATACAGTGCAGATTGCCTGGACTCGCCTGGGCGCCGCCTTTTCCTGTTGAACTTACTCCAACTGCTCCGGCGCCCGCCCGATCTCGCCATCGATATTGGCCAGGAACCAGGCCAGCGACGACATCAGCGCCACGTTGCGCTTGAGGTTATCCGGGTCGACCTTGTCCAGCGTGTCGGCCGGCGTGTGGTGGTAATGGAAGTAGCTGTGGCTGTCGACCAGCGGCTCGAAACTGGGCACGCCGCCCGTTTCCAGGCGGTGCAAGTCGCCCGTGCCCAGCGCGTCGCGGCGCGTAAACGCGTGCGCGCCCATCGGTTGCAGGGCGGCGCGCAGCGGGGCGAACAATTTTTCCGACTTCGGCCCCACGCTGGCGAGGATGCCGAACGGGCGGCCGGCGCCGCTGTCCATTTCGATGGCCGCGTATTGTTTGCCGAGCGCCTGCTTGTTGGCCTCGAAGTAGGCCTGGCCGCCGCGGCCGCCGTTTTCCTCGTTCATCCAGGCGATCACGCGGATGGTGCGGCGCGGGCGGTAGTCGAGCTTTTTCAGGGTTTCCACCACGCCCATGGCCGCCACCACGCCGGCGCCGTCGTCGTGCGCACCGGTCGCCAGGTCCCAGGAATCGAGGTGGCCCGAGACCACCACCACTTCGCCGGCCTTGTCCGTGCCCGGCCAGTCGGCGATCACGTTGTAGCTGTCCGCTTCCGGCAGGTTTTGCGGCGTCAGGGTCAGGTGCATTTTCAAGGGTCCGCGCGCGGCCAGGCGGCCGATCAGCAGGGCGTCTTCCACGGTGACGGCGGCGGCGGGAATGCGTTTATTGTCATCGAGGCCCGTGGCGCCCGCGTGCGGAATGCGGAAGTTCGCGCCGCCGATCGAGCGCACCAGCGCGGCAGCCGCGCCCAGGTCGGCCGCCGCCTTCGGTCCATTGAAACGGAAGCGCGAACCCTGGCCGTAGGTCACGCCAGCCAGGCCCCGTTCGGCCATCTCCTGGTCGAACGGCGTGTCGATCAGCACGATGGCGCCCTTCACTTCCAAAGCGCGCGCCTTGAGTTCGTCCAGGCTCTTGACGATGATCACGGGTGCCGTCAGGCCGGCGGCCGCAGTGGCGCCGGAGCCGCCCAGGGCGGTCAGCACCACGCGCTGCGACACGCCCTGCGGACGGCCCGCATAGTCGACGATTTCCGCCGTTTCCACGCCGCGCACCCAGTGCGGCACTTTCACGGGCTGCAAGGTGACGGTGGCGCCCAGCTGGCGCATGGCGTCGGCCACCTGCTGCACGGCGGCCGCCGCGCCGGCGGAGCCGGACAGGCGTGGACCGATCAAATCCGTCATGTCGGCCAGGCGGGCATAGGCCCAGTCGCTTTGCAGCGCCGTATCGCGCACCTGCGCCAGCGCTTGCGGCGTATTGCCTGGCGCAGCGGCAAAAGCGCCGGCGCTGACGATGCAGCCAAGGGCGATGGATAAAACGGAACGGCGCAGTGGCGCGCCAGTCAGGATGATTTGCATGTGATGTCAGTTCCAGTCAACGAGGTCGAAGCGGGTACGCCGTGGCCATGGGCAAGGCGCGGCTTTCTACGATAGCGTATTTATTCTGTCATTGCAGCAACTTTTACGGGAGCGATTGCTTCTTTCCCCCGGAGTCGATTACCATGCAGATCGTGATTGCTACCGGATACCGCCATGCTCAAGGGAACACTCTGTACCGTCCGGCATCTGCAGGCCGCCGACTTGAATACCTATATTTCCCTCGTCAACGACCTGCCCTCGCGCGGCGAGTTTTTCTCCATGCAATTCAAGTCGCCCGAGGCCATGCGGCGCGACTTCCTGCAATCGGGCTTTGTCACCGAGGACAGCGAATTGTTTCTCATCGAAGATCATTCGCAGCACATCATCGGCACGATCACGCACTTCAAGAGCCGCACGCCCGCCTCGCGCGAGATCGGCTACCGCCTGTTCGACCGGCAGCGGGACGGGCGCGGCTACATCAGCGAAGCGACGCGCCTGGTGGTCGATTACCTGTTCAGCGCCTATCCGTATCACCGGCTCGAGCTGCTGATGGACCCGCTGAACATCGGCTCCGAGCGCATCGCGCAAAAGAACGGCTTTACCCAGGAAGGCTTGATACGCCAGGCTTTCTTTATCAACGGCGTGATGCGCGACGCCAAAATGTACAGCCTGCTGCGCCCCGAATGGCAGGCGCGCCGGCGCTGACTTGTTACCGCCCCGCCCCGATTGTAATAAGTTGTATTAGACGTGGAACAAGCTTGCGGCAGCAGATATAGTCCAGTCCATGCAGATCATTGTGATCTCGCCGGAATGGAAGGAAATGCCATGTTGAACAAGAAACTCCTGGGTGCGGTAATGGTAGCGGCAGTGGCTGTGTCTTCGGCCGCAGTCGCCGGTGACCGCGACTTCAATACCGTTGCAGGCGCCGTTGTCGGGGCGGCCATTGGCAACAGCACCGGCGGACGCAATGGCGCGATCGTCGGTGGCGTGCTGGGCGCCGCCGTCGGCAACAGCATCAGCACGAATGACCGCTATTACGACCGTGGCGGCTATCGCGGCGGCTACCGCGAAACCTATTACGCGCCTGCGCCGCAACCGGTGTACTACGCCCCGGCACCGCAGCCCGTGTACTACGCGCCGCCTCCGCGCTACTACGGCCCGCCAGCTGTCGTCTACGTGCAACCGGGCCGCGGCTACTACCGCGACTATGACCGCCGCGACTACTACGACCGTGGCCACGGTCACGGCCACGGCTGGGGCCATCGCCGTTAAGCACCACCTGCCCCTGCACCATGAAAAACCTGCGCCAGCCTGCTGCCGCAGGTTTTTTTCGATGAAAACGAAAAATATGGCAAATTCCGCACTACGGATGCGCCGTGCATCCGGTGCCATCCCGGCAAAGTTCCAATTTCTCCGGACGCAATACGTATATTTGGCGCCACACTGATTTAACGCAGGCGCTATTGGACCAGCAATGGCGTCATCTGCCAGTTGCTCCTAATCTGGAAGCTGGCTTTGACTGCCTCCCGGATAACAGCCATGTGCGACCTCGCCTCCATCCGTGCGCAACTTGTTGCATTGAGCAACGATTTTTTTGCAGGCCTGCCGAGCTATGGCAAGAGAGTGCGCGTCAAAGGCAAACACAGGAGCCAGCTCCGGCGAAGAGTCGACGGGTATCAGCTGGCGCGCTTCGTTCACGCCTATTTTTCCCTCTATTTCGAAGGCATCGAAGCCTATGGTGAGGCTTTTAATGAGACAGCGCACTATTCTCACGTTGACTTCGGCAACCTGGATGTCAAGGGCGCATTCGAACTTACGGAGCTCCCTGCCCATTTTGTCCGGCACTACGGCATATTGCTGCAATTCCACGCCTCCCGTTTTGACACCTTCGACGCCGGATACCCTGAAGAGGCAGGCATCGTCATGGATATCGCCTTTGATGGCGGCCATATCGAACGCCTTTGGACTGTACGCTGCCATTTCAATGCCCGCGACACCTGGATCGGCACGGCACATCCGGATACGTCGTTCCAGCTTAGCGCCTGCAAAATTGAGTTGCTGTACGCATCCAGGGTGCGGTTTTCCTCCTTGAAACTGATCGATACGGTGGTTGCCGACGAAATCCAGCTGAACTATTGCATAGTCGAAGAGGCCGTTTTTGACCGGCTCAGCGTCAACAAGCGCGCCGCCTTCCTTGCCTGTACATTCTTCCAGCCGCCCAGCACCCATGGGGCGATTTTCCCCGGCGATACGACGTTTCATGCCAGTGAGTTTGGTCCCCACGTCGGATTGCTTTCCCCGTTTCGGCGCTCTGGCACCTGGGATGGGTTGTATCAGCGATACCGGGCCCTGCGTGTCATCATGAAGACTGCCGGCGCTGTCCGGGAAGAGGCAATGTTTTTCGGTATGGAAATGCGAATGCGGCGATTGGCATTCGCCGCGCATGGCAATCCATACGTCAAGCTGTTGCAAATAGATTTTTTGCTCTCTTATCTATATGACGTCGTGTCCGGGTATGGCGTCTCGATCAGGCGGGCCATCGTTACACTGCTGAGTTGGAATCTTCTGTTCTTTTTAGCATTTCTGTTGCTCTTGCCTGCGAACTGCGCTAACACTGCAGAATGCGCGAATGCCGGCGGATCTTGCCGGGCAATCGAAGTGAAGGACGGCAAGATCACCTCCTTTCAGGATCCAGGAATATGTACGGCTGCAACGCTGGCAGTACAAAATGCCTTCAGCCCTGCCTCGGTGTTAAGCAGCGGTTCGGCGGTGCGGGTACACAGCGGCCTCTTGATTGTTCTCTCTCTGCTGCAGTCCATCGGCTCATTGAGCATTGGCGCCCTCCTGCTGCTGGCGATTCGGAATAACTTCCATCGTGGCAGCTAGCCCTGAAAAGAGCGGCCCGTCAGCCACGCGGCCGCCAATAAGATAGAGACACAAGATAGATACGCGCCAGGGAACGCGGCTTGATTATTTAATAGACAAGCAAGGTATCACCCCTGCACAATTTCGGCTAAGCTGTGTCCTACGATCAACATTGCTGGCCGCCTGGACCGCACCAACCGATGCATTTAATCAAAGACGAGCTCGACTTTGGCCCCTGGCTCGATGCCGCCGCCGGCACCAGCGTGGGCGCCGGCCCCCTGCCCCGGCGCGAAAACCAGGATAACTTCCTGCTGATCGATGCCAGCGGCCACGCCGTCTGCCTGTCGCGCCAGGCGCCGTTCCATTGCCAGGTACCGGGCTGGCCGCGCGGCCATGTGCGCGCCGCCGTGCTCGACGGCATGGGCGGCCACGGTCTTGGACGCGAAGCGGCGGAAGCGGCAGTGCAAGGCTTGCTGGCCGTACCCGCCTGCCTCGACGCGGCCAGCCTGGCAGCCAAACTCGACGAGTTGCACACGCGCTTGCAGGACACCTTCGCCAGGACGGCGCCCTCCCAGGCACGCCCGCCCGGCACCACCCTGACCTTGCTGGAAGTGCCGCCCGGCGAAGCCCCGCTGCTGTATCACGTGGGCGATTCGCGACTGTATGAAATTGCCGACGGGGTTGCCAGCATCCTCACCGTCGACCACGTGCCGGCCACCGTGTACGCCATGCGGGGCGCGCTCGACGAGACGCGCTGGCGGGCCGCCGTGCACGGCGAGCACCATCCGCAAATCTCGCAGGCTTTTATTTTAGGCAACGCCATCAGCGACAGCTTGCAGCTCGACAAGCCTCTGCGCGGCCTCGATGCGGCCACCTTGCCGCCGTTCCTGGCGCACCTGGGCGACCGCCGCGTGCTGCGCGTGCGGCGCGGCGCCCACTATCTGCTGGCCAGCGACGGTTTCTGGGCCTGCGACGATCCGCTGGCGCTCACGGCCCGCTGGCCCGCCTTGTGTGCCGGCAAGACCGCGGCACAGGCCGTCAGCGCCCTGTTCGACGACTTTCTTTTCCACCCGCCAAAAGGCTTGCATAGCGACAACATTACCGTGGTGGCGCTGCGCTTCGATGCGGCATTCACCGTCCCAGGCGGCTAGCGGCCAGGTAGCCGGCCGTGGCCGACACGGCCGACAGCACGGTGCCCCAGGCCATGTCGATCGCCGTCAAGGCCAGCGGCCAGTCGCGCAAGGTCGCATAGTTGCTCAAATCATAGGTGCCGTAGGCAAGCAGCCCCAGCAGCGCGCCCAGCGCCGCCGCCGTGCGTCCGCGGCGCGCGCGCAGGCCGGGCAGGATGGCAAACACCAGCAGCCCCGCCACGTACAGCAGATAAAACAGCACGGCCGGCGCCCAGCGGGGCGTGTCCGCCAATAGCGGCCCCAGCGCCGCACCGTACACGGGCTTCATCAGCACCGCCAGCCACAAGGCATCGATGGCCAGGAATACACACAAGGTGGCGCCATAGGCAATGGCAAGCTGGAGCGGGCGTTGGACAGGCATGGTCATCTTTCGGCATCAGGCAGCGTTGGGGGGCAACAGTTGCGCCAGCATAATGCAAAATGCCGCCACGCTCACGCCGGCCCGCATCAATGCGGCATGCCGTGAACCATGCCAGGGGCGCGCGGTCTGACGGAAGGACCTCGCCAACGCCACCAGGAGCATGCCATGAGCAACACCACCCCGACACCGCAGGCCGGCACCGCCGGCGCGCCCGATTACGCCGCCATCAAGCAGCGCCAGCAAGCAGGCTGGGCCAGCGGCGACTTCGCCGTCATCGGCGTGACCCTGCAGCCGGTTGGCGAGTCGCTGGCCGAAGCCGCCGACATCCGCGCCAACGAAGACGTCATCGACATCGCCGCCGGCAACGGCAACGCCACCCTGGCGGCGGCGCGCCGCTTTGCCCGCGTCGTGTCCACCGATTATGTGCCGGCGCTGCTGGACAAGGGCCGCGCGCGCGCCGGGGCGGAAGGGCTGGCCGTGACCTTCCGCGTGGCCGACGCCGAAGCCCTGCCCTTCGCCGATGCCAGTTTCGACGCGGCATTGTCGACCTTTGGCGTCATGTTCACGCCCGACCACCGGCGCGCGGCCAGCGAAATGCTGCGCGTGCTGCGTCCCGGCGGACGCATCGGCATGGCCAACTGGACCCCGGATGGCTTTATCGGACAGCTTTTCAAGACCATCGGCACATATGTGCCGCCCCCGGCAGGCGTGGTGTCGCCCGCCCGCTGGGGCGAGGAAGCGTATGTGCGCGACCTGTTCGGCCAGGCGGCCGAGCAGGTGCACAGCCAGCGCAAGGTCTTCCATTTCCGTTATGCCTCCGCCCACCACTGGGTGCAGGTCTTCCGCGATTATTACGGCCCCGTCCACAAGGCCTTTGCCGCGCTCGACGCGGCTGGCGCCGAGGCGCTGGAGCAGGAACTGTTCGCCCTGCTCGAACGCCTGAATACGGCGGGTACCGACTCGCTGGTGGTGCCGGGCGAGTATCTGGAAGTCATCGTCGACAAACGGCGCAGCTGAAAATACATACCAAAATAACATATCCATAAAGACATAAAATGTGTTTTTGAGCAATAGTTTCCATGACATGCATGACAAGCTGTGACCAGGGACATGAATTTGGGCAAAAAGAGCGCATTCGGACGCCGCGAAAGTTGCCAAGCAGGCGCAAAAGCGCGTAAGCTCTCATGTATAACAGAGGGCAAAATGTCCCCGCTCGATTCGAGTCAGAATGTCATGAAAAAATGCAGCAACCCGGAGCACCCGCACTGTACGTTCTGGGTCTTGCCTGGGGAAACAGTCTGCGCGGGCAACCACCCGCAAGCGACGACTGCTCCCAGCAGCTACGACCTGTTGACCGCACTGCGCAGCGTCCGTTCCGAGCCATCGGCAACGGCGCTTCCGCACGCCCGTGCGCATGATGCCGGGATGCGCGATGCGGTGATTCGCAATGCTGCTCAAGCGGTGACCAGCCCCGTGCCAGCCTCGGCCTCCGCCAGCCTGCCGGCAGTTACCCCGGTGCCAGTTGCACAACCCGCCACTGCGCCCGCCTATCAGCCGGTGCAAGCCCATCTGCACATCAGCGGCTTCGATCCCCGCGCGGCAGGCGGACGGCAAACCCTGAAAATGGAATTGCGCGGCATGAGCGCCGCCTGCGCGCCGCAGCTGACCTTGCGCCTGCGCTCGGACCTGATCCCGCGCGGCGCCGTCCAGCATGATTTCGTGCGCACCACGCGCGGCGACTGGCGCCCCGTGTTTGTCGAGTTTTCCTCGCGTAACAAGGAACACGGGCAATACCAGATCGAGGTGGAAGTGCACAGCCACGTCGATGGCGCCGTGGCGCAGAAATGGGTATGCACGTTTGTCATCCTCGTGCCGCGCCGCGACGCCACCCTGACGGAAATCCATCAAATCTTCCTCAGCACGCACAAGAACGTGCGCGTGATGGCCGACGACGCCTCGATCGCCCGCGTGACGGGCGGCGACGGCTGCAACCTCGACGTCACCGCGCGCAATGCCGGCATCGCCCACGTGGATTTGTCGGCGCCGCAAGGCAAGATCGACATGGGTTTTACCACCATTGCCTGGGACGAGGAGCTGATCGAAGTCGACCTGCCGGCCGCCAGCCACTGCCATCCACACCCGAGCCAGGCTGCCTGCCTCGTCAATGCGGCGCCGGAAGCGGGCGAGCAGCGCCAGATCCGGCTGTTCGCGCTGGAAGAATGCATGCTGGGCCGCTTCGAGCTGGTGGACCCGGAAGCCGATGTGCTGCTCAGCCATTTCAGCCCCGACGGCCAGGACAACAATGGCTTGACGCGCCGCCTGTCGGGCCGCCACGCCATCATCCGGCGCAGCCAGCAAGGCTTTGAAATCGAGGATGTATCGCGCTACGGCGTGCTGCTCGACGGCGTATGGCCCGGCAAGCACAAACCCGTCGCCCTGCGCCTGGGCATGCGCATCGAATTGTCCGCCAGCATCAAGGGCATCGTCGTGCTCAGCGTCACGGCCCTGCTCGCGCACGGCGTGATTCTGCACCGCATCGACCACGGCGCCCGCGCCGAGTGTTTTTACCTGCTGCTGCCCGACACCCAGCCCACGCCGGCAAGCCATCTTGCCACGCCGCAGGCCAGCTGCCTTCCAGTCCTGTTCCACCGCAACGGCGGTTTCTGGCACCTGGACACGGCCAGCGGCAAGGAAACCGCGCTGGCCCCCGCCACGGCGCTCGACAAGCTCAGCGGCTTCGCGCGGCACAACCGTTTCGCCAGCGAACCGTATCCGGAATGCTGGATCATCCGCACCGAAGGCGCGGCGCTGTGCGATAGCACCATGCAAACTGCCTGATACAACGCCTCCCGCCACCTGACCGCTAGCGTCTGAAAAATGGTCAGAGCAAGGCGCGCTGCCGAAGACAGTACGAATGTACGGCAAGGCAGTGCAACGCAGCCATGGCCTTTTTTCGGACGCTAGCGTGGTACCAGTACGAGAAAAATCATCGACAACCCCAGAATAAACACCGCTTCCAGCGTAAACACGATGGCGGGAATCTGCAATTCGCGCGGGATTTTCATGGCGAGACCTCTTCAAAACGTAGCACTGCTTTCAGCATAGCGCGCCCTGCGCCAAATACATTGTCAGTCGCACAACACACTTGACCGGCAGGTATGACTCGCCGAGTTCGCTGGCAAGGCCATTCCGACACAGAATTTAACACTTTAATAGCAGATATTGCGCAAATAGCCCCCATCGACGCCCTTGTGTACTGTATATTCATCCAGTTAATATTTCCCGTATTTCACAAAGCGCCCAGAGGGCGTTTTACATTTCCTATGGCTTCCAACAAAGCGCATCATGCGACCGGTTGGGCTGCCGGCGTGATCGCCGCGGCCCTCGTCGCGCACGCTGGCGCCGGCGGCCCCTATCAAGTGCTGAGCATGCTCGCCTTTGTCATGGGGGCGCTGGGCGGCACGGCGCCGGACTGGCTGGAAGTGGCCTGGTGGGCGCGCACGCACAAGCTGTGGATCACGCACCGCACGTGGACGCACTGGGGTCTGGCCTGGATCGCCCTGCTCGTCTACACCTACCTGCAATTGCCGCACCACCTGTGGGCGCCGCCCCTGTTCGGCTTTGCCGCGGGCGGCATCATGCATCTGCTGGCGGACTGGCCCAATCCGCTGGGCGTGCCATGGATTTTCCGCCGCCACTCGCTGCGCTGGTGGAAAAGCGGCCGCCACGACATCATCGTCATCATCGCCGCCTGGCTGGCCGCCACCATCGTGGCCGACCACGTGTTTTTTGACGGCATCCACTGGCAACGCAGCGTGCTGGCGTTCGAGGGCCTGCTGCGCTGGTCCGCCACTGCCCTGCAGCAAGCCTGGGCGGATCTGCATCAGTGGCAGGAGCGCTGGCGCCTCGGTGGCTGACGCCGATTGACGCCGGCACCGTGGCAATGTGATAATGAGTATCATTCTCAAACAGCCCAGCCAGCCGGCACCCCGCGTTCCGTCAGCCCAGCCCATCCCTTGCCTGGAGAACGCAGTGAGTACCGTCAGTCCCACCCATGCCAGCCACCTGAGCACCTTGTACAGCGAACACCACGGCTGGCTGTATGGCTGGCTGCGCGGCAAGCTGGGTAACCGCGCCGAGGCGGCCGACCTGGCGCAGGACACGTTCTTGCGCCTGCTGGGCAAGCGCGAGGTGACACCGCTGGCACCCCTGCGCGAGCCGCGCGGCTACCTGGCGACCATCGCGCGCGGCTTGCTGATCGACCGCTACCGGCGCCAGGCGCTGGAACAGGCCTACCTGGAAGCGCTGGCCCAGCAAGCCGAGCCGATATCGATCTGCGCCGAAACGCACGCCATCATCATCGAAACCCTGCTCGCCATCGACCGCCTGCTCGACCGCCTGGGCGCGCGCACGCGGGCCATCTTCCTGCTGGCGCAAATCGAGGAGCTCAGCTATGTGGACATCAGCCGGCGCCTGGGCGTGTCCCTGCCGACCGTGAAAAAGCACCTGGTGCGCGCCTACACGGAATGCCTGATGCTGGCGGCCGGCTAATGTTTTCCCCTTCCACCCCGCAGTCAGCGCCAATCGCCCGCAAGGTGCTGGCCGCCGCCGCCCACTGGCATGTGGAACTCCAGTGCGGCAGCGCCGACCCGGCCGCCCTGCAGGCATGGCGCGACGCCAGCGCCGAGCATGAACGGGCCTGGGAGCTGCTACAGCACATGGACGGCCAGCTGGCCACGATACCGGCAGCGCTGGCAATTCCCGCCCTGCAGGCGGCGCAGCAGCGCCGGCGCAGCGCCGCGAAAGTGCTGGCCATGCTGGTGGCGGCCGGCGGCGGCATCGTGCTGGGCCAGGCGGGCTTGCAGTCCGCCCCCTGGCAAGCGTGGACGGCCTCCTTGCGCACGGCGCCGGGCCAGCGCCGTCACGTGGCGCTGGCCGATGGCGGGCGCATGGAGATGAACACGGACAGCGCCGTCGACGTCGATTACAGCGCCGCGCGCCGCCGCATCCGCCTGCATCACGGCGAAGTCATGCTCACGACGGCGCCCGATGCGCGCCCCTTCCTCGTCGACACGCCGCACGGCGTGATCCGCGCGCTGGGCACGCGCTTCGGCGTGCGCTGCGATGACGGCGGCAGCGTCGTCAGCGTCTTCGAACACGCCGTGGAAGTGCGCTGCGCGGCGCGCCCGGATGCCGTGCGCCGCCTGGAAGCGGGACACCGGCTGCGCTTTGGCGAAGCTGGCATGGAAGCCGTGCAAGCCATGCCCGCGCACCAGGACAGCTGGCGGCGCGGCATGCTGGTGGCCGCCGACTGGCCCCTGCAACAGCTGGTGCAGGAGCTGGCGCGCTACCGGCGCGGGCGTCTTGTTTGCGACGCGAGCGTTGCGCAACGCCCCGTCACGGGCACTTACCGGCTCGACGATATCGACGCCGTGCTGGAAAGCCTGTGCGCCTCGCACGGACTGCAAGTGAGCTACTTCACGCGCTACTGGGCCACCGTGTCGGCCAGGTCAACGTAATTATTTTCAGGTTTTTTGCGCCAGGGGTTGGTGTTTCGCTGCGCTGCTTCGGCTTGACAGGTAAGAAGCCGATTCATCCACCATAGCCCTTACCCTGAGCAGAAAGACCAAGCATGCAGCTGACCACCCCCGTCCTCCATCCCGCCGCGCGCGCCATCCGCCTGGCCGTCCTCGCCATGGCGTGCGCCGCCCCCGCCGCCTTTGTCGCCGCGCCCGCGCTGGCGCAAGGCCAGGCCGCCGCTTCAAGCGCTGCGCCGCAAGCCTACACCATCGCGGCCGGCCCGCTGGCCACCGCATTGAACGATTTTGCCGTCGCCGCCGGGGTCAGCCTGTCCACCGATCCCGCGCAGACGCGCGGCCTGCGCTCGCCCGGCGTGCGCGGCAGCCACAATGTGGCGCAGGGCTTTGCCCAGGTGCTGGCCGGCAGCGGCCTGGAAGCGGTGCAGCTGCCGAACGGCGCCTACGTGCTGCGCCAGGCGGCGCCCTCCTCCGCGTCGGCGGCCGGCGTGGAAAAGACCATGGCTCCCGTGGTCGTGAACGCCAGCATGGAGCGCGACCCCGTCAGTGAACACAGCAACTCGTATGCGGCGCTCGCCGTCACCGTCGGCAAGGGCGTGCAGACCCTGCGCGAGATTCCGCTATCGGTCAGCGTCGTCACGCGGCAGAAGATGGATGACCAGAACCTCAACACCATCGATGCCGTGCTGGCCAATACCACCGGCATCACCATGTACGACAGCCCCATGGGCGGGCGCTATGTCTATTCGCGCGGCTTCATGGTCGACACGTACCAGTTCGACGGCGTCAACCGCGCCATGTACTACCCGCAGGCGAACAGTTTCACCAGCAATACGGCCATGCTCGACCGCGTGGAAATCGTGCGCGGCGCCACGGGCCTGCTGCAGGGCACGGGCGCGCCCGGCGCCGCGATCAACATGGTGCGCAAGCGCCCGCTGGCGGAAAAGCAGGTGCAGCTGGCGCTCGGCGCGGGCCGCTGGAACGACGTGCGCGGCGAAGTCGACGTCACCGGCCCCTTGAACGCATCGGGCAGCATCCGCGGCCGCGCCGTGGCCGCGCATGAGCAGCGCGACTATTTCTATGACGTGGCCGACAGCCGCACCGACGTGCTGTACGGCGTGCTGGAATTCGACCTGGCGCCGGGCAGCAAGCTGACGACGGGCGCCAGCCATGAAAAACTGAAGTCGACGCCGTTCTTCTCCGGCATGCCCCGCTACCTTGATGGCAGCGATCCGCAGCTGCCCCGCTCGACCTTCCTGGGCGCCGACTGGAACCGCTGGGCGAGCCGCCAGACGGCCGTCTTCGCCGAATTCGAGCACCGCTTCGACGCCGACTGGCTGTTAAAGGCCAGCGCCAACTACACGCGCGAGCGGCATGACGTGAAATACATGTTCAGCCAGGGCGCGATCGACCCCGCCACCCTGGCCGGCATGATGATGTACGGCGGCGTGTTCGACTACGGCAGCACCAACAAGGGCCTCGACCTGTCGCTCGACGGCAAATTCAACGCCTTCGGCCGCCGCCACGGCTTCAGCGCCGGGATCAGCACGAACCGCCTGGAAAGCGACAGCGATTTCAGTCTGGCCCTGCTGCAGCAAGCGAACAATCCGCTGCAGCCCAATCACGGCGTGGCCGAACCGAGCGACGCCTGGTTCCGCGAACACAGCTACCGGGGCGATCCCAGCGTCACAAAAATGACGCAGACGGGCGCCTACGGCGTGGCGCGTTTCAGCGTCAGCGATCCGCTCACCGTGGTGGCGGGCGCGCGCGTATCGAACTACAAATGGAGCAGCGTGTACCGCGACACGGGCGAGGTGTACATCGACCCGTACCGCGAGCACGGCGTCGTCACGCCGTATGGCGGCGTGATCTACGCCTTCGACAAGCGCTGGTCCGGCTACGCCAGCGTCTCCGACATCTTCCAGCCGCAAAACCAGCGCACGGCCGATGGCGCCCTGCTCGATCCGCTCAAGGGGCGCAACCTGGAAGTGGGCGTCAAGGGTGAACTGTTCGGCGGCAAGGTGAACACCTCGCTGGCGCTGTTCCGCATCGAGCAGCGCAACCGCGCCGAACTCGACCTCGTCAACAACTGCTCCAGCGGCACGGAGTGCTATTTCTCGACGGGCAAGGTGCGCAGCGAAGGGCTCGATGCGGAAATCAGCGGCGAAGTGGCGCCGGGCTGGCAGCTGTTCGCCGGCTACACCCTGAACAATTTCAAGTACCTGGAGCAGACGTCGAACGCGGGCGTGATGTTCGCCAGCACCTACTCGCCGCGCCACATGCTGCGCGCGTGGAGCGACTACCGCCTGCCGGGCGCCTTGCAGCAGTGGAGCGTGGGCGGCGGCGTGAACTTCCAGACGGAGAGCTCGCGCATCACGCGCGACGTGACCGTGGCGCAGGGCGCGTATGCCTTGTGGAGCGCGCGCGCCGCGTACCAGATCGACCGCAACTGGACGGCCTCGCTGTCCGTGACGAACTTGCTCGACAAGCGCTACTACCAGACGGTGGGCGCGCCGGCCTGGGGCAATTTCTACGGCGAGCCGCGCAAGGCGCAACTGACCTTGCGCGCGCGTTTCTAAGCCAGCTTATGCCGGAGGACGCAATGGCGCCTTCGGCAGCGGGATGAATTCCGTCTCGCCCGGCACGCTCCCCATGCGCTGTGCGCTCCAGTCTTCGGCCGCCTGCGACAAGCGCTCCTTGCTCGACGAGACGAAATTCCAGAACAGGTAGCGGTGGCCATCCAGCGGCTCGCCGCCGATCACGACGAACTGCACCGGGCCGCCGCCTGCCGTCACCACGGGCGCGTCGCCTGACTCGAGCAGGGCCATGGTGTGCGGCGCGAGCGCCACGCCGTCGACGAATACCTCCCCGCTGATCGGATAGATCGCCGCTTCCGCCGGCAAGCCTTCCAGGCGCAGCACTTGTCCCGCCTGCAGCGCCACGTCCAGGTACAGCGTCTGCATGTAGGTGCGCACGGGCGAAGTCTGGCCAAACGCCGTGCCAATGAGGACTTTCACCACGGCGCCATCGAGCGTCACGACGGGAATGTCGGCCTGCGGCGTGTGCGTGAAACTCGGCGCATCCTCTTCGTGCGCCTTCGGCAGCGCGGCCCACAGCTGCAAGCCGTGCGTGCGGTGCGGCTTGCCGGCCAAGTCGTGCGGCGTGCGTTCCGAATGCACGATGCCGCGCCCGGCCGTCATCCAGTTGATGGCGCCCGGTTCGATGCGCTGGCAGGAGCCGATGCTGTCGCGGTGGTCGATCGCGCCCTCGAACAGATAGGTGACGGTGGCCAGGCCGATATGCGGATGCGGGCGCACGTCGTGGTTGGCGTCGGGCGCCACGTCGATGGGGCCGAAATGGTCGAAGAAGATGAAGGGGCCGACGGCCTGTTTTACTGCGGAAGGCAGCAGGCGCCGCACGACGAATCCGCCGCCCAGGTCTTTCTCGTGGCTTTTCAGGATGGCCGCGCTCATGCCAGCACCGTCGTGATTTCCGTGGTGACGGCCGTCATCAGCTTGTGGATCGGGCATTTGCCGGCCACGCCCAGCAATTCCTGGCGCTGCGCATCCGTCAGCTCGCCCGTCAGGTGCACGGTGGCGGCCAGGCGGTACACGCCCTTGCGCTCTTCGCTGGCATCGCGCTCGGTCGACACTTCCACGTGTTCCAGCGGGATGCCCTTGTGTTTGGCGTACCAGACGACGGTGAGCGCCTTGCAGGCCGACAGGGCCGCGTCGTACAGGTCGTGCGGCGAAGGGCCGGCGTCGCCGCCGCCCTCCTCCACGGAGGCGTCGGCGGAAATGATGTGATCGCGCACGTGCACGATGTGGCGCATGGGTTGCGACTGGTCGCGGATGGCTTTGATGGTCATGGCGTTCCTTGGTGCGTTTGGAAAGCCACAATTTACACCGTTTGCCCGCTTGGCGCAGCCCGCTCCCTGCCAACTTGCCTAATCGAGCGTGCGCGCCACCCGGAATCCCACGATGTCGTTCGACAGCACGGTGGAAAAACCGTTGCGCAGGGCCGAGCGCAGGTAGCGCGGATGGTATAGCCACGAGCCGCCGCGCAGGATGCGCCGGCTGCTGTCGCTGCCCTCTTCCCATGCGCTGCCATCGACGGGCGCGCCTTCGTAATTGTCGTGCACCACGTCCTGCACCCATTCCCACACATTGCCATGCATGTCGAACAGGCCCCAGGAATTCGGCGCGAAGGTACCCAGCGGGCTGGTGCCGCCCCGGTACACGCCGCGCGGGCCGCCGTTGTACACATACAGGCCGTCGTAGTTGGCTTGCTCGGTGCTGATCGTGTCGCCCACGTTGAAAGCCGTGCGCGTGCCGGCGCGGCAGGCGTATTCCCATTCCGCTTCGCTGGGCAGGCGGTACTTGCGCCCGGTACGCTCGCTCAGCCACGCCAGGTACTGCTGCGCGTCATTCCAGCTCACGCCCACCACCGGGTGCTGGTCGTTCTGCACGAAGCCGGGATTGTCCCAGTCCGTCTCGGAACCGCCCGCCCAGCCGGTCGCCTTGACGAAGGCGCGCCATTCGCCCACGCTGACGGGATGCCGGGCCAGCGCGAACGGGCGCTCGATGCCGACCCAGTGCTGCGGCATCTCGCGCTCGAGCCAGGCCTGCTGCGAGCCGGCCTGGATGGCGGCCTTGTGTTCCGTCTCGTGCGCGCCCATCTGGAAGCGGCCGCTGGGAATGAGCACCAGTTCCGGCCCCTGTCCCGAGCCATCGAGAAAATCGTCGCGCAAGACGCCTTCCGCATTGGGCACCGGTTCCACGTGTTCCGCTTCCGGCGCGGGCGCGGATGCCGGCGCCGGGACAGCGGCTGCGGCGGCGCGGCTGGCCTCTTCGCGGCGCGCCCGTTCCTGCTCGGCGCGGTAGGCCGCCTCCGCCTTGGCGACGATGGCCTTGCGCTGCAATTCCTGGTGTTCCTGCAGGGCGGTGGCCGCATCGGCTTCGCGGCGCGCGCGCAGCTGGCCGCGCAGCGCCTCCTTGCGCAGCTTGCGCGCCTCTTCCGCTTCGAAATGGCGCTGCGCCTCCTGCTCGCGGCGCAGTTTGTCCAGTCGCTGTTTTTCCAGCGCCGCCGCCTGGATTTCGGCCTTGCGGCGCTGATCCAGTTCTTCCTGGCGCGCACGTGCCTCTTTGAGCGCCGCCTCGCGGGCCTGTTCGGCGGCCAGCGCCGCCTCCTTTTGCTGCTGCGCCGCGCGCGCCTGCTGCTGGCGCGCCTGCTCCGCCAGTTCTTCGGGCGACGGCCCGGCCGCGCGTTCCAGGTTTTCCAGCAAGGCTTGCACCGATTGCGGACGCAGTTCCGGCGTCAGCGAAAAACCGTTCTGCAGCACTTGCCACTGCTGCGCATTGAGCGCTTGCGGCGCCGACGGCAGATGGCTGGCGCTGCGCGCGTCGTCGAACGGCATGCGCCCTTCGAGCATCTGATAGATCATCACGGCCACCGCATACACGTCCAGGCGCGGGCTGGGCTGGCGCTGGTTGGCGCCGGCCTCGGGCGCCCGGTAGCCGTGCGTGCCCGCGTTCGGCATGTCCAGCGCCAGGCTGCTGTCCGCATTGCGCACGCGCGAAGCGATGCCGTAATCGAGCAGCTTGACGTCGCCCTTCGCCGTCAGGAAGACGTTGCCCGGCTTGAGGTCGCGGTGCACCAGCTTGTGCTTTTCCCACGCATACGACAGGGCGTCGGCCACCGGCTGCAGCAGTTGCTGCACGGTGGACAGGGGCAGCGCGCCCTCGCGCGCCAGATAGTGCTCGAGGTCTTCGCCATCGAGGCATTCCATGATGATGAAGTAGCTGGCCGTGGCCGGGTCCTGCGCCCATTCGTAGACGCGCACGATGTTTTCATGCGCGAGCTTCCTCGCCTGGGTCGCTTCCTCGATCAGCAGCTTGGCGTGCGTGGCGCTTTGCGTCAGCTGCGGCGGCAAAATCTTCAGCGCCACCATTTCGCTGCTGCCCAGCTCCGCGTGCGTGGCCAGGTCGGTCGCCTGCCATACCTGCCCCATGCCGCCCGTGCCGATCAGCCGTTCGAGCCGGTAGCGGCGGTTTTGCGGGCCGATTTCCTGGCCCGTCATGAAGCCCAGCTCCGTGCCCTGGCGTACAGGCAGCGGCGCGGCCACGGGAGCGGCGCCGGGCGGCGCGTACTCGGCGTCGAGGATGGCGTTCTTGCGGCGTTCAAATTCCTGCTCGCTGAGCAGCCCGTCATCGTGGAGGGCGCGCAGTTCCCGCAGTTTGTCTCGTGCTTTTTGCATCATCTGGGGTGAAACGCTTCCATCAAGGCTGCAAGGCGACGCCGCAGGCGGCGCAGAATTTATCTTCGGGATGGCCCGCGCGCTGCGCATGGCCGTTCTTGCAGCGCAACGGTGCCGCGCTGGCGACGCCGGGCTGCAGCGCCTGCGCCACGGCCACGCCCAGCTGCGCCTGCGCCGACAGGCCGTGCGCGTGCGCCGCGTTCTGCAGGTTGATCAGGTCGAGCTGCTGGCGCCGTTCGCGTTCCGCCTGGCCTTCCAGGTAGCTGCGCTCCTGCGCCACGCTGTCCTGCGCCATGCGCAGCGCGTCCAGCGGCGCGACGCTGTTCTCGGCCGCCGCCAGCGCCGCCAGCGCGTGGATCTGCTCGGCGCTCATGCCCGCCTGCAGCTGCACTTTCAGCACTTGCGCCAGCGCGGCAGCGTTCTGCCCGGCGGCCATGGCCACCTTGCCCGTGTCGCTCAGGGAGCCGATTTTCTCGATGCGGTCGATATCGATGCGCGCCAGTTCGGCCGCATGCGCCTGCTGCGCCAGCAGGGCTTCATATTCTCCCTTCCAGCGCGCGTAATCGCTTTCGCGCTGCTGCGCCATGGCCAGCAAGTCGCGCTGCCATTGCGCCTCCTGTTCCAGCTGGCGCAGCTGCTGGCGCTGTTCCTCGATGGCCAGCGCGTCGAGCTGCGCCAGCTGCGCTTGCTGCTGCAGCTGGCGCGCGTGCACGCCGTCTGCCTCAATGGTGCGCAGCAGCTTTTCCTGCTGCGCGATGGCGTCCTCGCGCGCGCCGCCGCGCCGCAGCGCCGCCACTTTTTCCGCGATTTCCGCCGCCTGCACCTGGGCTGCCTCGTCCTTGTGCGCCTCGGCGCGCAGCAGTTCGCGCTGGCGCGCCAGCTGCATCTGGTCTTCCCACTCCTGCACCCGCTCTGCCTCGCGCTTGCGCGCCGCATTCGTCAGCATCAGGCCCTGCCAGGCCGCCTGGTGCTGCTCCGCCTCCAACTGCGCCTCGCGCTGGGCCGCATCCGCTTCCGCCTGGCGCAGGCGCGCCAGCTGGGTGCGGCGGCCCGTCTCGTCGTCGATCAGCAGCGCGCTTTCCACCTGCTGCGCGATCGACTGCAAGTGCACCTGATGGGTAAAGCGCTGCTGCGCCAGCTGGATCTGCTCGCGCCCGTGCAGCTGCGACAATTCCAGCTCGCTGCGCATCTTGATGGCGGCCAGCGCGCGCACGTGTTCCCAGTTGGCCGCTGCATCGGCGCGTTGCGCGCCCTTCTGCGCCAGTTCCTGTTCCAGCTCGCCCAGCGCCAGCGCGGCGCCCTGGTCGAGCGCCTGGCGCCGCGATTTCGCTTCCAGGATGCGGCCGTACAGGTCGATCTGGCGTCCGCGCAGCGCCTGCAGACGCTCCGCTTCCTGGTGGTTCAACTCCGCCTTTTCCAGCGTCGCGTCCTGCCGCAGTTCGGCGCGCCGGTGCGCGTGGCGCGCCGCCAGTTCCTCGCGGCGGATGCGCTGCCACTCTTCCTCGTCATACAGCTGGTCGAGCTGCTTCATGCGCTCCAGGCTGTGCTGTTCCAGTTCCTGCGCCGGCAAGCCGCCCAGCCACAGGGTGCCGATAGCGGCATCGCCGTTGCCGTCGCGTTTGTCGTGGCGCAAACTCAACGTTTCCACGCGCGCCACGGCCAGCCCGGACGGCGCCAGGCGCTGCGTCAGGGCCGATTGCAGGCGTTCGTTCAATTCGGGGCGCAGGTCGGCATTCGCGTCCATCTCGCGCAGCGCGCGGCTGCCGATGAATTCCAGCGCAATCTGGCGCACGGATGGCAGCAGCAAGGCGTGCAGGTGGGCGCGCGTGACGGCGCCCGGCGCGCGCATGAACTGGCGCGCGAACGCATCGGGCTGGCCCAGCGCGATATCCACGCGCAGCGCGGCGGCGACATCCAGCAGCTCCGTGCTGGCCAGCCCGGGCAGGTCGAATTCCAGGCTGACGGCGTCGGCGCGCGCGATCAGCACTTCGGCCGGGCGCGCCGGCAGCAGCGCGGGCAGGCGCGCGAAGAAGGCGGCGCTGTCGTAGTCGCCGGCAGGTATCAAGGTGAAAGCGTCCGATTGGACGATCCAGGCGCGCGACTCGGCGGGCACCTGCAGGCGGCGCGCCGCGCTGCCGAACAGCGAGGACAGCTCGCGCACGCCGAAGAACAGGGCCAGTTGCCCATCAGCAAGATGCCATTGATTGGCATGCAGCACCGCGTCGCTGTCGGGGGCGCCCAGCGACAAGCCGCATTGCGCGCAGTAGCCGGCGGCAGCGCCGTTCTTGTGCTCGCAGCGCGGGCAGCGGGCGCCGCCAAAACCAAACAATTGGAACATGTGTGACTCCTGATGAGAATGATTGCGTGCGCGCTGGCTACCGTAGCGATTCTAGCAGGAGCGCCGACGGCGCACGCTACACCGCGCAGTATCAAATAATGCCACGCGGCAAGTACATTCATATGCAGGGATACAGGGCTAATTAGGCCTCAATTCAAGCGGTCGCCCGCCGGCCCCGTGCGCAGGCATTTCAGCGCCGTTTTTTTGCAGGCCATCCCGCCAAAACCACGGCTGGTCGCATGCGCATGGCGGGCGGGCGCGCGCTTGGCTACAGTGCATGCATACCCACCCGCCACCCGAAAGGAACGATCATGAAAGCCTTGAAAAACATGGAAGCCATCTTCACCGTCGCCGTCGCCATCGCCTGCGGCGCCAGCTATGCCAGCTTCATGCAGCCATCGGCAGCCAGAACGGCCGCTGCGGCGCAGGCGAACGCCATCCCCGTCGTCGTCGTCAGCGCCAAGCGCCTGACGGAACAGGAAAAGAAAATCTCGCTGATCGAGGAACGCCAGGCCTTGCTGGGCAACGCCACCGCCAGCACCCTGTGAGGCGCCCATGCTGACCCCACGCCGCCTGGCGCCAGTTTGAACACGACCGCGCCAGGCCGCCATTTGTATCCGCCACGGATACACGGACACACAGCATTGTGTCAATTGTAATAAGTTGAATCAAAGGCGAAAAACCGCCAGCAAGCGCCTATAGTCCATTTCACGCAATCACCGAAATGGAGCACACCATGAAACCCATCACACTCTACGCAGCAGCCATGCTGGCCATCAGCACCGCAGCCTTCCTGCCCGTGCAGGCCATGGCACAGAATCAGCTCGGCGTCAGCATTGTCGTCGGCAACGCCCCGCCTCCGCCACGGTTTGAAAGCGTGCCAGCGCCGCGCGCCGGCTATGTCTGGGCGCCAGGCTACTGGAACTGGGATGGCCAGCGCCATGTCTGGAACGACGGCGAATGGCTGCGCGAACGGGGCGGCAACCAGTACCGCCGCGCCGCCTGGATACAAGAGAACAACCGCTGGCGCCTGGACCGTGGCGGCTGGGTCGCCGCGCAAGTACAGCCCGTGCGCTATGACGAAATCCGCATCGCCCCGCCGCCGCCGCGCCGCGAAGCCATCCCGCGCGCGCGCCATGGCTACATCTGGGCTCCCGGCCACTGGGAATGGCGCAGCCAGCGCTACGCCTGGACGCCGGGCGTGTGGATCGCCGAACGCCCCGGCTACGTCTATGCGGCGCCCGCCTGGAACCAGCGCGACGGCCGCTGGCAGATGGAACAAGGCCGCTGGTCGCCACGCGGACCGAACGGCGACCGTGACCACGACGGCATCCCGAATCGTTATGACCACGACAATGGCAACCGCCGCGACCGCGACAATGGCAACCGCCACGACCGCGACGGCGATGGGATTCCCAACCGCGACGACCGGCGTCCGGACAACCCGAACCGCAGCTGACGCGCTGTAGTTACCACCAGGGCCACCCTCGCGGCGGCCTTGTCATTTTCCGGACATATCCGTGTATTAAAATCGCGCGACGATCAATCACACTGCGCGAGAAAGATTCACGATGGCGATGGAAACTGCCGGTTTCACCTACGGCTCGGACACCTCGGGCCTCGTCTGGGGCTTCCTGTTTGGCCGCGAGGCGCAGCCGCTGGCGCTCGACTCGACGGCCGCGCTGGCCTGGCTCAATGTGGGCGCGGCCCAGCCGGCGCAGGAATTCGTCTGGCTGCATTTCAACCTGTCGCATGCGGCCAGCGAAAAATGGCTGCTCACGCATACGCAGCTGGCCGATGAATTCTATGAAACCCTGCACCAGGGTTCGCGCTCGACGCGCATCGAGCAGGCGGAAAACACCCTGATCGCCGTGGTCAACGATGTGGTGCACAATTTCTCGTTCGAAGCGTCCGATATTTCCACCATGTGGGCCAGCGTGGCGCAAAACCTCGTCATCACGGCGCGCCGCGCGCCGCTGCAGTCGATTGAGCGCCTGCGCCAGGCCGTCATCAAGAACCACGAGCCGATCCGCTCGTCGGTGGAGCTGCTGATCCACCTGCTGCGCGACCAGGCCGACGTGCTGGTCAACATCGTGCGCGACGCCGTGGCGCGGGTCGACGATATCGAGGATCACTTGCTGGCCGGGCGGCTGGTGCCGAAACGCGAAGACCTGGGCGCCATGCGGCGCGTGCTGGTGCGGCTGCAGCGGCTGCTGGCGCCGGAACCGGCCGCCCTGTTCCGCCTGCTGCAGCGTCCGCCCGCATGGGTGTCGGAACTGGACAGCCTGGAACTGCGCCAGTCGACGGAGGAATTTTCGGTGGTGCTCAGCGATATGTCCTCGCTGCAGGAACGCATCAAATTGCTGCAGGAAGAGATTGCCGCCAGCGTCAACGAGGAAAACAGCCGCAGCCTGTTCGTGCTGACCATCGTCACCGTGCTGGCCTTGCCGATCAATATCATCGCCGGCATGCTGGGCATGAATGTGGGGGGCATTCCGCTGGCCCAGCACCCGCAGGGCTTCTGGATCATCGTCGCCATCATCGTCACATTTACCGTCGTGGCGGGATGGCTGGTGGTGCGCGTGCAACGCAATAGTTAATTGCTGGAAACACGGCCTGGCAGGCGAACGGCAGGCGCCGTCCGCCATCACGACTTAGCGGTGGTACTCGCCGGCCCGTTCAGGCTGGTAGACGATTTCCTCGATCTTGACCTTCACCACGCCGCCCGGCATGGGCCAGGCGATGCTGTCGCCGACGGACAGGCCCAGCAGCGCACTGCCGACGGGCGCCAGCACGGAAATGCGGTCGGCCTGGCCTTCCACATCCTTCGGATACACGAGCGTCAGGCAGAATTCCTCCTTGTTTTCCACCGTGAAGCGCACGGTGGAATTCATCGTCACGACGGTCGGGGGAATCTCTTGCGGCTCGAGCACCTCGGCGCGGCCCAGCTCATCGAGCAAGGCGGCCTTGTCCGGCGACAAGTTATTACCCAAGGCATACAACAACGCTTCCAGTCGTTCCAGGTCTTGTGACGACAAAATAATTTTTGGTTTTTTTTCCAAGATATCCTCACTATTGATCATTAGGGCGACGTCCGGTTTTGCTGGCGGCAGCTTGCTTGGCCGCGGCAGACAAAACAAACAGCATCAGAACGTCCATCATCAGCGGATTATGGACGAACTCGCGGAGCAAGGCCATAGCGTTCTCGCATTCTTCATTAAAATTTATTAAAATCAATGACTTGCAATGGCCGATACGGTCAAAAAGTTAATCCGTGCCGGGATGGGCGCAGGCATTGAAGTTATTCTTGATGGCATTTTGTTTGCCGTCAGCATGTTTTTAGAGAAAAAAACCAGCGGGCAAAAAAAGGATTAAAATTCAATTTGAATTATTATTAGAAAGACACGCCCCGCCTTTTCCGCCTGTCTTGTCGTCTTGCCCGCTGCCAACGGCGTGCTGCATGGATACTAAATTGCCGCGTACCCTGTACTTTCACGCTGCAAAATGACAATATGTCGGCCTTAACAACACGTTGAGAGTTCCGGCTCACTTCGGTTTTCATCAGACTGGAACGTAAAGTATGGCAGGGCGAGGCAGGATCACACGGGGCGGCGGCAAGCGGGGCAGGCAGGAGAATGCGTCATGATGACGCCCTTGATGCTGCCTTCCGCACAGCTGCGCGGCGACCGGATAGCCCGGCTGAACTTGCTGGCCGCGGCGGGCATGCTGGCCACGGCCAGCCTGCTGCTGATCCTCTTCCAATTGTTTTCCCTCCAGGCATCCTTCCAGCGCAACCTGCACATCCAGGCCGACATGCTGGCGCCCGCCGCCGCCCAGGCCATGCGCCAGGACAACCGTCTTGCAGCGCAACAACTCCTCGCTCCCCTCGCCGCCGCCCCGCATATCCGGCAAGCACTGCTCTACAGCCCCTATGGCACGCCGTTTGCCCGCTATGCGCGCAGCAGCATCGATGCCGTGCCCGCGGCGCCGCGCAACGGCCTGCACATCGATTACCTGGACGGCAGCGCCGCCATCCTGAAGGCCTTGCCCGGCGGCGGCGCGCTGTACCTGCGCGCCAGTCTGGCGCCGCTGTACGCCAGCCTGGCGCAATTTGCCGCCTTCACCCTGCTCGTCTGCCTGTGCGCATTCGGCCTGACGTTCCTGATGGTGCGCCGCACGCGCACCGCCGCCCAGCATGCGGAAAACCATTTGCACTACCTGGCCCACGTCGACTCCGTCACGCAGCTGCCGAACCGCCATGAATTCAACGACGCCCTGGCCTACGCGCTGGCGCGCGCCGACCGCCAGGACAGCAGCGTGGGCCTGCTGCTGCTGGACCTGGACAACTTCAAGATCGTCAACGATACGCTGGGCCACCATTGCGGCGACCAGCTGCTCAAGCTCGTCGCCGAGCGCCTCGTGGCCATCCTGCGCGGCACCGACATCATCTGCCGCATCGGCGGCGACGAATTCGTCGTCATCGTCGAGCCGGCCGACGACAGCTCGGAAATGGCCAGCGTGGCGCGCAAGATCCTCGCCGTGCTGGCCGCGCCATTCGACCTCGAAGGCCACCAACTGTATGTCAGCGCCAGCATCGGCGTGAGCCTGTATCCGTTCGACGCGCAGGACGTGGCCACCCTGACGCGCAATGCCGATACGGCCATGTACCACGCCAAGCACCAGGGCAAGAACCGCTACGCCGTGTTCAAGGCCGAAATGGAATTGCGCGCCCAGCGCCGCCTGCGCATGGAAGCGAACCTGCGCCGCGCGCTGCAAAACGAGGAACTGTATCTGCATTACCAGCCGCAGATCGACTTGCGCAGCGGGCGCATCGTCGGCGTGGAAGCGCTGGTACGCTGGAACTGCCGCGAAATGGGCCAGCTGAGCCCCGCCGAATTCATCCCTGTGGCCGAGGAAAGCGGCATCATCGTCGACCTGGGACGCTGGGTGCTGCAAAGCGCCTGCCGCCAGGCGGCCCTCTGGTGCAAGGCGGGGCTGCTCGATTCGCTCGAGCACGTGGCCGTCAACCTGTCGGCCTGCCAGGCGCGCGACCCGGGCCTGATGGACGACATCCGCGCCATCCTGCACGAAACGCAGCTGCCGCATGGCTTGCTGGAGCTGGAAATCACGGAAGGGGTCCTGATGGACAATATCCACGCCAACGTGGAGCTGATGCGGCGCCTGCAGGAAACGGGCATCCATTTGTCCGTCGACGATTTCGGCACCGGCTATTCGTCGATGTCCTACCTGAAGCGCCTGCCGATCGACCAGCTGAAAATCGACCGCAGCTTCGTGCACGACCTGCCCGGCGAGGGCGAAGCCATCGTCACGGCCATCATCGCCATGGCGCACAGCCTGCACCTGAAAGTGGTGGCCGAAGGGGTGGAGACCTTGCAGCAGGTGGAGTTTTTGAGAACGGCGGGCTGCGACAACGTGCAGGGCTTCTTCTTCGCGCGCCCGATGACGGCGGCGCAGCTGACGGCATTGCTGCTGGAGCGGCGCGACTGGAGCACGCGCACGATAATGCCTGCTTGAGGTCTGGCCAACGATATTGTCGGATTACGGCCTTCGGCCTAATCCGACCTACGTCATGCACAGGCAGGTCGGGTTAGCGCGAAGCGCATAACCCGACGCCGCCGCTACATCAAGCCAGCTTGGCCGAATGCTCGCGCGTCGCGTGGAAGGTCAATTTCGGCCAGCGCTCTTCCGTCAGACGCAGGTTGACGCCCGACGTGGCCAGGTAGGCCATGTTGCCGGCCGCATCGTAGGCCACGTTGTGGCCCAGCGCGTTCTCGAAATCCTGCAGGACGCGCTTGTCGTCGCAGCTGACCCAGCGGGCGCTGCTGATGCTGGTGCCTTCGAACACGGCGTCGACGCCATACTCGTTGAGCAAACGGCTGGCCACCACTTCGAACTGCAGCACGCCGACGGCGCCCAGTACCAGTTCGCCGCCCTGCACCGGCTTGAAGACCTGCACCGCGCCCTCTTCGCCCAGCTGCTGCAAGCCCTTGTGCAACTGCTTGATTTTCAAGGGATTACGGATGCGCACGGAGCGGAAGAAGTCGGGCGCGAAGTACGGGATGCCCGTGAAAGTCAGCATCTCGCCCTCGGAAAAGCTGTCGCCGATCTGCATGTTGCCGTGGTTCGGCAGGCCGATGATGTCGCCCGCGTACGCTTCTTCCACCTGTTCGCGCGAGGACGCCATGAAGGTCACCACGTTCGACACCTTGATTTCGCGCCCCAGGCGCAAGTGCTTGACCTTCATGCCGCGCTCGAAACGTCCCGAGCACACGCGCAAAAAGGCGATGCGGTCGCGGTGCGCCGGGTCCATGTTCGCCTGGATCTTGAAGACGAAGCCGGTAAATGGCTGTTCGGTCGGATCGACGGAACGCACGGTCGCGTCGCGCGGGCGCGGCGCCGGTGCCCAGTCGACCAGCGCGGAAAGAATCTCGCGCACGCCGAAGTTGTTGATGGCCGAACCGAAGAACACGGGCGTCTGCACGCCGGAGAGGAATTCCTCCAGGTTGAACGGGTTCGACGCGCCGTGCACCAGTTCCACTTCCATGCGCAATTGATCCATCTCCAGCGGGAACATCTCCTGCAGGCGCGGATTGTCGATACCCTTGATGATTTCGAAGGCGCCGTCGGCCTTCTCTTCACCGGCCTTGAACAACATGATCTCGTCGTTCAGCAGGTGGTACACGCCGCGGAAGTTCTTGCCCATGCCGATAGGCCAGGTGACGGGCGCGCACTGGATCTTCAGCACCGATTCGAGTTCGTCGAGCAGGTCCAGCGGATCGCGCGTCTCGCGGTCCATCTTGTTCATGAAGGTGACGATGGGCGTATTGCGCATGCGGCAGACGGCCAGCAGCTTGATCGTCTGCGCTTCCACGCCCTTGGCCGCATCGATCACCATCAGCGCAGAGTCGACTGCCGTCAGCACGCGGTAGGTATCTTCCGAGAAGTCCTGGTGGCCCGGGGTGTCGAGCAGGTTGACGACGTGGTCGCGGAATTCGAACTGCATCACCGAGGAAGCGACGGAAATGCCGCGCTGCTTCTCGATTTCCATCCAGTCCGACGTCGCGTGGCGGCCCGATTTACGGGCCTTGACGGTGCCGGCCATCTGGATCGCGCCCGAGAACAGCAGCAGTTTTTCCGTCAGCGTGGTTTTACCCGCATCCGGGTGGGAAATGATGCCGAAGGTGCGGCGGCGCTGCACTTCGCGCGCGATCACGGCCGGCGCCTTGCTGCTTGCTGGCGCTGCGGCGTTGTCCGCATTGTCGGTGGAATCGGGGGTAGTGATGTCGTTCTCGTTGGCCATATTGGTGACCATAATATGGCCCTCGCAAAAAACCCTCGATTTTACAGAAGGATCGGCCTTCCGTGTGAACTGCTTCACTCTGGCGAACGGCAAAATCGGCGGCGCGAATTGGCCAAGCAGCCGCGCAGTTCATCAAGGGGTCACAATCCGCAGGCAACATTGCACTGCAGAAATGTTGCCCCCCCCTACCCTGGAAACCCGATGAAAATGCTCCTCACCCCCGCCGTCCGACTCATGCAGCGCCTGCGCCTGCTGCCCAAATTCATGCTTGTCTGCCTGGTCTTCCTGCTGCCGCTGGCGCTGGCGACGACCCTGCTGATCTCGGAACTGGGCAAGTCGCTGGCCCAGGCGCAGGACGCGCAGCGGGGCGTGGCCTATGTGCGCCAACTGCAGGAAGGCACGCGCCTGCTGCAGCAGCGGCGCGGCCTCGAGCACTTGCGCCTGAGCGGCAAGGCGGGCATGGACAACACGGCCGTCAATACGCGCATCACGGCCGCGCTGGCGGCCCTGGCGCGCTTGCCGGCGGGCGCGGACTTGCCGCAGGCGGCCGAACTGACGAAGCAGTGGCAAGCGCTGCTGGGCCGCCAGGCGGGCCTCGCGGCACGCGACAGCTATGCGGCGCACACGGCGCTGCTGCGCCAGGCGGCCAAGCTGGGCCAGCTGGTGGCCGACCGCTCGCACCTGAGCCTGGACCCGGACGCGGGCGCCAACCACCTGAGCGCCGTCTTCACCGCCACCCTGCCCGACCTGGCCGAAAGCCTGTCCGACATCGGCGGGCGCGGCGCCGCCTACATCGACACGGGCCTGTTCGAGGCGAACGAGGACCAGCTGGTCAACGCCAACGCCCTTATCGCGCGCCACGAACTGGAACGCCTGCCGGCCCGCTTCGACGAAATCCTCGCCGCCAGGCCCGAATTGCGCGCCAGCCTGCAGCCGGCCCTGAAAGCCGTGCCGGCCGCGCTGGCCTTCCTCGAACGCACGAAGAATGAAGTGACGAATTCCTACGACCAGACCTCGGGCGCGCAATTCCACGCGGCCGGCATGCAGGCGATCGAAGCCCTGCACGCGCTGTCGGGCGCCTCCGCCACCGCGCTCGACAGCCTGCTGGCGCAGCGCATCGCGCGCGACGAGGCGCGCCGCGGCCTGATCCTCGCCGCCATGCTGCTGGTGCTGCTAGCCGCCGCCTACCTGTGCGCGGGTTTTTATGCCGCCTTCGCGCGCGACGTGACGCAATTGCGCGTGGCCGTCGGCGCGGCTGCGGCGGGCGACCTGTCGCAGCGCATCACCTCGCAGGCGCACGACGAAATCGGCGACCTGGTGCGCGACTTCGGCGCCATGACGCACGGCCTGGCCACGCTGGTGCAGGAAATCCGCGGCGGCGCGGCCGTCATCGCGGCGGCTGGCGCCGATATCGCGCAGGGCAACGCCGCCCTGTCCGGCCACACGGCCACGCAAGCGGACGCGCTGGGCGCCACCGTGGACTCGATGCGCGAGCTGACGGCCACCGTGGGCCGCAACGAAGCCCACGTGGGACAGGGACGCACGCTGGTGGCGACAGCGGCCGACGTGGCCCTGCGCGGCGGGCAGACCGTGGGCGCCGTGGTCGAGACCATGGCCTCGATCAAGGCCAGCTCGCACAAGATCGTCGACATCATCGGCGTCATCAACGGCATCGCCTTCCAGACGAATATCCTGGCATTGAACGCGGCCGTCGAAGCGGCGCGCGCGGGCGAGCAAGGGCGCGGCTTTGCCGTCGTGGCGTCCGAGGTACGCAGCCTGGCGCAGCGCTCGAACGAGGCGGCGCTGGAAATCAAGCGCCTGATCGGCGATTCGGTCGCCACCGTCGATGCGGGCGGCGACCTCGTCAATGCCGCCGGCCACACCATGCGGCAAGTCGTCGACGCCGTGCAGGAAGTAGCCGTGGTGATCGGACGCATCAGCAGCGCGGGCGCCGAGCAGAATGGCGAGATCGCCCGCATCAACCAGGCGCTGGCGCAAATCGACGACATGACGCGCCAGAACGCGGGCCTGGTCGACGAGGCGCGCGCCGGTTCGCAGCGCCTGCACCAGGAAGGCGAGGCGCTGACGCAAGCCGTCAGCCGCTTCCGCCTGGGGGAACACGAGGTGCCAGGCCCACGCCAGGCACCTGCCGCGAGCGTGCGCGACGGCTTGCCCAGCGTGCGTCCGGCCGGCCTGTGGAGCGCCAACAAGCCGCGCGTCATATCACAAAATCGCGCGGAACGGCGCAAGGCTAGCTAGTCAAAAGTGTGCGCGTAGGACAAGGACTACAAATCCGCCTCAAAAGAGACTACAAAGTGGCGACTGCTAATCTTATGTTCGCCACTTACATAAGCTTTTAAAGTAGCTACATCGCGATCTGCACCGCGCGGTTGAAAAGAACGCCGTTATCACATGAGTACGGCAGCTTTTTTTGACCAGCAACGCGGCAGTCGCACTCCGATGTAAAAAGAAGCCTGTGAGGAATACTATGAGCCATACTCAACTTATCGCCCCGGTCCAGAAGAACCAGCTGCTGCCGCGCGCCATGCCGGCGGCCGGACGGGAAATCAAGCTTGCGTCGCGGGTTAGCCTCAGCAGTGCACAACAGAATGAATTGCTGGCCGCCCTGCCGCGCGCCGCGCTCGAATCGCTGTTCGAAGACCTGGAACTGGTGGAACTGCCTTTCGGCAAAGAACTGTATGCCTACGGCAATAACCTGGAATACAGCTATTTCCCCACCACCGCCATCATTTCATTGCTGTATGTCATGGAAGACGGCGCCACGACGGAAATCGCCGTGGTCGGCCATGAAGGCGTGGCCGGTGCCTCGCTGCTGGCAGGCGAGCGCGCCATGTGCACGGCCGTCGTGCAAAGCGCCGGCTACGGCTACCGCCTGAAGACGCAAAGCTTGCGCGATGCCTTCAATCAAGGCGGCGCCCTGCCCCAGCTGCTGATGCGCTACACGAACGCCCTGTTTGCGCAGATGGCGCAGAACGCCGTCGGCGGCCGCCACAGCTCGATCGAGCAAAAGCTGTGCCGCTGGCTGCTGGACCGCCTGGACCGTTCGCCATCGAATGAATTGAAAGTGACGCAAGAGCTGATCTCCATCATGCTGGGCGTGCGCCGCGAAAGCATCACGGCCGCCGCCGGCAAGCTGCAGGAAGAAGGCTTGATCCACTATCGCCGCGGCAATATCACGGTGCTGGACCGCGCCGGCCTGGAATGCTATGCGGGCGAGTGCTACAAGGTGGCGAAGACGGAATACGACCGCTTGCTGCGCGACGTGTCGCGCTGCTGATGACAAGCTGCCGTTGACCCGGCAGCATGGACAAAAAAATGGCCGGGCTGCATGCCCGGCCATTTTTTTGCCTCAAGGAAAATTACGCCTCGACATCCGCATCGATGTCTTCCAGCTCCGGCGTCAGCGGCAAGGGAATCACGGCTTCCACGCAAGTCCCCTTGCCTTCCGGCCCCTGGCGCACGGTGAGGGTGCCGCCCAGCAGCAAGGCCCGCTCGCGCATGCCCAGCAAGCCGTGCGACATCGGTTTTTGCAGCGCATCTTCCGTGATGCCGATACCGTCGTCGATCACGCGCAGCACGAGGCCGTGCTCGTTGCGCTTCAATGTCACGCTGACCATGCCGGCGCGCGCATATTTCAGGATATTCGTCAGCGATTCCTGCACGATACGGAACAGGGCGATCGTCAAGGTCGCTTCGCGGTTGTCGATATTGATGGCCACATCCGTTTCGCAGCGCACGGAGCTCATGCGCGCAAAATCCTCGCAATAGCTTTCGATGGCGGCACACAGGCCCAGGTTGTCCAGCAGGCTGGGGCGCAGGTCTTCCACGATGCGGCGCTTCAGTTCCACCGTTTCCAGCAAGGTCGCCTTGGCGCGGCGCAATTGCGCGGCCAATTCCGGCTGCGTGTGCGCCAGTTGCTGCGTGACGGCGCCCAGGTCCATGCTGATCGAGGTCAGGTTGGCGCCCAGCTCATCGTGCAGCTCGCGCGCCAGGCGCGCCTTTTCCACTTCATTGACGCTGATCAAATGGCGCGACAGCACGGATAATTGCTCGGTACGCTTGCTGACCGTCGATTCCAGGGTGTCGTTGGCATTTTGCAATGCATACTCGACGGCCGCGCGGTTCTGGAAACTGCGCCGCACCAGCTGGTAAAACATGATCAGCACGAGGATGGCCAGGGCATTGATGCCGATGCCGAGCAGCACGGCTTTCTGGTACTCATGATAAAAGGCGGCGCTGCCGGACGACAGCGCTTCATTCTGTTCGCGCGTCATGATCACCACCTGCAGACGGATCTCGTCCATGGTGGCGCGGTCATCGGTTACGCGGGAAATGTTGACGATCTCGGCCAATCCGCCCTGCTTGTAGACGTCGATCGACTGTTGCAGCATCGACATCTTGCGACGGATCAAGCTTTTCAGCTGGCCCAGGTTTTTCAGCTGGGTGGGACTGCCCGCAAGCAAGGTTTGCAGTTCGTTGAATTCGTTTTCGATTTCGGTGGTGGCGGTCTTCGACGGCCCCAGATAGGTTTCCGAGCCGGAAATGAAATAGCCGCGCAAGCTGCTTTCCGCGTCGAGCACGAGCACGTTCAGATACTGCAGACGGTCCGCCACGCGGGCGCTCTGGCTGAGCAAGGCATTCGTGCCCTTCAGCGACTGCAGGTTGTGATAGAGACTGAAACCATTCAATACAAGCAACAAGGCGCACGTCACGCACAGGATCGTCTTGTACAGGGGCAGGCGGTGATTCGGGGCCGGTTCAGCGGTGAAATACATCCTGATGTGCATCCTTAGCAAGGTTCGGCGCGGGAGAGAGCGCCGGCGCCGGCCAATTATAGTCCTCGCCACAAACTGCTGCACTGCACAAGTCGTGCTGGCCAGCTGGCTGAGCGATCATGTTTCCATGATCGCACCGCAGCGCTAGTCAAGCAAATTGTTTTTCATTGCGTAATAGGTCAAGTCGCTGTTCGATTGCAAGCCCATTTTTTCCATGATGCGCGTACGGTAAGTACTCACCGTCTTGATGCTCAACGACAAGGCCACGCCGATATCGGACACGGTGGCGCCACGCGCCAGGCGCAGGAAGACCTGGAACTCGCGGTCCGACAATTCCGTATGCAGGGCGGCATTCGTGTCGCGGTCGAACGACTGCGCCAGCAACTCGCCCACGGTGGAGCTGACATAGCGGCGCCCCTGGAATACGGTGCGCACGGCCGTCATCAGCTCGTCAGCCTCGCATTCCTTGTTCAGATAGCCATTCGCGCCCATCTTGAACAGATTTAGCGCGTATTGCTGCGCGGGATAGCCGCTGAGGATCAGCACGGGCAATTCCGGCTGTCCCTGGCGGATCGTGCGCAAGGTATCGATGCCGCTCTGGTCGGGCATGGCTATATCGAGCAGCAATACATCGCAAATTTCGCGGCGGGCGATATCGAGCGCTTCGCGCCCCGTACCGGCTTCCGCCACCACACTGAAGTCGCTTGACGACGAAAAAATCTGTTTGAATCCAGCTCGTACTATTTGGTGATCATCACAAATGGCAACGCGTATCATTGTTTCCCCTTAAATTTTCCTGGCCTGGGAAAGACTACCGGAACCTGAACGCTGCTCCAGCTTAGCGTCACTAACAAAAACGCAACATTAACATTATATTCAAAATATGGCGCGCCGCACGGTAGCGGCAGCGCCAAGGCAAAGTACCCATCCAGTATAGTCAACCGGTACCGGACAACCTCACCTATATTGGTACAAATCTTATTTTAGCAAGTTTAAAATCGCAATTAATTCATTGCGTATCCACGCCCGGTCCAGCGGCGCTTCCTGCGGCACGACGGGCATGGCCGGCAGCACAGGCAACTCGTCGGCGATGGCATGCGATGCGCCACGGCTATCGAGCTTGTTGCGCGCGCCGCTGATGGTAAAGCCTTGCTCATACAGCAATTCGCGGATGCGGCGTATCAGCAGCACCTCATGGTGCTGATAATAACGGCGGTTGCCACGTCGTTTGACCGGCTTGAGCTGGGAAAACTCCTGCTCCCAGTAGCGCAGTACGTGCGGTTTGACGCCGCACAACTCGCTCACCTCGCCGATCGTGAAATAGCGTTTCGCCGGAATGGGCGGCAAGGGGGCGATCAACTCGGTTTTACTGATACGCTCGTTCATCGCCACTCACTCAGGCAGCACGTGCCAGCGGACTGGTCTCTTCGACCATGCTTTTCAGCTTCTGGCTCGCATGAAAGGTCACGACGCGGCGCGCCGTGATGGGAATCTCTTCACCCGTCTTCGGATTGCGGCCCGGCCGTTGCGGCTTGTCGCGCAACTGGAAATTGCCGAAACCGGACAATTTGACGGCCTCGCCACGCTCGAGCGCATTGCGGATTTCGTCGAAAAAGGTCTCGACCATATCCTTCGCTTCGCGCTTGTTCAGGCCCACTTGCTCGAACAACAATTCGGCCAGTTCCGCCTTGGTCAAGGTGGGTAAATCTTTTTCCGCTTCCTGGCGCACTTTGGCAACCAGCATGGCCCGATGCAAATCGGCGGCCAGTGCGGATTGCAGTACGGCGGAATCAACGTCGCTGTTATTAATTTTCCTGCCCTGCCTTTTCTGTGCGCCCGAGCCCGCCACATGGCAAGCTCGTCTACGGTTGACGACGGAAAGGCCGTCACGCAAAAAGCGACGGCCAGTCCGGCAATTACGAACGCAGTTTCGCGTCGTGGCCCTGCTTGGCGGCATCGATCAGCACAGCCATCAGGCCGTCGACGACATCGTCTTGCAGGGTGTTTTGAGTATCTTGCAAGCTAATCCGGAAAGCAAGGCTTTTTTCATCCGTTTCCAGCCCTTTTCCACGATATTCATCAAATAAAACAATGGCTTGCACGATACGCGCTGCAGGGCTTGCCTTGGCGGCGGCGTGGAAACTGTCGAGCAGATCCTGCACGGCCACCGATTGCTTGACGACGACCGCCAGGTCGCGGCTGGCGCCAGGGAATTTCGAGATTTCCTGGTACACAGGCACGACTCTTTGCGTCAGGGCAGCGGCATCGACTTCGAACAGCACGGGTGCCAGCGGCAAGTCGTACTTTTGCATCCAGCGCGGGTGCAATTCGCCGATGAAACCGATGACCTTGCCATCGAGTTCCACATTGGCCGAACGGCCCGGATGCAAGGCCGGATGTTCCGCCTTGGTGAAACGCAAGACCAGCGGCGCGAACAGCGCTTCCAGGTCCGCCTTCACGTCGAAGAAGTCGACCGTGCGGGACGGCTGGCCCCACTGTTCGTCGGCCACCGCGCCGTAGGCCATGGCCGCCACGCGCTTGGGCTGGGCGTAGCCGGCCACCGACAAGGGGCCGTTTTGCACGCTGTCGTCACGCTGGTAGATGGCGCCCACTTCGAAGATGCGCACGCGGTTCGTCTTGCGGTTCAGGTTGTAGCGCACATTGGCGATCAGGCTGCCGATCAGCGAGGAACGCATCACGCTCATCTGGCTGGCGATCGGGTTCTGCAATTTGATCGGATTCGTGTTACCCGAGAAATCGCGCTCCCATGCCGCATCGACAAAGCTCATGTTAACCACTTCCTGGAAGCCCAGGTCGGCCAGCTCATGACGTACCGCAAACAAGGAGCGGGTATTTTCCGGTGCGATCTGCATCACGTTCGCTGCCACGGGCGGCAAGGTCGGGATGTTTTCAAAACCATATACCCGCGCCACTTCCTCGATCAGGTCTTCCTCGATCTCGATATCGAAACGGTAGCTGGGCGACGTGACGGAAAACACGCCGTCCGCCAGGGTGAACGGCAGCGCCAGGCGCGTGAAGATGTCGGCGATCAGCTCGTCGTTGAGCGGCACGCCGATGACTTTTTGCGCGCGCGCCGTGCGCATCGTCACAGGCTGGCGCTGCGGCAGGTTCACCACGTGGTCGTCGACGGGGCCGACGGTGGTAGCCGGCGTGCCGCAGATTTCCACGATCAGGGCCGTGATGCGCTCGATGTGCTCGACGTTGGTGGCGAAATCGACGCCGCGCTCGAAGCGGTGCGCCGCATCGGTCGAGAAATTCAAACGGCGGGCGCGGCCTTGGATGGCGTTCGGCCACCAGAATGCCGCTTCCAGGTAGATGCTGTCCGTATCGTCCGACACGGAGCTGGCGTCGCCGCCCATGATGCCGGCCAGCGATTCGATTTCCTGGTCGTCCGCAATGACGCCGATCCACTCGTCGACGGCAACGGTGTTGCCATTCAACAGCTTGACGGATTCGCCCGCCTTGCCCCAACGTACGTCGAGGCTGCCGTGGATCTTTGCCAGGTCAAACACGTGGCTGGGACGGCCCAGTTCCAGCATGACATAGTTGGAAATGTCGACCAGGGCCGACAGCGGACGCTGGCCGCTGCGCTCGAGGCGCTGCTTCATCCAGTCCGGCGTGGCTGCCTTGGCGTTCAGGCCGCGGATGACGCGGCCCGTGAAACGGCCGCACAGGTCCGGCGCGCTGACTTTCACGGGCAGGATTTCATCGCTGGAAACCGGCACGGTGCGGAACTGCGGCGCATTCAGGGGCACGCCCGTCAATGCCGACACTTCGCGCGCCACGCCCAGCACGGACAGGCAGTCCGCCTTGTTCGGCGTCAACTTGATGGTGAATTTCAAGTCGTTCAAGGCAAAGTAATCGCGGAAATTCTGGCCGATCGGCGCGTCGTCCGGCAACTCCATCAAGCCGGCGTTTTCTTCCGACAATTTCAATTCGCGCGCGGAGCACAGCATGCCTTGCGACTCGACGCCGCGCAGCTGGCCCACCTTGATTTCAAACGGCTTGCCGTCGGCGCCAGGGGGCAACACGGCGCCCGCCATCGCGCAGACGACTTTCAAGCCCGGGCGCACGTTGGGCGCGCCGCAGACGATGTTGAGCATGGTGCCCGTGCCGACATCGACCTGGCACACATTCAGGCGGTCCGCGTTCGGATGTTTTTCCATCTCCAGGACCAGGCCCACCACCACGTTCGAGAATGGCGGGGCGACAGGATCGACGTCCTCGACTTCGAGACCGGACATGGTCAGCAGATGGGCCAGTTCGTCCGAAGTCATCTTCGGATCGACCATGGTACGGAGCCAGTTTTCGGAAAATTGCATAATCAAGCCTTCAAAGGGTCAAAGCTCACAGCGCGAGCGCACGGGCGCTCAAGCGCCATGAATCAAACGGAACAACGCTTAGTTGAATTGCTTCAGGAACCTTAAATCGCCTTCATAGAACAGGCGCAGGTCGTTGATGCCATAACGCAGCATCGTCAAGCGTTCCAGGCCGGAGCCGAAAGCAAAACCGATGAATTTCTCGGGATCGAGGCCGAAGTTCTTCACCACGGTCGGATGCACCTGACCTGCGCCCGACACTTCCAGCCAGCGGCCTTTCAGGGGACCCGAGCCGAAGGCGATGTCGATCTCGGCCGACGGTTCCGTGAACGGGAAGTACGACGGGCGGAAGCGCACTTGCAGGTCGTCCGTCTCGAAGAAAGCCTTTACGAAGTTCAGGTACACGCCCTTCAGGTCGGCAAAGCTGATGTCTTCGGCGATCCACAGGCCTTCGACCTGGTGGAACATCGGCGAATGGGTGGCGTCGCTATCGACGCGGTAGGTACGGCCCGGCGCGATGACCTTGATCGGCGGCGTATGCGTGCGCGCATAGCGCACCTGCATTGGGCTCGTGTGCGTGCGCAGCAGCAAGGGCTTGCCATCGGTGTCATTGCCGTCGATGTAGAACGTATCCTGCATGGAACGGGCTGGATGGTTTTCCGGGCTGTTGAGCGCCGTGAAATTGGTCCAGTCGTTTTCGATTTCGGGGCCGTCGGCCACGTCGAAGCCGATCGAGCGGAAGATTTCCTCGACCCGCTCCCACGTGCGCATCACGGGATGGATGCCGCCGGGCATGCGGCCACGGCCTGGCAGGGTCACGTCGATCGCTTCGGCGTTCAGACGGCCTTGCATCTGGGCATCAGCCAGCGCATCACGGCGCGCCGTCAGCGCGTCCTCGATCTGCACTTTGACGGCATTGATCAGGGCGCCCTGCGCCTTGCGCGCGTCCGGGTCCAGCTTGCCCAGGCCCTTCATCATTTCAGTAATCTGGCCAGTCTTGCCCAGGTAGCGGGCTTTGGCGTTTTCAAGTGCGGCAGCGTCTGCGGCGGCGATAAAGTCAGCCTGGGCCGAGACGACGAGTTCTTCTAGGGAGTTCATGCGGCTTTTCCTGTTTTGGAAATCAATCCTGGATTTAGTAATCTAGAACCCAACAATCAAAAACGGAAACGGGGCATAAGGTTCACACCCCTGCCCCGCTCTTTATAACGTCACCCTACGGATGACGTTGTGCAATGACCGATGCTTACGCAGCGATTTTTGCTTTCACTGCGTTGACAATCGCAGCGAATGCTGGCTTGTCCATCACAGCCATATCGGCCAGGACTTTACGGTCCAGTTCGATATTTGCTTTTTTCAAGCCGTTCATGAATACGCTGTACGTTACGCCGTGCTCACGGGAAGCGGCGTTGATACGGGCGATCCACAGGCGGCGGAAAACGCGCTTCTTGTTGCGGCGATCGCGGTAAGCGTATTGGCCAGCGCGCATAACTGCTTGCTTGGCAACACGGTATACACGGCTGCGGCGACCACGGTAGCCTTTAGCTTGAACAAGAATCTTCTTATGACGGGCACGAGCTGTAACCCCACGTTTTACTCTAGGCATAGTAACTCCTTAAATTGAGTGTGAGATTAAGCAGTCGGCATCATGCGCATGACGGATGTGACATCCGATGCGTTGATGTTACGGGTACCGCGCAACTGACGTTTGTTTTTGGTGGTTTTCTTGGTCAGGATGTGGCGTTTGAACGCGTGACCCGACTTGACTGTTCCACCTGGACGCACGCGAAAACGTTTTTTCGCGGAGCTTTTGGTCTTCATTTTAGGCATAGCAATCTGTCCTCTTACGGACAGCTCCATTTATAACAGGATTGCAGGTGGCAACACGACGCTGCGCTTAGATGCCTGCTTTCACATGTTGTGCAGCGGATGCGAGTCCGCTACAGTTCACGCGGCCCGCACATTGCTGAGCGGGCCGCGCAAATTCTGCCTGGAATCTAGTGTCGCACCAATGCTGGCACAAACCACGTCGATCCACAGTAAAACGCTATTGTAGCTTACTTCTTCTTCTTAGGCGAAAGAACCATGATCATTTGGCGGCCTTCCATCTTCGGGAACTGCTCGACCTGGCCGTACGGCTCCAGATCGGCTTTCAGACGTTCCAGCATGCGGAAGCCAATATCCTGGTGCGCCATCTCACGACCGCGGAAACGCAAGGTGATCTTGGTTTTATCGCCATCTTCGAGGAACTTGATGAGATTACGCAACTTGATATTGTAGTCACCATCATCAGTCCCCGGACGGAATTTGACTTCCTTCACGAGGATGATCTTTTGCTTCAATTTGGCTTCGTGAGCTTTCTTTTGCTCCGAATACTTAAATTTGCCGTAGTCCATCAAACGGCACACCGGTGGCTGCGCGGTAGGCGCAATTTCCACCAGGTCGACGTTTGCCTCTTCCGCCAGGCGGAAGGCTTCAGCCAAACTTACGATACCGAGTGGCTCGTTATCGACCCCGCTTAAACGCATTTCAGGGGCAGTGATTTCGCCATTGATGCGATGTGACTTGTCAGTAGCTATTGTAATTTCCTTTAAAAATCTTGTAAGACGGTCGTGCAGCGAGTTTCCTCGTCAGGCCTTGGTGTCGACTTCATGTTTGAGTCGCTCAATCAGGGCATCGACGGACATGACGCCCAGATCGACATTGCCCCGCGCCCGCACGGCCACTGTATTCGCATCCCGCTCTTTGTCGCCAATTACTAAGATGTAAGGCAATTTTTGTACGGAATGTTCACGTATTTTATAGGTAATCTTCTCGTTACGCAAATCAGCCTGTACACGCAGCCCCGCTTTGCGCAGTTTTGTTGTTACTTCTTGTACATAATCAGCTTGGGCGTCGGAAATATTCAACACCGACACCTGCACCGGCGACAACCACAGCGGCATGGCGCCCGCATAGTGTTCGATCAGGATGCCGATGAAACGTTCCAGCGAACCCACGATCGCGCGGTGCAGCATGATCGGCACCTGGCGCGTGTTGTCCACGGCCACGTATTCGGCACCGAGACGGCCCGGCATCGACGGGTCGATCTGCACGGTGCCCACTTGCCACGCGCGGCCCAGGCTATCCTTCAGGTGGTATTCGATCTTCGGGCCGTAGAACGCGCCCTCGCCCGGCAATTCCGTCCACTCCACGCCGCAGGCGCGCAGGGCCGAACGCAAGGATTCCTCGGCGAAATCCCACGACTCTTCCGTGCCGATGCGGTTATCGGGGCGCAAGGCCAGTTTCACGTCGATATTCGTGAAGCCGAACGCCGTGTACACATCCATCGCCTGCTGGTGGAACGCCGTCACTTCGCCGGCGATCTGCTCTTCCAGGCAGAAGATATGGCCGTCATCCTGCGTAAAGCCGCGCACGCGCATCATGCCGTGCAAGGCGCCCGATGGTTCGTTGCGGTGGCATTGGCCGAATTCGCCGTAACGCAATGGCAAGTCGCGGTAGCTGCGCATGCCATTGTTGAAAATCTGGATGTGGCCAGGGCAATTCATCGGCTTCAGCGCATAGGCGCGGTTTTCCGATTCCGTGATGAACATGTTTTCACGGTAATTATCCCAGTGACCGGTTTTTTCCCACAGGCCACGGTCGAGGATTTGCGGCGCCTTGACTTCCTGGTAGCCGTTGACTTGGTACACATTGCGCATGTATTGCTCGACCTGCTGCCAGATCGACCAGCCTTTCGGGTGCCAGAAGATCAGACCCGGCGCTTCTTCCTGGAAATGGAAGAAATCGAGCTGCTTGCCCAGCTTGCGGTGATCGCGCTTTTCCGCCTCTTCCAGATTGTGCAGATACAGCTCCTGGTCTTCCTTCTTGGCCCAGGCCGTGCCATAGATACGCTGCAGCATCTCGTTTTTCGAGTCGCCGCGCCAGTAGGCGCCAGCCAGCTTCATCAGCTTGAACACTTTCAGCTTGCCCGTCGACGGCACGTGAGGGCCGCGGCACAAGTCCGTAAACTTGCCTTCGGAATACAGCGACACTTCCTGGTCGGCCGGGATCGAGCCGATCAGTTCAGCCTTGTACGCTTCGCCGATACCCTTGAAGTAGTCGATGGCTTCGTCGCGCGCGACAACCTTGCGCGTGACTTGCTCATCCTTCTTGGCCAGTTCCGCCATCTTCTTTTCGATTGCGACCAAATCTTCCGGCGTGAACGGGCGCTTGTAGGCGAAGTCATAGTAAAAGCCGTTGTCGATCACGGGACCGATGGTCACTTGCGCGTCCGGGAACAATTCCTTGACGGCATACGCCAGCAAGTGGGCCGTCGAGTGACGGATCACTTCCAGGCCGTCAGCATCCTTGTCCGTGACAATCGCCAGTTCCGCGTCTTGCTCGATCAGATAGGAGGTATCGACCAGCTTGCCGTCGACCTTGCCCGCCAGGGCAGCCTTGGCCAGGCCGGTACCAATATTGGCCGCAACCTGGGCCACGGTGACCGGGCCGTCAAATTGACGGGCGGAACCATCGGGAAGTCGGATTGTAAGCATATTGATCTCCATATCGGCGCTGGCGCCAGGTAAAACTGCAATGAATGGTGTGGACTGAAAAACTGAAAGGAAAACGCAGACGCAAAAAAACGCGGACTAGCCGCGTTTTTCACTTTTTTGAGACAAAGGAAACCCGTTCGACTAGCGTCACTCCCAAAGCTTGGTAGTAGTTCGCGGTGTCATAACCGGTTTTACCTTTCTCTCTAACTGCATTCTGGTGGGCGGTGAGGAATTCGAATCCCCGACCCCTTGGATGTCGACCAAGTATTCTAACCAGCTGAACTAACCGCCCGTAAAACTTTTGTTGATCATTGTATTTCAAATGACCGCTTGCGGCTTGCGCCAGCTTAAAACTCTTTAAAACCACTTACTGCCAAATTCTGGTGGGCGGTGAGGAATTCGAATCCCCGACCCCTTGGATGTCGACCAAGTATTCTAACCAGCTGAACTAACCGCCCCGAAGACCAGCATTATAGAGAGGCTTTCCCAGAATGACAAGGGCTGTTTTGCAGGAAACTTTAATCATTTCTCCGGGCGTCAGCCTCCTTTATATGGAGTGGGCCCGGGACACCTGGAATGCCGCTAGAATCGGGGCATGAACTCCACCTTATTAGCCTGGCTGAAAACCCTGAGCCGCGTCTGCGGTTTCGAAACGGCCGACTCCTTCCCGCCCGGCCATCCGTATGCGCGCACGCGCTGGAATGCGGCGTACTTCGATATCGCTTCCGACGTCAAACCCGACGAGATGGAGCGGCGCATCTGCGCGGCCATCGCCAACACGCCAAGCGTCTTCGCCTACATCACCAATCCCACGCCGCGCATGCAGCGCGCGCTGCTGAACGTGATCCACGACCGGCTGCGGCGCCAGCCCGGCGCGGGCGCCACCGACCTGGTCTTGTTGTTGATCAATGCCTACGCCAGTCCCCACATCACGGAAGCCGTGCCCGGCCTGAGCACCCTGATCTACAACACGGAACAGGAAGACACGAATCTGCGCGTGCATGCGATCCTGGAATTGCTGGTGGGCACGCCGCGGGGACTCGATGTGATCGACATGTAATCGTCACGCGTGATTGGCAGGCACATAGCGCGCCCGCAAGCGCATGAACGGCGTTTCCACCAATGCATATAAAAGCCAGCCCGTGGCGATGCTGACGGCGATACTGATCAGTATCGCCGGCGCCCCGTCCGGCCCATACCCCATATCCTGCAAGACGGGGCGCAGCAGGATGCACAGCTGCTTGTGCAGCAAATAAATCGCATACGACCACAGGGCCAGGCTGGCCGCGCCCGGCACGCGCAGTTTATATAACGCACTGCCGGGACTGAGCGCGGCGATCAGCAGCAAGCTGAAACTGGCGGCCAGGGCCGGATAGCCGAACACGGTCACCGCATAGCCGTAGTGATCGGTAAGAAATACATAAAACAGCAGCGCCGTAGCAGCGATTCCCGCCAGCAGGGTGCGGTTGCCATGGGATGTCAGGCGCGTCCAGGCAGCCGGATGGTAATTTTTCAGCAGCGCCAAGGCCACGCCCGCCACCAGTTCGTCGAAGCGGCACCACGACGCGTAATAAATATACTTGTAATAGCCAAGTCCGCCGCGCGGTACTTGCACGTACTCATCCCACAGGCAGGCGCGCACCAGCATGCCGACGATCAAGCTGGCGGCCACGGCCAGCCAGGCCCACAGCAGCGACTTGCGGCAGGCGGCAATCAACAACGCCACGGCCGGCAGCAGCACATAGAACTGCTCTTCCACGCACAGCGACCACGCATGCGAAAACGCCGTACCCGGCGTCAGATTGATGTTTTGCGTAAAGGTCAGGAATTTCCACAGCGGCAGCAGCGCGCTGTCGCCGCGAAACGCGGGCCACACATAATACAAAGCCAGCACGACATAGAAATTGGGCAAGGTGCGCAGGAAGCGCCGCGCATAGAAACGCGGCAAGGAAAAGCCGTGCTCGCTGCGCAGGGCCGCGAAGATCTGGTTGCCGATCAGATAGCCGCTGAGGGCAAAGAACAGGTCCACGCCCACCCAGCCGATTTCGCCCCAGAAACCGAACGCCCCGCCCTCGCTGACGAACAGCAGATAGTGGTTCATGAAGACGAGCACGATGGCCAGCGCACGCAAGGTATCGAGGCCATACAGGCGGGAAGGATGGGACGTACTGGACATGGAATCGGCAAGGGAAAACAACGGTGGCGCCGATCATGCCACGGCGCACCTTGCCATGGCCAACTTTTTGCAGGCGTGCACGGCGAATCCCGCTAAAATATGCCGACCCCGCTTTCCCTTCCCGCAACAGCATAGGATATGTCCAGCATGAGCAGCGCACTCCACTTCAAATCCATCAACTACACGGGCCAGGGCAGCGGCCCGCGCCTGATCGTCACGGGCGCCGTGCACGGCAATGAAACCTGCGGCACCAAGGGCATCCACCGCGTGATGGCTGAACTCGACAGCGGCGCCCTCTCCATCGTGGCCGGCAGCGTCACCTTCGTGCCCATCACCAACCCGCTCGCCTACGCCAAGGGCGTGCGCAGCGGCGACCGCAACCTGAACCGTAATTTGTTCCCAAACGACAATCCGCAGGATTTCGAAGACCGCATCGCCAACTGGCTGTGCCCTCTGCTGGGCCAGCACGACGTGCTGCTGGACTTGCACTCGTTCAATGCCGACAGCCAGCCCTTCGTCATGGTGGGACCGCGCAACAACGATGGCCCGCTGCAACCGTTTCAACATGAAGACAAGGAGCGCGCGCTGGCGCGCCGCCTGGGCGTGCGCCGCTTCGTCGATGGCTGGCTGCATGCGTACGGCCAGGGCGTGCAGCGCCGCCTGGGCAATAGCGACCAGGTGGGCCTGGTCTTGCGTTATGGCGTGGGCACGACGGAATACATGCGCTCGACGGGCGGTTATGCGCTGACCCTGGAATGCGGCCAGCACGCGGACCCGGCCGCGCCGGACGTGGCCTACCGCGCCATCATGAACACCCTGGCCTTCCTCGGTTTCATCGATGCGCCGCAGCCTGAACCGATCGCCGACGCCGACATGGAAGCGCTGAACATGGTCGTCGTGCACGACAAGCTGCATGCAAGCGACCGCTTCATCAAGACCTGGTCCAGCTTTGACAAGGTCAAACAGGGCGAGCAGATCGGCGTGCGCGCGGACGGCACGCCCGTGACGGCCGAATTCGACGCCTACATCCTCTTCCCGGACGTCAACGCGCAAGCCAATGCCGAATGGTATTACCTGGCGCGGGTGGCCAGCAGCTTTTGATTAGTGGCCGACCGACTTGGAAAACAGGTTAATCACCAGCACGCCGGCAATGATCAGCCCCAGGCCGATCAAGGCCGGCGTATCGAGGCTTTGCTTGAACCAGAACCAGCCCACGGCGGAAATGAGCACGATGCCCACGCCCGACCAGATCGCATACACGATGCCGGTAGGAATGACCTTCAGGGTCAGCGACAAGCACCAGAAGGCGATACTGTAGCCGACCACGGTGATGACACTGGGCCACAAGCGGCTGAAGCCCTCGGACGCCTTCAAGGCGCTGGTGGCGATGACTTCGGCGATGATGGCGATAGCCAGGTAGAAATACGTCATGGCGAGACTCATGCTGGCATCCTTTATTGCGGGCTGAGCAATTTCAAGCCCAGGATGCCGGACACGATCAGGGCGATGCAGGCGATGCGCGCGGCGCTGGCCGGTTCGCCCAGCACCATGATGCCGAAGATGGCCGTGCCCACGGTGCCGATGCCCGTCCAGATGGCGTAGGCCGTGCCCAGAGGCAAGGTGCGCAAGGCCAGGCCCAGCATCACCACGCTGCCCAGCATGGACACCGCCGTCAAGACGGAGGGCACGAGGCGGGTAAAACCGGCGCTATATTTGAGGCCGATGGCCCAGCCGATTTCCAGCAAGCCCGCCAATACCAGAATGATCCACGCCATCTATTTCTCCCGAGGCGGCAGGGTCGTCCCCGCCATGCAGCCCCCACATCGAGCGGGGTCGTCCCCACAGGAGCAAAGGGAAGAGTATACCATCGGGTGGAAACCCTTGCCGCAAGCACATTTTTTCTAGTGCGGCCGCTCCAATCAAATATTGCCAAAAAACATGCTTGTGGCAGCATAATTGCTGCATCCACTCACTCTCGGGAACAATGATGCTGCTACTGGCCCAAATCCTTACCGCCCTCATTCTGCTGCTGCACGTCTACATCGTGCTGCTGGAAACCGTGCTGTTCGATGCGCGCGGACGCAAGGTGTTTGGCTTGTCCAAGGAAAAGGCGGAGATCGTGCGCCCCGCCATGTCGAACCAGGGCTGCTACAACGGCTTTCTCGTGGCGGCACTGGCGCTGGGCTTTTTCCACCCGGACGCCGCCATCGCCCATGCCTTCACCGTCTTCGGCCTGGCCTGCATCGCCGTGGCCGGCGTGTGGGGCGCGGCGACCGTCATGACGCGCATCCTCTACCTGCAAACGGTGCCTGCCGTCATCGCCCTGCTGCTGTTCCACTTCGCCTGATTCCTGCCAGGGCGGCCGACCGGCCGCCCTTCCACCCGCCCTGCCTGAAAAATCCACTGGCCAGCACGTTTTTTACTTATATCGTAATATACCGATATTGAAATTCATAAAAGACGAACCATATATCGTTTGAAGACGAACATGACTAGGAGAAAACAGCATGGACATCGACGCCATTCACAAGGCGCTGGCCAATCCCGTACGGCGGCAGATTTTGCAGTGGCTAAAGGAGCCGGAGCAGTATTTTTGCGAACAGGACCATCCGCTCGACTTCGGCGTCTGCGCCGGCCTGATCGACCGCCGGCTGGGACTATCGCAATCGACCGTCTCGGCGCACCTGAGCACCCTGCAAAAGGCCGGCTTAATTTCCACCAGAAAAGTTGGCCAATGGAGCTTTTTCAAGCGTAATGAAGCCACCATCCAGGCCTTTCTGGACCACATGCAGCAAGGTTTGTAACAGCAACCCCATCCATATCGCCGTTCGCGGCACTCTCGACAGGAAAGATAGCAATCATGGCAACTTTATTCGACCCCATCACCATTGGCAGCCTGCAACTGAAAAACCGTATCATCATGGCGCCGCTGACGCGTTCGCGCGCCGGCAATCCTGGCCGCGTGCCCAACGCCCTGATGGCCGAGTACTACACGCAGCGCGCCTCGGCCGGCATGATCATCTCGGAAGCAACGGCCGTCACACCGCAGGGCGTGGGCTATGCCGATACGCCCGGCATCTGGTCCGACGAGCAGGTGGAAGGCTGGAAACACATCACCAAGGCCGTGCATGACGCGGGCGGCCTGATCGTGCTGCAACTGTGGCACGTGGGCCGCATTTCCGCACCCGTCTTCCTCGATGGCGACCTGCCCGTGGCACCCAGCGCCGTCAAGCCGGCCGGCCATGTCAGCCTGGTCCGCCCGAAACAGGAATTCGTCACGCCGCGCGCGCTGGACACGGAAGAAATTCCCGGCATCGTGGCAGCCTACCGCCTGGGCGCAGAGAATGCGAAAAAAGCGGGCTTCGACGGCGTGGAAATCCATGGTGCCAATGGTTATCTGCTCGACCAGTTCCTGCAAGACAGCACCAACTTGCGCACCGACAACTATGGCGGCTCGATTGAAAACCGCGCCCGTTTGATGCTGGAAGTGACGGACGCGTGCATCGAAGTATGGGGCGCCGACAGGGTCGGCATGCACCTGGCGCCGCGACGCGACGCGCACGACATGGGCGATTCGAACCCGCGCGCCACCTTCGGCTATGTGGCACGCGAGCTGGGCAAACGGGGCATCGCCTTCATCTGCGCGCGCGAAGCGCTCGGTGAAGACCGCCTGGGCCCGTACCTGAAGCAGGAATTTGGCGGCGTGTACATTGCCAACGAGAAAATGGACAAGGCGGCGGCCGAAGCCTTGCTGGCCAAGGGCGAAGCCGATGCCGTGGCCTTTGGCCTGTGGTTCATCGCCAACCCCGACCTGCCCATCCGTCTGCACAGCGACGCGCCGCTCAACCCGCTGAACCCGGACACCCTGTACGCGCCGGATGCCGCAGGCTATACGGACTACCCCGCGCTGGCGGCACAAGCCTGAACGACGTCCTGAGAGCACCATGAGCAGCACCGCGCTGCTCATCCCCCAATGGCGGCGGGCGCAACGATACCAACGCAGCTGATTGCGTAATGATCGCGGCGCCCGCCGCTTTTTTTACGGCGCGACTCGGTCGCTACTCGTCCCCCTCAACGCCATCGGCGCCGGGCCGGCCGCGCCGGGCGGCGCGCCTGCACGCTGCTGAAGACGCGGCGTATCACTTCGGCCGGCACGGCGTGCTCGCGCAAATAGGCCGTCGCGACCGTCCGGCCCAGGGCGTGATGAAACGCCACGCCACGCTCGACGAGCTCGGCCATCACTTTGTCCGTTCGGACATTGTTTCCATGTACATCATCGCTACTGTTTTTCATGCCATGGCTCCCTATCGGGTGAATCAACCCTGCATCAAGTTTTGACCACATACCGTGCATTTAGTGCCCGGCACAGGAGGCAAGCATGGTTAAAATGGCAGTACGAACAGCCCCGACACCGCATGGATAGCGGCCTCGGCTGCTTGTCGCCACCGCCAGCCCCGTATAGAATGCCTGCGCAGAATTTTTGCTTCAAGGAAAATGGCCACCAGCGCCATCCCATTAAAACAGTGTCACTGAAGGGTATCGATGGACGATTTATTTGTACAAGCGGGCGACTTGCCGACCTGGCACCAGCGCTGCGCGCTGCGCGTGCTGCACCTGTTCGGCTGGCGCATGCGCTTCCGCCCCTTGCCGGGGCCGCGCGGCATCGCCGTCGTCTACCCGCACACGTCCAACTGGGATTTCATGGTGGGCCTGTTCGGCAAATGGGCGCTGTCCTTGCCGTTCCGCTGGCTGGCCAAGGATTCGCTGTTCCGCGGCCCCATGGGCAAGGTGCTGCGCTATCTGGGCGGCGAACCCGTCGACCGCAGCACCACCAGCGGCACGATTCAGCGCCAGGCCGAACGCATGCTGGCCGCCGACTGGTACTGGCTGGCCATCACGCCGGAAGCGACGCGCAGCTACCGCCCGAACTGGAAAAGCGGCTTTTATCACCTGGCCCTGGCCGCCAAGGTGCCGCTGTTGCTCGTCTACATCGACTACCCGAACAAGGTGCTGGGCGTCGTCGACCATTTATACTTGACGGGCGACAAGGACGCCGACATGGCGGCGATCGCCGCCGTGTATGCGGGCCACCAGGGTTTACATCCGGAAAAGGCGGCGCCCATCGTGCTGTCCGAGCGCCGCCCCGGCGCTTAATTCATTCCCATCAGCACCACGCCGGCGGCCGTCAAGGCCACGCCGGCCAGGCGCAGCACGCGCTCGGCCAGCACCTGGCCGACGACGCGTCCCGTACACAGCACGGCGGCCGACGCCAGCATGAAGCCGCACGCGGCCGAGGCAGCCGGCAATTCCTGTCCATGCGCATTGCCATGCGCCAGCGCAAACATGGCCACCAATCCGAAGCCGAGCCAGTTCGGCAAAGCCAGCGCCAGCGCGATGGCCAGCCCCACCAGGGCCACCGTGGCGGCGATGCCCGTTTCCAGACCAGGCACCGTCAAGCCCGCCATGCCGGCCAGCGCGCCGAGCAGCATCATGCCGAGGAAAGTCGCGGGCTGGCCCCAGCCGCGGCGCTGCTGGCCGCCCCAGAGACCCACGCCCAGCATGGCCAGCAAATGGTCGATGCCCGTGAACGGGTGCGCGAAGCCGGCCAGGAAGCCCACGCTCTCGCCGTGGCCGGGGTGGGCCATCGCTGGCAAGGCCAGCAGGCACAGTGCCGCCACGGCGGCCGTTTTCTTCATCAGTCTTGCGCTCATTGCAGCTCCTTGCCTGGTTGATCGAGCAAACCTTGCTCGCGGATAAAATCGATGACGACCTGCACGCCGTCGCCGCTGCGCAGGTTGGTGAACACGAAGGGGCGCTCGCCGCGCATGCGCCTGGCGTCCTGCGCCATGATGTCCAGGTTCGCGCCCACGTACGGCGCCAGGTCCGTCTTGTTGATAATGAGCAAATCGGAGCGCGTGATGCCGGGCCCGCCCTTGCGCGGGATTTTTTCGCCGCCGGCCACGTCGATCACGTAAATCGTCAGGTCCGACAGTTCCGGGCTGAAGGTGGCGGCCAGATTGTCGCCGCCCGATTCGACCAGGATCAAGTCGAGATCGGGAAAATCAGCCTGCATGCGCGCGATCGCTTCCAGGTTGATCGACGCATCCTCGCGGATGGCCGTGTGCGGGCAGCCGCCCGTCTCCACGCCCATCAGCCGCTCGGCCGGCAAGGCATCGGCGCGCAGCAGGATTTCCATGTCTTCCTTGGTGTAGATATCGTTCGTGATGACGGCCATGTCGTAGCGCTCGCGCATGCCCTTGCACAGCATTTCGCACAGGGCCGTCTTGCCCGAGCCGACGGGCCCGCCTATGCCCACGCGCAAGGGATTGGAGGTAATCGATGTCATGTTTGCTCTCTCATTGAATAGTTCAGGAACGGTACAGGCGGCTGTACTGCACTTCGTGTCGCATCGACAGCAGCGACAGGCCGGGCGCCCAGTTGCCCATCTCGTCGTCTGCCAAGGTTTGCGCCGTGAGGGCCGCCGCTTCCAGGTCCGGCCGCAGCGACAGCAGCAGGCGCTGGCCCGCCACCTGCCCCAGCGGCACGGATTTCACGCAGACGAGCACCTGGTTTTCCGCCCAGGCGAACAGCATGGCCAGCAGCGCCTCTTCGCGCGGAATGGCCAGCGCCGCCACGGCGCAGGCATACGCGGTGGGTAGCGCCACTTCGGGCTCGCCCTGCAGCATGTCGATCAAGACGCCCTCGGCCACGCCCAGCTCGGCCAGCAGCTTGGTCAAGGAATAGCCCATCTGGATGGTTTCGGCGCGAAATTCCACCGTGTCGCGCGAAGCGATGAAGCGCTCGCTCCAGCGCTGAACGGCGCGCAGATCCTGCGCTTCAAACGCCTGCATCAAGCGCCAGCACAGGGGCGCCTCCCAGCGCGCCACCACCTGCGCCAGGTGTTGCGCGATCCATGCGCGCGCCGTGGCCGCATCCGTCACCAGGCCCGATTCGAGCGCCGCTTCCAGCCCCTGCGAATAGCTGTAGGCGCCGATCGGCAAGGCCGGGCTGGCGAACTGCAGCAGATGCAGCAGGGCCGACGCCTGCATCACGCAGCGCCTGGCACGTCGCCGGGGCGGTGGATTCTCTGCCGCAGCGGCACGGGCGCCAGCAAGTGCTGGCCGTGGCCGTCGTGGTGGCCATGGCCGCCGCCATACGCGCCCGCTTCCGGCTCGAACGGCGCGCTTTCTTCCGTCACGGTCGCCTGCAAGCCTTCCAGCATCTCCTTGAGCACCACATCCTTGCGGATGCGCAAAAAGCCGTCGCCCACCTGCGCCTGCGTGTGGCGGTTCCCCAGGTGGAAAGCGCAGCGCAGCAGGGTGTGCGCATCCGCGCAGCGCACCAGATAGGTCGGTTCGCGCGCGGCGACGATCTGCACCACCTGCCCGCCCGGCCCCGTCATGCGCTCGCCGTCGCGCAGCACCGTGCCGCGCACGGTGAACACGGCCACGTCGTCGCCATTCGACAGCACGGCGCGCAGCCGGCATTTTTCGCGCTGGTCGTAGGGCAGCACCAATTGGGCAAACGGCGCGCGGTCATCGTCGGGACCTAATTTGGTATGCAAAGTCAGCATGCTTGTCTCCCGCTTAAAATAGAAAATAGCGCTGCGCCATGGGCAGCACGGCCGCCGCCTCGCACACGAGCAGCTGGCCGTCGGCGCGCACGGCGTAGGTTTCCGGGTCCACTTCCATGTGCGGCGTGGCGCCGTTGTGGATCATGTCGTGCTTGCGCAAGCCGCGCATGTTCTTCACGGCGATGACGGATTTATTCAGTTTGAGCTGGTGCCCGATATCGAGGTCATACGCCGCCTGCGAGACAAACGTAAACGACTTTTTCAGGCCGCCGCCGAAGGCGCCGAACATCATGCGGTAGTGCACGGGCTGCGGCGTGGGGATCGACGCGTTCGGGTCGCCCATCTGCGCGGCCGCGATCATGCCGCCCTTTAAGATCATCGATGGCTTGACGCCAAAAAACGCGGGCTTCCACAGCACGATGTCGGCGATCTTGCCCGCTTCGAGCGATCCCACCACGTGCGAAATCCCGTGCGTGATGGCCGGGTTGATCGTGTACTTGGCGATGTAGCGCTTGGCGCGGAAATTGTCGCTGCGCGCCGTGTCGGGCGCCAGCGCGCCCCGCTGCACCTTCATCTTGTGCGCCGTCTGCCAGGTGCGCATGATCACCTCGCCCACCCTGCCCATCGCTTGCGAGTCGGACGACATCATCGAGATGGCGCCCATGTCGTGCAAGATATCTTCGGCGGCGATGGTTTCGCGGCGGATGCGCGACTCGGCAAAGGCCACGTCTTCGGCAATCGCCGGGTCCAGGTGGTGGCACACCATCAGCATGTCCAGGTGCTCGTCGAGCGTGTTGACGGTGAACGGGCGCGTCGGATTCGTCGACGAGGGCAGCACGTTGGCCTGCCCCACGGCGGCGATGATGTCGGGCGCATGGCCGCCGCCCGCCCCTTCCGTGTGAAACGTGTGGATGGTGCGGTCCTTGAAGGCGGCCAGGGTGTGTTCGAGAAATCCCCCCTCGTTGAGGGTATCGCTGTGCAGCGCCACCTGGATATCCATGCGGTCCGCGACGGACAGGCAATTGTCGATGGCGGCCGGCGTGCTGCCCCAGTCCTCGTGCAGTTTCAGGCCGATGGCGCCCGCGCGCACCTGCTCTTCCAGCGGCAGCGGCAAGCTGACGTTACCTTTGCCCATGAAGCCCAGGTTCATCGGGAAGGCATCGGCGGCCGCCAGCATGGCGTGCAAATGCCACGGCCCCGGCGTGCACGTGGTGGCGGCCGTGCCCACGGCCGGCCCCGTGCCGCCGCCCAGCATGGTGGTCACGCCGCTCATCAGCGCTTCCTCGATCTGCTGCGGGCAGATGAAGTGGATGTGCGTGTCGACGCCGCCGGCCGTGACGATCATGCCCTCGCCGGCGATGATTTCCGTCGCGCCGCCGATGGGGAGCGTGACGCCCGGCTGGATGTCCGGGTTGCCCGCCTTGCCGATGCCGAAGATCAGGCCGTTTTTCAGGCCGATGTCGGCCTTCACGATGCCCCAGTGGTCGAGGATGACGGCGTTCGTGATGACGGTATCCATCACCTCGGCCGCGCAGCGCTGCGACTGGCCCATGCCGTCGCGGATGACTTTACCGCCGCCGAATTTCACTTCTTCGCCGTAGATCGCATAGTCATGCTCGATTTCGATGAACAGTTCCGTGTCGGCCAGGCGGATGCGGTCGCCCTTGGTGGGGCCAAACATCTCGGCGTACGCGCTGCGGGGAATGCTGGCCATCTCAATCCTTTCCCGGTGGAGTGTCTTGCAGTTCGCCCATCACTTCGCCATTGAAACCATAGACCTTGCGCTCGCCCGCCAGCGCCACCAGTTCCACCGTGCGCTGCTGGCCCGGTTCGAAGCGCACGGCGGTGCCGGCCGTGATGTTCAGGCGCATGCCGTAGGCGCGCCAGCGCTCGAAGGCCAGCGCCGGATTGACTTCAAAAAAGTGAAAGTGCGAACCGACCTGGATGGGCCGGTCGCCGCGGTTGGCCACCACCACAGTGGCCGTGGCGCGCCCGGCATTCAAGCTGATTTCGCCTTCTTCCAATTGGTATTCGCCTGGGGTCATGAGGGGCTCCTGTCAATGTCGCTTGTAGGGTTACGGTATCGGGTGGTGCACGGTCACCAGCTTGCTGCCGTCGGGGAAGGTCGCCTCCACCTGGATGTCGGGGATCATCTCGGCGATGCCGTCCATGACGTCGGCGCGCGAGAGTATCTTGGTGCCGTCCGACATCAGCTGCGCCACCGACTTGCCGTCGCGCGCGCCTTCCATGATGCCGGCGCTGATCAGGGCCACCGCTTCCGGATAATTCAATTTCAAGCCGCGCGCCAGGCGCCGTTCGGCCAGCAGCGCGGCCGTAAAAATAAGCAGCTTGTCTTTCTCGCGGGGAGTCAGGTCCATGGTTTTCCTTGCGTTTCTTTCCTGATTAAGTGTTCCAGATACGGGGCACGACGGCGTCGCGCCCCAGCATGGCGGGACGCAGCAGCTGCCAGGCGGCCAGCATGACGCGGCGCGCCGCCTCGCTGTCGCCGCACAGCAGGCGCACCACCACCAGCGATTTCATCTGCGTGGCGCCAAACGCGGCGCCGGCCGGCACGGCGATATCGCGCACGGCGGCCAGCACGGCGGGAGCAACTTGCGTGCCGACGGCGATCAGGGTGGCGCACACCGTGTGCCCGCCCAATCCCAGCGGGCTGGCCATCAGCGCGCCGCCGGCGGCCAGCACGCCCTGCTCCCACCACAGCAGCTTGCCGCCGCGGCGGATCCGCACCTGCTGGCTGATGCTGCCCGTGTTGAAAATTTCGCCCGCGGCGCTGCGGCCCAGGCAGACGATGTCGCAGCCGATGTAGCCGGCGTCCGGCGCCAGTTCCACTTCATGGCGCAAGCGCACGCAGGCCTGGTCGAAGAAAATGCTTTCCTGCGGCAGCCACTCGATGGCCGCGCCGCTGCCCGCGCGCAGCACGATGTGCTGGCCCGAGACATGGCCATTCGCGCGGTACCACTTGGCGGCGCCCGGCGACGTGAGCAAGGCGTGCGCGCCGTCGCCCGCCGTGGCGTCGACGGCCAGCTGGTCGCCGCCCACCACGCCGCCGGGCGGATGGATGATGATGGCGTGGCAGACGGCATCGCCTTCCGGATACAGGGGCTTTTGCACGCGCAAGGGGCCGCTGTGCGTGCGCTCGACGAGGCGGCTGACGCCATCGTGCAGCGCGAAGCCCAGGCGCAGCTGCGCCTGCCAGGCGCCGTGGGCGCTGGCTGGTGTAGGCATGACTGGATGGCTGCTGTCTGGCATGCGGGGCAATCGCGTAAATAAGCGATTACCTAAGCAGGATATGTGCCAGCGTCAGGGGAAAGAAAAGTGAACATTGCGCACCGCGCTGCAGCGGACGCACCGCCATGGTGCAGCGGCCGCACCGCGGCGCTTATGCCTGGGCCACGGCCAGGGTGCGCCGTTCGCGCAGCAAGGCCGTGAATGGTGCGGCGGCCAGGGGGCGGCTGAAATAATAGCCCTGCATTTCATCGCAGCCGTGCTCCGTCAGGAAGTCGACCTGCTCGCGCGTTTCCACGCCTTCGGCGATGACGCGCATGTCGAGGTTGTGCGCCAGCGAGATGACGGAGCGGGCGATGGCCGCGTCGCTGCTGCTGGTGGTGACGTCGTCGACAAAGGATTTGTCGATCTTCAGCACGTCGATGGGGAAGCGCTTCAGGTAGCCGAGGCTGGAATAGCCGGTGCCGAAGTCGTCGAGCGAAATGCCCACGCCGATGTCCTTCAGGCGCGTGAGGGCCGCCACGGCCTTGTCCGGGTCGCCCATCACCGTGCTTTCCGTGATTTCGATGCCGAGGCAGGCGGGCGCGATGCCGTACTTGCGCAAGGCCGCCTCGACGAACGGCACCGTGCGGTCCTGCGCGAACTGCTTGCCGGACAGGTTGACGGCCACCTTGATGCTGCCCAGGCCCGCGTCGTGCCACACGCGGATCTGCGCGCAGACGCTTTCGAGCACCCATTCGCCGATGGCCGTGATCAAGCCGTATTCCTCGGCCAGCGCGATGAACAGGCCGGGCGGCACCTTGCCCAGCACAGGGTTATTCCACCGCAATAACGCTTCCGCGCCCAGCATGGCGCCCGTGCGCAAGCACATCTGCGGCTGGTAATGCACTTCGAATTCGTCGCGGCCGATGGCGCCGCGCAGCTGCTGCTGCATGGCCAGGCGGGCACGGATATCGCTGCCCATGCGCTCCGTGAAGAAGGCGTAATGGTCGCGCCCCATTTCCTTGGCGCGCACCAGCGCCGTGTCGGCGTGGCGCAGCACGTCGTCGAGGCTGTCGCCGTCGGCCGGGCACATGGCGATGCCGATGCTGGTCGTCAGCGCCAGGCGCTCGCCATCGACGCTGAGTTCTTCGCGCAAGCCGGCCAGGATGGTTTGCGCCAGCCCCAGGGTGCGCCCCAGCAGGGCATCGTCCTGCAGCAGGATCTGGAATTCGTCGCCGCCCTGGCGCACCACGGTATCGCCCTCGCGCACGCAGCCGGACAGGAAGCGCGCCACCACCTGCAGCGCCTTGTCGCCCACGGCCTGGCCGTGCGAATCGTTGATGTTCTTGAAGCGGTCCAGGTCCAGGCACATCAGCACCACCTGCTGGCTGTCGCGCAAGGCGTTCGCGCGCGCCTGTTCGAAGCGCTCGCGCAGCAGCACGCGGTTCGGCAAGCCCGTCAGCGCGTCGTGGTAGGAGAGGAAATCGATCAGATGCTGCTCGGCCTTGCGCTCGCTGATGTCGAGGAAGACGCCGATGTAGTTGACGACGGCGCCGTCCGGGCCGTGCACGGTGGAGGCGCTGAGCAGGCAGGGATAGGTGTCGCCGCTCTTGCGCCGCGTCTGCACCTCGCCCGACCAGCAGCCGCTGCTGCGCAAGCCCTGGCGCAGGGCCAGCAGCACCGCTTCGCCCGTGTATTCGGCATGCAGGCGCATGATGTCCGTGCCCACCACTTCCTGTGCCGCATAGCCGGTGATGCGGGTAAAGGCGGGATTGGCCGTGACGATGACGCCGGCAGGATCGGTGATCAGGATGGCGTCCTGGGTCGCTTCGAAGACCTGGCCCGACAGGCGCAGCAATTCTTCATTGGCACGGCGGATCTGCACTTCGCGCGCCAGGGTGCTGGCCACCTGTTCCAGTTCGGCCGTGCGTTCGGCCACGCGCCGTTCCAGGTTGGCGCGCTCCTGCGCCAGCTGCAGCTGCGCCCGCGCCAGGCGCACGTGGGCATCGGTGCGGGCCAGGATTTCCTCGGCCTGGAAGGGCTTGGCGATGAAATCGACGGCGCCCAGCGCAAAGCCGCGCACCTTGTCGTCCGTATCGTACTGGGCCGACAGGAAGATCACCGGCACCTGGCACAGGGACGGTATCTCCTTCAGGCGGCGGCACACTTCAAAGCCGTCGAGGCCCGGCATGCGCACGTCGAGCAGGATCAGCTCCGGCGGGCGCGCCTGAGCCGTCCACAGGGCCAGTTCGCCGTTCGGCGCCTGGCGCACCGCATAGCCGGCGCCGCCCAGCAAATCGCTCAACAGCTTCAGCGAAGCCGGCGTATCTTCAACGATCAGTACTTCGCCCTTCGAATTCACTTCCGAAAAATCGCGGTGCATGTAGCAGTTCTCTCAGCTTTGGATGAGGCGCGGCGATCCGTTGCCGCGCTGGACAAGACATTTCTTTGCGATGAACTACGTACCATCATCATAATCTTTATTGCAATTTAGCACCATCCATCGACCCTGCTTAGTCCGTCTTTTCAGCGAAACCGATGTTGTCAGCCCACACTTTTACGTGTGCGCCAGCGCCCCCTCATTCTCCAGCAAGCCGCACAGCTGGCGGTACTGATGCTGGTCCAGCATGGCCTGCAGCGGCGCCAGCAACGGCGCCGCCGACGCAGGCAGGGCCGCCAGCAGCTGCGCTACCCTGGCCAGGTTCAATTCGCGCAGCGCCACCAGCAAGGCGGCGCGGTCTTCCCCGGCCAGCAGCAGCAAATCTTGCGCCCGCAGTGCCGGCAACGCCTCGGGCGCGGGCGCCACGGGCAGCGGCATGGCCGCCTGCACGGGCGCCTCGGCCGCCTGCGCGGGTATGCTGAAACGGAAGGTGGCGCCCTGCCCCGGCGTGGACTCCAGCGTCAGTTCGCCGTTCATCAGCTGCACGAATTCGCGCGAGATGGCCAGGCCCAGGCCCGTGCCATCCTTCGGTCCCGCGCTGTCGGCCTGCACGAAGGGCTCGAAGATGCGCTGCTGGTCCTCCGGGGCGATGCCGATGCCCGTGTCGCTGACGGCGAACGACAGCATCCATTGATCGCCATCGCGCCGCTCGCCGCGCACGCGCAGGGTGACCTCGCCGCCGCCGGCGAACTTGACGGCGTTCGACATCAGGTTCAGCAACACCTGGCGCAGGCGCGTCGCGTCGAGCAGCACGGCCGCCGGCAGGTCCGCGCAATCGAGACGCAGGGCCAGTCCCTGCTGCTCGGCGCGCATGCCCAGCATGTCCATCACTTCCTGCAGCAGGGGCGCCAGCGCCACCACGGCGGTCTGCGCCTGCAGGCGCCCCGCCTCGCCCTTCGACAGTTCGAGGATTTCATTGATCAGGGTGAGCAAATGATTGCCCGAGCGGTGAATGATGGCCAGGTTGCGCTTTTCATCGTCCTGCATGTTGGGCGAGGCGGCCATCAGGCGCGAAAAGCCGATCACGGAATTCAAGGGCGTGCGCAATTCATGGCTCATGTTGGCCAGGAAGGTGCTCTTGGCGCGGTTCGCCGCCTGCGCCTGGCTGACGGCCACCGACAGGGCGCTCGTGCGCTCGGCCACCAGTTCTTCCAGGTGATGGCGGTGGCGCAGCAGTTCCAGTTCGGCCTCGCGGTGCGCCGTGATGTCGTAGTTCGAGCCCACCAGGCGCATGGGCCGGCCCTGGCCGTCGCGGAAGATCACGGCGTCGGCCTTGATGTAGCGGATGGCGCCATCGGGCCACAGGATGCGGTACTCGTGCGTGAACGCCTGGCCGGCGCCCAGCGCGGCGCGCAGGGCCGCCTTGACGGCCGGCACGTCGTCCGGCATCAGCGCTCCGCGCCAGATCGCCTCGGGCGCCACGCCGCTGCCAGGATCGGCCTTGAACTGCGCATACATCTGCTCATCCCACTGCAAGGCATCGCTGCTGACGTTCCAGTCCCAGATGCCGATGCTGGCCGCGCCGGTGGCCATCTGCACGCGCTCTTCGCTGCGCTGCAGGGCGCGGTAGCGGCTGTCGAGCAGCGCCACCATGTCGCGGATGGAACGGTACAAGGTGCGCAGCTCGCCCAGGAACCACGCTTCCGGCGGCGTGCCGGACGCTTCGCCCTGCCCCGCCTGGATGCCGGCCGCATACTGGCCGATCGCCTTCAGGGGCTTGAGCATCAGCCACCACATGAGCAGCCAGATGCTGGCCACGAGGATCACGTCGAGCGCCACGATCATGGCGCCGATGCCCAGCGCGCGCTGGCGCAGCTGCGCGTGCAGCAGGGCCGGCGTCGCATACACGGCGACGCTGCCGATGACCTGCCCGCCCATCGTCACGGGGCGCCGCTGCACCAGCCAGCCGGGTTCCGCGGACAGCGAGGAAAAGCTGCCGATGGCGCCGGACGCAGTGCGGCGCAGCACCAGCGCTTCCTTGCCGATGCCCGGCGTGAGGGAACTGGCCACCAGATCGCGCTTGCCCAGCATGCTGCGCATGATGGCCTGCATCTGTTTTTCATCGAGATTCCACAATGGCAGTTCGATGGCCACGGCCAGCTGGTCCGCGCTGACGGACAGGCTGCGCTGCAGCTGCTGCCAGCGCTGTTCGCGTTCGGACTGGTAAAACAGCACGGCAAACACCAGCAGCAGCGCGGTGACGACAAAGGTCAGCGCCACGCTGACGGCCAGCACGATCGACACGCCGCCCAGGCGCGCGCCCCTGGATGCGTGCAAAGTCATGCGTCCTCGCCCTGCGGCTCGCTGGCCGGCTGCGCCAGCAGGGCGCACAGCGGCTGGTACTGGTGCTGCTCCAGCATGGCGGCGATGTGCGCCGTCAGTTGCGGCAGGCTGGTCGCCACGCCGGCCAGCACGATGGCGCTGCGCCGCAAATCGAGCGCTTGCACGGATTCGAGCAGCGCCTGCCGCTCGGCCCCGCCCAGCTGGCCCAGCGCCTGTTGCAGATCGAAGGCGGCGGCCGGCACGCGCGGCGGCGGGGCGGCAGTGCGCTGGAAGCGCAGGCCCAGCTGCTGCTCCAGCATGGCGAACAGGTGTTCCTGCTCGATCGGTTTGCGCAGGAAGCCGTCGGCGCCGGCCGCCAGCGCCTCCTGCTTTTCTTCCTCGAAGGCGGAGGCGGTCATGATCACCAGGCGCGGCTGCACCAGCGCCGGCTGCGCACGCAGCCAGCGCGTCAGCGCCAGGCCGTCCATGTCCGGCATGCGCCAGTCGCTGAGCACCATGTCGTAGCGCTGCGCCGCCAGCATGGCTTGCGCCTGCACGCCGCCCGCTGCCTCGTGCAGCTGGAAACCCAGCGGCGCCAGCAAGCCGGCCAGCAGCTTGCGGCAGTTGTCGTCATCGTCGACCAGCAGCACCATGCGCCCGCGCTGGGACGGCGGCAGGCGCGCCACGCGGCCCGGCGCCAGCGCCGCGATGGCCGGCTGCCGCAGCAGCGGCGCGTGCAGCGCGAAACTGAAGCGGGAACCGGCACCCAAGGTCGATTCGACGCGCAGCTCGCCGCCCATCAGGCGCACGAATTCGCGCGAAATGGTCAGCCCCAGTCCCGTGCCGGCCTGCGCCACGGCGCTGCCGGCCTGCACGAACGGTTCGAAGATGCGTTCCAGGTCCTCTTCCGCGATGCCGCTGCCCGTATCGCGCACGGCAAACGCCAGCGCCACTTGCCCATCATCGCCCGCCTGGCAATCCAGCGACAGGGTCACGCTGCCCTGCTCGATGAACTTGAGCGCGTTCGACAGCAAATTGAGCAGCACCTGGCGCAGCTTGGCGCCATCGAGGCGCACCAGCGGCGGCACGCCGGCACGTTCGAGCCGCAGTGCGATGCCCTGGTCGCCCGAGCGCATGCGCACCATCTCGAGCACTTCGTCGAGCAAACCATTCAAGTCCACGGGTCCCGCCTGCAGCTGCATGCGGCCCGCCTCGATTTTCGACAATTCCAGGATGTCGTTGATCAAGGTCAGCAAGTGGTGGCCGGCGCGGTTGATGATGGCCAGGTTATGCTTTTCTTCCTCGAACATGCTGCTCGAATCGGCCATCATCTGCGAAAACCCGATCACGGAATTCAAGGGCGTGCGCAATTCGTGGCTCATGTTGGCGAGAAAAACACTTTTCGCGCGGTTCGCCGATTCGGCCTCGGTGACGGCCACGGACAGCGCCGCCGTGCGCTGCTGCACCAGTTCTTCCAGGTGGTCGCGGTAGCCGAGCAGCTCCTGCTCGCTGTGCTTGCGCTCGGAAATGTCGACGATGCCGCTGCGCACCAGACGCCGCCCTTCCATCGGCAAGCGCACCAGCCGCACTTCGCAGGGAAAAACGCTGCCGTCGGCGCGCCGCACATGGCGCTCGACCAGGATGGGTTCACCCAGCATGGCGCGGCGCAGATGCTCTTCCATCATCAGGCCCAAAGGCATGCCGTCGGGCTGCTCCGTGCTATACAGGTCGAACGGCCCGCGCGCCAGCAGCGCTTCGCGCGACATGCCCAGCATGCGCTGCGCGCTGCTGTTGGCGTCGATGAAGCGGTCCTGGTCCAGGTCGTACACGACGATGGCCTCGGGCGCATGCTCGACGAGGATGCGGAAGCGCTGTTCGCTTTCGCGCGCCTCGCTCTCGGCGCGGCGCAAGCGCCGCCGCTGCAGCAGCAAGGCGCTCAGCAAACTCACCATCACGATGAAGATGGCGCCCGTCAGCAGCACGGCGGCGCGGTGTTCCTGCCACAGCCGCGGCGGGCGGTTGAGGAACAGGGTGTGCGGCGGCAGCTGGCTGATGTCGGCATCCCAGCGCTGCAGCTGCTCCCAGTCGTACATCGGCACCGGGCGGACCGGCGGCAGCAAGGCGCCCGGCGCGGCAGGCGCCTTGCCGTCCAACACGGCCAGCGACATCTGCGCCACCTGCTGCGCGGCCCGTTCGATGTGCAGGATGGAGCCGCCCAGGATGCCCTTGCCGACCGTCGCGTTATACATGCCAAAGGCGGGCACGTTGGCCAGCTGCGCCAGCTGCACGGAAAACTGCACGGGCGTGGCGATGTTGCCGTCCACGTCGCGGTTGACATTGCCCGCCACCAGCAGCGTATTGGCGGGCAAGTGCGCCACCGCCGCGCGCATCTGCTCCAGGGACAGGTTGTCGAGATACCGCATGGCCACCTTGCCCCGCCACGCCAGCGCCGCCTGCTGCATGCTGCGCTTCAAGGCCTGGTCGGCCTCGCTGGTGCCGACGGCCATGACGATGGTTTTGGTCTCCGGGAACAGCGCCATCGCTTGCGCCAGGGTGCCGGGAAAATCGACATTCGCCTTTTGCTGCCAGATGGCCAGCGGACTGCCGGCCGGCAAGGCCTTGCCCGAGGTATTAATCGCCAGCACGGGCACGCCGCGCGCCAGCGGCGCCAGGTCCGACAGCAAAAAGTCGAGCGCCGGCTGCTGCATGGCGATGATCAGGTCCGCCTTGCGCCCCATCATCTGGGTGTATCTTAAAAGCAACAAATCACGCATCTCGTTGCGCAACGCCGGGTCGCCCTGGGTATTGAGGTTCAGGTGCTCGACCATGATGTCTTCGCTGGCCAGGCCCGCGGCGGCCATGGCGGCCACATAGGTGCGTGTGTACGATTCCACGCCGGCGCGGCCGTAATCGTAGGCGTTGAGGAACAGCACGCGCTGCCCCTGGTGCGCCGGCGCCGTGGCCGGCACGGCGGCCGGGGCCGCGGCGACACAGAGCACCAGCAGCAATGCGCGGCCGCAGCGGCGCACCGCTGCCCCGCCCATCCCGCCGCCCGGCGCTTCACGCATCACTCGCCATGCCCATGCTCGCCCTCGTATGTCACCATGTTTCAACCATGCGCCGACCATTCAGCCACCGACACTTACAAAAACATGATAACGTCAACTGCTGGGGCAAGTCTATTCCTTAGGGCAATCATTTGTCACATGGCGGCGCTGCACTGGCCAGCCGCCGCATCGTGCGCTAGCATGACCTTTTGCCCGAAAGCCTCCATGCCCATCACCCTGCGCCCCGCCCTGCCCTCCGACATCGACGCCCTGTGGGCCCTGCGCACGGTGGCCGTGCGCGTCAGTTGCGCCACGCACTATGCGCCGGAACAAATTGCTGTTTGGACCGCCTCGCCCGTGCCGGCATCGTATGCCGCCATGCTGGCTGCCGGTGGCGGCATCGTGGCCATGCAGGACGAGGCCATCGCCGGCTATGCCATGCTCGATGCGGACAAGCAGGAAGTCGATGCCGTGTTCGTCGATCCCGCGCGCGCGGGTCTGGGCATCGGCAAGCGCCTGCTGGCGGCGCTGGAGCAGCTGGCGCGCCAGCGCGGCATTGCCCATTTGCACCTGTCCGCGTCGCTCAATGCGGAGCCGTTTTACCGGGCCGCCGGTTTTGTTGCCTTGCGCGCGGAAGCGTATGCGCACCCGAGCGGCATCAGCCTGGCCAGCGTGGCGATGGAAAAGGCGCTGGCGGCGGCCTGACCTTCAATCCGGCACCGCGCCTGCCTCGGACTCGGCCAGGCATTGCTGCAGCTTGGCGATCAGGGCGCGCACTTCGTCGTCGCCCAGGTCCAGCGGATCGCCGTGCGCGCCGACGGCGATCAGGCAGATGGCCGAGCCGTCGTACCAGGCGTCGAGGCGATCCTTGTCTTCACTCATATTGTTCTGCCTCATGTTGCAAATCCATCAATAGATCAGCCGGCGCCGCGATGGCGCCAGGTCCTTGCTGCACGGGGAACACGGACGCCAGTTGGCCGTTGCCGGCCATGCCGGGCAGCCACTTGCTCAAAAAATCGTCGAGCGCGATGGCGCGGGGCTGGAAATGTTCCCACTCGCCGCTGGCGCACGCTTGCGCGTATGCCGCTTCCGGCCAGAACGGTATCGCCACCTTGCCGTCGGCTTGCGCCGTGGCCCAGCCGTCGTGGTACAAGCCCCACACTTCTTGCGTATCAGCTACCTTGCGCACAAAATAGCCATGGCGTTCGGCGGACGGCAGGCCCATTACCTGCTTGAACTTTTCAGGATGCACGGTTTTCCCCTACCTCGTCCCACACCCGCAGATGCGGCGCGCACCAGCCCGTCACGATGTCGAGGGCGTCCAGTATCACGTCTTCCAGCGGCCCCTCCTGCGTGGCAGGACGCAGTTCATGCAGCAAGCCGGCCACTTGCGCGGCCGTCACGCCGCTGGCCTTGTAGCGCAGCAGGATGGCGCGCAGCGTCAATAAACCTGCCCTGGCGTCCAGTGCGGCCAGCAAGTCTCTGTCGATGTCGGCGATGATGGTGTGCGGCATGTCAATCCGCCTCCCACGCGATGGCGGCCGGCCGCGCGCCGCCTGTCTTGAAGAACGCGACGAAGGCGCGCTGGCAGTGTTCCACATCAATGCACCAGGCTTCCGGATACTCATCCACCTGGCCATTGGCCAGCAGATAGCTGCAAACGCCGTCGGCCTCCTCATCGCCCAGCGAGTGAAAACTCACGTCATCCTGGCCCGACAAATACATCAGCCAGGCATTGCCGCCATTGCGCAGCATGCACAGGGCCGGGCCCTGCTCCGCGTCGGTCGCCATGGTCAGCCACAGCTCGCACTGGGCCAGCGCGCGCGCGTCGCTCAGCGCCTGTTCCAGCGCAGCGATGGTGTCGACGGCGCGCGCCTCGCCATGCAGATTCAATTCCATCGTCATGTTGTGCTCCCGCTCAAATCGTTCGTCGCCAGGGCCGTACTCAGATACAGCTTGCCGCTGAGGTCTTGCAGCAGGCTGCTCTGGCGCAGGCGGTCCATCACGGGGCCCTTCACTTCGGCCAGGTTCAGGCTGATGCCGCGCTTGGCCAGCGTGCTGTTGAGTTCGATCAAGCCCAGCAAGGCCGTGCTATCGATCTGGTTGACGGCCGACAACACCAGCACCAGGTGGCGCGCCGTCGGATGGCCGCGCAGCTCGTCTTCCACGCGCTCCGTGACGGCTTCCACGTTGCCGAAGAACAGGCCCGCATCGATGCGCAGCAGCAGGACGTCGGGCAAGGTTTGCGCTTCATAACGCTCCACGTTGCGGAAGTGCTCGCTATTCGGGATCCGGCCCAGCACGGCGATATGGGGGCGGCTGGCGCGCCAGATCAGCGTCCCCATCGACAGCAGCACGCCGATCACGACGCCCGCTTCCACGCCCAGCACCAGCACACCGGCCGTCGTCGCCAGCAGGGCCAGCGCATCGCTGCGGTCATAGCGCCACGACAGTTTCAAGGTGTCCCAGTCCAGCAGGCTGCTGACGGCAAAGATGATGGTGGCCGCCAGCACGGGCAGCGGCAGCAGGGCCAGCCAGCCCGTGGGCGCCACCAGCGCCAGCGCGAGTAGCCCCGCCGTGATGATGCTGGCCAGGGGCGTGTTGGCGCCCGCCTGGAAATTGACGGCCGAACGCGAAATCGACCCTGTGACGGGAAAGCCGCCCGACAGCGCGCTGGCCACGTTGGCCGCGCCCAGGCCCAGCAGTTCGCGGTTCGTGTGCAGTTTTTCACCGCGCTTTTGCGCCAGGGTCTGGGCGGCGGACATGCTCATCAGGAAGATGATGAAGGCGATCAGCAGCGCCGGCGACAGCAAGGTGCGCCAATGGGCGCTGGAGGTGGCCAGGTTCAGGCCCGGCAAGCCGCTGGGCACGTGGCCCGTCGTCTGCACGCCCATCGCTTCCAGGCCGCCGTAGGCGACGAGCGCGATGCCGGCCAGCACCAGCGCCATCGGCGCCAGGCGCGCGCCCACGTCGGCGGCGACTTTATTCACGCCGCAGCGCTGCAACAGGCGCGCCAGATAGCGCTTGGCCAGCCACAGGAACAGCAGGCCGGACAACCCCAGCACCAGGCTGGGCGCGTGCCAATGGGGAAGCGTTGCGCCCAGCAGGGGCGTGATCTGGCCCCAGATGATCAGGATGGCGGCGCCATTGCTGAAACCGCTGATCACGGGACGCGACAAAAAGCTGGCCATGAAGCCCAGGCGCAGCACGCCGCACAGCAGCAGGACGAGGCCGCTGATGAAGGCCAGCTGGGCGGCCAGCACGATGTACAGGGAAGAGCCGGGGTCGGCCAGCGGCGCCAGGGCGGCGGCCGTCATCAGGGAAACGATGGCCATGGGGCCCACCGATTGCGTCATGCTGCTGCCGAACAAGGCGTACAGCACGGGCGGCAGGATGCTGGCGTAGATGCCCACGACGGGCGGCAAGCCGGCCACCAAGGCGTAAGCCATGCCTTGCGGCACCATCATCATGGCGACAACGATACCGGCGGTAATGTCCCCGGCCAACAGAGGACGCCGGTATTGCCTGAGCCAAAGCAGCATGATGCGATCCCAAAATCTGAAAACCGAAGCCTATCATGCGACGAGGCCGGCTGACAGGGGGAACGCGATCAGTCTGGCAGCAATTGCGCCTTCACGGCATCGAGGATTTCCATCGACAGCGCTTCGTCATCGACGGAACGGGCCAGCACCATGGCGCCCACCATGGCGGCAAACGTGGCAATGGCCTGCCGGCGCCGCCGCTCGGGCATACCATCCGACGCGCCTTCCGGCAACAAGCCTTCCAGCAGCGCGAACTGCTGCCGCGTGGCTTGGGTAAATGCGGGACGGGCGCCGGGCGACATGCGCGCCACGTCCGCGCCCATGGCCGCCGCCGGGCAGCCCGTGCCGGGCTGGTCGCGGTGCCGGGTGGTCAGATAACTGTCGATGATGGCCGGCAGCGCGCGCTGCGGGTCGCCGGCGACCTTCGCCCGCCAGCCTTCCAGCGACTTGTTCAAGGCATGCTGGCACGCCTCGATCATCAAGTCTTCCTTGGACGCGAAATGGCCATAGAAGCCGCCATGCGTGAGGCCCGCGTTCTTCATCAGGTCGGCCACGCCGATGCCGTCATAGCCCTTTTCGCGGAACAATCTTGCCGCCACGTCAACGATGCGCTCGCGGTTCAGCGCCGCCTGCTCTCTGCTCACTTTCATGCTGCCCTCCTACATTTATGTCAATCATCATATAACTTTACGCCCGTTTGCGCCACTCTGTTAGCAAGCGCACCGTTCGATGCGGGCGCCGCGCCGATACTGGATCTTCGTTTCCAGGGAGGCCAGCATGAACGAAAACAAGGATCAGTCCGCCGGCAACTTGCAGCGCGCCATCCAGCAGGAGCAGGATGGCCGCGATGCCGCCAAGCCAGGCAAGGAAAGCAAGCAGCCCGTGCAGACGGGCCACCGCAGCCAGCCGGCGCCTCCCCTGCCCGCCCAGCACCTGGACAAGCCGGGCATCGAAGCGCAGATGGCATTGAAACCGCGCTTCCTGGCGCCCGATTATTGCGGCAGCGGCAAGCTGGCCGGCATGGTGGCCATCATCACGGGCGGCGATTCGGGCATCGGCCGCGCCGTGGCCGTGCTGTATGCGCGCGAAGGGGCCGATGTCGCCATCATTTACCTGAACGAACATGCGGACGCCAACGAAACGAAGCGCTATGTGGAAGCGGAAGGCCAGAGTTGCCTCTTGATTCCCGGCGACGTGCGCGACCAGGGCTTTTGCCAGCAAGCCGTCAGCCAGGTGCTGGAGAGATTCACGCACATCGACGTGCTGGTCAACAACGCCGCCTTCCAGGAACACGCCGAATCCCTGCTGGAACTGAGCGAAGAGCGCTTCGACCTCACCATGAAAACCAATGTCTACGGCTACTTTCACATGGCCAAGGCCGTGCTGCCCCATTTGCAGCGGGGCGCGTCCATCATCAACACGGGTTCCGTGACGGGCTTGCAGGGATCGAAACACCTGCTCGACTATTCCACCACCAAGGGCGCCATCCATGCGTTCACCATGGCGCTGGCCGGCAACCTGCTCGACAAGGGCATCCGCGTCAACGCCATCGCGCCCGGCCCCGTCTGGACGCCGCTCAATCCGGCCGACAAGTCGCCCGAGGACATCGAGAAATTCGGCCAGGACACGGACATGCGCCGCCCGGCCCAGCCCGAGGAACTGTCGCCCGCCTACGTCTTCCTGGCCTCGCCCGCCTGTTCCAGCTACATCAGCGGCATCGTCCTGCCCGTCACCGGCAGCGTGGGGGACTAGGGCATGGCGCGCGCACTGTGGAAAGGCGCCATCAGCTTCGGCCTCGTGCACATCCCCGTCGAGCTGATTTCTGCCAGCCTCGACCACGAACTGGACTTGTCCATGCTGGACCGGCGCGACTTCGCGCCCATCGGCTACAAGCGCTACAACAAGCAGACGGGCAAGGAAGTCGAGTGGGACAACATCATCAAGGGCTATGAATACAAGACGGACGAGTACGTGGTGCTATCCGACGAGGATTTAAGGCAGGCGAACGTGAAGGCCACGCAAACCATCGATATTTTCACCTTTGTCGATGCGGCGGAAGTGCCGCTGACCTTTTACGAGCATCCGTATTACCTGCTGCCCGCCAAGGGCGGCGAGAAAGTCTATGCGCTGCTGCGCGAAACCTTGCGCAAAGCCAATAAAGTGGGTATCGCCAGCGTGGTCATGCGCACCAAGCAGCATCTGTGCGCACTCGTCTGCGTGGAAGACGCCATCGTGCTCAACACCCTGCGCTACGCCGATGAAATCCGCCCCACGGACGATCTGGACTTGCCCGCCAGCACCCTGAAGGCGGCCGGCATTTCCGACAAGGAACTCAAGATGGCCCTGTCGCTCGTCGAAGACATGAGCGAAGCGTGGGAACCGGAGCAATACCACGACAGCTACCGCGAAGACGTGCTGGCGCTGGTCAAGAAGAAAATCAAGGCGAAACAGACCAAGACCATCACGCCGCCCGCGCCCGAACCGGAAGAGGAACACGGCAGCAATGTGATCGACCTGGTCGCCCTGCTGCAGCAAAGCCTGGGCAAGAAAGCGCCCGCCGCGCCGGCCCGCAAGCGAACGGCCTCGTCCACCGCGCGCAAGCCGGCGCCCGCCAGGCGCAAGGCGGCCTGAAACGCAATACCCGGCCCGGGAGCAGCGTCAATAATATAAATGCATTGACTTTGATCAGGCTTCTCGCTACGTTATGCACAGGCCTGCCAGCCGGCAAGCCCTGTCACGCGTGCGGAAAAAATGGATGCCGAGTTAGATCAGCTTATCCTCAGCGGCGCCCCTGGCGGCGTTGTCGTCACCAACGAAAACCATGCCGTCGTGCGCTGGACGGATGGGGCGCAGCGCATTTTCGGCTATGCCAGCGAGGAGGCGCTGGGTCGCACGCTGTGGGAACTGATCTCCTTGCCCGGACAGGCCGAAGCGGCCCTGCTGATCGACGAACAACTGACCCTGCACGGCAGCTACGACCGCGAATCGCTGCGGCGGCGCAAGGATGGCGAACTCATCCACGTTGACGTGGCGTGCCAGGCCGCGCAGACCGGGGCGGATGCGCCCCGCTACCTGATTTCCACCATGAAGGACACGACCTTGCTGAAGGCGGCGCGCGACGCCCAGTTCGTCGAGGTGCGCTACCGCGTGCTGTTCGAATCGACGCCGGACAGCGTCATCATGGTCAATGCCACCGGCGCCATCGTGCTGGCCAACCAGCAGGCGCAGCGCCTGTTCGGCTACGCGGAAGGCGAATTGAACGGCAGGCAAATCGATAGCCTGCTGCCGCAACGCCTGCGCCATTCGCATGTGGCGCACCGCGCGCGCTATTTCGACCAGCCCCGCACGCGCACCATGGGCGCCGACCTGGAATTGCTGGGCTTACGCAAGGACAACGTCGAATTCCCCGTCGAAATCAGCCTGTCGCCCATCCAGACGGAGATCGGCACCTTCGTCATCAGCGCCATCCGCGACGTCAGCGACCGCCGCCGGGCCGAGCAGAAGTTCCGCGGCTTGCTCGAATCGGCGCCGGACGCCATCGTCATCGTCAACGGCGATGGCGAGATCGTGCTCGTCAATTCGCAGACGGAACGCCTGTTCGGCTACTCGCGCGCGGAGTTGCTCGGGCGCAATGTCGAAGTGCTGATCCCGGCCCGCTACGCGATGGATCATCCGCAGCACCGGCAAGCCTTTTCCACGGCGCCGCGCGCCCGCTCCATGGGCGCCGGGCTGGAACTGTACGGCTTGCGCCGCGATGGCACCGAATTCCCCGTCGAAATCAGCCTGTCGCCGCTGGAAACGGACGAAGGCGTGCTCGTGTCGTCGGCCATCCGCGACATCTCCGAGCGCAAGCGCATCGAACGCACGCTCAACGAACAGAAAGTCGAACTGGAGCGGGCCAGCCAGGCGAAGGACCGTTTTCTCACCAGCATGTCGCACGAGCTGCGCACGCCGCTGAACGCCATCCTCGGCTTTGCCCAGCTGCTGGCCAACGAAGCCCTGCCCGCGACCGTCCTGCAAAAACGCACTTTCGTGCAAAACATCGTCACCTCGGGCCGCCACCTGCTTACCCTGATCAATGAAATCCTCGACCTGGCGAAGATCGAATCAGGCAGCCTGAGCCTGTCGATGGAAGCGGTGACGCTGCCCGCGCTGATCGAGGAAGTGCGCGTGATGGTGGAAGAACAGGCGCAGCAGCGCCAGATCCACCTGATTTTTCCGGCCTGCGACGCGCTCACGCTCAGGGCCGACCATACGCGCCTCAAGCAAGTGCTGCTGAACCTGCTGTCGAATGCCATCAAGTACAACCGCCCGGCCGGCAAGGTAGAGCTGGAAATCTCGCAACCCGATGCGCTGTGCGTGCGCATCGCCATCCGCGACACGGGCAAGGGGCTGGACGACGCGCAGATGGCCGAACTGTTCCAGCCGTTTAATCGCCTGGGGCAGGAGGCCGGCAGCGAGGAAGGCACGGGCATCGGCCTGGTCGTCACCAAGCGCCTGGTCGAACTGATGGGCGGGCGCATGGGCGTGCACAGCTGCCTCGGCGTGGGCAGCGTGTTCTGGATCGAACTCGACACGATGGCCGCGCCGCCCGACAGCATGCCAGTGGACAAGGAGGGGCCATCCGAGCCTGCCGGCGGCGCCGGGGGCGAGGACAGCGGCCAGGCCCTGCTGCTGTACGTGGAAGACAATCCGGCCAGCCTGCGCCTGGTGGAAGATATCGTCAGCTTCCTGCCCCACCTGCGCATGATCTCGGCCACCGACGCGCGCCAGGGCATCGCGCTGGCGCTGGAATGCCATCCCGATGTCATCTTGATGGATATCAACCTGCCCGGCATGAACGGCAACCAGGCGCAACGCATCCTGCGCAACGATCCGCGCACCGCGCACATTCCCGTCATCGCCCTGACGGCCAACGCCATGAAGGGCGACATCCGGCATGGCCTGGCCGCGGGCTTTTTCCGCTACCTGACCAAACCCGTCGAGATCCCCCAGCTCAACGCCGCCATCAACGAAGCCCTGCAACTGGCGCGCGCCACCGTGCCATTCAAGCCGGAGGCATAAAGGCCAGCTTTTTCATCGCCGCATCGAGCCCTTTCGCGCTGCGCGCATAGCCAGCCCACGGCGCGTTGCCCACGTCGAGGCGGCTGTGGACGTTGCCCACGCTCCATTGATCGCCCGCCTTCAGCTTGTCGAGCTCATCCCAGGCCAGCGGCACGGAAATGCCCAGCCCCGAACGCGTGCGGGCCGACCACGCGCACACGGTGGTGGCGCCCCGTCCATTGCGCAAATAATCGATGAAGATCTTGCCGACCCGGTTGGACGGCCCGCTTTTCAGCACAAAACGCTGGGGTATCAGCTGCGCCATGTGCGCCACGATGGCTTGCGAAAACGCCTTGACCGTATCCCAGTCGTGTTTCGGGCGGATCGGCACGACCACGTGCAAGCCCTTGCCGCCGCTGGTCTTCAGCCAGGCGGGCAAGCCCAGTTCCGTCAGGAAGGCGCGCAGCAGCACGGCCGCTTCGCGGATGGCGGGCCAGGCCACGCCCTTGCCCGGGTCCAGGTCGAACACCAGGCGGTTCGGCGTGTCGTAGGCGCTGGCCAGCGCGTTTTGCGTGTGAAATTCCACCACATTCCACTGCGCCGCCGACAACAGGCCCTGTATGCTGGCCACTTCCAGCATGGAAGCATGCTCGGGATCGAGGCCGGGATCGAGCTGTCTGACGCCGGGCATGGCGGACGTGTCCGCATGCTTCTGGAAAAACAGCTCGCCGCCCACGCCGGCCGGCGCGCGCACCAGCGACACGGGCCGGCCCCGCAAATGCACGAGCATCAGCTTGCCCACCAGCGCGTAATAGCGCACCAGGTCGATCTTCCTGGCGCCGCTGTCCTGGTCGATCACCCTGTCCGCATGGCTGACCTTGAAACTGGCCGGCAAGACGCTGTCCGGCGTGGCTTGGTGTTGCATCGTCTTCTCCCTGTCGATTCGCTGTGGCCGCTCGCGCACGATGGCGGCCGGCTGTTTATCCGCGCGCAAGCCGTGAAAGACGGCGTGGCGCACGGCGCCGCCGCTGGTCCATTGCGCAAAACCGACCTCGGCCACCAGCTCCGACTTGACCCAGTTGGGCTGGCGCACGCCGCCCGCCTTGCCCGTGAACGGACTGGCATCGCTGGCCAGCGCGTCGAGGCGGCGGCGCACATCACGCAGGCTTGCCGCGTCAAAGCCGCTGCCCACATTGCCCGCATAGCGCAGCTTGCCCTGGTCATCGTACACGCCCAGCAGCAGCGAACCGATGCCTTCGCGCGCGCCCTGCGGCGCCGTATAGCCGCCGATGACGAATTCCTGGCGCAGCCCGCATTTGAGCTTGATCCAGTCGGCGGAACGCCGCGTGACGTAGGGTGAGCCGCGCCGCTTGCCGATCACGCCTTCCAGCCCCAGGCGGCAGGCATGGGCCAGCAGTTGCCGGGGCTTGGCGTCGAGCGCGCCGCTGAAGCGCACCAGCGGCGAGGCCGGCAAACTCTGCAGCAACTGTTCCAGCAAGGCCCGGCGCGCCTCGACGGGCTGGCCGCGCAGATCGTGGCCATCGAAAAACGGCACGTCGAACAGGTAATACACGATCTCGCTGCTCGTGTCCGCATCGAAGGCGCGCTGCAAGGCGCCGAAATCCGGGTGGCCGCCGGCGTCGTTGACGACGATTTCGCCGTCATACCAGCCTGGCGGCAAGCCCAGCTGCTCCAGCGCCTGCCGCAGCTTCGGCAGTTTGGCCGTCCAGTCATTGCCATTGCGCGTGATCAGGGCGACCTGATCGCCATCGCAACGCGCGAGGATGCGGTAACCGTCGAATTTCACCTCGAAAATCCAGTCTTGCGCGTCTGGCGGCGGCGCATCGACGAGGGTGGCCAGCTGCGGCGACAGGGCGGCGGGCAGCTTCGCGGCCGGAGATGCCGCCTGCGGCGCGCCTTGTTTGCGCCTGGGCATGGCCTTGTGCTTGACGCTATCGGGGAATTCGTCGACGACGGAAAATTCCAGCGCCGGCCGGGCATATTCGTCTTTTTCCTTGATCAGCAGCCAGGCCGGCTGCTTTTCGCTGCGTTTATCGCCCTTGCCCTTCATGCGCACGAGCACCCAGTTGCCATGCATCTTGTGGCCGTCAAGGGTGAATTTCAGCTCGCCGGCCGCCAGCGCGGCGCGCGCATCGGGCGTGGCCGGCTGCGGCTGCCACGTGCCCTTGTCCCAGATGATGACCTTGCCCGCGCCATACTGTTTTTCGGGTATCGTGCCTTCAAAACCGGCGTAGGCAAGGGGATGGTCTTCCACCTGCACCGCCATGCGCTTGTCGCGCGGATCGTAGCTGGGTCCTTTCGGCACGGCCCAGCTTTTCATCGTGCCGTCCAGTTCCAGGCGAAAATCGTAGTGCAGGCGGCTGGCCCAATGCTTCTGGATCACGAAGGTGAGCCCCTCGCCCGCCGCCTCGCCGCCCTCCGCAGGCTCGGGCGTGACGGCGAAATTGCGCTTGGCTTGATAGGTTTTCAGGGCGGCTTTCATGGCGAACCCATGCGGTGAGGATGGCATCGAGTCTAGTCCGCCAGGGGCTTGGGTGCGGTACGCCAGCTAACAGAGTGCCTGCCCCGGTAAATGTAAGTGTTTGTAATTGACAGAAAACGTGTCAACGCAATTGCCGCACGGCGCGTTTTTGGCTCAGTGACAGGGGAAATGCATCTCCTGAACTACAACCCACTTCTCGAGGAACTGCACCATGAAAAAAGTAATCGCTACTCTGATCGCCGGCTTGTTCGCTACCGCAGCCTTTGCTCAAACCCCAGCACCAGCAGCGCCGGCCAAGGCCGAAGCCAAGCACACCAAGGAAGTGGCTAAAGCAGAAGCAAAAGAAACCAAGACCGTGGTGAAAGCCGATGCGAAAGAAGCCGCCGTCGCTGCAGATGCCAAAGCCGACGTCGCCAGCGCCAAGGCTGACGCCAAAGCCACCAAGGCCAAAGCCCACCACAAAGCGAAAAAAGCCAAGGCCAAGGCTGACGAAGCCAAAACTGAAGCGACCGCAGCAGCAGCAGCCAAATAATCGGCTCCGCGCGTTTTTTGCGCCACGAAAAAAGACAGCTTCGGCTGTCTTTTTTCGTTTTCATGCCCACATCACACAGCAACAGCCGATAAAACACCTGATTGTAAGAAAGTGTAAACAAGGTCAACGGTAAGCTTCCGGGGCGCGTTTTATGCTCAGTGACACGGGAATCATCCCGGCACCAACAGACGTACCAGACAAACCACCACAGAGGACTGCACCATGAAAAAACGCATTTTCAACCTGAGCGCTACCCTGATCGCCGGCCTGTTCGCTACCGCTGCCTTCGCCCAGACACCTGCAGCTCCTGCAGCCACCCCGGCAGCCTCGGTTCCCGCCAAAGTGGAAGCGGCCCACACCAAGGCCGTCGTGAAAGCCGATGCCAAGGAAGCGCAAACGGTCGTGAAAGCGGACGCGAAAGAAGCGAAAGCCGTCGTCGCCGCGAAAACGGAAGTCGCCAGCGCCAAGGCGGAAGCGGCCACCACGAAAGCCAAGGCGCACCACAAGGCCAAGCACACGAAAGCCAAGGCTGACGCCAAGCTGGCTTCGGCCACCGCTGAAGCAGCGCCGGCAGCAGCCAAGTAATCACCCAGACAATCGCTTACCACTCTCCAGGACAATACAATGAAAAAAGTTATCGCCACCCTCGTCGCCAGCCTGTTCGCTACCGCAGCCTTCGCCCAAACCCCTGCCGCCCCGGCAGCACCGGCTCCCGCCAAGGCGGAAGCGGCCCACACGAAAGCCGTAGCAAAAGCGGAAGCCAAGGAAACCAAGGCCGTCGTGAAAGCCGATGCGAAAGAAGCAGCCGTCGTCGCCGACGCGAAAGCCGATGTCGCCAGCGCCAAGGCCGACGCCAAGGTCAGCAAGGCCAAGGCCCATCACAAGGCAAGCAAAGCGAAAGTGAAAGCGGACGCAACGAAAGCGGCAGAAGCCGTACCGGCAGCACCTGCGCCAGCGAAGTAATCGCGGCAATCGCCACGGCAGCGCGTCCGCCGGGTCTGCGCTTCCGTGGCGGCTTCGCCCGCAGTACCAAAGACAGCTTCGGCTGTCTTTTTTTTCGCGGCCGGCACTGGTAGCGCATGAGCGGCACTGCCGACCGGAAGCAAAACCTCCAACGTAAAATCATGTAAAGATGTAAAAAAACAACGCTTTATAGTCACAAAAAGTTCCCATTCCGGCGCCTCCTCAAATAGAATTGAGAATTATTCTCATTCTCATCCTTGATTCAGGAGCCGTTTCAATGCCAGGTCGCATCACCCCTTCCGCCGCACCGTCCACCCCATCGTCCCCCGCCGCGCTGTCGTTGCGCCCGCTGGCCCTGGCCATTTCACTGGCGCTCGGCGCCGGCATGGCGCATGGCGCCGAGGGCGCCCCCGCCGATGACGCTGGCGAAGATACGCCCGTGATGCAAACCATTACCGTTACGGGCAGCAGCGACGCGACCGCCTACACGGCGCGCAAAAGCGCCTCGGCCAGCAAGTTCGACCTGTCGCTGCGCGAGACGCCGCAGGCCGTTTCCGTGGTCACGCGCGCGCAGATGGACGATTTCAGGCTCGACAACGCCAGCAAGGTGCTGGCGCAAACGACGGGCGTGACGGTGGAAGCGGTGGAAACGGACCGCACCTATTACACGGCGCGCGGCTATGACATCACCAACTTCCAGTTCGACGGCGTGGGCATTCCTTTCGTCTTCGGCAATGTGATGGGCGACCTCGATACGGCGCTGTTCGAGCGCGTCGACATCGTGCGCGGCGCGAATGGCCTGATTTCCTCAACCGGCAATCCGTCGGCCACCGTCAACTTCATGCGCAAGCGCCCGACCCAGGGCCTGGCCGCTGCCGCCGGGGTCACGCTGGGCTCCTGGAATACGCGCCGCCTCGATGCCGACGTCTCGACGCCGCTCGGCAGCGACGGCAAGGTGGCGGCCCGCTTCGTCGTCGCCCACGAGGAAGGCGATTCCCACCTGGACCGCTACTCGCCGCGCAAGGATGTCGCCTACGCCATCGTCGAAGCGAAACTGACGCCGGACACCCGCCTGGCCGTGGGCCACAGCTACCAGAACAACCTGGCCAGGGGCGGCATGTGGGGCGCCCTGCCCGTCGTCTACACGGACGGCACGCCGACCGACTACCCGATTTCCGCCTCGACGTCGGCCGACTGGTCGCGCTGGAGCATCCTCAACAACAGCACCTTCGCCGAACTGGCGCACCAGTTCAATGCCGACTGGCGCGTGACGGCCACGGCCACCTACAACCGCTCCACCTCCGATTCCAAACTGTTCTACGTCTACGGCACGCCGGACAAGGCCACGGGCGACGGCTTGTTCAGCTACCCTTCGCGCTATGCCTCGGCCAACAAGCAGCGCCTGCTCGATGTCGCCGCCACGGGCACATTCACGCTGGCCGGGCGCCGGCATGACCTCAGCATGGGCCTGGCCTGGTCGAAATCCACGCTCGACGACGTGTCGTATTATGGCCGTGGCATCGGCACGGCCCTGCCGAACGGCACGGCCTTCGACGGCTCCTACCCGGAACCGCTCTTCGACGCCTCCACCGATGGCAGCGCCTACAAGGACGAACGCAAGAATGCCTACCTGGCCGCCCGCTTCAACCTGGCCGACAATGCCAAGCTGCTGGCGGGCGTCAACACCGTCAAGGCCGACAGCACGGGCAGCGCGTACGGTGTCAGCCAGGCCAAGTCGCAGAGCGACACCACGCCCTATCTCGGCCTGGTGTACGACATCGGCCGCCATGTGTCGGCCTACGGCAGCTACACGGAAATCTTCAACCCGCAAAGCAGCATCGACCGCACGGGCCAGACCCTGGCGGCGGCCACCGGCAAGAGCCTGGAAGCGGGCTTGAAAAGCGACTGGTTCGATGGCCGCCTGAACCTGTCCGGCGCCCTGTTCAAGACGCGCCAGAAGAACGTGGCCGAAGCGGCCGGCACCACGCCCGACCTCAAGACGTTCTACAAGGGCGTCGATTCGGAATCGCAGGGTTTCGAGCTCGATGCCTCGGGCGAACTGGCGAAAGGCTGGCAGGCGAACGCCGGCTATGCGCAGCTGCGCATCCAGGGCGACGACGGCCAGGATGCGCGCACCTTCATCCCGCGCAAGCGCTTCCACCTGGCCACCACCTATCACGTGCCGGCCGTGCCGGCGCTGAAGGTGGGCGCCAGCCTGACCTGGCAGGACGCCATCTACAACAAGGTCGACGACAGCACCACCCTGCACCAGGGCGCCTACGCGCAACTGGGACTGATGGCCAGCTACGCCATCAGCCGCAACGTCAGCCTGGCGCTGAACCTGAACAATGTGACGGACAAGAAGCACCTGACCAGCCTGTACTGGACCCAGTCGCTGTACGCGGCCGGCCGCAATGGCAGCGCCACCCTGAGCTGGAAATACTAGGGAGCCGCCATGCGACTGCGTCCTCCCATGGTTGTTCTGCACCGCTGGTTCGGCCTGGCGGCGGCGCTCTTCCTGTTCATTTCCGGCCTGACGGGCGCCGTGATCTCGTGGGATCACGAGCTCGACGCCTGGCTCAACCCGCAGCTGTTCCACGCCGCCAGCGCCGCCGATGCCGGCCCCGCAAAATCGGGACTGGAACTGGCGCGCCAGCTTGAGGCCCAGGACCGGCGCCTGCGCGTGAACTACGCGCTCACTGCGATCGAACCCGGCCACACGGCGCTGATCTCGGTGGAAGGCCGGCCCGACCCGGCCACCGGCAAGCCGTCTGAACCGGGCTTCAACCAGGTGGCCGTCGACCCGGCCACAGGCGCGATCCAAGGCACGCGCCAGTGGGGCGCGGTCTCGCTGACGCGCGAAAATCTGCTGCCCTTCCTGTATAAACTGCACTACACCATGCACATTCCCGATGGCTGGGGCATCGAACTGGGCGTGTGGTTCATGGGCATCATCGGCATCGTGTGGGTCGTTGACTGCGGCATCGCCCTATACCTGTCGTTTCCGAACTGGCGCAGCTGGCGCAAGTCGCTGGCCTTCCGCTGGCGCGAAGGGGGCCACAGGCTGAACTTCGACTTGCACCGCTCGGGCGGCGTGTGGGTCTGGTTGCTGCTGCTGGTGCTGGCCGTCACCTCCGTGTCGATGAATCTGCAAACCCAGGTGATGCGCCCCCTGGTGGCGAAGTTGTCCACGCTCAGCCCGAACGCCTTCGACAGCCGCACGCCGCAGCCGCCAGAGCGCCCCATCGAGCCGCTGCTGACGCGCGAAGAGGCCGTGGCGCTGGCGAAGACGGAAGCGGCAAGACGGGGCTGGACGCTGCCGGCCGGCGGCGTGTTCTACTCATCGAGCTACGGCCTGTATGGCGTCGGGTTCTTCGCGGCGGACAACGACCATGGCGACGGCGGCCTGGGCAATGCATGGCTGTACTTCGACGGGCGCGACGGCAAGCCGGCCGGCGGCGTGGTGCCCGGCACGGGCAGCGCGGGCGACATCTTCCTGCAGGCGCAATTCCCGCTGCATTCGGGCCGCATCCTGGGCTTGCCCGGGCGCATCCTGATTTCCGCCATGGGCCTGGTGGTGGCCATGCTGAGCGCGACGGGCCTGATCATCTGGTTGAGAAAACGCCGTGCCCGCGCGGCGCAGACCGGCAAGGCGGCGGCGCCGCTGCATGCCAACTTCAGCAAGCAGGTGCAGTAAAACGCCACAAAACGGCGCAACTGGGCGACACTGGCGATCCGACCATCGCCACGAAAGCTGTCCATGCGCCGCCTGTCCTTGTCCTTGCTGGGTAGTACCCTCGTCCTGTCCTGCGCCGCCCTGGCGCAGGACAGCGCCCCCGCCGCCATCGCGCAAGTCCTGCAAGCCCAGGACAGCGACAGCCATGGCGACCTGCGCGCCGTCGTCGTACTGCGCGACGGCGCCATCGTCGCCGAGCGCTATTACAACGGCGAGACGGCCGCCACCCTGCACGACATCCGCTCGGCCGGCAAGAGCATCACCGCGCTGCTGGCCGGTGCGGCCGTGGCGCGCGGCCAGCTGGCGACGACAAAAACCGTAGGCGACTACTGGCCCGAAGTGGCCGGCAGCCCGGCCGGCAAGGTCGTCCTCGACGACGTGCTGACCATGCGTTCGGGCCTGGCGGCCTTCGATGAAGACGAGCAGTCGCCCGGCAATGAAGACAAGCTCGATGCCGCGCCCGACCCCGCCGCCTTCGTGCGCGGCGTGCCGGCCGCAACAAAGCCGGGCAGCGCATACCGCTATAACTCATTGGGGGCGTACATCGCCGGCAGAGTGGTGGAAAACGCCAGCGGCGCCGACCTGGAAGACTATGCCGCCAAGGTCTTGTTCGCGCCACTGGGCATCACGCACTGGCGCTGGGGCCGCGACGTGGCCAACCATCCGAAGGGACAGGGCAATCTGTCGCTGCGGGCGCGCGACACGGCGAAAATCGGCCAGATGGTGCTCGACGACGGCGTAGTTGGCGGCAGGCGCGTGATCGACGCCGCCTGGCTGCACGCGGCGCTGGCGCCGCGCGTGGCCATCGGCGCCGTCGACCGCTACGCCGACAGCTATGGCTATTTCTGGTACGCGAAGAGGCAGGATATCGGGGGACAGCAGATTGCCGTGCATTTCGCCTCGGGCAATGGGGGCAACAAGATCTATGTGATTCCGTCGCGCCGCATGGTGGTGAGCATCGCGTCCAGCGCCTATGGCAAGGCACATGGGCAGCGCCGTTCGGAAGACATCCTGAAGGCCATCCTGAAAGCGGATGCCACGCAGATGTAAGCGTTTGTAATGACCGTCAACGCAAGCGTCCCGGGGCGCGTTTTATGCTCAGTGACACGGGAATCATCCCGGCACCAACAGATACACCAGACAAACCACCACTGAGGACTGCACCATGAAAAAAGTAATCGCTACCCTGATCGCCGGCCTGTTCGCAACCGCTGCCTTTGCCCAGACGCCTGCAGCGCCTGCAGCCACCCCGGCAGCCTCGGTTCCCGCCAAAGTGGAAGCGGCCCACACCAAGGCCGTCGTGAAAGCCGATGCCAAGGAAGCGCAAACGGTCGTCAAAGCGGACGCGAAAGAAGCGAAAGCCGTCGTCGCCGCCAAAACGGACGTCGCCAGCGCCAAAGCGGAAGCGGCCACCACCAAGGCCAAGGCCCACCACAAAGCCAAGAAAACCAAGGCCAAGGCTGACGAAAAGCTGGCATCGGCCACCGCCGAAGCGGCTCCAGCGAAGTAATTCCTTCACACTGCATTCACCCGAAAAAACACCAAGGATCTCATCATGAAAAAAGTTATCGCCACCCTGATCGCCAGCCTGTTCGCCACCGCCGCTTTCGCCCAGACGCCAGCCGTCGCGCCAGTCGCTCCAGTGGCACCGATTCCTGTCGTCGCCCCTGTCGTCAAGGCCGAAGCACCGGCAGCAGCCGTCAAGCCGGCCGCGCACAAGAAAGCCAAGCATCACAAGGCAAAGAAAGCCGCTCCAGCCGTCAAGGCAACGCCTGCGGAACCGGCAACGCCAGCTACGCCAGCAACACCGGCCAAGTAATCACGGCCGCAGCAAGCAAAAAGACAGGGTTTTCCCTGTCTTTTTTTTCGTCCCCTTATTTTGGCATCAGCACCGTGTCGATGACATTGATCACGCCATTCGACTGGTACACGTCATAGGTGCTGATGTTGGCGCTGTTGCCGCCTTCATCCATCACGACGATGTTGTGCATGCCGTTCATGGCGAACATCAGCTTGCCCCCGCTCGCCGTGGGCAAGGTGGCTTTACCGTCATGCATCTTGATTTCCTTGGCCAGCGCCTTGAAGTCATATTTGCCGGGCACCACGTGGTAGGTGAGGATTTTCGTCAGGGTCGCATTGTTTTCCGGCTTGACCAGGGTCTCGACGGTGCCGGCCGGCAGCTTGCCGAAGGCCGCATTCGTCGGCGCGAACACGGTGAACGGTCCCTTGCCTTTCAGGGTGTCGACCAGGCCGGCCGCCTTGACGGCGGCGACCAGGGTCGTGTGGTCGGCCGAATTGACGGCGTTGTCGACGATGTCCCTGGACGGATACATGCTCTGGCCGCCCACCATGGTCGCCATGTCGGCGGCAAAGGGGGCGCTGGCGGCCAGCATGGAGGTGATGAACAGAGCTGCGGGAACGATGGTGCGCATGATGATCTCCTGATCGGTTATGAACTGCGGTGCGTGTTTGCACAGTCATTTACGCGGCCAGGCAGAAAACGGATTCAACTGGTTTTCAACAAAAAAACGGCGCCGTGCAGATGCACGACGCCGTTTCGCGATGTTTTCCTCGCCGCGGGCCGGGAATGCCAGCCCGCGGTGCCGGAAATCAGTTGGCCGCGACCTGCGGCTCCGTCTCGCCCCAGCCGCCGCCCAGGGCACGGATCAGCGCCACCGTGGTGACGGCGCGGTTGCCGCGCAGTTGCACGGCGTTGCGCTCGATGGCCGCCAGGTTGCGCTGCGCGTCGAGCAGATCGAGGTAGCTGGAACGGCCCGCGTCGTACAGTTTTTGCGCCAGGTCGGCCGAACGGCGCGCCGAGACGACGGCTTCGTCGATCTGCTGCGTCTGGCCCGACAGGATGCGCAGGCCGGCCAGGTTGTCTTCCACCTCGGCGAAGGCCACCAGCACGCTCTGGCGATACGTCGCCACCGACTCTTCCAGCTGCGCTTCGCTGCGCGTCACGGCAGCCTTGTTGCGGCCGCCGTCGATGATCGGCATCGACATCAGGGCACCCAGCAGCCAGGAACGGCTGCTCCACTTGAAGATGTCCGAGAAGGTATCGGACGCGCCGCCGCCGGAAGCGTTCAGGCTCAAGGCGGGGAACATGGCCGATTTGGCCACGCCGATGCGCGCATTCGACGCTTCCATGGTGCGCTGCGCCGAGGCGATGTCGGGACGGCGCTCCAGCAGCGACGATGGCATGCCGGCCGGGATCACGGGCAGGAAGCCGCTATCCTGCAGCGGGTTGACGCCCGCCGTGAAGCTGGCGGCCGGTTTGCCCAGCAGGACGGCCAGCGCATGCTCGCTGGTGGCGCGCTGACGCTGCAGGCCGATGGCTTCGGCGCGCACGGTCGACAGCTCCGTGCGGGCACGGGACAGGTCGAATTCGCCGATGTCGCCCAGGTCGTAGCGGCGCTGGTTCACATGCACGCTTTCCTCGCGCAGGCGCACCGTCTGTTCCAGGGTCGCCAGCTCGGCGTCCGTGGCGCGCAGCTGGAAGTAGGTTTGCGCCACGTCGGCCTGCAAGGACAGCAGCACGGAGCGGTAAGTCGCTTCCACGGCCAGCGCATCGCTGCGCGAGGCGCTGACGTTCGATGCCACCCTGCCGAACAGATCGACTTCGTAGCTGGCCGTCAGGTTGGCCTGGTAGACGTTGGTCGCCGCCACCGGCGCGCCGTTCGGCAAGCCGAGCGACACGGCGGAAGCGCGGTTGCGCTGGCCGCCCACGTTCACGCCCACTTGCGGGATGCGGTCCGCTTCGGCGATGCCGGCAATCGCCCTCGCCTGCTTGACGCGGGCGGCGGCGACGGCCAGGTTGGCGTTCGCCTGCGTTGCCTCGTTGATCAGGCCAGTCAAAGCCGGATCATTGAACGCCAGCCACCATTCCCCGCGCGCCTGGCGCTCGGCCGGCACGCCCTGCTTCCAGCGCGTGCCGTCGGCCGCCGTCTGCACGGCGGGCGCCTGCGCTTCCTTGAACGCCGCCGGCGTCTCGATCTGCGGCTGCTTGAACTCGGGCGCCGCGCAGGCGGCCAGCAGGACTGCGGCGGCCATGGCGCTCAAGACGGGCGCCGCGCGCCGGATGATTTCCTTGGTTTTCAATATATATCTCCTTCCAGGTCCAGCGCTGGCGCAGCAGTTGGCTTGGCGACAGCGGCGGCTGGTTTTTTCTCAAAACGCTGCGCCAGGGTGCGCAGCAGTACGTAGAACACGGGCGTCAGGAACAGGCCGAAGAAGGTCACGCCCAGCATGCCGGCGAAGACCGCCACGCCCATGGCATGGCGCATTTCCGAACCGGCGCCGTGCGAGAACACCAGGGGCACCACACCCATGATGAAAGCGATCGACGTCATCAGGATCGGACGCAGACGCAGACGGCACGCTTCCAGCGCCGCTTGCACGACGGTGCGGCCATGCTCTTCCAGTTCGCGGGCAAATTCCACGATCAGGATGGCATTTTTTGATGCCAGCCCCACCAGCACGAACAGCGCGATCTGGGTGAACACGTTGTTGTCGCCACCGGTCAATTTGACGCCCAACAGCGCGCACAGGATGGACATCGGCACGATCAGGATCACGGCCAGCGGCAGGGTCCAGCTTTCGTACTGGGCAGCGAGCACCAGGAATACCAGCAGCACGCACAGCGGGAAGACATAGATCATCGTATTGCCGGACAAGATGTCCTGGTAGGTCAGCTCCGTCCATTCATACGAAATCCCCTGCGGCAGCACTTTCTTGGCGATGCGTTCCAGCGCAACTTGCGCCTGGCCGCTCGATACGCCAGGGGCTGCGCCGCCGTTGAAATCGGCTGCGGCGTAGGCGTTGTAGCGCTGCACGCGGTCAGGACCATAGCTGTCCTTGACGCGCATCAGCGACGACAGCGGGATCATCTCGCCTTTGTCATTGCGTACCTTCAGCTGCGCGATATCCTGCGCATGCGAACGGAATGCCGCATCGGCCTGCACGCGCACCTGGTAGGTGCGGCCAAACTGGTTGAAGTCATTCACGTACAGCGAACCGAGGTTGATCTGCAAGGTCTGGTAGATCGTTTGCAGCTGCACGCCCATCTGCTTGGCTTTCACGCGGTCGACGTCGGCGAACAGCTGCGGCACGTTGATCTGGTAACCCGAGAACACGCCCGCCAGTTCCGGCGTCTGGTACGCTTTCGCGGCCAGTGCCTGGGTGGCGTTGTACAGCGCGTCGTAACCGAGGTTGCCGCGGTCTTCGATCATCATCTTGAAGCCGCCGATGGTACCGAGGCCATTCACAGGCGGTGGCGGGAAGACCATGATGAAGGCGTCCTGGATGCCGCCCAGGCGCTTGTTGATCTCGGCCGCGATGGCGCCGCCAGACAGCTCCTTGGTAGTACGCTCATCGAACGGCTTCAGGGTGGCGAAGACGATGCCGGCGTTCGGTGCATTGGTGAAGTCGTTGATCGACAGGCCGGGGAAGGCGATGGTCGATTCGACGCCAGGCACCGACTTGATGACGTCGGACATGCGGCGCACGACATCTTCCGTGCGGTCCAGCGAAGCGGCGTCGGGCAATTGCGCAAAGCCCACCAGGTATTGCTTGTCCTGCGCCGGCACGAAGCCGGCCGGCACGGACTTGAAGGTGAAGATCGCGGCGACGACCAGCAGCGCATACACGCCCAGCGAGGCGCTCTTGCGGCCCAATACACCCTTCACGCCCGCTTCATAGCGGTGCGAAGCGCGGCCGAAGAAGCGGTTGAACCAGGCGAAGAAGCGGCCGAAGACCATGTCCATGCCGCGCGTCAGCGCGTCTTTCGGCGCATCGTGCGGTTTCAAGAGAGCGGCCGACAGGGCCGGCGCCAGGGTCAGCGAGCTGAAAGCGGAGATCACCGTCGAAATGGCGATCGTCAGCGCGAACTGGCGGTAAAACTCGCCCGACAGGCCGGGCACGAAGGCGATCGGCACGAACACGGCGCACAGCACCAGGGCGATGGCGACGATGGGACCGCTGACCTCTTTCATGGCCTGGATGGTGGCGTCGCGCGGCGACAGCCCTTCCTCGATGTTGCGCTCGACGTTTTCCACCACCACGATGGCGTCATCGACGACGATACCGATGGCCAGCACGAGGCCGAACAGCGACAAGGTATTGATCGAGAAGCCGAAGCCCAGCATCACGGCAAAGGTACCGACGATCGACACGGGAACGGCCAAGAGCGGAATGATCGATGCGCGCCAGGTTTGCAGGAAGATGATCACCACCAGCACCACCAGGGCGATCGCTTCGAGCAGGGTATGGATCACGGCTTCGATGGACGAGCGCACGAATTGCGTCGGGTCGTACTCGATGCGGTATTCCACGCCTTGCGGGAAGTCTTTTTTCAGTTCGTCCATCTTGGCGCGCACGTCGGAAGACAGTTGCAGCGCGTTGGCGTTCGGCGCTTCGAAAATACCCATGCCGACGGCAGGATTATTGTTCAGCAGCGAACGCAGCGAGTAGCTGTTGGCGCCCATTTCCACACGCGCCACGTCCTTCAGGTGCGTCACGGCGCCGTCGGCATTGGTGCGCACGATGATGGCGCCGAATTCCTCTGGCGTCTGCAGACGGCCCTGGGTATTGACGGTCAGCTGGAAGTCCGAGTTCTTCGCTGGCGAGGCGCCGATCACGCCGGCGGCCACCTGCACGTTCTGCTCGCGGATGGCGTCGACGACGTCATTGGCCGTCATGCCGCGCGCCGCTACCTTTTGCGGGTCGAGCCAGATGCGCATCGCGTAGTCGCCCGCGCCGAAGATCTGGATGTCGCCCATGCCGGGCAAACGGGCCAATTGATCCTTGACGTTCAGCACCGCGTAGTTACGCAGGTACATATCGTCATAGCGCTTGTTGGGCGACACCAGATGCACCACCATGGTCAGGTTGGGCGAGGACTTGACGGTCGTCACGCCGATCTGGCGCACTTCCTCGGGCAGGCGCGGCAAGGCGCGCTGCACGCGGTTCTGCACCTGCGTCTCGGCCTGCTCGACGTTGGTGCCGATCTTGAAGGTCACGGTCAGCATCATCGCGCCATCGGACGTGTTTTGCGAGGACATGTAGAGCATGTTCTCGACGCCGTTGATCTGCTCTTCGAGCGGCGCGGCCACGGTTTCGGCGATCACTTTCGGGTTGGCGCCCGGGTATTGCGCGCGCACCACCACGGATGGCGGCACGACGTCGGGATATTCGGAGATGGGCAGGCCGAATATCGACAGCAGCCCGGCCACGAATATGACAATCGACAGCACCGCCGCGAAAATCGGCTTGTCGATGAAAAAGCGGGAAAAATTCATGTTTATTCCTTGGAAGTCGATGCTGCTTTCGCGGCGATCTTGGCGTCTTTTGCTTCAGGTTTGGCGGGAGCGACGGGCGCGGTCGGGTCGAAATCCATCGCCACCATCTGCGGCGTCACCGGCGCGCCGGGGCGCACGCGCTGCAAGCCGTTGACGACGATTTTTTCGCCCGCCTTCAAGCCTTCGCGCACCACGCGCAAGCCGTCCGAGGTCGGGCCAAGCTTGACGGCGCGGTATTCAGCCTTGTTGTCGGCGCCCACCACGTACACGTATTTGCGGCTTTGATCCGTGCCGACGGCGCGGTCGGAGATCAACAGCGCCGTGCTTTGCGCGTGCGGGCCGTTGCCGCCATCGAGCTGGATGCGCGCGAACAGGCCCGGCACCAGCTGGCGCTCGGCGTTGGCGAAGGTGGCGCGCATGCGCACGCTGCCCGTGGCCGGGTCGAGCTGGTTGTCGACGAATTCCAGCTTGCCTTCGTGCGGGAAGCCCGTTTCGTTGGCCAGACCCACCTTGACGGTGACGGGCGTGCCCTTTTGCGCCGTGCCGGCCACGCGCAGATACGTATCCTCATCGCCGTCGAAGCTGGCGTAGATGCGGTCCGTCGACACGACGGAAGTCAAAATGGCGGAAGCGTCGATCAGGTTGCCGACGGTGATTTCCGCCTTGCTGACGCGGCCGCTGATCGGCGCCTGCACCTGCGTGTACGACAGGTTCAGCCTGGCCGCTTCATACGCGGCTTGCGCCGAGCGGGCATTCGCGTCCAGCTCTTTCAGGCCCGACGCTTTTTCATCGAACTCGCGCTGGGCGATGGCTTTTTCGGCCAGCAGCTTTTCAGCGCGCAACAGTTCCAGCTTGGCCAGTTCCGCCTTGGCGCGGGCCGAGGCGGCCGTGCCTTCGGCGCGCGACACTTCGGCCTGGAAGGGGCGCGGATCGATGACGAACAGCACATCGCCCTTCTTCACTTCGCTGCCTGGCTTGAAGTTGACGGCCGTGATGAAGCCGCCGACGCGCGAGCGGATTTCCACGCGCTCGATCGCTTCCAGGCGGCCCGAGAATTCCTGCGTTTCCGTGATCTGTTTTTCAACGACGGCGGCGGCCGAGATGGGCGGGCCGCCGGCCGCTGGCGCGTCGGGCACCTTGCTATTGGCCGAATCGCAGCCGGCCAGGCTCACCGCCACCAGTCCCGCCAGCGCGAGCGAGGCCGCCAGGGGCTTGAGCAGAGTGGAAAATTGTTGAACGTTTTTCATTTTATTTCCCTGTTTTATGAAAATTTCTAATGGTATGGGCGGCAGGAAGCAACCCAGCTGAAAAAGTGAATGGTGGTGCCATGGCGCCCGACGGCGCTCGATCAAAGGTAAACAGGCCGCCAGCTGCTTGAAAGCGGACGGGGACGACGAAGCTGGCTGTGCGAACGCACAACGCAGACAGGAAGGGAACTACACTGCGTAGTGTAGCAACCGAAACTCAAAAAGTAAACTGATTAGTGTAATTTTTTTTGCAGTGCCGCGGATGGCGGCTTTATGACTCGGGCTCCTGCCCCAGTCCGGCGACGAAACTGCTAATTTCGCTCAATACCTGCACCTTGCAGGCGCATTCATTACGGGCGGTAGCGTCTTGCAGCGGCGCGGCGGCCATGCGCCGCACGGTGGTCTTGATGCCGCAGGCAATCAATTTACTGCCGTATTGTTCAGCCTCGTCGCGCAATGGGTCGTCTTCGCTGGACAATATCAAGGCTGGCGGCAGGTTCTTCAGGCGGCTCGACTGCAATGGCGACGCGTACGGATGGGTACGGTCAGCGGCATTCGGCAGGTAGCCGCGGTAGGCGGCGGCGCACTGGTCCGCCACTTCGGCCAGGTCCGGACAGGTCGGCAAGGAGCGCATCGAGCAGGTCGACAGGCCGGGGTCGAGCATGGGCATGATCAGCACCTGGCCCGCGAGGGGCGGTCCGCCCCGGTCGCGCGACATCATGGCGCACACGGCGGCCAAATTGGCGCCCGCTTCGATGCCCGACACCACCATCTGCTTGCCCGTCCAGCCCAGCTTGGACTTGTTCTTTTTCGCCCACAGCAGCACGGCATGCGCGTCTTCGACGGCGGCGGGGAATGGCCGCACCTTCGCCAGCGTGTAGTTCGCGGCCAGCACCACGTGGTCGGGATTGCTCAGCACGAGGCAGCGCAGGAAGTCGTCCGCGTCGTCCAGGTCGCCGTCGACAAAGCCGCCGCCATGGAAGAAGACCATCAGGTTCGGCTGCTTGGCACCCGGCACGCCGGCCGTGTAGACGCGCGCGCCGAGCGCATCCTGCGCGCCCTGCACCTCGATGTCGCGTATCTTCAGCGCCTGGCCAGGTGCCAGTTCGGCCGTGGTGTCGGCAACGCTCATTGCGCCACCACCGGCTGCACCGCCACATCGAGTACCGCGTCGTTCAGGCACAACAGGGCGACGCCGCCCACTTCATGGGTCAGGGCGCTGTAAGCACTGGCTTCGCTTTGCGCCGCCAGCGAGTAGGCATCCGTCGATACCATCGCGGCCAGAGCAAGCGAGCTCATAGCGAGAGCGAGCAATGCAAAGATTCCATTCCGATGACCCATGATGTTTCTCCTGTTGTACTTCCTGCGGCATCACATTTATGCTGCAGTACAACAACTATAGACTTGATCTACAATCTGATAAAGAGTGCAATGCCGAATTGATTGTTCAGGATTCTGAATAATCAAGCAGAAAGTGATAGGAAATCAAGTGAACAAGCTGCAAGCCATGGAAGTTTTCATCCAAGTCGTCGATGCGGGCGGTTTTACGCGCGCGGCGGAAAACATGCAGTTGCCCAAAGCCACCGTGTCGACCCTGATCCAGTCGCTGGAAGCGAGCCTGTCGGTCAAGTTGCTCAACCGCACCACGCGCCACGTCAGCATCACCTCCGACGGCGCCGCGTATTACGAACGCTGCGTGCGCATCCTGTCGGACGTGCGCGAGGCCGAGGAATCGCTGTCGCGCACGCGATTGAGCCCCAGCGGGCGGCTGCGCGTGGATGCGCCCACGGCCCTGGCCAGCGAACTGATCATCCCTGCCCTGCCCGACTTCTTCGCCCGCTATCCGGACATCTCGCTGGAACTCGGCTGCAGCGACCGTCCCGTCGACCTGATCGAGGAAGGCGTCGACTGCGCCGTGCGCGGCGGCGAACTGGGCGATTTGAACCTGATCGCGCGCCGCGTCGGCGTGCTGCATTTCATCACCTGTGCCGCGCCCGGCTACCTGGCGCGCTATGGCAGGCCGCTGCACCCGAACGACCTGGCGCAGCACCGGGGCGTGAATTTCTTCTCCGCCAAGACGGGCAAGACCTTCGAATGGGATTTCACGCGCGCGGGCGAACGCATCCAGATGTCCATGCCCAGCCATATCGCCCTGAACGACTCGAACGCCTACGCGGCGGCCGGCCTGGCGGGCCTGGGCATCGTGCAAATGACGCATTTCATGCTTGCGCCCCTGATGGAACAGGGCAAAATGGTGGAATTGCTGGGCGATTGGGAATCCGACCCGCTGCCCATCCACGTGATCTATCCGCCCAACCGCCATCTGTCCGCCAAGGTGCGCGTGTTTGTCGAATGGGTCGCCGACATGTTTACCAACCACCCGGCCACGCAGCTGAAGGGCAAGAGCAGCCTTCCCGCGCGTGCCACCCTGACCGAGGCCCAGCCATGACCGCAGCAAGCACACCGCCACACCCCCACCGCATCGTCTTCCTCGACCGCGACAGCCTGATCGCCACCGTGCGTCCGCCCGCCTTCGCCCACAGCTGGGAAGAGTTTGCACACACCAAAGGCAGCGAACAGACGGTAGCCCGCCTGCAAGGCGCCACGATCGCCATCACGAACAAGGTGCCGCTGCGCGCGGCCGAGCTGGCGCAGCTGCCGGACCTGAAAATGATCGCCGTGGCCGCCACCGGCACGGATATCCTCGACCTGGCCGCCTGCCGCGAGCGGGGCATTATCGTGGCGAATATCCGCGACTATGCGCGCGCCACCGTGCCCGAACATACCCTGGCCCTGATGCTGGCCCTGCGCCGCCAGCTCATCGCCTACCGCGCGGACGTGGAAGCGGGCCTGTGGCAGGCGTCGGACCGCTTCTGCCTGTTCGGCCACCCGATCCGCGACCTGGCCGACAGCCGCCTGGGCTTGCTCGGCTACGGCGCGCTGGGCAAGTCCGTGGCCCAGCTGGGGCGCGCCTTCGGCATGCAAGTGATCGTGCACAACCGTTCCCCGATCCAGGAAGACGGCGTAAAGGAAGTGAGTTTTGACGAACTGCTGGCCACCTCCGACGTGCTCAGCCTGCACTTGCCTTTGACGGAGAAGACGCGCAACATCATCGGAGAGCAAGAGCTGGCACGCATGCAGCCCACGTCCCTGCTGATCAACACGGCGCGGGGCGGCCTCGTCGATGAAGCGGCCCTGGCCCAGGCATTGACGAACGGCGTGATCGCCGGCGCCGGCTTTGACGTGCTATCGAAGGAACCGCCGCCGCCCGACAACCCGCTGCTCAATTTACGCCTCCCCAACTTCATCCTCACGCCGCACACGGCCTGGGCCAGCGGCGAGGCCATGCAAAAGCTGGCCGATATATTGATCGGCAATATCGAAGCGTTCGAACGCGGTGCTCCCGTGAACGTGGTGGCATGAGCGTCTTGCACGAACTCGATGCACTGCTGGGGCTGGACGGCGACGAATACGACCGCCTCGACCTGTTCCAGGAAGCGGATGAGCTGATCGAACAAGTGCGGACGGCCGACGTGCCCGCGCTGCTGGCCTTGTGGCCGCAACGCAGCCTGTGCTGGCAGCAGCGTTTCACGCAAGCGAGCACCAACATCGACGGCTCCGTGCTGCGCGCCCTGCTGGCCGGTTTGCTGCAGATCCAGGAGACGTGCCACGGCGTGTTCGAACTGATGAGCCGCCTGCCGCCCGTGGCCGACGCCTCCCCGCTCAGCGACGCGCTGCTCGATTATGCCGAGCAAGCCTGGCATGCGAATCAGGGGCGCCATCGGCAAATCCAGATCAGCTGCTGGAGCTGCGGGCTGTCGGGCCGGCTGCTGAAGCGGCTGGGGTTGTCTGCCTGGAAGGATGCCGGGCTGTAGGAACTATGGCGCTGCGGGCCGCTCAAAGGAAAAGCCAGGCGCATACGCGTGATAACCATCGAAATCGCCCTTGCCGATGGCCGCGCCGGCGCTGCGGGCGATCGCATACGCCATGCTGAAGTGAAAATAGAAATTCGGCAGAATATACAAATTCAGATATTCGTCGGCCGGCAGTGCGATGTCGGCGAAGCCGGCGCGGTCGCGGCAGATGCGCTCAAGCGGCCCGTCGAAGCGCTCAGGGGGAATCGTCTTGAGGTAGCGCATGGTCTGCGCGATCTGTTCCTGCAGGCTGGCGGCGGCGCTGAAATCGGCCACCTCCAGTCCCGCCAGCGGGCAGCAGCCGCGCAGGGAAAAACTCACGGCTGCGCGCACTTGCTGGGCGAATGGCAGCATGTCCGGGTGCAGGCGCGCCGCCAGCAGCTGCGGCGCGGTGCCGGTCTTGTCGAGCATGGACGACAGCTGCGCCAGCGAGCGGCAAAAGATGGCGGCGGGGTGGATCGGCATCGCGTCCGTCATGACAAGCCCTCCTGTGCGGCGACCTGCTTCAGCACGCGGATCAGCCGGCGTTCATGGCGGCCCACGGCGGCCCAGTCCCAGGCGTCGGTCGGGCCGAACGCCGGGTAATGGCGCTGCCATTTTTCCGCGCGCTTCTGCGAATTGGCGCCCACATGCGACGCCAGGCCCTTGCCGCTGGACAAACGCAAGTAGACGCGGATGACGCCCCAGCCTTCGCACACATAACGGTAGGTGAGGCCGCCGCACTGGGCCGGATCGAGCGCGATACGGCGCGGGGCAAAGTGTCCGCCCATGTCCGGGTAATGGACGGCCAGGAGCACCTCGCTGGCCCCTTCGGCCTCCAGCCTGGCGGCATACGCGCACAGCTCGGCAGGCGAGTGGAAATGCAGCGTTTCCCGTTCCGCCTCCGAATACGCCTGCGCCACGGCCGCGCCGGGCCTGGCAAAGATCGCCTCGGCCATGGCCGTGATACCTGCTGTTGATAATCCCACTGTGCCTGCCTTTCCTGTTGCCTGATGGTTACGCCATGCGCCGCCATCCTAGCATGGCGTCAACGGCGATGGCGGCTGAAAAATTCCCACATCACCTCATTCGCGTCGATGGCGCGCGTGGTCTTGCCGATGGGCAGGCCAACATTGAAAGCGTCGGCGCCCGGCCACGTGTGGCCGCCGTCCTTGATGGTGAGCAAGGCCACGCTGGCGCCGCCGGCGCCCTGTTCCAGCCAGCTCACCTGCGTGGCGTCGCCAGCGGGGCCGGATATCTGGCGCGGCTGCGGCGCGGCGCCGTCGATGCCGTTGTGCCTGCGCCAGTAAGCGAACGTGTCGTCGGCCGACAGGTAGCTGGCCGCCTTGCCCTCAAACAGCACGACCTTGTCAGCCGTGCCCTGCATCAGCAGCATGCCCACCTTGTCCTTCTGCTTGTGGTGCTGCAGCACCGGTTCCGGCATGGGCGCGCCCACCGAGGCGACGGCGGCGAACTGCTGGGGCAACTCGGCTGCCAGGCGCAGGGCGAAGAAACCGCCGCGCGACAGGCCTGTCGCATACACGCGCTTGTCATCGATGCGGTAATCCTGCTTGAGTTTGCTCAATATCGCCTGCGTAAAACCGACGTCATCGGTGCCCGCCAGGTAATCCATGCCGAAGCCCACGTTCCAGTCCTGCTTGATGCCTTGCGGATACACAACGATGAACCGGTGCCGCTCGGCCGTCTTGTTCATTTGCGTGTACAGCATCTGTTCCGTCATGCTCATGCCGCCGCCATGGAAATTGAAGACGACGGGAAACGCTTGTTGCGGCGCCTGGTTGTAGGCGGCGGGCGTATAGACGATATAGCGGCGCTTTTCCTCCTTGTGGACGAGGCTGCTCACTTGCGCCAGCGCGGGGATGCTGGTGCTCGCCAGCACCAGCAGGCTGATAAAAAATTTCATGCGGTTTTCTCCATTCATCAAGAGCTTGCAGCTTATGCAAGCGCCGGTGAAATCGCGGTGAAATCTTCCTGCTTTTTATCGTATCTGGAGCGGAATGATGTCGACGCGGTAGTATTCCTCGCCCGGATGGAAACGGATATCCCAGCGCATGGCCTGCGTCACGCGCCCCAGCAAGCTTTGTCCATGCGCAAATCCCTGGATGCGCCGTGGCTGCCCCACCTGCAAGGTATTGCTGATGCTCAGGCAACCTTGCGCATACGCGATGCGGATGCGGCAAGCGGGGCCGCCATGGAACAGGGCATTCGCCAGGCAGTTATTGAGAAGCAACATCGTCAGTTGCGGATTGCCGACGACATCCAGGCGCTCGGGCAAGTCCAGCGCCAGCAGGCTGGCATCCCATGGATGTTCGTCGAGCAGGCGCAGCAGGCATTGCTCGATGCAGCCGCGCAACTCCACCACGTCGCCCGGCAGCTGCTCGGCCCGCGCCAGCGCGAACAGCACCTCGATGGTGGCGCGCATCTCGTCGACACCCTGGCGCAGCTGCGCCTGCCCGTCTGCCGCCAGGGGCTGCGCGCCGGCCAGCGCCAGGCTGTTGTGCATCAAGGTCAGCGGCGTGCGCAGTTCATGGCTGACGTCGCGGGCGAATGCCTGTTCGCGCCGCAACACCGTTTGCAGTTCGGCAAACGTGGTTTCCAGACGGCGCGCCAGGAAACCGATCTCGTCGGGGCGATCGCGCTCGCTGAAATGGACGGCGCCGCCGGGCGCCAGCTGGCGCGCTTCCCGGGCCAGGCGCTGCAGGGGCAGCACGAGGCGCCGCGCCAGCCAGTACGCCAGCAACAAGGCCAGGGAGATCAGCGCCAGCGCCACGCCAGCGACGACACCGCCCACCTCCCGCGCCAGGCGCTGCACCACCAGCACGGGCGCCACGTCGGCCAGCAGATACGCGCGCCGCGGCTGGCCGGCGGCAACGAGGTCCAGCGCCAGCACGTGATAATGCTGGCCCGCCGTCGTGAACACTTCGCCGCGCGGGGCAGACGGCGACACTTGCGCGCGCACGGCTTGAGGCAAATCAAGATAGCTGCCATAAACCGTGATGAGGTCGCTGCCAGACGGCGTAAGCTCACCGTGCTGGCGCAAACGCTGGCTGACCACCGCCGCTTCGCGTTCGAGCAGGCGCTGCACCAGCATGTCTTCCGTCACGTAGGCGATCACCAGCGCCAGGCCCGTGTAGCACAGGCACAGCAGGACGGTGAAGCCGGCCAGGGCCGCAAACAGCCGGTGTCGGATCGATTTAGCCATTGCCGGCCGCCGCATCGAAGACCAGGCGGTATCCCAGCTGCGGGATGGTGACCAGCACGCCTGTCGCGCCAAGCAACTCCAGCTGCTTGCGCAGCGCATAGATATGCGATTTAAGGGCGTCGCTGTCGGGCGGCTGGCTGCCCCACAGGGCTTGCAGCAAGGCCGAGCGCGATACGGCATGCGGATGCTCGCGGCACAGCAGCAGCAAAATTTTAAAACCCGTCTGCGTCAGCGGCAGCGCTACGTCGCCGACCAGGGCGCGTCCTGCGCGTGTCTGCAAGGTGAAGGGCCCCACGCGCATTTCCTGGTGCACGTGCAGCCGCTGCCGGCGCGCCAGCGCTTCGCAGCGCAAGGCCACCTCGCGCAAGTCGAAGGGCTTGGTCAGATAGTCGTCGGCGCCGTCGCGAAAGCCGCGCGCCTTGTCTTCATAAGCGTCGCGCGCCGTCAGCATCAGGATCGGCACATTGCTGGGCGCACTGGCCTTGATGGCGCGGCACACCTGCAAGCCATCGATGTCGGGCAGGTTCAGGTCCAGCAGCACCACGTCATAGGCGTTGCGCGTGGCCAGCGCGACACCGAGCGCGCCCGTGCCCGCATGGTCGGTCTGCCAGCCCAGGCCGTCGAGGAAGTCGAGCACCTGGCGCGCGATGCCCAGGTGGTCTTCCACCAGCAGGATATTCAAGGGCGCTTTGCTCATGGAACGCCGGCAAGGCGCGCATACAGCCAGAAGTTACCCGATCTTCCACGGATTTGCCGGTAGCTGTGCAGATAACCTTCCCGCTCGAAAGCGCAGCGCTCGAGCACGCGGATCGAACGCTCGTTGCTTTCCAGCACGGTCGCCTGGATGCGCAGCAAGCCCAGGCGCTGGAAGGCCCAGTCCACGACAGCGTCCACGATGGACGTGGCCACGCCCTGCCCCCACACGACAGGAGAAAGATCGTAGGCGATTTCGGCCGTACGGTGCTGTGGGGAAATCGCATTGAAGCCGATAGTACCCACCAGCTGGCCGCCGTCGCGCAGCACCACGGCCAGCCGTATCGGCGAAGCCGGCTGGGCCGACGCGTAATCATCGAAATTGGCTTGCAGGTCGTCAATGCCGCGCAAGTCCCAGCTCGTGTGCTCGACGACGGCAGGGTCGGCCAGGTAGGCATACCAGGCGGGGGCGTCGCTGCGTTCCAGCGGGCGCAAGGTCACGAGGGGATGGGTGGAACAGGGCAAGTCAGCCGGTTTCATCGTTTGCTCATGGAATAGTCAATCGACGGGGCAATCGGCGGCCAGCCAGGCGGCGAAATCATCGGCGACCCGCTCGAAATCGTCGCGCTGCATCGAGCCATGGCCCACCAGGTACACGGCGCGGTCGCTCCCATCGAGGGCCAGCATGACGGCGCGCCCGCCGCTGTCGTCGCCGATGGTCATGTAGCCGGGACAAAATTGCTGCGTCTCATACGTTTCATTGCGTTCCCGTAAGCTGTCCACGCCGTACAGCAAGACCTGTTCGCCGCGCATGCTCTCTTGCCCACCCTGCAGAAAACGCAGGTAATACGCCGGCAAGGGGGCGCCCAGCCAGCGTTCAAGCGCGTCGATCGCTTGCCCGCTCACGCGGCATCCTTGCGCCGCGCTTCCCATTCGCGCCGCAGCAAACCGTACAGTGCCGAATCGCTGACGTGGCCGCCCACGATCCAGCGTTCAGGCAAAAAGCCTTCCCTGTTAAAACCCTGGCGCTCGAGGGCGCTGGCCGAGCCGGCGTTGAGCGGGTCGATATCGGCTTCCAGGCGGTTCAGGTCGCGCTCGACGAAGGCGTACTCGATCAGCGCCGACAGCGCTTCATGCATATAGCCACGGCCCCAGTGCGGACGCGCCAGCGCATAGCCGATCTCGGCACGGCGGTTCTGGCGGTGCACGGAAAACAGCGTGCAGCTGCCCAGGTATTCGCCCGTCTCCTGCAGTTCGATGGCGAAGCGGAAGAACTCTTCGTTGTCGAAGGCGGCGCTGTCCTCGGCGATCTGGCGCGCCGCGCGGCCGGCATCGTCCCAGGGCGGTTCGCTGAAATAGCGCATCACTTCGGGATCGGCATGCATGGCGAACAGGGCCGCCTCATCGGATGGCTGCGGCTTGCGCAGGATCAGGCGTTCGGTGGTGATGGTCTTGCTGTAGGTCATGGCGCTCCAGTCTGGCGGCAAACGGACGAGTGCTTATTATTCCATGCAACTATAACGAAGTGGCAATTTTGTGACGGTGCTTTTAATGTAATATGGCAATATTTTCGACCATATCATTGATGCAACTTCATGATCTGCTCATGCACGTAGTAAAACACGCAGCCAACCCCGAAGCCGACCATGTCCATCCCTAAAATCCACCTCACCATGCCGCTTGCCCTCGGTGCGCTGGCCGTCTGGCTGGCCCTGAGCATGGGCGGCCGCTGGCTGGAATCGGCCGGCTACGCCTTGCCGGGCGCCGCCGTCACCGGCCGTATCGGCCTGGCATGGGCGCTGGCCGCCCTGTTCGCGCTGGCGTTGCTGCTGGCATCCAGCGAGCGCCGCGAAGCGGGCCTGTGCGCGCCGCAGCCATGGAAAACGGTGTGGCTCGTCTCGCCGCCCCTGCTGTATGCGCTGCTGATGCTGGTACTGGCCTGGGCCGGCGGCTGGCCGCAGCCGCGCGTGCTGCTGATCGTCGCGTGCAATGCGGCGCTGGTGGCCGTCTCGGAAGAACTGATGTTCCGTGCCATCTTGCTGAAGGGCATGCTGGACCGCTACCCCGTCTGGCCCGCCGTCCTGATTTCCTCGGCGCTGTTCGGCCTGGCCCATACGGCCAACGGCCTGGCCTCGGGCGACGTCAGCGGCGCCCTGTGGCAAGCCGTCGCCGCCACCCTGCAGGGCGTCGGCTATGCGGCCATCCGCCTGCGCACCCGCTCGATATGGCCCATGGTGCTCGTGCATGGACTGTGGGACTACGCACTCGTGACGGCCACCTTGCCGCACCCGGCCGAGGATGGCGCATCGATCCTGCCGTATATCGCGCTGCTGGCCGTGCTGCCCTTGTGCCTGTACGGCGTCTACCTGCTGCGCCCCAGCCAGCGGGCCGCCATGTCGCAACTGCAACGATAAGGAATCTGCATGACGTTTTTTTCACGTGATTACGAAGTATTCCTGTTGCTGGCCGCGCCCGATGCCATACCGCTATGGGATGCGGCGCAATGGCTGCCGTTTGCCGCCAGCCTCGACGGCCTCGTGGCGCAGGCGCGGGGCAAGGCCGGCGTGCGCAGCCATCAGTACAATCCCAAGGGCAAGCCGATTCCCTTTGGCCGCCTGGGCTGGGATGCCACATCGCACGCGAAATGGACGCACACGGCGGCCACGACGCAAGCGCGCTTCATGAGCCTGGAAGCATGGGCGCCCACCTGGACCACCTGCGAAAAGGACGACCAGGCGCCCGACGTATTCCTCGCCCTGGCCAACGAATCGCTGCTGGGACTGGCCGGCAAATCCCTGCAATTTGGCCAGCGCCTGGTGTGCGCCATCGCCACGGACATGGGAGCGGACGCCGCTGCCACCTTGCAGGCAGCCCTGGCACAACTGGCCGCGCAGCAAGACGCCGTCGTCTTCGCCCGCACGCGCCGCCAGTGGGGCCGCGCCTCGTCGTACGGCGGCTTCACGGGTGCCATCCAGGACATGCTGATCGGCGGCCTGTTCCAGCCCGACGACCCGCATGCGCGGCCGCTCGATGACGCCACGTTCCGCGAAAATTGGACCCTGCTCGACCTCCACCATGCATGAACGCACTCCCATGCCACGCCTGACCTTCGCCATCCTGCTGTGCTGCAGCGTCCATGCGGGCGCCTTCGAACTGAGCGGCACCATCCGCAGCAACGGCGCACCGCTGCCGCAAGCCATCAGCATCGTGGCCGAGCGCATGCACGGCGAGCCACAGATACATGGCACGGTCGAAAATGGCCGCTACCGCATCGATGTACCGGAAGGCAGCACACTGGCACTGCTCCTGCAATCGCCCGGCTGGGAAGCGGAACCCAAGCTCATCTTCAGCGCGGCCACGGCGGGCGCGCTGGACTTCCTGCTGTATCCGGCGGCGGTGCCCGAAGCGGCACTGGCCGCCGAGCTGCGGACCATGGAAAAGGATGACGTGGCCGCACGCACTGCCTGGCCGACGACAGGCTCCGACATGCAGGCACGAAAGCGCATGCGCGAGACGGATGCGAGAAATGAAGCGCGCTTGCGGCAAATCATCGCCAGCAAGGGCTGGCCCACGCAAACGATGGTCGGCTACAAGGCGGCGGCCAGCGCCTGGCTGATCGCCCAGCATGGATCCAATGCCTTCCTCAAAAGCAGCCTGGCCCTGATGCGAACGGCGGCAGAGCAAGGGGAAATCACGCCCTCGAAGCTGGCACTGGCGATCGACCGCGACCTGAGCAATGACAAGTTGCCGCAGCTGTACGGCAGCCAGTTCCAGACTGGCAGCGACGGCAAGACGGTCGCCTTCCCTATCGACGATCCGCAGCGCCTGGAGCAGCGCCGCGCCAGCATGGGCATGGAACCCTATGCGCAATACCGGCAGTTATTCGAACAGGACAATTGACAACGCCATCGATCGCATGGCATTGTTGCTCCATGCAATCGATACACCGCCCCCTGCCCTCCATTATTGCCGCCATTCCAACGAGGGTGGCTGGGCAGGAATGAGATTGCCAAAGCCGCCTGCAAGGCGGCTTTGATCTGCAACAAACAATCAAGACGTCTCGCAGGTTTTAGTTTTCACTTTCAGCGAGCGACCATGCACACCACTTCCAGCACCCCGGTTACCCCCACCCTGCACCTCGTGTGCGGCAAGATTGCCTCGGGCAAATCCACCTTGACCAGCCAGCTTGCGCAAGCGCCACATACCGTGCGCATCAGCGAAGACAGCCTGCTGGCGCAGCTGTATCCGGGCCAAATCGCCAGCCTGGCCGACTATGTCGCCTGCACGGCGCGGCTGCGCGCGGCCATCGCGCCTTTGTGTCTGCAGATGCTGCAGGCGGGCGTATCCGTCGTGCTCGATTTCCCCGCGAATACACCCGCCAGCCGGGCCTGGATGCGCGAGCTGTTCCAGCAGGCGCGCGTGCCGCACGTGCTGCATTACCTCGACGTAACGGATGAGGAATGCAAGGCGCGCTTACGCCAGCGCAATGACAGCGGCTTGCACCCGTTCTCCACCAGCGAGGCTGATTTTGACGCCATCACGCGCCACTTCGTGCCGCCTTCAGAGGCCGAAGGTTTTCATGTCGTGCGGGTGGATCGCTAGCACGCGGCCAAGTGTCGAGTAACGAAAAATCAGGCCTGTAAATCAAAGACTCAAAGACGATCTTACGTGGATTTGGCCTGCCAATGTCTCCTCTGAGAAGTATTGCGCGCCTTTGATGTGCTTTTTGTAAACGATGCCACAATTCGACTAGCCATCAGTCGCGATAGCAGCGTTGTCTCCCACCATATCCTCGTTCACCATTGCTATATCCAGCACAGCGGATGGCATCGATTTAGTAGGCTTTACCCCCAACTGTTTCAGCATCTCAGCCTGACGAATAACGTTACCTTTATTCGTATATAGCTTGTTGCGGGCATCACTATAACTTTCCTGAGTAAGACGCAATCGATCTCCCACCTTTTCTAAATCGACAACAAATGCTGAGAGACGATCGTAAAGTTCCGCGCCACGTTTAGCAATATCCTGTGCATTTCTACTTTGCGCCTCCTGACGCCACAGATGTGCAACTGTACGAACAACAAACAACAATGTTGATGGACTTACAAGCAAAACATTTTTACTAAGCGCCTCCATATACAAATCTTGATCATGTGTAATTGCCATCATGAAGGCTGGTTCGATAGGTACGAACATTAGTACGAAATCAAGTGACTTAAGGCCATATAATGTCTGATAATTTTTGCTTGACAAGCCTTTCATATGCGCCCGAACAGAATCGAGATGACGCCTGATAGTAAGTTGACGCTCATTGTCGTCTTCGGCTGAAACACACGCTTCGTAAGCCAAAAGAGAAACTTTAGCATCGACTATAAGGTGACGATCTTCAGGCAAGTGCACGACGACATCAGGCTGTGCTCTCGTACCATCTTCCCGAACATGACTTTCTTGAACGTCGTATTCATGCCCCTTGCGTAGGCCGGAGGCCTCCAGCACCCGCTCCAATATCAATTCGCCCCAATTACCTTGCGTCTTACTGGATCCTTTCAGAGCCGAAGTCAGATTTTTTGCATCTTGGCTTAAGACTTGATTGAGGTCCATGAGCTGCCGAACTTGTTCTGCTAACGCTGAACGATCCTTTCCCTCCTGAACATAGACCTCTTCTACCTTTCCCTGGAACTCGTGCAACTTTGTTCGCAATGGATCCAATAGCTGTCCAATATTTACCTGATTCTGTTCAGTGAATTTTTTAGATTTTTCATCAAGAATGTCATTAGCCAAACTCTTAAATTGATTAGTGAGCGATTCCTTTGCTTCAAGTAATATTGCCAACTTCTCATCCGCCTGACGACGTTCGGATTCCAATAGACCAGTAATTTCCGCGACTTCATTCGATAACTTATTACCCCTTGCCTCACTCTGCTCACGTAAACTTTTTTCCATCTGCCATTCGGTACGCATGCCAAGCCCTAGCTCTCGTTCAGCCTTTAATTCAGCATTGACCCTACCAGACACCTCCCGTAAATCAGCAACCTGCTGTCGCACATCAGCAAGAATTCTTTCAGACTCGGCTATTTTCTCAAGAAAAGCAGGAATTCGACGTGCGTCGTTTTCAGCCACTGCAAGCTGTTGATTTGCAAACGCAAGATCGCCAGAGATTTTATTCATAAGTACCTCTACCTCACTTCGCAACTCTTGCTCTCTTTGGAAGCTTTCCCGTATCAGCGATATCGATTCAATTCCGGCCTTAATCTCAGCATTCAACCTCCCTGATTGCTCCCGCAAACCGGCAGTTTGCTGCCGTAGTTCGAGTAACTCATTTTCACGTGCATCGCACTCCCGCTCGACTTCCGCTAGTCGCCCCGACACCGCCAACAAAGATTGATTTTTTTCCGCCTCATTTTTTGCTAACCGCAAAATCTCTAACCGATCCTCCTGTTGCTCCTCCAATAATTTTTCAATTTGCGCATCAAGTGCTTGCACGCGCATGGCTCGTTCACCAATTTTCGCCCCCTCATTGCGAGCGTTATCCAACGCGACACTGAGACCATTACGTTCAGCAACTATTTGCTCCCTCTCCGCATCAAATAGCCGCATCCGCTCCGTCAACGTTGCAATCTCAATCGCCGCCGCAGAACGTCCTTGCTCTTGCGCGGCATCGGCTGCAGTTTTTATGGCACGTTTCGTAATAAAGTAGAAACTGATAGCGCTCAACACCAAACCCAAAAGAAATGCCAATAGCATGTGTAAAGATGATTGCGTTTCCATGTGCTCTCTCTCAGGTCGGGGGGGAATTTGACCACGTCGCGATTACCCAGGCCACAATCGGCCAAACCAAATACCGTTGTCCATGACAAGCAGCTGATGCAATCTATCCAATCTTCACGCCATCAATTCATTTATAGCAATGCATTCATTCAGTAACCATGAATCGAATATTTTGATGTGAAAAACTTAATTGCCGATGCAGACCTACCTCTCAAAAAAGCATGCTCCGTTATTCATCTTTTTTTCTAACGATGAAAACAGTAGTTACTATGCGTAAAAAAATACCGAAACATGACAAATCTGGTACCGAAACCTCGTTCCGTCACATACAACTTATAGCTTAAAACGTCCCCGGCAGCAGGATTTTCTTGTCCACCTGCTGCAGGTCGCGCAAGCCGCAAAACGCCATCGTCAGATCGAGTTCGTTGCGGATGATATCCAGGCACTTGGTCACGCCCGGGCCGCCCATGGCGCCCAGGCCATATAAGAAGGGGCGCCCGATGTACACGCCTTTCGCGCCCAGCGCCACGGCCTTGATCACGTCCTGGCCCGAGCGGATGCCGCCATCCATGTGCACTTCGATCTGGCTGCCGACGGCGTCGACGATGGCGGGCAAGGCTTCGATCGACGATTGCGCGCCGTCGAGCTGGCGCCCGCCATGGTTCGAGACGATCAGCGCGTCGGCGCCGCTGTTGACTGCCAGGCGCGCGTCTTCGGGGTCCATGATGCCCTTGATGATCAGCTTGCCGCCCCAGCGCTGCTTGATCCATTCCACGTCCGCCCACGACAGGCTCAGGTCGAACTGCTGCTGCGTCCAGGCCGACAGCGACGACATGTCCGACACGGACGTGGCGTGGCCGACGATGTTGCCGAAGCCGCGGCGTTTCGTGCCCAGCATGCCCGCCACCCAGCGCGGCTTGGTGGCCATGTTGAGGATGTTCGGAATGGTGAGCTTGGGCGGCGCGGACAGGCCGTTGCGCAAGTCCTTGTGGCACTGGCCCAGCACCTGCAAGTCGAGCGTCAATACGAGCGCGCCGCATTTCGCCGCCTTGGCGCGGTCGATCAGGCGGTTGATGAATTCGCGGTCTTTCATCACGTACAGCTGGAACCAGAACGGTTTTGTCGTGTTCGCCGCCACGTCCTCGATCGAGCAGATGCTCATGGTCGACAGGGTGAACGGCACGCCGAAGCGCTCGGCCGCCTGGGCCGCGAGGATTTCGCCATCCGCATGCTGCATGCCCGTCAAGCCCGTGGGCGACAGGGCCACCGGCATCGAGACGTGCTGTCCCACCATGGTCGAGGCCAGGCTGCGGTTTTCCAGGTTGACGGCCACGCGCTGGCGGAACTTGATCTTGGCGAAATCGCTGTTGTTGGCGCGGTAGGTCGATTCCGTCCAGGAGCCGGAATCGGCGTAGTCGTAAAACATGCGCGGCACCCGTTTCTGGGCCAGCACGCGCAAGTCTTCGATGCAGGTGATGATACTCATGCGTTTCCTCGGTCGATGGCTAGTCGGACCATGATCGTGCATTTGCCGGCAATTGTCTATCCGGCAGGCAAGCCTGCCGGATGGCGCTTCGCTTACCAGTCGCGCGCGCCGAGGATCTTCTCGCCCAGTTCGCTCAAGCGCGCCTGCGGGTAGCGCAGCTGTTCCTTGTCCTCGGGGTCGCCGGGAAACGCGTAGCCCTGCGGCGCGCTGCGTTCGCGCCAGCTTTGCACCCGCCAGTCGCGCAGACTTTGATTGTCTTGCTGGGCGGGCGTAAAGGAAATGTACTGCGCCAGGCGCACCTGGTCCGTCGACGTGTTCGGACGGATGCCGTGCGCCAGCAGGCTGTTGAAGATCAGCAGTTCTCCCTTCTTCATGGCGATGAATTCCATCGGGTACGGCACCGTCGCCAGGTCCGGCTGCCACGGGTTGCGGTCTTGCGGCACGGTCTTGCGCCACGCGAGCAAGTTGTTGAACAGTTCCGGATAGCACTGGAAACCGCCGCTCTCGGGCGAGGTGTCGGACAGGGCCAGCACGCCCTGCACGTTGACGGGCAGCGGGTCGAGCGTGGTGTCGGCATCCCAGTGGATGAAGCCGCCAAACTTGCGCTTGCCATGGTTCGGCGTGTTCAGGTTGGCGCGGTCGATGGTCACCCACAAATCCTGACGGTCCCAGATGTCGACGAAGGCGTCGTAGACGCGCTGGGTCTGGCGGTTGTCCCACAGGGTCTGGTTGTGATAGGCCTCGACCATGCCGGAGCCGTTGAGCTCTTTCATCGCGTGGTCGCGCAGCTGGTCCCGGTTCCAGGTGGCGGGATCATGCTGGTCGAGTCCCTGGAATTCCCACAGGAAATCTGTCGTGCGCCGCACCTGCTCGGGCGACACCGCATCCTTGACGATGACGTAGCCATAGGTTTGCCAGTGCAGAAAGTCGCTGTCGGACAGCACGCGCAGGGGCAGCTGTTTTTGGATGTCGCGCAACTGGGTCTGTTCCGTGTAGGCCACGGATGGGTTGCCGGGACGGTCTTCGCCGTATTGCGGGTTTACATACTGAACCTGGTTCTGCATCGCTGTCTCCTGTGTTGGTGTGAGACAGATTGTGCGATGGAAGAGCAGGAGGAACTGCGTACACAGCAACCAAAACTGATACTATCCTGACTATCCATTCCATCAAAACGTCACAATGACGCCTTTATTCGAACAAGTCACGATCCCGACGGGCCACTCCTGGGGCTTGCTGTGGCGCGAACTCGATGCCATTCCCTTTATCTGGCACTACCACCCGCAGTTCGAGCTGACCCTGACCGTCAATGCGCGGGGACAGCGCTACATCGGCGACCACCTGGGCAACTTCGAACCGGGCGACCTGGTGCTGCTGGGGCCGAACTTGCCGCACACGTGGTCGGCCAGCGAGCGTATCGACAGCGCACAGCCGATGCTGGCCGTCGTCGTATGGTTTTCGCTCGAGTGGCTGGAGCAACTGGCGGCCTGTTTTCCGGAATTGCACAGCTTGCGGCAACTGGCGGCCCGCGCCGGCCCTGCCCTGCATTTCTCAGCGGCCACGAGCGCGCGCTGCGCGGATAAACTGCTGCGGCTGAACGCCCTGCCCGTGCCGCAGCGCCTGCCGCTGCTGCTCGACGTGCTGCTGGAACTGGCGAGCGATACGGGCGCGCGGCCGCTGGCCTCGACGGCGCAGGCGCCGCTGCCCGATGGACAGCACAAGCGCATGGCCGGCGTGTTCGATTTCATGCACACACATTTCCGGGAAGAAATCGCACTGGAGAGCCTGGCGCAGCGGGCGGCCCTGTCGCTGGGCGCGTTTCACCGCTGTTTCAAGCGCCACGCGCATTGCACGCCGGGCGAGTACCTGGCGCGGCTGCGCATCGGCCGCGCCTGCCAACAGCTGATCGAGAGCAATCTCGCCATCGCCGTCATCGCGCAAGAGGCGGGCTACCGCAACCTCGCGCATTTCAACCGCCAGTTCCGCGCCGCCAAGCACGTCACGCCGCGCGCGTTTCGCCTGCAATACCGGCGCGGCGCCCACAGCGCGGCGTAAATCCGTCCGGAAACGAAAAAGGGGATCAGATTTTACAATCTGACCCCCGATATTCTGGTGCGGCTGGCAGGAATTGAACCCACGACCCCTTGGTTCGTAGCCAAGTACTCTATCCAGCTGAGCTACAGCCGCCTAAGACAAGATTATAGCAGGGCTTTGCAGAATGGCAAAGGGCGTGGCGGCGATATTTCACAATTGACGCCCTCCCCGGTTTTTCAGCGGCCGCCCCGCTCACTTGCATTCTTGATCACATTGATTTTCCGATTGCGGCGCAAAACCGACACGCTGATGACTGATTGGCCATTATTAATGCATCCAAGAAAAATAAATTGCAATTCATGGAAAACTTTGAGAATGTTTACTGGCAGTAATTCCAAAAAAAATACCAAGGGGATGTCATGAAAATAAACTTGCATAAATTGCCTCTGGCCGCCGCCTGCGCGGCCGCCCTCCTTCTTGCCGCCTGTGGCGGCGGCGGTAGCAGCAGTCCCGCCGACCCGGTTCCGCCCGTCGCGCCGCCGCCGGCAACGACGCTCAGCGGCACTGCCGCCGTCGGCGCGCCCATCTCGGGCAGCGTGGTGGCCATCGACAGCAAGGGCAAAGTGTCCACGGCGGTCAATACCGGCGCCGGCGGGGCATTTACGGTCGACGTGGCCGGCATGACGGCGCCGTTTTTCCTCAGCATCACCGGCTCGTCCGGCGGCAGGCAGGTGACGCTCAATTCCATCGCCACCGCGGCGGGGCAGACCGTCAACATCACGCCGCTGACCGATCTGATCGTCTCCACGGCGTCGGGCCAGCCCGGCGGCACGGCCCTGGCCGCCGTCTGCGCGCCCGTCGCCAATACGGTATCGGCCGCCTGCACCTCGGCCCTGGCCAATGCCGCGACCCAGCAACGGCTCGATGCGGCCGTGGCCGCCGTCGTCGCCATGATCAAACCGATTAATACCGGCAATACCAATCCGCTGACGGGCGCCTTTGTTGCCAACGGCACGGGCATGGACGCCGTGCTGGACCAGATCCTCGTCGCGCCCGCGGAAGCGCAGGGCGCCATGGCCACCGTTACCCTGATTGCCACCAACAGCGCGCTGGGCAGCGTGACCCTGCCGGCCGCCGCCGGCGGCGCGCCGACGATACCGGCAGCGACGCCGCCATCGGACGCCGACCTGACCAAGGCGACGGCCGCGGCCACTGTCTTGCCGGAAATCCGCGCCTGCATGGCCTCGCTCAGCGCCCTGTATCCGAAGACGGGCTTCGTCGTGCCGTCGGCGGCGGCCGTGTCGCCGTTCATCGACAGCTCCTTCAACATGGGCGCGGCGGTGGGCAAGGCTGAAATCCTGGCCGCCCTGACCAGCGCGGACCAGGCCGCCCACGCGGGCCTGACCATCGAAGCGCTGGGTTTAGCGGGCGTGGACATGCAGCCTTTGAGCTCGGGCGAGATTGCCACGCTGACGTCCGCGAGCAGCACCTCGACGACGCGCGTCGCCGACTTCATCGGCAATCGCCTCAGTGCCGGGGCGACGGCCATCGCCTTCACCTCCGGCAAGCCCAGCAGTGCATGGGTGCAGTTGCGCATCGGAACAGATGCGGGCATGCTCAACTGGAAGCTGGTCAAGACGGGCGACACCAGCGGCTGCGTCGGCGGCTGGAAACTGGCCGGCAGCGGCCACCTGGACATGCACATGAATGCGCGCATCCAGCGCAGCGTCGATACGGCGGGCACGGCCAGCTTTGCGCGCGAATGGGCTGCCCACGTCGAGCTCGACACCGTGCTGCAGGAAAATCCGGCCGTCAACAAGATCGACGTGCGGGGACCGGGCCTGACGACGTTCGGCGACTTCCAGATACCGGGCACGGCCGGCAGCAAACTGCAGCTGATCCTGCCGGCCACCGGCTACACCCACATGCGGGTGGCCGACAGCAATGGCGCCGCCAGCACTTTCTACAATAACGCGGAAGCCATCCAGAGCTGCCAGGACCTGGCCAGCCTGCCCGCCAATACGCCGGGCCTGGGCGCGGGTACGGCTTGCATCGACGAAACGAAAGTGGCGCCTGGAAAAATCTACGTGTGGACCCTGAAAACGCCGAATGGCGCCGTCAGCGCCTTCCCGTTCCAGATCAATGCCGTGCCCCTGTCGAAAGCGTTTGCCAAGGCCAACCAGGCCAGCCTGTTCGCCACGCTCACCAGCATCACGCCGGCGAAACTGTCGTCCATCCCGGCCGCCGCCCTGCTCGATGGGGCGGTGACCTTCAACTATACGCAGTCGGCCACCTACGGATCGAAAATGGATAATTGCGGCCTGTACTTGTTCAATGGCGCCACGCCGGTGCTGAACGCGGAGCAAAATGCGGTTGGACAGGAAACCTCGTGCACCTTCACGACCTCGGGGCTCAATGCGCTGGCGTCGAACGTGGCGGACCCGGCGCAATCTGGCGCTTCGCTGTTCAAGTTCACCGGTCCCGTGACCAGCGGCGGACTGTGGGTGACCACCATCGTCCTGGGCAACCAGGCGTCGTCGGGCCAGCCTTATCCGAATTGACGGGGCCCGGCCACTGCAGCGCGCCGCGATGAGGGCGGCGCGCTGCAGGCTTGCCTTTCGCTGGACGAAAAAAAACCCGGAAAGCGAACTTTCCGGGTTTTTTTCACTACTGCTGATACTGGTGCGGCTGGCAGGAATTGAACCCACGACCCCTTGGTTCGTAGCCAAGTACTCTATCCAGCTGAGCTACAGCCGCAAACTCTGACACACTTCGCCGAACGGCGCGAAGCTTGAAACTTTCATCAAAACGAAGCGAACTCCATTTTGGAAATACTGGTGCGGCTGGCAGGAATTGAACCCACGACCCCTTGGTTCGTAGCCAAGTACTCTATCCAGCTGAGCTACAGCCGCAAAACTTCTACAACATTCCACTAACAACATGGAGGTGAAACTTGTTACAACAAAACCAGGCAAAGTCTGATTTTCAGTATTCTGGTGCGGCTGGCAGGAATTGAACCCACGACCCCTTGGTTCGTAGCCAAGTACTCTATCCAGCTGAGCTACAGCCGCGCAGGCAAACATTATAGCGTATTCATTTCGCTTTGAAAAGTTCGATTTTTCAATCGCTTAGCTGATTTTGCAGAATACCGCCCCGCACGATCGACTACCTTTTCACTGCCAAAAAGCTCACGCCTTTTTATCGATGGGCACTTCTGCTTTCACAGTCGTGTCCAGCGAATCGAGAAGTTGCTGTCTCGAAAGAAGCGGGATTATAGGGACTGCTTTCCAGCCTGTCCAGTGCTATCTGCAGGCGGCGTGCAAGCGTGCGGTGGCGGCGCGCCGCTTGGGGCTACAATACCAGCCAGACAGGGGCGCTTGTGCCTCCCCTGATGCATGACGGCGGGTATTTACCATCATGACCTATTTAACTGAGCTTAGCGGCGGCGGCCCGGCGGGGCAAGAGCCCGTGCGGCAGACTCACTGTTGCAGGATTTCCGATGGCCAAGCATGACCGCGAGCAAGATCTGCTTCCTCCATCAGCGCCGCTGAGCCTCTCCGACGAGCGCCTGGCCAACTTGCTGGAAGGCATTACCGACGGCTTCTGCCTGCTCGACCGCGACTGGACCATCCGCTACCTCAATACGCGCGGCGCCGACATGCTGGCGCCGCAGCACGCGCCTGGCGCCAGCCTGGCGGGCAAGAACCTGTGGCAAGCCTGCCCCGACCTGCCGGGCACGGAACTGGAGACGCAGTACCGGCGCGCCATGGCGCAGCAGCTCAGCTGCAGTTTCGAACTGCCGCATCCGCCGCTGGGGCGCTGGCTGGAAGTGCGCATCTTCCCGTCCAGCGACGGCTTGACCACGTATATCCAGGACATCAGCCAGCGCAAGGCGGCCGAGGACAGCTTGCGCCAGAGCGAGGAAGACTTGCGCGCGCTGGCCAATTCCATCCCGCAACTGGCCTGGATCGCCAGCTTCGACGGCACCATTGCGTGGTACAACCAGCGCTGGCACGACTACACGGGCACCAGCGCCGAACAGATGGCGGGCAACGGCTGGAGCATCGCCTATGACGCGCAGCACCTGCCGTCCATACTGCACGCCTGGAAGGCCGCCTTGCGCGATGGCACGCCCTTCGAAATGGAATTCCCCATCCGGGGCGCCGACGGCCAGTACCGCTGGTTCCTGACGCGCGCCAATCCCGTGCGCGACCGGGGCGGCCAGCTGCTGCGCTGGTTTGGCACGAGCACCGATGTCGACCAGGTCAAGCGCGCGCAGGAAGCCTTGCGCGACGAGACGCGCGTGCTCGAGTTGCTCAACAATACGGGCGCGGCCCTGGCCGGCACCCTCGACCTGCCGGCCCTGCTGCAGGAAACCGTCGATGCGGCCACGCGCATCAGCGGCGCGCGCTTCGGCGCCTTTTATTACGACGATGCGGGCGAGGCCTACCCCGCGGCACGCGCCGTCAACAACATCAGCCTGCGCCAGGCCGACGCCATTGCCACGGAACTGCGCCAGGGAGCGGCCATGCGCCGGAACGACTTGCTGACCGCGCCCGACGCCAGCGCCGATGGCGCGCCGCCGCTGCGCAGCTGCCTGAGCCTGCCAGTCAGCTCGCGCTCGGGCCTGCTGCTGGGGCGCTTGCTGCTCGGTCATCCGCAGGCGGGCATGTTCAGCGCGCGCAGCGAACGCATCGTTTCGGCCATCGCGGCCCAGGCCGCCGTCGCGCTCGACAATACGCGCCTGTACGCGGCCGCCACGCGCGCCGCTGAAGAACGCAAGGTACTGCTCGACAGCGAACGCGAGGCGCGCGCCGAGGCCGAGCGCACGAACCAGCTGAAAGACGATTTTCTCGCCACCCTGTCGCACGAACTGCGCACGCCGCTGTCGGCCATCCTGGGCTGGGCCCAGGTGCTGCGGCGCGGCACGCGCGACCAGGCCGACCTGCACCGCGGCCTGCAAAGCATCGAACGCAATGCGCGCGCGCAGGCGCAACTGATCGAAGACTTGCTCGACATGAGCCGCATCACCTCCGACAAGGTACTGCTGGACCTGCAAACCATCGTGCCCGCCAGCATCATCGCCTCGGCCATCGAAACCCTGCGCCCGGCGGCCGACGCCAAGCACATCGCCATCCATTGCGACATCGCCAGCGATGCGGGCAGGATCACGGGCGACCCCAGCCGTATCCAGCAAGTGATCTGGAACCTGCTGTCGAATGCGTTGAAATTCACGCCGCAAGGGGGACGGGTCGAGATCGGCGTGCGCCGCGAGGCGACCCGCCTGGCCATCACGGTGAGCGACAACGGCGTCGGCATCAAGAAGGATTTCCTGCCCCACGTATTCGACCGCTTCCGCCAGGCCGACGCCTCCACCACGCGCCGGCATGGCGGCCTGGGCCTGGGCCTGGCCATCGTCAAGCACCTGGTGGAGCAGCATGGCGGCACGGTCACGGTCAGCAGCGCCGGCGACATGCAGGGCGCCAGCTTTACCGTGCGCCTGCCCCTGGGAACGCGGACCGCGCCGGCGCGCCTGGCGGACGGCGCCTCGTCCGCCAGCCCGGACTTGCGCGGCGTCACGGTGCTGCTGGTCGATGACGAGGCCGATGCGCGCGAACTGACGGCGCGCATCCTGCGCGACAACCACGCCGAAGTGCATGGCGCCGGCAGCGTGGCGCAAGCGCTGCAACTGCTGGACCAGGTGCGCCCGCACGTGCTGGTCAGCGATATCGGGATGCCCGACGCCGACGGTTTCGACTTGCTGGCGCACATCCGCGCGCACGCTTCCCCCGACGCGGCCCGGCTGCCCGCGCTGGCCCTGACGGCGTTCGCGCAACTGCAGGACCGCCAGCGGGCGCTGGCCAGCGGCTTCCAGGCCTGGATCTCGAAACCGCTCGACCCGGCCGAACTGGTCGCGGCCGTGGCGCAACTGGCCGCGCCGCGCGTGAGCGCCCTGCCCCCTGAACCGGGCGATACAACACCGTCTTAAAAAGATGATGCAAAGAAATACATAGTGCAATACAAAATGACTATTCCCATGGGTTGGCCTTCCTACCTTCAGACGCGGCACTGTCCTACAAGCAACTAAGCCGAAGTTTGCTACACTGAAATGCAGAAGCGCACCTGCACGGCAGGCTGGTGGCGGCGGTTTAGGCCGGCGAGAACGTCAAAAGCGAGCTCAAGCGCTGTTGTGCGCCCTATCTTGTTGCAAGGCGCTACTATCTTCCCACCGCCGTCAGCCCATCATCTGCGGTAGAAACCAGCGTTGCATAGACCGTATAACCGAGACCTTACATGCCCAGCCAAGATGAGATTTTGAAAGCCAAAATTTTGGTCGTCGACGATTCACCCGACAATGTTGACCTGATGCTGGAAATCCTGCGCGATGCCGGCTACACCAATGTCACGGCCACCATGCGTCCAGCCCAGGTCTGCCCCCTGCACCGGGAGCATTGCTACGACCTGATCTTGCTGGATCTGCAAATGCCGGAACTGAATGGCTTCCAGGTCATGAAAGGCTTGAAGGAAATCGAGCATGGCGGCTACCTGCCCGTGCTGGCCCTGACGGCACAACCGAGTTTCAAGATCGCCGCCCTGGAAGCCGGGGCGCGCGACTTCATCAGCAAACCGTTCGACCTGATGGAAGTGCACAAGCGCATCCACAACATGCTGGAAGTGCGCCTGTTGTACAAGGAACTGGCGCAATACAGCAAGCAGCAGCAGGAACTGGCGCTGCACGATCCGCTGACGGGCTTGCCGAACCGGCGCCTGCTGGAAGACCGCATCGAGCATACCCTGCAGCAATCGGCCCGCAGCCGCGGCAAGTCGGCCATCCTGTACCTGGACCTGGACGGCTTCAAGGCCATCAACGACAGCTACGGCCACGGCTATGGCGATGAAATCCTGAAAATGGTGGCGGCACGCCTGGTGGGCGCCTCGCGCAAGGAAGACACGGTGGCGCGCATCGGCGGCGACGAATTCGTCATCGTGCTGGGCAACCTGGCCGGCAAGGGCGACGCGCGCGAACCGGCCGCCAAGCTGATCGAAGTCATTTCCGAGCCGTATTTCATCAACGACCTGACCCTGCGCCTGTCGACCAGCATCGGCATCGCCATCTATCCGGACGATGCCAGCACCGTCGAATCCCTGCTGGGCGCGGCCGACACGGCCCTGTATGAGGCCAAGCGCGCGGGCAAGAACCGCTTTTGCTGCTCGCCCCACGAAGTGATGGCGTCGCAGGTCAACACGCAGAAAAACAGCATCCCCTCGATCGCCTGAGCCTACTTCCCGCGCGGAACATAAAAAAACCGGCAAGCCACGATGATGGCTTGCCGGTTTTTTATGGCCAGGATGCTTTATTTCTTGCCAGCCGTCACTTCATGCTGGCCCGCATGCTGGTGGTCCGTCTGTGCATCGACGGTTTCCGGCGGCACTTCGATGCGCGTGATGCCGGCATCGACGGAGATCGGGTCGCTGGCGGGGAAAGTCATTTCCACGGCGTCGTCCAGCAACTCTTCCTTGGCCCGCTCTTCGCCGCTCATGCCCTCCTCATCGGCCAGGATGGCCAGCGCGCTGGCCCATTTGACGAAATTGAGGTTGGACAATTCGCGTACGGTGGTCACGCCAAACGCTTGCTGCAAGGCCTTGGCATCCTTCGCGCTGACACCGCGCAAGGCGCTGATGGGGGCATTGACGATGTCGCGGAAGCTTTTGTCGAGGTATTCCTTGTCGACGATGGTTTCGATATTCATGGCATGTCCTTTCGTTTCGGTAATCGGGCCTGTGCTGCACCCTGCGCCGCGGGGCGGCTATGCTGCATGGAGAAAATGCACAACCCCACTATGGCAGCGTGCGGCGCTCCGGTATGTGCGCAGCCGTACGTAACGGCGGGAACGATGGCCCTTGGCGCCAACGACAATATTGCCTATGATATAAAAGTGATGGGAGGAGATTAAAATTGCCGAAAAGACAGAAATTTTCCATCCATGCGCCCCGCGATGAAATCATCATGTATGATCCACAACTTGAATTTGGTCCACCTTTCACCATTCACGGGGCGCTATGTCCGCACAAACAGATCCGAACAAGGAAGCGGCCCAGGCCGATGCGGAACGCGCCGCCGATCTCAGCGAATTGCTCGGTCATGTCAACACCAGCTGGGACAATGAACGGCGCGCCCTGTCGCGCCAGTTGCACGACAGCCTCGGCTCGTCGCTGACGGCGCTGACCATGCACCTGTCGCTGCTGACGCAAAAAATGCCGCAGGAAGCCGCCTTGCTCGACCGCGCAGCCACCATGAAGCAATTGCTGCTGAACGTGATCGAAACCAACCGGCAAATGCAGATGAAGCTGTGGAACGACAAGCTGGAGTTCCTGGGCGTGAATGTGGCGCTGGGCGAGCTGGCCGCGCAATTTGCCGAACAACACAAGATCACCGTGCGCTGCAGCCTGCCCGAAGATGAATTGATTTGCCCGCGCAACGTGGGCGTGGCCCTGCTGCGCACGCTGGAAGAAGCGCTCAGCAACATCGCCGCGCACGCGCAGGCAAGCGAAGTGGACATCATCATCGACGACAATGACGAAGCGCTGATGATGACAGTCAAGGACAACGGCAGCGGCCTGCCGGCCAGCGAATCCGTCGAAATGAGCAAGCACGGCCTGCGCTCCGTGCGCGAGCGCGTGCAATACCTCGGTGGCAGCCTGAGCCTGGCAGCCAATCCGCAAGGCGGCACGGCCCTGACCGCCGTCTTGCCGCGCATTAGCCCGAAAGCATAGTCCTTGCCAGGCCGCATCGGGCCGGAACACCACCGGGCGCCGTGATCCGCTGAACGATACAACGACAGGAGACCGCATGCAACGACTGATCCCCACCGTGCTGGCAGCGCTGCTGGCCATGGGCGCCGCCCAAGCCGCCGACAAGACCGTGCCGCCGCCGGAAACCGTGGACAAGCTGGCCTGGCTGGCCGGCTGCTGGAACGTCGATGGCGCCGAGCCCGGTTCCGGAGAGCAATGGAGCACGGCCGCCGGCGGCACCCTCCTCGGCACCAGCCGCACCGTCAAGGGCGGCAAGACGACGGCCTTCGAATTCGTGCAGATCCGCCTCACGGAACCGGGCCAGCTGGCCTACATCGTGCAGCCGTCAGGCCAGCCGCCCGTGACCTTCAACCTGCTGCGCCAGGACAAGCCGAATGAATTCATCTTCGCCAACTTGGACAATGACTTCCCGAGCCGCATCATCTACCGCCACGACAGCGAGCGCATCTTGCACGCCAGCATCACCGGCACCTTGAAGGGCAAGCTCACCACGATCGACTTCCCCATGACGCGGGGCCGCTGCGAAGCGGCGCCCGTCGCGCGCGGCAAATAAAAAGGGGCCTTGCGGCCCCTTTCTGCTCTGATACCAATCAGGTTAATGCAGCTTGACCTGCGGCGTGCTGCGCTTGATCAGGAAGCGGCCCATGGCCATGACGGCCGTGCGCACGCTGCCCAGCACGGCGTTGTGGTGCATCAGATGCAGGCTGACATACATCATGCGCGCCACAAAGCCCTCCACGAACCAGCTCAGGCCCTTCAGGGAACCCATCAGGGTGCCGACCGAAGTGGTGCGGCCAAACGAGACGAGCGAACCGTAGTCCAGATATTCGTACGGCTTGGTTTGCGGCGGCTTGCCCTTCGCTTGCAGCAAAAAGGTTTTCAGCAGGTAATCGGCTTGCTGGTGGGCAGCCTGGGCGCGCGGCGGCACCAGCTTGCCGTCGGGACCCGCGCAGGCGGCGCAGTCGCCCAGCGCAAAGATATTCGCATGGCCCTGCACATTGAGCATGCCCGTCACTTCCAGCTGGCCGGCGCGGTTGGTCGGCAAGCCCAGGGTAGCCAGGAACTCCGGCGCGCGGATGCCGGCGGCCCACACGCAGATGTCGGCCGCATAGCTGGTGCCGCTGGCCACCGTCACCTTGTCGGGGTCGATGGACGTCACGCGCGTATCGGTCACCACCGTGATGCCGTGCTGGTGCAACAGTTTCGAGGCGGCGATGGAGACGCGCTCGGGCAGCGGCGCGAGGATGCGCGGCGCCCCTTCCAGCAGGGTGATGCGCACATCCTTGATGGCGTTGAGATTCTGGAAACCATACGCGGCATACACGCCGCTCGCTTCGCGCAATTCGGCCGCCAGTTCGACGCCCGTGGCGCCGCCGCCGATGATGACGATATCGACGCCGGGATGGCCCGCGTCGCCCTGGCGCTGCTCGGCCATGGCCAGCAGCTTGAGCAGGGTCAAACGGAAACGTTCCGCGTCTTCCGTGGCATTGAGGGAAATCGTGTTTTCCTGGGCGCCGGGCACGCCGAAGTAATTCGAGGTGCTGCCCACGGCCAGCACCAGCTGGTCGTAGCTGACCTGGCGCTGCGGCAACAGTTGCTCGTCCTTGTCGGTGGCGATGGCGCCTACGGTGAGGCTGTTCGTCGCCGCGTCGAGCGCGGTCAGGGGGCCATAGACATAGGTAAAACCATTGTCATGCGCCAGCATCTGGTACGACAGGCCCTCTTGATGAATGTCCAGGGTGCCGGCTGCCACTTCATGCAGCGACGGCTTCCAGATATGGTACAGGCGGCTGTCGACCAGGGTCACCTGGCCGGGGCCGAGCTTGCGGCTGAGTTTGCAGGCCAGCTCCAGGCCGCCTGCACCTCCCCCTACGATTACGATTTTACTGTGCAAAGATCCTCCTGCTTGTTAATCCCTGTGCCCGTTACCATTGCCATTGCCATGGCCTCGGCCCGGATTGTCATCATGCTTGTCGCGCTTGTCATCATGCTTGTCGCGCTTGCCTTCATGCTTGTCATAGTGCTTGTCATGCTTGTCATCATGACGGCCGCGGTCGCCGTAATCGGGACGGCCATGGTCGCCATGCTGCTGGCGGTAACGGGGCACATACTGGTTGTTATACCAACCATCTTGGACGAAATATACCTCTTGGTTACAGGCATTATACTTGCGGCAGTGCTTGGACCAGTTTTTGGCATGGCCGGGCGGCACGCGCAAATAGATGGGACGGGCCGAATAGTATTGCGGGCGCTGCACGATGACGGGCTGGGCGTAGATCAATTGCGGCGCGGGATAGTCGCCTATGTCGATGCGTCCGTAAAAGCCTGGCTGGCCGACGGTGACGGAAACTTGGGCGACGGCGGCGGTGCCTGCCGACAGCAGGACGGCGGCGAGAATGAGGGTTTTCATGAGGACACTCCTTTTATCAGTTATGCCGCAATTGTAGACCTTGTGCAAGCAACCGTTTGTTCGCAAGGACACATAAGGAATGCCGTCGCAATCTCACCACAGTTTGCCCAAAGGCACGACCAAGCCGCTGAACAGCGACCAGTCCGGCGACGACGCCGTCAAGCCGCGCGCCATGCCGATGTCGATGGCCAGCCGTGGCGTAGGACTGTAGGTGGCGGCCAGCAAGAGCTGCGCCGTGGCCGGTGCGCCGCGCAGCCGCGTGCCCGACACTTCCGCCGTGGCGCCCCAGCGGTCGCTGACGGGCGTGGAAAAGGAGGCCGCCCAGCCCGTTTGCACCCTGCCCGTGCCAGGGTCGGATGCGCCCAGGCGCGTGGCGTTCAGGTTGGCGTCCATGTGCACGGCCCCCAGGTCGCGGCTGAAAATGCCGTTCAGCGAGAGATCGCTCTTGCCGCTGCCGATGCTGTCCTTGGCCGTGGGCAACTTCCAGCCCAGTTCCAGGCCCAGGGCCGTGGCGCTGTCGAGCAAAAAGGCGCGCTTGAGCACGACGGTCGTGTCGCCCACGCCCGTTTCGCGCCGGCCCGTGTCATCGCGCGCGCGCACGAAGCCCTCGCCTTCGAGCAGCACGCCCCATTCGGGCGTGAACGCCAGCTTGAAGGTGTACGGCAGGCTGGCGCGGCGCGTGTCGTCCGTTTTGGACAACAGGCCGCCCGCCTCGAATTCCAGCTGGCCCGGGACGGGCAGCTGGGCGGGACTGGCCACCGATGGACGGTAAGGCAGGACGGGATCGCCCTCCTGCGCCTGCGCCAGGGGCGCCAGGGACAGCAGCAACAGGGAAAAACTGAAGGACGGCAGGAAGGAAGATGGCATGGAGGACCCGGAAGTGGCAAACGCGCAATAACCACAGCCTACCACCACCGCGCCGATTGCGCCCGATCCAGGCGCTGTCAGGCCAGGCGCCGCACGCCCTGGCTGGCGGACGGCACTGGCCGGCGCAGCGGCGTCACGTTGCTCGACGCCGGCACGGCGATGCGTTCGGCCTGGGCATGCAGGCGGAACACGCCCACCAGTTCCGTCAGGGTCTGCGCCTGGTCCTGCAGCGATTCGGCGGCCGCCGCGGCCTCTTCCACCAGGGCAGCATTCTGCTGCGTCACCTGATCCATCTGCAAGACGGCCTGGTTGACTTGCTCGATGCCGGCGCTCTGCTCCGCGCTGGCGGCCGTGATTTCCTGCATGATGTCGGCCACCTGGCGCACGCTGGCGACCACTTCGTCCATCGTCTTGCCCGCGTCATGCACGAGCTTGGCGCCCACTTCCACCTGCTCGACGGAGTCGCCGATCAGGGTCTTGATTTCCTTGGCGGCACTGGCTGAGCGCTGCGCCAGGTTGCGCACTTCGGCCGCCACGACGGCAAAACCGCGCCCTTCCTCGCCCGCCCTGGCCGCTTCCACGGCCGCGTTCAAGGCCAGGATGTTGGTCTGGAAGGCGATGCTGTCGATGACGCTGATGATGTCGACGATCTTGCGCGACGAGGCATTGATCGATTCCATGGTCTGCACCACCTGCCCCACCACGGCGCCGCCCTTGCCGGCCACGTCGGACGCGGCGCCGGCCAGCGCATTGGCCTGGCGCGCATTGTCCGCGTTTTGCCGCACGGCCGACGTCAGCTGCTCCATCGAGGACGCCGTTTCTTCCAGCGAACTGGCCTGCTCTTCCGTGCGCGACGACAGGTCGAGGTTGCCCTGGGCGATTTCGCTGGAAGCCGTATGGATGGTGTCCGTGCCCGAGCGCACCTGGCTGACGATGCCCACCAGCTTGTCGCGCATGGCTTTCATGGCAAACAGCAGGCTGGCATTGTCATGGCTGGCCGTACGGATATCGACGGTGAGATCGCCCTCGGCGATGGCGCCCGCGATCTTGACGGCATACGCCGGTTCGCCGCCGAGCTGGCGCGTCAGTCCGCGCGTGATCAGCGCGCCCAGCGCCAGGCCGGCGGCCACGCTGCCCAGCACGAGGGCGAGCATGAAGGTGCGGCTGGTCTGGTACACGTCCGACGCCTGCGCCGCGGCCGCCCTGGCCCGCTCTTCTTTCTGCGAGGATAATTTATCGAGCACGCTGTCGAGTTCATCCGCATGCAGCCGCGTCTTGTCGAGCAACTGCGTCAGGTTCGCGCTGCGCTGCGCCAGCGGTTCGGCCGCCGCCAGGGCCAGCGCCTGTTGCATGGTGGCGATGTATTCCGCTTCGACGGCCGCGAAGCGGGCAAACAGTTCCTTGGCGGCCGGCGAGACGAACAGCGGTTCGGCCTTGGCCAGATAGCTTTTATTGTGTTCGAGGAATTTGGTGATATCGGCCTGGCGCCGGCTGCGCTCTTCCGCCGTGGTTGCCAGCAGGAAATTGCTGCGCGCGCGGCCCACCTTGATCAGGGCGATATTGGCTTCCTTGATGTACGACAGGCCCAGCAATTCATTGTTGTACATCCTGCCAGCCATGGTGTCGATCTTGCCCATGTTGAAAATACCGATGCCGGCCACGATGGCGCCCAGCAGCGCGACGCAAAAGAAGGCCGCGAGCAGGCGCGTCCCCACTTTCATTTTCTTCAACATGTTTCCTCCCAGACAAGACGGTAGCCAATAATTTAAGCCATGACTTGAATATAAGGAAAAAACTGCCACTAAAATGCTCGGATTGTCACTAACCAACAATTCCTTGATTTATAGCAACATGCAAAACGGCTTGCCATGCTAGGCAAGCCGCCGTGTTTATCCGCGTCAGCAGAGCATGTTAATGCCCGCCGTGCGCTGCCGGCTTGCGCACCGTCATCTCGACGCCACCTTTCGCCGTTTTAACCGTCCCCTGGCCGCGCACCGGTTCCGGCAAGGCGCCCGTCCATTCGTACGCCACGCTGCCGGCCGGGTGCTTGTACCAGCCCGGGTCGCGGTAATCGCCCGGTTTCTGATCCTTGCGCACCTTCACCGTGGTGAACATGCCGCCCATGCCGATGGCGCCGAAGGGACCGTCGCCCGCCATCATCGGCAAGGTATTGTCGGGGATCGGCATCTGCATCTCGCCCATGTCCGCCATGCCCCGCTCGCCCATCACCATGTAGCCGGGCACGAGCTGGTTGATCTTCGCCGCCACGCCCTGGTGGTCGACGCCGATCATGGTGGGCACGTCATGCCCCATGGCATTCATCGTGTGGTGCGACTTGTGGCAGTGGAAAGCCCAGTCGCCCAGGTCGGTAGCCGTGAACTCGACGGCGCGCATCTGGCCCACGGCGATATCGGTCGTCACTTCGGGCCAGCGCGATTCGGGGCGCGTCCAGCCGCCATCGGTGCCCGTCACCTCGAATTCATGGCCGTGCATGTGGATCGGGTGGTTGGTCATGGTCAGGTTGCCCACGCGCACGCGCACCTTGTCGCCCTGGCGCACGACCATGGGGTCGATGCCGGGGAAGACGCGGCTGTTGAAGGTGAACAAATTAAAATCCGTCATGGTCATGATCTTCGGCGTGTAGCTGCCCGGGTCGATGTCGTAGTTGCTGAGCAAGAAGACGAAATCGCGGTCCACCTTCATGAAGTTCGGGTCTTTCGGGTGCGTGACCCAGAAACCCATCATGCCCATGGCCATCTGCGTCATTTCATCCGCATGCGGGTGGTACATGAAGGTGCCGGGCCGCTTGGCGACGAATTCATACACGAAAGTCTTGCCAGGAGGAATGCCCGGCTGGGTCAGGCCCGTGACGCCATCCATGCCGTTGGGCAAGCGCTGGCCATGCCAGTGCACGCTCGTGTGTTCCGGCAACTTGTTGGTGACGAAGATGCGCACCCTGTCGCCCTCCACCACTTCGATGGTGGGACCGGGCGACTGGCCGTTGTAGCCCCACAGGTTGGCCATCATGCCCGGTGCCAATTCGCGCACGACGGGTTCGGCCACCAGGTGGAATTCCTTGACGTTGTTGTTCATGCGCCAGGGCAAGGACCAGCCATTCAGGGTGACGACGGGGTTATACGGACGCCCGTTCGGCGGCGGTGGCGGCGCTTTCGTGTCCGCGCCGGCCATGCTGACGGCTTCCGGCAGGGACGCCGCACCGACGCGGCTCACCGCTGCCGCACTCAGGGCGACGGCACCCGCATTCATGAAAAAATTTCTACGTGTAATCATCATTATTCCTTGTTGGCTGGGCCGCTGCCATTGATGGCGCCTTGCAGTTCAGTTTGCGCGATCCAGAAATCGCGCTGGGTCTCGATCGCGCTGTTCACGCTGGCGACTTGCTCGCGTGCATCGGCCAGCAGTTCGAACACGCTGGCCAGCATGCCGTTGTAGCGCAGCAATACTTCATGCGAGATCGTCTTGCGCAGCGGCACGACTTCATCGCGGTAGTGACGCGCCAGGTCGTAGGCCGTGCGGTAGCTCGAATACGCTTCGCGCACTTCGGAGCGGGCCCGCACCGCCGTGCCCGCCGTGCGCTGCAGCGACTGCTCGTACAAGGCTTGCGCCCTGGCGTTGCGCGCCGTGCCCCAGTCGAACAGGGGCAGTTCCAGCGAGACTTCATAGCCGTTTTCGCGCGGCGCCTCGCTGCTGCTCTTGTTCGCGTAGCCCACGTCGAGCACATTGACGAAACCCGTCACCTTGGCCAGGCCCAGCGCGTCGGCCGTCGCATGGGCGTCGAGTTTCGCTCTTTGCACGTCGAGGCGCTGCTCCATCGCCTGCGCCTCGATATTGCCCGCCTCCGCCGGCTGGGCCGGCAAGTCGGGCAGGCGCGACGGCAAAGTAAAGCTGGTCTGCTTGCCCCACAGGCCCAGCAAGCGCGTCAGGCGTTCGCGGGTGGCCGTAGCCTGGTGGCGCGCGCGGGCCAGGTCGCCGACGGCATCCGCATAAAACACTTGCTGGCGCGCCTGGTCGAGGCGGCTCCAGTTGCCCGCCTGCTGCAAACGCGTACCCAATTCGGCGCCCGCCTCGGCCGACAGCAGCGCCCGCTGCATGAACGCTTCCGTCTGCACGGCGGCCACGGCATTGAAATAGGCGCGGCGCGTCTCAAGCGCCAGCTGCACGGCGCTGCTGGCCGCCTGCAGCTTGGCTTGCTCGAAACGGCCCCGCTCGATGTTCACGCGCATCGGCATGGTCAAGAGGCCCGCCAGGTCGAAGCTGACGCCCCGGTCGATTTCATTGCCATGGCTGCCGTGCGAGCGGCCGAACGACAGGCCCGGGTTGCGCAAGCGCCCCGCCTGCACCAGGTCCGCCTCGGACGCGCCCAGTTCGGCCAGCGCCACCTTCATGCCGTGGTTGTTCATCAGGGCGATGCGCACGGCGCTGTCGGCGTCCAGCGGCTGGGCCAGCAGCGACGCCAGTTTTTCTTCGCCACCGTTGTCCGTCAATGCCGCCGGGGCGCCCGTGCGGGCGTCGGCCAGCGCGGACACGGCCTGCATGCCGCCATCGGGGCTGAAGCTGGCGCAGCCAGTGAGCAGCAAGGTGGCCGCCAGGGCCAGCGGCGTGAGGCAAGTTGATTTGGTGAAACGTGCCATGTCAGTGTCCTTCATGCTGGTGTGGCGGGGCCGGCTGGGCATCGGGCTTGGGACCGGGCTTATCCATCGGCATGGTGTGGCCCTTCATGGCATGGCCTCCCATCTTGTAGCCGTCCATCTTCATCATGCCCATGTGGCCGCCGGCCTTGCCGACTTTCTCGTTGACGGCGCGCCAGGTCTGGTCGGGCGTGGCGTCCTCCTCGGCGGCGGGACGGTAGCCGGCAAAGGCGGAACGGTAGGCGGTGGCCGGCACGGAGGCTTGCGCCTCTTGCGGGGCCGATGGGACTGGCGTGGATGCGGCCGGGCCGGCGGCGCTGGCGGCCAGCGGCAGCACAGCCAGCGCGAGGCTGAACAGGTGTTTCATGGTGTTTCCTTGATTGACAGGATATGGCGCGGCGGGCGCGCGACTGGAACGCTGGCGCGGCCGGTGCAAGGTGCACGATACAAGCTGCAGGGACGTGCGACGGCGGCACCGCCAGGTTCAACGGGCGGTCAGGCGGAGCGCGTGCTTCTCGGGGGACGTTCGGGACCAGGCGGGATATGCCCGGCGAACAGGGAATCGGGCGCCAGCGCCGGGGGCGGCGCGCGCAGGGTCAGGGCATGCAAGGCAGGCATGCCCGGCGGCGCCGTGGCGCCCACCGTGCAGGCGCCGTGGTTGCTGCAATCGTGGCCATGGTGCGTGGCGCCGCCATCGTCCATGGCCATGTGCAGCGACTGGTCCTGCATGTGGGACATGCCGGCCATGTCGCCCATGTCGTGGCACTGGGGCGCCTGCATCGCCTCGGCGGCGACCGTGACCGCTGCCGCCCGCTCGTCCACGCAGCAGCTGCGCATGGCCGACGCAAAGCCCTGCAAGGGCAGCGTGACGGCAAGCAGCCAGAGCAGCGAGCGGGCGAGAAAGCGGAAAAAGGCACGGTTCATGGCACGACTATAAACCTTCCCACATGAGGAAGGTCAAGTGCCTATTTGATCTCGCCGGCCGTGCGCCAGCCAGATGATGTAGACACCGTAGTAGCCCTGCCCTTCCAGGATGACCTGGCCATCGGCAAAATAGATTTTCTCTACTTGATTGACGGTAAAATACGCGCGGCCATCGGCCGCCTCCACGTCGCCCAAGCAACGGGCGCGGGGCCGGCAGTAGCCGCTGGCGCGCCCGATGGCCCACATCAGGTCGCCGATCATGAAGTCGTCAATCATGTCGGCCAGCAGCGGCCGGTGACCCGCCAGCATGGCCGTGATGTCGGGGTAGCCGGCCTGCATCAGCTCGGGCAAGTCGCTTTCCTCGTACTGCAGGTCGTCTTCGCGGCAATCCTGCACGAAACTGTTGAACGGTTCGTCGAGCAGTCCCGCCAGCGCCGCTTCCGGCACGCTCAGGCGGAACGGGTGCAGCGGCAGCACGCTGTGCTGGCCGTAATTGAGTTCGCGGCAGTCGAGAAAGGCCGGCGGGTGGGTCTGGCCATCGACTTCGCAGCGGATGCCAGGCTCTTGCTCAAACGTCATCAATATTCACCGTTGCCATGCACTTTGTCCCCCCGTTGTACACCATCAGGACCCTATGGTAAGCGCTGGCGGGCAAACGGGACAGGCTCAGATGCAACAGAAAACAGGGGATCAGTTTATGCCGCAAGCTACGCCCGTCAGGCGGGTTCCGTGATACCCACGCAATTGCGCCCGTTTTCCTTGGCCACATACAGGGCCGCGTCGGCGGCCAGCAGCACGGCGTCCGTGCCGCGCTCCCCGTGCGACGACGAGACCACGCCCAGCGAGACCGTGATGGCGCCCGCGCCGGGAATCACGGCGGCGGCCACCTTGGCGCGCAGGCGCTCGGCCACCTGCATGGCCACGTCCAGGTCGGCATCGGGCAGCAGCATGATGAATTCGTCGCCGCCATTGCGGCACAGCACGTCGGCATCGCGCGAGCAGGCGCGCATCAGCTGCGCCAGGCGCAGGATGACGTCATCGCCCACGGCATGCCCCCATTTATCGTTGACTTGCTTGAAATGGTCGATGTCGATGGCGATGACGGAAAACGGCCGCGCCTGCGCCTGCCAGGCGTCCAGCGCCGCCGCCATGCCGCGCCGGTTCGACAGGCCCGTCAGCGGGTCCGTCTCCACATCCGTCTTCAGCTTGCCGATCTTGTTCTGCAACAACGCCAGTCCCTTCAACAGGGCTTTCTTGATCTGCGCCGCTTCCACATACCACGAGCGGATGGCGGCGATGTGCTCGGCCGTGCCGGGCGCGTCCATGCGCCGCGCGCCTTCGGCCAGCTGCACCAGGGGCCGGGAAATCAGGCTGGCCAGCCACCAGATGAATGGCAGGCTCAGCAAGGCGATCGGCAGGGAATGCCATACCGTGTCGGCCATCAGCTGCTTCAGCGGCGCCAGCGTCATGGCCGTGGGACGCTGCGCCACGATGCCCCAGCCCGTCGACGGCATGGTGGCGTAGCCGGCCAGCATGTCCACGCCCAGGCTGTTGTCCATGCGCCGGTTGCCACCGCCCCGCTGCGCGATGATGGCGTCGATCACCTCATTGCGGCCGGCCACGTCGCCCAAGCGCTCGGGGTCCGGGTGGTACAGCAGGCGCCGGTTCTGGTCGACCACGTACAGATACGAGCCGTCGCGGTAATAATGCTGGCCCAGCATGGTGTACAGGATATTTTTCTGTTTCAGGTAGATGCTGCCGCCCACATAGCCGAGGTAGCGGCCATCCTTGCCAACGATGGGATGCGAAACGAACACCACCAGGTTGCCCGCCGAGGACATATACGGCTGCGTCACCAGCGGGCGCCGTTCGCGCAGCGCCTGCGCGGCGCCGGCCGAATCGAGCGTGCGGTTTTTCAGTGCCAGGGTTTCCGGCGACACGCCCAGCACCTTGCCTTGGGCATCGACGATGAGCACGGAATTGAAGCTGTTCGTTTGCAGGCGCAGGCGCTGCGCCTCGTCCGTCAGCCATTGCTCGTCGCCCATGCGCGACGGCAGGCTGCCGGCGCTGTAGGCCAGCTGCTGGCGCGCCGACTGCAGGAAGTCCTCGGCCGTGCTGGCCAGCTTGCTCGCGTAGGCGTGGTTCGCTTCCAGCGTGGTATCGATCAGCAGCTGGCGCTGCACGCTGTAGCTGGCATAGAAGGTATTGGCCAGCGACACCAAGGCGCTGGCGAAGGCCACAAGCACGATCAAACGGCGCAAATTCATGCGCAGAACAGGTTTAGTCCACATGGAGTCGGCAAGAAATTGGAAAGTATTGCGCTACAGAAAGAGCGCATTATACCGAGACACCCGTGCCAATATTGAAATATTGGCATCCATGGTCAAAGAAACGGTACAAGCGGCAACGCGGGGCGCTGCCGCCTTGATTTGCATCAAGCGTGGAATCAAGCGTGGATGGCGTGCTTGCGGACCCAGTCCACGTAGCGCTGCATCCAACCCTGGAAGAAACCCAGGCTGGCCGGGCCGATGCCGCCGTGCTCGTCGAACAGGCCGTCCTTGGCCTGGATAAACATTTCAGGCTGCCCCAGCAGCGGCACGTCCAGGTAAGCGAGCACATTGCGCAAATGCTGCTGCGCCAGGGCCGTGCCCGTGGCACCGACGGACACGCCCAGCACGGCGCCCGGCTTGCCACCCCACACGCTCTGGCCATACGGACGCGAGCCGTGGTCGAGGGCGTTTTTCAGCACGCCGGGGATGGAGCGGTTGTATTCGGGGGTGAGGAAGAGCAAGGCTTGCGACGCGGAAATCTCCGATTTGAGGCGCAGCACCTGCTCGGCCTGCGCGCCATCGTCATCCTGGTTGTACAACGGCAAGTCGCCGATTTCGATGTGCTTGAAGGAAAACTCGGGCGGCGCCAGCTTGACGATGGCGTCGGACAGCTTACGGTTGAAGGAATCCTTGCGCAGGCTGCCGACGATGATAGCAACGTTATATTGACTCATAGAAATCCCCGATGATGGTTAATAGAAAGCCCCGGAGTGGAGTTCACACCGGGGCCTATCTTGCCACACAATCATCGGCTTGGCGCGCTAGCGTGCAGACTGCGCCAGGCCTTGATATTCGCGGTAATAACGCCCGCCCAGGTTCGTCAGCACCTCATAGCCGATGGTATTGGCCATGGCCGCCACGGCGTCGACCGGATGTTCGGCGCAGATCAGGTCGACCAGGCTGCCCGGCGCGACGCGCTCCTGGTCGATGGCGCTCACGTCCAGGGTGATGGAATCCATCGAGATGGCGCCGATCTGCGGCACTTTCACGCCATCGACGATGGCCAGGCCCTGGTTGCTCATGCTGCGCAGCCAGCCATCGGCATAGCCGACGGAAACCGTGGCCACCTGGCGCGGCTCGCTGGCCGTGTAGCGGCGGCTGTAGCCCACGTGGTCGCCGGCGGCGATCGTGCGGGTCTGCATGACCTTGCCTTGCAGCCGCACCACGGAGCGCAGCGGATTCGGTTCGCCGCCCTGCGGCCCGATGCCGTACAGGGCCGCGCCCGGGCGCACCAGGTCGAAGTGGTAATCGGGCGACAAAAAGATGCCCGAGGAATTGGCCAGGCTGGCGCGGTATTGCGGCAAACGGGCGCGGATGGCGATGAAACGGGCCAGCTGCTCGCCATTCATCGGGTTGGCGCGCTCGTCGGCGCAAGCCAGGTGGCTCATGATGTAGCGCACCTTGATGCCATCGAGAAAGTGCGGGTCCAGCAGCCAGGCGTCGATTTCCTGCGGCGACAGGCCCATGCGCGACATGCCCGTGTCCACCTGCACGACGGCGTCCAGGGCGGTGCCCAGCGCCTTCGCATGCTGGCGCCAGCCCGCCACCTGCGGCTCGCTGTTGAGCACGGGAATCAAGCCGTGGGCCGTGAATTCGCCTTCCGTGCCGACGGGCGGGCCGTGCAGCACGAAGATGGCCGCGTCGGGCGCCACGTGCGGACGCAGGCTGATGCCCTCTTCCAGGTGGGCCACGAAGAAATGGCGGCACCCTTCTTCATACAGGGCCGCGCCCACTTGCGCGGCACCCAGGCCATACGCATCGGACTTCACGACGGCCGAGCAGGCGGCCGGGTGCGCCTTGTCGCGCAGCAAGCGGTAGTTGGCGCGCACGGCATCGAGGTCCACCGTCAGGATGGCGCCGCTACGCTCTTTCGCAGGCATGCTGGCCCCCATCTCAAGCCACCGCGTGTTGCAGTTTGCCATTGGCCTGCGCGCCGCTGTAGCGGCTGACGGACAGGTCGTCGGCCAGGATGGCCGGCTTTTTCGACGACATCAGGTCGGCCAGCAATTGCGCCGAACCGCAGGACATGGTCCAGCCCAGGGTGCCGTGGCCCGTGTTGAGGAACAGGTTGCGCAGCGGCGTGCGGCCGACGATCGGCGTGCCGTCCGGCGTCATCGGGCGCAAGCCCGTCCAGAACGTGGCCTCAGCCGTGTTGCCGCCGCCGGGGAACAGGTCGTTGACGACCATTTCCAGCGTTTCGCGGCGGCGCGGGTTCAGGTTCAGGTTGTAGCCGGCGATTTCCGCCATGCCGCCCACGCGGATGCGGTCGTCGAAACGGGTCACGGCGATCTTGTAGGTTTCATCGAGGATGGTCGACACGGGCGCCTTGGCCGCATTGACGATGGGCACGGTGATCGAATAGCCCTTCAGCGGATACACGGGAATGTCGAGCAGCGGCTTCATGAAGCCCGTCGAGTAGGAACCGAGCGCCACGACATAGGAATCGGCCTTGACGATTTCCGCGCCGCATTGCACGCCAGCAATTTCATCGCCCTGCGTCAGCAATGCATCGATCGAGACGCCGTAGCGGAACTTCACGCCCAGGGCCTCGGCCATTTCGGACAGGCGCGTGGTAAACAGCTGGCAATCGCCCGTTTCATCGTTGGGCAGGCGCAAGCCGCCGAACAGCTTATCCTTGACGGCTTCGAGGGCCGGCTCGGCGCGCGACAACTCGTTGCGCTGCAGCACTTCGTACGGCACGCCCGCGTCTTTCAACACTTCGATATCCTTGGCGGCATCGTTGTATTGCTTTTCGGTGCGGAACAATTGCATCGTGCCTTGCTGGCGGCCTTCATACGTGATGCCGGCCTCGGCGCGCAGCACCTTGAAGCAGTCGCGGCTGTATTCCGCCAGGCGCACCATGCGTTCCTTGTTCACGGCATACGCTTCCGGTGTGCAATTACGCAACATCTGCCACATCCATTTCAGCTGGGCGGCGCTGCCGTCGAGCGAGATGGCCAGCGGTGCGTGGCGCTGCATCATCCACTTCACGGCTTTCAGGGGAATGCCGGGCGCGGCCCATGGCGAAGCGTAGCCGGGCGAGATTTGCCCCGCATTCGCGAAGCTGGTTTCCAGTGCCGGGCCCGGCTGGCGGTCGATGACGGTCACTTCATGTCCTGCCTTGGCCAGATAGTAAGCACTGGTGACGCCGATGACGCCGCTACCCAGAATCACGATACGCATAGTTTCCTCATTATATTTTTTAGGCTGACGCCAGATTAACCGCTATCATATTGGGAAAGAGCCAGTATTTGTTCACGTATAAATCGAGATATTCAGCAATAAATCATGAGAATCCTTAAAGAATCGGCACGTGGCCTCGACAAGCTGGACCGCCACATCCTGCGCATCCTGCAGCAGGATGGCCGCATCTCGATGAAAGACCTGGGTGAACAGGTGGGGCTGTCGATCACGCCCTGCATCGAGCGGGTCAAGCGCATGGAGCGCGACGGCGTCATCACGGGCTATCACGCCAAGGTGAACCCAGCCGCGCTGGGCGCCAAGCTGCTCGTCTTTGTAGAGATTACTCTCAATCAAAAGTCGGCGTCCGCCTTCGAGCAATTCCGCCGCGAAGTACTGCAGATTCCCGAGGTGCAGGAATGCCACCTGGTATCGGGCGACTTCGATTACCTGATCAAGGCGCGCATCCATGAAATGGCCGAATACCGCAAGCTGCTGGGCGACATGCTGCTGCAGCTGCCGGGTGCCGCGCAGTCGAAAAGCTATGTGGTGATGGAAGAAATCAAGGAAACCCTGGCGCTCTCGACCGACGTGCTGCAGAGCCGGTAAAAGTACCGCCAGCCAGCACCACCGGCATCATTTTTTGCGCCTTTGTATAATCTTGTAGCACATTCGTGGCGACGCAAGCACACTCCCGGCATGACATCACGCCCGTCCCCTCTGAGATTGGAAGCAGTGATGCACACTGGGAGTCCATATGAACACATTGATAAAACTGGCAGCTTCCTGCCTCGCGGGCCTGGCCGTGGCCATGTGCACCGCCAGTGAATACAAGGTCAACCGCGCGCCCGACAACGGCGCCATCTATCAGAACATCAAGGTGGGCAAGACCACCCGCCTCGACCTCGACGCGGCCCTGGGCAATGCCACCGTCGTCAGCTTCGATCCCGGCTACGAAGTCTGGGTCTACAAGAACCAGCTGCAAGCGCCCAAGGTGACGCGGCTGATCCCCCTGCTGGGCGAAAAAGGCACGCGCGAAGTGGCCGTCATGTTCGACCAGGCGGGTGTCGTGAAGAAATTCCGCATCCACGAGCCGCGCAAGTAGGCGCACAGTGAACGGGCGCCGCCTGCCACGCTGGCTGGCTATACTGACTGCTGGCTACCGCCGCCCACCGCTCACCTACCCAGCAAGGAGTTCCCATGCGCCTGCCCCTGATCGCTCCGCAAGACCTGACGCCCGAACAGCAGCCGCTGTATGACGATATGCGCAAAGGCATCACCAGCAATTTCAACGATTTCATCGCCGTGCGCGAAGACGGCGCCCTGATGGGGCCATGGAATCCGTGGCTGCACGAACCGGCCATCGGCAAGGCCATCTGGGACCTGACGCTGGCCATGACGGCCAACGCAACGCTGCCCGACAACGTGCGCCAGATTGCCATCCTGGTGGTCGGCGCGCGCTACAACGCCGCCTATGAAATCTACGCCCACATCGCCGTCGCGGAGCGCGAAGGCATGTCAGCCGAGCGCCTGGCCACGCTGGTGGCCGACGTCAAGCCCGTCGACCTCGACAAGCATGAGAGCATCGCCTACGACCTGGCCTACGCGCTCAGCGGCGGCGGCACGCTGCCGGAGCCCTTGTACCGGCTGGCGCTGGCCACCTTTGGCCAGCACGGCACCAACGAGCTGATCTACCTGGTGGGCCTGTACGCGCTGGTCTCGACCACCTTGAACGGCTTCAACGTGCCGGTGCCAGAACGCGACTGAAGGGCCTTGCCCCTGCCCAGGTGCCGTGACAGGGAACGCCGGTGGACGCGCTCTTGCTCTACACTGGCGTTTTATCCTCTGCAACCTCCATGCAACCACCTGCAAACCTCGCCCGCATCTCGGTCGAACAAGACTGGCAACACACGACAGCATATCCACCGCTCGGCTTCACCCCGTTCGCCGAAGGCGCGCTGGGCAATGGCGACACGTTCGGCCTGTACTGGCCCATCGGGCGCGAAGCGGCGGAACCGATCGTCGTCGAAACCTGGCACGACGAGTGGCGCCTGCAGCCGCACTTTTCCAGCCTGGCGGCGTTTCTGTCAGCCTACGCAACGGCGGAAGACGAGTACGTCGCCACGCCGTCGCTGGCCGAGGACCCCGCCTCGCCGCGCGCTGCGTTCCTGGAGGCCAAGGAATTGATTGCGCAGCGCAAGCCGGACGCCGCCATCGCGCTGCTGGAAGCGGCGCTGGCCATCGTGCCCGAATACACGGACGCTCTGACCTTGCTGCATGGCCAGTATGTGCGCGCGGGCAGAATCGATGACGCCGTCAAGGTGGCCATCCAGGCCATCATCTCTCCACCGTCGTTTGGCGGCCCGCCATTGAAGGCTTTGCAATGGCTGCGCACGCAGCCGGTGCCGGACGGAGAACCAGACCCCATCTGGCGCGCCTGCGGGCAATTGTCGTTCAACTTTGGCGGCAGCAAGGAAAATGCCGACTACCCCGTGCTGCTGGCCGCCATCGACACCTATCTGGAACAAGGCAAGCATCTTTCCGCCTCGACCCTGATGCAGACGTATGCCGAACTGATGAGCGCGGAAACCGTCTCGTTCCAGGAACGCTACGCCTTCGCGCCGGCCGCCTTCATCGCACGGCAAATCGCCGTCAGCGCGCAGCTGGCCAACGGCAGCCGGGACACATCAACGCTATGGCTGCCCGACCTGGCCTGATTGCTGCCGGAACAGCTTGCGGTACGCCGACGGCGACGTCTGCAAGCTGGCCCGGAAATGCTGGCGCAGCGACAGGGCCGTGCCGAAGCCGGCTTCTTGCGCCACGACATCGATCGAGGCCGCGCTTTTTTCCAGCAGGCTCTGCGCATGCGCCAGACGCTGGTTCAGCAGCCACTGCTTGAACGACGTGCCCGTCGCCTGGCGGAAGTGGCGCGTGAAATTGCGCCGGCTCATGGCGGCCCGTTCGGCCAGCGCATCGATGCTGTGCGCCTGGCCCAGGTTGGCCGTTACGCAGGCGAGCACCTCGGCAAAGCGCCCTTCGCTGCCGGACACGGGCAGCGGGCGCGCGATGAACTGCGCCTGTCCGCCCTGGCGGTGCGGCGCCACCAGCAACCGGCGCGCCACCCGGTTGGCCACCTCGGCGCCCGCCAGCTGGCGCAGCAGATACAGGCAGCAATCGAGGCCGGCCGCCACGCCGGCCGACGTCAGCACGGCGCCATCGTCCACGTACAGCACTTCCCGGTCCACTCTGACCTTGGGATAGCGGGCCGCCAGCCGGTCCGCCATGCCCCAGTGCGTGGCGGCGCTCTTGCCATCCAACAAGCCTGCCTGCGCCAGGGGAAACGCGCCCAGGCACAGGCCCACCATGCGCGCGCCGCGCCCGCTGGCCGCCTGCAGCGCGTCGACCAGCGATGGCGCCGCGTCGCGGCAATCGTCGTGCCAGGCCGGCATGATGACGATATCGGCGCCGTCCAGTCCTTCCAGGCCGAACTCGGGCGTGATGCCGAAGCCGGCCGCCGTGCGCAAGGGCAGCGGGTCGGCGGCGCACACGCGCACGTGGAAAGGCGGCAGGTCGGCCTCGTCCGTCTGGGCGCCAAACACGAGGCAAGGCACGGACAAGTGGAATGGCGTCATGCCGTCGAAGGCGATCACGGCCACGCTCAAGGGGGAAGAAGAAGAAATCGTAGGCATGGCCCGATTTTATCGCAGATAGGCCTTCGGGCCACTTTTTGTTTATGCCGTGCGGCTTGAAAATGGCTGTATCGGGGAAGTTCTTCCTCTTTCAACCATTCAGGAGTCAAGCATGTCCACCACTACCGCACCGCGCCGCGCCCTGCTCGTCATCGACGTGCAAAACGAATACTTCACGGGCGACATGCCCATCGAATATCCATCCGTCGACATTTCCCTGCCGAACATCGTCACCGCCATGGCCGCCGCCCGCGCCGCCGGCGTGCCCGTCATTGTCGTCCAGCACGATGCGCCGGAAGCTTCTCCCATCTTTGCAAAAGGCAGCGACGGCTGGCAGCTGCATCCGCAAGTGGCCGCCTTTGCCGCCGACCACCGCATCAACAAGAGCATGGGCAGCGCGTTTGCGGGCACGGACTTGCGCGCCTGGCTGGAGAGCCACGGCATCGACACCCTGACGGTGATCGGCTACATGACGCACAACTGCGACGCGGCCACCATCTATCAGGCCGCGCACGACGGCTTGCAAGTCGAGTTCCTGCAGGACGCCACCGGCACCCTGCCCTACGCCAATGCGGGCGGCACGGCCAGCGCCGAGGAAATCCACCGCGTCTTCAGCACGGTGTTCCACTCGAATTTCGCCGCCGTCGTCAGCACGCAGGACTGGCTCGATGCCGTGCGCGCAGGCAAGCCGCTGGAAAAAGACAATATTTATCTGTCGAACCAGCGCGCGAGAACAATTTCAATTACACCTTGATGGAAAGTACCGGATGCTTGAAAATATTTTCAGTCATCCCATTATCTTTCCCTGACACCGGCCGTCAGATACGTTAGAGTTTTAGAATTACACAGCTTAAAAGGGCTGTGTCCTTTTCCACGCTAACGGATCACGACCGAGATGGCTTTAGCTGTATTTGAATGCACACAATGTGGGGCGAATCTGGACGTAGAAGACCAGGCATCCACATTTACCTGTCCCTATTGTCACAATTCACATGAGCGCAGCCATGAGGCGGCATCCAGCCCCACCCCACAAACCTTGTGCGTCATGGCGGAGCGCTCGATTGCAAAAGGACTCTATGGCAAAGCCATGCAGTACGTTGAGCAGGGGCTGCTGCTTGATCCTTACCATGCAGGCTTGCTGGATCTGGAAATAAAAGCGCGCGATGGATTAAGCCAATTCAACAATACACAGGCTGCGCGACGTGCCAAAGAGGCAAAGCTGGCTGCCGACAAGGCCGAATCCGACCAGTATCACTATCAAGCGAAGCAAATGATGCAATTGCTGCGCGAGAATAAGAAAATCTACGGTACAAACATAGGTTTTAAAGTGCCGCAATCGGCCGATATGGATCTGGCACTGCAATATATCGACCGTTCGCTGGAGCTATTTCCCGAAAACCCGATCTCTCTCAATCTGAAGGGGCTGATTTTATGGGAAGGACACAAGAAAAAAGACGAGGCACGGGCTTTTCTGGAAAAAGCCGCCCAACTCGCGCCGCGCAATATCGACATCCAGAATAATCTCGCCTCGATCAATTCTTCGGCATGCTTCATCGCCACGGCGGCATTCGGAACACCTTTTGCAAGCGAAATCAATGTATTGCGGCATTGGCGTGATCGGCATCTGCTGCAATCTATTGGCGGACGCTGGTTTGTGGCGTGCTATTACCGCACCAGTCCTCCCTTCGCCAACTTCATTGCCACACGCCCAACATTGAAACGGCTGGTTCGCTGGCTACTCCAGCCACTGCTGACTTATGCGGCAATCCGCTTGCGCAAGGGCCATCTCCATTCCGCCCCAAGAAAAACGTCACGGCATTGCGAATGATGCGAAAACTTACGCTCTTGGGCTTGGCCAGCTTTGCCACGTTCTCGCTGGCCACCGCGGCCCTGGTGCTGGCGGGCCTGAACGACAAGCTGGCACCCGCCGACGTGATCGTCGTGCCCGGCAACACGATCCTGCCCGACGGCACACCCAGCCCCCGCCTGCAGGCACGGCTCGATGCGGCACTCACACAGTTCCGGGAACACAGGGCGCCGCGCATCCTCGTCAGCGGGGCGACGGGCAAGGAAGGTTTTGACGAGGCCGCATCGATGGCCCGCTACCTGCTCAAGCGCGGCGTACCGGCCGGCGCCATCATTGAGGATAATCAAGGCTGGACCACGGACGCCACGGCCCGCAACGCGGCGCTTCTCATGCACACACACGGCTGGAAGACAGCCATGGTCGCCACGCAATATTTTCACGTGCCCCGATTCCGGCTGGCGCTGGAGCGGGCCGGCATCGTCGTCAGCGGCAACGTGCATGCGCCGTATTTCGAGTTGCGCGACCTGTATTCCGTGCCGCGCGAAACGGTGGGCTACGCCGTGTATTTCATGCGCCATTGATCCCGGTTCTTATAACGTCTGACAAAACCGTAGCGAGCGGCAGTGATTTGTGGCTAAGAAGCGCAACCGTGCTTAGCACGGGGCCGCCGAGGCGGTGAGCATCGCAGGCCGCAAAGCGCGACGCGCAGTAGGTTTGGTCAGATGTTCTTACTCGCTCCAGTCGCGCGAGCGTTCCACCGCCCGCTGCCACTTGTGCAGCCGGCTCAAACGTTCGTCGGCCGCCATGGCCGGCTCAAAACGGCGTCCCACCTGCCATTGGGCGGCGATTTCTTCCTGCGATGTCCAGAAACCCACGGCCAGGCCCGCCAGGTAGGCGGCGCCCAGGGCCGTCGTTTCCGTCACCACGGGACGCACCACGGGCACATTGAGTATGTCGGCCTGGAACTGCATCAGCATGTCGTTGCGGGCCGCGCCGCCGTCGACGCGCAATTCCGATAGCGCAATGCCCGCGTCGTCCTGCATGGCGGACAACACATCGACGTTCTGGTAAGCCACGCCCTCCAATGCCGCGCGCGCGATGTGGGCCTTGCCCGTGCCGCGCGTGATGCCGATCAGGGTGCCGCGCGCGTACGGGTCCCAGTACGGCGCGCCGAGGCCTGCGAACGCGGGCACGAAAACCAGACCGCCCGAATCGGGCACGCTGGTGGCCAGCGCTTCCACTTCGGACGAGTCGCGGATGATGCCGATGCCGTCGCGCATCCATTGCACGGCCGCGCCCGCGATAAAGGCACTGCCTTCGAGCAAATAATCGGTTTGATTTGCATCAGGACCCAGGCTCCAGCCCACCGTCGTCAGCAGCCGGTTTTTCGATGGCAAGGGGCGCTTGCCCACGTTCATCAGCATGAAGCAGCCCGTGCCATAGGTATTCTTCGCCATGCCCGGTTTCAAACAGGCCTGGCCGAACGTGGCCGCCTGCTGGTCGCCCGCGATGCCGGCGATGGGCACGGACACGCCCAGCAGATCAACGCGCGTGTGCGCGGCCACGCCGCTCGATGGCACGACGTCGGGCAACAGGGAGGCGGGAATGTCGAGCAGCGCCAGCAGATCCGTGTCCCATTGCAGGGTATGGATATTGAACAGCATTGTGCGCGCCGCGTTGCTCGTGTCCGTCAAGTGGGCGCCGCTCATCTTGTAGATCAGCCAGCTGTCGACCGTGCCGAAGGCCAGCTCTCCCCGCTCGGCGCGCGCGCGGGCGCCGGGGACGTTGTCGAGCAGCCATTTGAGCTTGGTGGCGGAAAAATAGGCGTCCAGCACGAGACCCGTTTTTTGCTGGATCAGGTCCGCCTTGCCCTGCTCGACCAGCTGCTCGCAGTAAGCGGCGTTTCTCCGGTCTTGCCAGACGATGGCGTTGGCGACGGGCTCGCCCGTGGCGCGGTCCCACAGCACCGTCGTTTCGCGCTGGTTGGTCACGCCGATGGCGGCCACGTCCGAAGCGGCCACGCCGCTGTCGCGCAGCACCTGCTGCAGCACGCCCTCTTGCGAAGCCCAGATTTCGCCCGCGTCATGCTCGACCCAGCCCGGCTGGGGAAAAATCTGGCGAAATTCGCGCTGCGCGCTGGCGTGCGGCCGGCCCGCATGGTCGAACAGAATGGCGCGCGAACTGGTGGTGCCCTGGTCTAAAGCAAGTATGTATTTGGTCATGGTCGCTACTACATCAATACAGTGAAAAAAGGCACGGGCAAAGGCCCGTGCCCCGGGAAAGCGACGGCAGAAGTTTACACGACTACCTTACCTTGCCCTCTTTCCAAGCCTGCAATAATTTATCGTAGGCAATCGTTTCACCCTTCGGTTTTTCATTCGCCAGCTTTTTCCATGGGGCATGCTGGTCCGACAGATACTGGTTCGGATCGACCTTGGGATTGAGCTTGGGCGCGCACGCCTTCATGCCGGCCCGCTGCAGGCGCGCCATGACCTGGTCCATTTCCTCGGCCAGGTTATCCATGGCGGCCTGCGGCGTTTTTTCCGCCGTAATCGCCGTGGCCACGTTCTTCCACCACAGCTGCGCCAGCTTCGGATAGTCGGGCACGTTGTTGCCCGTCGGCGTCCACGCCACGCGGGCGGGGCTGCGGTAGAACTCGATCAAGCCGCCGTATTCGTTCGCGTGCTTCGTGAAGTAATCGTGGCGGATGTCGGAATCGCGAATAAAGGTCAGGCCGACGATGGATTTCTTCAGCGATACGGTTTTCGACGTGACGAATTGCGCGTACAGCCAGGCGGCGGCCTTGCGGTCATCGGGCGTGGACTTGAACAGGAACCAGGAACCCACGTCCTGGTAGCCGTTCTGCATACCCTCTTTCCAGTACGGGCCGTGCGGCGACGGCGCCATGCGCCATTTCGGCGTGCCGTCCTTGTTAACCACCGGTAAGCCCGGTTTCGTCATGCCGGCCGTAAATGCCGTGTACCAGAAGATTTGCTGGGCGATTTCGCCCTGCGCGGGCACGGGGCCCGATTCCGAGAAATTCATGCCGTTCGCCTGCGGCGGCGCGTATTTCTTCATCCAGTCGATATATTTCGTCAGCGCAAACACGGCCGCCGGCGAATTGGTGGCGCCGCCGCGCGACATCGAGGCGCCCACGGGCGTGCACTTGTCGGCCGCTACCTTGATGCCCCATTCGTCGACCGGCATGCCGTTCGGAATGCCCTTGTCGGCCGCGCCAGCCATCGACAGCCACGCATCGGTAAAGCGCCAGCCCAGCGACGGATCTTTCTTGCCGTAATCCATGTGGCCATAGACTTTCTTGCCGTCCAGTTCCTTCACGTCATTCGTGAAGAAATCGGCGATGTCTTCATAGGCGGACCAGTTTTGCGGCACGCCCAGTTCGTAGCCATACTTGGCCTTGAACTTGGCTTGCAAATCCTTGCGCGCGAACCAGTCGGCGCGGAACCAGTACAGGTTGGCAAATTGCTGGTCGGGCAATTGATACACCTTGCCATCGGGCGCCGTGGTAAAGCTGATGCCGATGAAATCCTTCAAGTCCAGGCCCGGATTCGTGAATTCCTTGCCCTTGGCGGCCATGTAGTCGGACAGCGGTTCGACGGCGCCATAGCGGTAGTGGGTGCCGATCAGGTCGGAATCGGAAATCCAGCCGTCATAAATGCTCTTGCCCGACTGCATCGACGTTTGCAGCTTTTCCACCACATCGCCTTCCTGGATGATGTCGTGGCGCACCTTGATGCCCGTGATTTCCTCAAAGGCCTTGGCCAGGGTCTTCGATTCGTAGACGTGGGTGTCGATGGTTTCCGAGACCACGGAAATTTCCTTGATGCCCTTGGCTTTCAGCTTGGCCGCCGCATCGATGAACCATTTCATTTCAGCAAGCTGTTGCTGCTTGCTCAGGCTGGATGGCTGGAATTCCTTGTCGATCCAGGTTTGCGCCTGCTTGGCGTCGGCCAGGGCCGCGTTCGACACGAGCATGGCCGCAGCCGCGAAGACCGTGAACTTCAATTTCATCGTGAATCTCCCTTATAGTTGTCATCCGGCCAGCCGGAGGCGGGCCGCTTTTTCATCTACGATTTAACACACCCAACTAACTTAACGCACCTGACAGAAGCGTAGCGAGCGGCAGTGATTTGTGGCCGAGAAGCGCAACCGTACTTTAGTACGGTGAGCATCGCCGGCCGCAAAGCGCGCCGCGCAGTAGCTTATGTCTGGTGCCCTCACCCCCAACGCATTACAACCAACAACAACACAAAACTGATGGCGGCGCCTATCGCCTGCTGCATTTCCGTGAACCCCGCCCAGGCCAGGTTCACGTAGGCGGCCGTGAGCAAGCCGATGAACAGGCGGTCGCCGCGCGTCGTCGGCATGGGCAAGAAGCCCTTGCGTTCGATGCTGGGCGAACGGATTTGCCACACCGTCATGCCGGCCAGCATCAAGCCGATGCAGATGAAGAAGATGGCCACTTCCGGCGTCCACGCCATCCAGCCGAACAGGCTGGATGTGCTATCGGTATTATTTTCCATGTCACACCCTCCCCATCGCGAAACCCTTGGCTATGTAATGCCGTACGAACCAGATCACCAGCGCGCCGGGCACGATGGTCAGCACGCCCGCCGCCGCCAGCACACCCCAGTCCATGCCGGCCGCCGAGACGGTGCGCGTCATGGTAGCGGCAATGGGCTTGGCATTGACGGAGGTCAAGGTGCGCGCCAGCAGCAATTCCACCCAACTGAACATGAAGCAGAAGAACGCCGTCACGCCCACGCCCGATTTAATCATCGGCAAGAAAATGCGGATGAAGAAGCGGGGAAAGCTGTAGCCGTCGATATACGCCGTCTCGTCGATTTCCTTAGGCACGCCGGACATGAAACCTTCCAAAATCCACACGGCCAGCGGCACGTTGAAGACCATGTGCGCGAGCGCCACGGCCAGATGCGTATCCATCAGGCCCACCGTCGAATACAGCTGGAAGAACGGTACGAGGAAGACGGCGGGTGGCGTCATGCGGTTGGTCAACAACCAAAAAAATAAATGTTTATCGCCGACAAAGTTGTAGCGGGAAAAAGCGTAGGCTGCCGGCAAGGCGACCGTGACCGACATGACCATGTTCAAGGCCACGTAAATCATGGAATTGATGTAGCCGCTGTACCAGGAACGGTCGGTAAAAATCGTGTGGTAGTTGGCGAACGTCCATTGCTGGGGCCACAGGCTCAAGACCCCCACGATTTCCTCGTTGGTCTTGAGCGACATGTTGAGCATCCAGTAGATGGGCAACAACGACGCCAGCAAGAAGACCACGAGGATGGTGCTGCTCATTTTCTTGTGCATCATTTCTGGTCTCCCGTGCCGACGCGCTGCATCCACGTGTACAGCACAAAGCAGAACAGCAGGATGATCAGGAAGTAAATCAATGAAAACGCCGAGGCCGGCCCCAGGTCGAACTGCCCCACGGCCTTTTGCGTCAGGTATTGCGACAAAAAGGTGGTGGCATTGCCCGGCCCGCCGCCCGTCAGCACGAACGGTTCCGTGTAGATCATGAAACTGTCCATGAAGCGCAGCAAGACGGCGATCATCAGCACATTGCGCAGTTTCGGCAGCTGGATGTAGCGGAACACGGCCAGGCGCGAGGCGCCGTCGATGCGCGCCGCCTGGTAATACGCGTCGGGAATGGCGCGCAAGCCCGCATAGCACAGCAGCACGACCAATGGCGTCCAGTGCCAGATATCCATCACCATCACCGTCAGCCAGGCGTCGAGCGAATTGCCGTTGTAGTTGTAGTCGAATCCCAATTGATTCAGGGTGTAGCCCATCAGGCCGATGTCGCCGCGGCCGAAGATTTGCCAGATGGTGCCCACCACGTTCCAGGGAATCAAGAGGGGCAGCGCGATCAGCACCAGCGCCAGCGATGCCTTCCAGCCATCGGCCGGCATGCACAGGGCGATCAGGATACCCAGCGGAATCTGGATGGCCAGCACGGAGCCGGAAAACAGCAGCTGGCGCAGCAAGGCGCTGTGCAGGTCGCCGTCGAGCATGACCATGCGGAACCACTCGGTGCCCACAAACACCTTTTGCGTGGGGCTCAGGATATCCTGCACGGAATAATTGACCACCGTCATCAGGGGCAGGATGGCGGAAAAGGCCACGCACAGCAGCACGGGCAGGATCAGTAGCCAGGCGCGGCGGTTGTTATCGGTTTTACCGTTATGTATCATCAGGCCACCCGCTTATCGTTGACATAGAAAAGGGTGCGTTGCGGCGGAAAGCGCAGCCGCACAGCATCGCCGGCGACGGCATCGATGGCGCGCAGCTTGGCCGCCACCGTCGCGCCGCCCAGCTGGAATTCCGCCAGGTAATGCGTGCCCATGTTGCGCACGGCCGTCACCGTGGCGTCCAGGCAATGGTCGCTACCCGCGCCGCCCTCGCCCGCCGGCAGGCATTCGACGAATTCCGGCCGCACGCCCAGCGTGATTTTCCCTTGCGCGCCAGCCAGGGCCGCGCGCGCGGCGGCGGACACGGCCAGTAGCTGTCCCGCCACGCGCAAGCCGCCATCGTCCAAGGTGCAATCGAGCAAGTTCATGCCCGGGTTGCCGATGAAATAGCCGACAAACGTGTGCTCGGGTTCCTCGAACAGCGCCTGCGCGCTGCCCGTCTGCACCACTTCGCCCTGCGTCATGACGACCACCTGGTCGGCAAAGGTCAAGGCTTCCACCTGGTCGTGCGTGACGTAGATCAGGGACAGCTTCAGCTCGTGGTGGATTTCCTTGAGTTTCCTGCGCAGCAGCCATTTCAAATGCGGATCGATCACCGTCAGCGGTTCGTCAAACAGCACGGCCGCCACGTCGGGGCGCACGAGACCGCGGCCCAGCGAAATCTTTTGCTTCGCGTCCACGGACAAGCCGCTGGCGCGCAGCTTCAAATCGCCCGTCAGCTCCAGCATCTGCGCCACCTGCTGCACGCGCTTTTTCACCTCGCTCTCTTTCCAGCCGCGATTACGCAGCGGAAACGCCAGGTTGTCGTGCACGGTCATGGTGTCGTAGATGACGGGAAACTGGAACACTTGCGCGATATTCCGCGCCTCGGTCGGCAACTGCGTCACATCCTTGCCGTCGAACAGCACCTTGCCATGCGACGGTTTCACCAGGCCGGAGATGATATTGAGCAAGGTCGTCTTGCCGCAGCCGGACGGCCCCAGCAAGGCATACGCGCCGCCGTCATGCCACTCCATGCTCATGGGCCGCAGCGCATAGTCGGCGGGGGCCGACGGGTTCGGTTTGTAGGCGTGGGCCAGATCCACCAGTTCGATGCGCGCCATGTCAGACTCCTCCCTGCGCAGGAGCGAACAGCAGCCCGCCATCGTCGGCGAACATCAGCAAGGCATGCGGCTGGCAATACACGGTGCAGGCGCTGCCGATCTCCAGATTGTGCACGCCGCCGAGCTGCGCCACCAGGGCCAGGTCGCCGCGGCGCGCATGCACATAGGTTTCCGAGCCGCTGATTTCGGCCAGGTCCACCTGCGCGGCGATGGCCACGTCGCCTTCGGACTGGGGCGATAAATGCAGGCTGTGCGCGCGCACGCCGAGGATCACGTCGCGCCGCTCGCCGAGGCGGGCGCGCTGCGCGCCGCTCAGGTGGATGGCCAGGCCATCGGCCGCCTGCGCCACGCCATCGGCGCTCACGCGGGCGGGGATCAGGTTGATCGGCGGGTCGCTGAAGGTGCGCGCCACGGCTATGGAATTGGGCGCGTTGAAGACCTCCAGGGTCGGCCCCTGCTGCAGCAGGCGTCCCTCGTGCAGCACGGCCACGTGGCCGCCCAGTTGCAGCGCTTCCAGCGGTTCCGTGGTCGCGTACACGACCGTCGTGCTACCGCTGGAAAACAGTTCCGTCAATTCGCGGCGCAATTCCTCGCGCAGTTTGTAGTCGAGGTTGACCAGGGGCTCGTCGAGCAGCAGCAACGATGCATCCTTGATCAGCGCGCGCCCCAGCGCCGTGCGCTGCTGCTGGCCGCCGGACAATTCTCCCGGCGTGCGCTGCAGGTAGGGCGTGATGTGCAGGCGCTCGGCCAGCGCCAGCACTTTCGTGCGGATCTGCTCCTCGGGCACTTTGCGCAAGCGCAAGGGCGAGGCGATATTGTCGTAGACGGTGAAGGCTGGATAATTGATGAATTGCTGGTACACCATGGCCAGGTTGCGTTTGCTAACGGGCACGCCCGTCACGTCGACGCCGTCGGCCGTGACCGTGCCCCCACTGGGCTTGTCCAGCCCCGCCATCACGCGCATCAAGGTCGTCTTGCCGGCACGCGTGGTGCCCAGCAAGACGTTGATGGCGCCCGGCACCAATGCCAGCGACATCGGATATAAAAAGTCGTCAGCCCCCTGCTTCCTGCTGATCTTGTCCAGTACCAGTTGCACGCGCTTCTCCTCCAGTGATGTGTTCTTATTCTTCGCCGCGCCCTCTGCGGGGTGCGGTCGCCAGCACAGTCTTTCTACGGCAATACAGGATGTTGCAACAGCCAGGCATCGAGCTTGCCCGCCGTCTCGCGCGGCAGGTGCAGGCCCAGCTTGGAGCGCCGCCACAGGATGTCGGCCGCGCTGACGGCCCACTCACGGCGCCGCAGATAATCGACTTCCGCCGCGTACAGGCCGGCGGCGATTTCCTCGCCCATGGCCGCCGCGTCCTTCCGCCCGGCCAGCAGCATATGGATGCGCGTGCCGTAGGCGCGTGCATAGCGGGCCACCAGCGCCGCCGGCAGCCAGGCATATTCGCGTTGCAAGCCTTGCACGAACTGGCCGAACTCGCGCACGGACCGGTTCTGCGGCGTGCTGCCGAACACATCGCCGCCGGGCAGGCAGGCGTTGGCCGTCCAGGCCGGCCGCGCATTGCCTAGCACCGGCGCCAGCAAGTCCATCGCTTCCTCGGCCAGCTTGCGGAACGTGGTGATCTTGCCGCCGAAAATACTGAGCAGCGGCGCGCCTTCCTGGTCCAGCTCGAAGCGGTAATCGCGCGTGACGGCCTTGGCGTCGGCCGCCGCGTCTTCCACCAGCGGGCGCACGCCGGCATACGTCCACACCACGTCGGCCGGCACAATGGGCTTGCTGAAATAGTAACTGGAAAGCTCGCACAAGTAACGAATTTCCTCGTCGTCGATTTCCACCTTGCCGCTGTCGCCGTGGTAGTCGAGATCGGTGGTGCCGATCAGGGTGAAATCGTGCTCATACGGAATGGCAAACACGATGCGCCCGTCCGGATGCTGGAAGATGTAGGCATGATCATGCTCGAACAAGCGCTTGACGACGATATGGCTGCCCTTGATCAGGCGCAAATGCCGGCCCTGTCCGCCCGGCGCCGCCTGCTGCAGGAATTCGGCCGTCCACGGCCCGGCCGCATTGACGACGCTGCGCGCGCGCACGGACACCTCGCGCCCGTCACCTTGCAGCAGAGTAGCCTGCCAGCCATTGCCATCGCGCCGCAAGGCCGTGCAGCGCGTCTGCGTCAGGATGGTCGCGCCCTTGTCCGCCGCGTCGATCGCGTTCAGCACCACCAGGCGCGCATCGTCGACCCAGCCGTCGGAATACACGAAGCCGCGCTTGAACTGGGGTTTTAACGGTGTGCCGGCCGCATGGCGCGCCAGGTCGATGCCCTGCGAGCCAGGCAGGATTTCCCGCTTCGCCAGCATGTCGTAAAGGAACAGGCCGGCGCGTATCAGCCAGGCCGGACGCTGGCCCTGCGCATGCGGCATGACGAAGCGCAAGGGCCACATGATGTGCGGCGCCGAGCGCAGCAGCACTTCGCGCTCGATCAGCGCCTTGCGCACGAGGCCGAATTCATAGTATTCGAGGTAGCGCAGGCCGCCGTGTATCAGCTTGGTGGAAGCGGACGAGGTGTGGGCGGCCAGGTCGTCCTTTTCGCACAGCACCACGGACAAGCCCCGCCCGGCCGCGTCGCGCGCAATGCCGGCGCCATTGATGCCGCCGCCGACCACCAGCACGTCGCATGCCATCGTTGTCTCCACACCTTGCTGTGCTGCGGTCATCGGGACTCCGTGTATGTCGGGGAAAGGCCGGCGAGGAAAGACTAGGCATCGCCGGCGACTGTCGTTAAGATCAATACAGATGCATTTCGAATGCAATATGAATAAGGTTACGTCAAAATACGAACCTATAGCAACATATTTTTAGTACTATTTGTTCGTTTTTGTTCGTTTGTGATTTTTAAAGAGACAAGCCCATGATTTTGAATCCCCGCCAGCGCCGCCTGCTCGAAGTGGTGCGCCAGAAGGTCACCATGTCCGTCGAAGAGCTGGCGCAGCAGCTGGACGTGACGCCGCAAACCGTGCGCCGCGACGTCAAGCAGATGGAAGAAGCGCGCCTGCTGGCCCGCTACCACGGCGGAGTCGGCTTGCCCTCGTCCGTGGAAAACATCGATTACAGCCAGCGGCAAGTGTTCAACAGCGACGCCAAGCGGCGCATCGCGGCCGCCGTCGCCGCGCAGGTGCCGCACGGCTGTTCGCTGCTGATCAATATCGGCACGACGACCGAGGAAGTGGCGCGCGCGCTGGGCCGGCATACGGGCTTGCACGTGGTGACGAACAACCTGAACGTGGCCGCCATCCTGGCCGACAACGCCGCCTGCGAAGTCATCGTGGCCGGCGGCGTGGTACGCGGGCGCGACCGCGGCATCGTCGGCGAAGCCACCATCGACTTCATCCGCCAGTTCAAGGTCGACATCGGCATCATCGGCATTTCCAGCATCGACGAAGACGGCAGCCTGCGCGACTTCGACGCGCGCGAGGTCAAAGTGGCGCAAGCGATCATCGAGCAGTCGCGCGAAGTATGGCTGGTGGCCGACCAGCATAAATTCGGCCGCAAGGCGCTGGTGCGCCTGGCCGACCTGGCGCAAGTCGACATCCTGTTTACGGACGCGCCGCCGCCGCCCCGCTTTGCCGAAGTATTGCGCGACGCCAACGTGAAAGTGCACGTCGCCGCCTGACGGCGACAGTGTCCCGGCCGGCTCAGTGCGCGATGGCAAGCTTGCCGAAATGGCGGCCGCCGGCAGCCAGCTGCGCATACGCTTCGGCCGTGTCGCCGAGGCCGAACACATGGTCGATGACGGGCACGATGCCATGCGCGGCGATGGCCTGGGCCGCCTGCGCCAGGTCCGCCACGGAACCGGTGTTGTTGCCGACGATGCGCAAGGCCTTGACGATGACGGGCAGCAAGTCGATGCTGGCGGCCGTGCCGCCGACAAAACCCACCGTGAAGACCGTGCCGCCCACCGCCGCCGCGTTGAGCGAGCGCACGATGGTGGCGCCGCCCACCGTCTCGACCACCAGGTCGGCGCCCCGCCCGCCAGTCAGTTTCAGCACTTCCGCATCCCAGGCCGGGGTGGCCTGGTAGTTGATCAGGTAATCGGCGCCCAGCTGGCGCGCCCGCTCCAGCTTGTCATCGCTGGACGACGCGAGGATCACCGTGGCGCCCGACGCCTTGGCGAACTGCAAGGCAAACAGGCTGACGCCGCCCGTTCCCAACAGCAACACCACCGATCCGGGGCGCACTTGCGCCGAACGCACGGCATTCCACGCCGTCGTGGCCGCAATCGGCAGCGCCGCGCCCTGGACAAAATCGAGGTGGGCCGGCAAGGCGACCAGGCTGGCGGCGGGGACGGCCACGTATTCGGCCAGCGAACCCGGCAAGGTGACACCGCGCATCGCGCCCACGTTGTGCGGCGTGATGGCGCCGCCCTGCCAGCGCGGCATGAAGTGCGGAATGACGCGGTCGCCGACGGCCAGGCCGCTGACGCCCTCGCCCAGCGCCGCCACTTCGCCCGCGCCGTCGGCGACGGGAATCAGCGGAAAGGTCGCGCCGGCAAAGCTGCCGGCCGCAATGGCCACGTCGAGGAAGTTCAGCGTGGCGGCGCGCAGGCGCAGCAGCACCTCGCCCCGGCCGGCCTGCGGCTCGGGCAGCTCGGTCTGGCGAAACGCGGTGAGGGAAGGAGCGGTCAGTTGTATCGCTTGCATGGTCTGTTCTCGGGCAATGTGTCAGGGTGGCCGCGCGCTGGCGGGACAAACAGCAGTGTCATTTAAAATCAATAATAGATAAACTATGGTTTGATTCAATGATTTGACACCAGGGATTGCCAATGGATTTGCTCGACAGCATGAAGGTGTATGTATTGGCCGTGGAAAAAGGCAGCTTGAGCGCTGCCGCGGCCGCCTGCGGAATCTCCGCGACGATGGCCGGCAACCACCTGCGGACGCTGGAAAAGCGCCTGGGCATGCAGTTGCTCCAGCGCACTACCCGGCGCCAGCACTTGACGGCCTTCGGCGAGGATTACTATGCGCGCTGCAAGGAAATCCTCAGGCTGGTGGCCGAAACCGATGTCCAGGCGCAAAACCTGCAACTGGCGCCCGCCGGCAAGCTGCGCATCACGGCGCCCCTCACCTTCGGCGCGGAAGCGCTGATGCCCGCCATGGCCGCGTACCTGGAGCGCTATCCCGATGTGAGCATCGATGTATCGCTGAGCGACCGCGTGGTCGACCTGGTGGAGGAAGGTTTCGAGGCCGCCATCCGCATCGGCCAGTTGCCCGATTCGTCGCTGATCGCCAGGCCGCTGGCCCCCTACCGGCTGATGATCTGCGCCTCGCCCGACTATCTGGCGCGCAGGGGAACGCCGCGCCTGCCGGCCGAGCTGAGCCAGCATGAATGCCTGTCCTTCTCGCCCGCCGCACTGGCGCACTGGCGCCTGACAGGCCAGGACGGCGTCTGCAGCGTGCCCGTCTCGGGCCGCCTGCAAGTCAACCACGGCCAGGCGCTGCGCGTTGCCGCATTGCATGGCATGGGCATCGTGCTGCAACCGGCCTTCCTGCTGGAAACGGACGTGCGGGCGGGCCGCCTGGTCCAGCTGTTTCCCACGCATGCGTTGCCCAGCCGCCCCTTGCACGTGGTCTACCTGCCGGACCGCTATCGCTCGCCCAAGTTGCGCAGCTTCGTCGATTTTCTCGTGGAACGGTTCAGCTAAGAGCCTATCCCAGTAGGGAGCGTCTTTTGCAAGCAGCACATCAGGAGCGCTTGCAAGAGATGTATTCATCTACTGGGATAGGCTCCAAGTAGCGCCGGCAACACAGCTGTGCCTTTCGACACTGATCGCCATTGAAATATTTATCAATTCGGCAAAATTCATGTTACCATTGATGCAACATGAGTTATTTTTTTAATCTTCCTCTCTAGCAATACGATTATTTGCTTGATATTGCTTTTTATCCATATAGAGCAAGAAAAAAGGAAAAACTTTTTGCCGGTAAGTGATTTCCTGTGAAAACAGTGTTAGAAATACCTCAAGCACGACGATAGTTCCCCAACAAACCACTCGACAGCAAGCGTGAAGGCCTTAACCATGCCGGCAACGCCGCCCAGTGAAGGAAGAGAAATGAGCCATAATTTTGAATCGGCCGCCACGCAAGCCGCCCATCCCAACAGCGCCCCCGTCAGCGAGCTGGAAGCCCATCTCGGTTACTGGCTGCGTTTCGTTTCCAACCATGTTTCCCACAGCTTCCAGAAAAAAGCCGAAGCCAATGGCGTGACGGTGTCCGAATGGGTGGTGCTGCGCGAAATGTTCCGCCTGGGCTGCACCTCGCCCACGGTGCTGGCGCAAGTGTCCGGCATGAGCAAGGGCGCCGTGTCGAAACTGATCGACCGCCTGGAAAGCAAGGGTATGGTCAGCAAATCCATCCTGCTGGCCGACCGCCGCCAGCATTCGATCGAACTGACCACGGAAGGCGAGGCGCTGGTGCCCGTGCTGGCCGAGATGGCCGACCAGAACGACGAGGAATTCTTCGGAAAGCTGCCGCGCCAACTGCGCGACGACCTGCTCGAGGCGATGAAGGAAGTGGCGCGCACGCATCAGCTCAAGAGCGCGCCGCTGAACTAGCTGCCGCCATATTCCGGGCAAGGGTGACACGGTGGCGCGGGCGCTTCGGCTATGATGCTGGCCTGACTGTTTACCAGGAACACGCATGGCCCTGCACATCGAAACTCCCTTGCTCAACTCGCGCGCCCTGAGCCTGCACAGCGAACGCGCCATCTGGCTCAAGCTCGAAGCCTTGCAGCCGCCCGGCTCCTTCAAGATCCGCGGCATCGGCCTCGCCTGCGAAGAATACGCGCGGCGCGGCGCCAGCCGCTTCATCTCCTCTTCCGGCGGCAATGCCGGCATCGCCGTCGCCTATGCGGGACGCCAGCTGGGCATCCCCGTCATCGTCGTCGTGCCGGAAACGACGAGCGAACGGGCCAAGGCCCTGATCGCCCAGGAAGGCGCCGAAGTCATTGTGCACGGCGCCGCCTGGCAAGAAGCCAACGCACTGGCGCAATCGATGCTCACGCCGCAAGACGCCTTTCTGCACCCGTTCGACGACCCGCTGCTGTGGCAGGGCCATGCGGGCATGATCGATGAAGTGGCCCGCGCGGGCCTGAAACCGGACGCCGTCGTGCTGTCGGTGGGCGGCGGCGGCCTGTTGGCCGGCGTGGCCGAGGGCTTGCAGCGCAACGGCTGGGATGACGTGGCCCTGGTGGCCGTGGAAACCGAAGGCGCCGCTTCGCTGGCGGCCGCCGTGGCCGCGCGCGAACACGTGGCCCTGCCCGCCGTGAGCAGCATCGCCACCTCGCTGGCCGCGCGCCAGGTCTGCGCGCAGGCATACGCCATTAGCCAGACGCGCCTGCTGCACAGCGTGGTGGTATCGGACCGTGCCGCCGTCGACGCCTGCCAGCGCTTCATCACCGACCAGCGCCTGGTGGTGGAACCGGCCTGCGGCGCGGCGCTGGCGGCCGTCTACGGCAAGGCGCCGGAACTGGCGCCCTACCGCAATGTGCTCGTCATCGTCTGCGGCGGCGTCACGGCCACCACGCAGCAGCTCGACCACTGGAGCGCCACCCTGTAATCGCTACGGCGCCGCCTCGCGCAGCGCCACGCCATCGCGGCCCTGTCCCTTGGCGGCGTACAGGGCCTGGTCGGCCAGGTCCAGCAGCTGCGCCGGCGTCAGCGCACCTTCGCGGAAGATGGCCATGCCGACGCTGGTCGTCACCTGCAGCGGGCCGCCGGCCAGCGCAAACGGCTGGCGGATGGCCTCGACGATCTTGGCGCCGACCTGGCGCACTTCGGCCGCGCCGTTCACGCCTTCGAGAATGATCACGAATTCGTCGCCGGCCAGGCGCGCCACCAGGTCGCTGGCGCGTACACTGCGCACCAGGCGCGCGGCGAACTCCTTGAGCACCTCGTCGCCCGCCTTGTGCCCCAGGCTGTCGTTGATGGCCTTGAAACGGTCGATATCGAGATACGCCAGCGCCATCGGCGCACGCGCGGCCCGCGTGCGCTGCATGCTCAATTCCAGCTGCTCGTCGAAGCGGCGCCGGTTGGCGATGCCCGTCAGGATATCCGTGGCGGCGGCGAACTGCAGCGCCGTATGCACGGCCCTGGTCTTGGTGATTTCGTGGATCAGGCCATACACGCCTTCCACCGCGCCGCTCTCGCCCACATCAGGCACGTAACTGGTCTGGAAGGCGCGCTGGCCAGCGTCTCCGTCGCCGCCAATGGTGAATTCATAGTCGACCTCCTCGCCCGCGAAGGCGCGCCGCAGGTATTGCTCGCGCAGCTGGTAGGCTTCCTCGCCCAGCACCTCGCGCATCGACTGCATCATGCTTTCCTGCTGCGACCTGCCGAACCATTTTTCAAACGTCGCATTGATGAACTGGTAGCGGTGCTCGCGGTCGATGTAGACGATCACCACGGGCACGTGGTCCGTCAGCAGTTTCAGGCGCCGCTCGCTGTCGCGCGTCTGCGCCTCGGCGATTTCGCGCTCGGCCACCAGCGAGTAAAAATCGCGGCTCAAGTCGCCGATCTCGTCGCGCCGCCCGATCTGCAGCGCCTCGATGCCCAGGCGCTGGCGGCGGATTTCATGCACATGGCGGCGCAGCCGCTCCAAAGGCTGCAGCAGGCGCAGCACCACGCGCCAGCCGGCCAGGCCCGCCAGCGCCGCCAGCAGCACGGCGGCCAGCAGGATCTTGCTGCGGATGGCGTGCAGCGGCGCGAACGCGTCGCGCATGGGATACACGGACGCCAGTATCCAGCCCGTCGAGGCGATGCGGTGGTAGGCAAACAGCGCATCGACGCCCTGCGTGGTGGTGCCCGTCAGCCAGCCCTCGAACCCCTGCAAGGCGCGCCGCGTGGGCACGCTGATGGGGCCATGCGCCTCGATATGCTGCATGATGCGCGACTTGTCGGGATGCTCGACGATGATGCCTTCGCCGGTCATGATGTACAGGTAGCCGCCCGTGCCCGGCTTGAGGGCGCCCAGGCGGCCCAGGAAATCGGGCTGGCGCAGGTTGACGCTGGCCGCCAGCACATAGCGCATGGCGCCCTGCGCGTCGAACACGGGCTGCGTCACCACCACCAGGGGCATGCCGGAAATGCTGCCGTTGAGCGGCGCCGAGATCACGGAACGCCGGTTCGCCAGCGTCTGTTCAAAGTAAGGACGCCCCTTCACGTTCAGCCCCGCCTGCGGCTTGAAGGGACCCACGCTGGCCAGCACGGCTCCGTCGATGCCCAGCACGCCGGCCGTATAGAATTCCTTGCCCAGCACCGTTTGCGCGGCCAGGAAACGCTGCAGGCTGGCACCGTCGTGCGCGCCGCTGGCCGCCAGGCTGTCGGCGATGGCGCGCAGCACATTGCGCTTCGCGTCGAGCTCTTCATCGATGAAGACGGCGGCGCTGGCCAGCGACACGTACTGCTGGCGTCCCGTCACGTCGCGCATGCCGCGCTCGGCCACGGACAGGGTGGCCAGCGCCAGCGAAGCCACGGCAGCGAGCACGAGCAGGAAGACGACCACGCTCATGCGCGCCTTCAGGCTGGCCGGCAGGCGCCGGCGCAGCCGATTTCGCCAGTTCATCACTGGCGCAGCTGCAAAAGCCGGCAAATGCGCGCAACCGACTCGTCCAGCGCCACGGTGCCCGTGTCCAGGGTCAGCGCGGCCGCCAGCGGCGCTTCATAGGGCGCGGAAATGCCTGTGAATTGCGTCAGCTGCCCTGCCCGCGCCTTTTCATACAGGCCCTTCGGGTCGCGTGCCTCGCACACGGCCAGCGGCGTGCTGACGTGGACCTCAATGAAATGCGCCGCGCCGATGATGGCAGAGGCCATGGCCCGGTCTGCGCGGTAGGGAGAAATGAAGGCGGCGATGACGGTCAAGCCCGCCCCGTTCATCAGGCGCGCCACTTCGGCCACGCGGCGGATATTTTCATGCCGGTCTTCGGGCGTAAAACCCAGGTCGCGGTTCAAGCCATGGCGCAGCTGGTCGCCGTCGAGCACCGCCACGGCGCGGCCCTGCGCCTTGAGCCGGTGCGCCAGCGCGTCGGCGATGCTGGACTTGCCGGCGCCGCTCAAGCCCGTCAGCCAGACCGTGTCGTATTGTCCTGCCGTCATCACATTGCCTCCCTTCTTGTAGAGCTGGCAATATAACAAAGCCGCGCAGGAAAGGACAGATTATCAGGCCGCGCTGCGCGCCTCAAGCAGCAACTGTCGTATCTCCGGCACGCAGGAGCCGCAATTGCCGCCCGCCTTGACGCAGGCCGTCACCTGCGCCGTCGTCGTCAGCTTCTGCTCCACGATGGCCGCGCAAATGGTGTTGCGCCCCACGCCATAGCACGAGCACACGGTGGGCCCCGCATCGACGCCCTTGCCGATGGGCTGGCCCAGCAGCACGCCGGCGCGATCAGGCGCATCCATTTGCGCGTGCGCAAACAGGCTGGCCAGCCAGCTGCGCGACGGCAGGTCGGGACGGGGCGAGACATACACGCATTGCGCGATGCGCCCCTCGTCCAGGTGCACGGCGCGGTACACGCCGGCGCTGGCGTCCGCGTAATCGAGCCAGTCGGCATCGCGATCTGTCACGCCGAGCAGCGCGCGCGCCCAGGCGCCCAGGTCGGCGATGCGCTGGCGGCCCGCCAGTTCGTAACGCAGGAATTGCTCGCCCTGCACGCGCGTCCAGTGCGCCACGCCGTCCAGGGCCAAGGGCGTGCGGCTCAGGACAAACGCATGCCACTGCACGCGGAATTGCTCGATGCGCACAGGCGTGTGCTTGAATTCCGGCTCGCCCGAGACAGGGTCGACGACCGGATTGACGACGGCGCCCACGCGCGCGTCGGACGCATTCGCGTCGCTCCAGTGGATGGGCACGAAGACCTGGCCGCGCGCGATGCCGCCGCCATGCACGACGCGGGCCACCATCGCGCCCCAGGCGCTGGAAATGCGCGCCAGCTCGCCCTCGCGCACGCTGTACAGCAGCGCATCCTGCGGGTGGATGTCGATGAACGCTTCGGCGACGTGGCCCGACAATTTGGCCGCCTTGCCCGTGCGCGTCATCGTATGCCACTGGTCGCGCACCCGGCCCGTGTTCAGGATCAGCGGATAATCCTCGTCGGGCATGTTGCGCGGCGCGCGCGGCGCCGTCGGCACGAAGCGCGCACGCCCGTCCGCATGCGCGAAGCGGCCGTCGCCGAACAGCCGCGCCCGGCCCTGCGGCCACTGCTGCGGCGCCAGGGCGTCGTACTGCGCGGCGCCCATCGCCACCAGGTGCGACAGGTTGAACAGCCGCGCCGTTTCCGCCCCGTTGCGAAAGGCGGACAGGCGCGCGTGTTCATCAAAAATCGTTTGCGGCGTGCTGAAGTCGAAGCCGGCAAAACCCATGCGGCGCGCCACGTCGCACAGCACGTCCCAGTCGGCGCGCGCCTCGCCTGGCGCCGGCAAGAAGGCGCGCTGGCGGGAGATGCGGCGCTCGGAATTGGTCACTGTGCCATCCTTCTCGCCCCAGCCCAGGGCCGGCAGCAGCACATCGGCATGGGCATTCGTGTCCGACTGCGCGCTGATGTCCGACACCACCACCAGCTCGCACTTGCCCAGCGCGCGGCGCACCTGATCGGCGTCCGGCATGCTGACCAGCGGATTGGTGGCGATGATCCACACGGCTTTGACCTTGCCCGCCTCGATCGCGTGGAACAGGTCCACCGCCTTCAAGCCCGGTTTGGCGGCGATGCGCGGCGAGTTCCAGAAGGTTTGCACGGTGTCGCGGTGCAGCGGGTTGTCGAGATCGAGATGCGCCGCCAGCATGTTGGCCAGGCCGCCCACTTCCCGCCCGCCCATGGCGTTCGGCTGGCCCGTGAGCGAAAACGGTCCCATGCCGGGCTGGCCGATGCGCCCCGTCGCCAGGTGGCAGTTGATGATGCTGTTGACCTTGTCCGTGCCGGAGGACGACTGGTTCACGCCCTGCGAAAAGGCCGTGACGACCTTGCGCGTGGCGGCAAACGCCTGGTAAAACGCCAGCAGGGCTTGCGGGTCGACCTTGCAGATGCGCGCCACCTGCAGCGGGTCGCCGCAGTCCACGTGGGCGGCCGCCAGCGTCTCATCGAGGCCGCGGCTGTGGCGCGTGACAAAATCGCCGGCGATCGCGCCCTCCTTCGCCAGGTAGCACAGCAAGCCGTTGAACAGCCACACGTCGGTGCCCGGTTTCACGGGCAGGTGCAGGTCGGCCAGCTCGCAGGTGGCCGTGCGGCGCGGGTCGATCACCACCAGTTTTACCTCCGGCCGGGTTTCGCGGATGCGGGCAATGCGCTGGAATAAAATCGGGTGGCACCAGGCCGTGTTCGAGCCCACCAGCACGACCATGTCGGCCAGCTCCAGGTCTTCATAGCAGCCGGGCACGATATCTTCGCCGAACGCGCGCTTGTGGCCGGCGACGGCCGACGACATGCACAGGCGCGAATTGGTGTCGATGTTCGCGCTGCCCACGTAGCCCTTCATGAATTTATTCGCGATGTAATAGTCTTCCGTCAGCAGCTGGCCCGAGACATACAGTGCCACGGCGTCGGAGCCGTGCTCGTCGATGATGGCGCGCAGGCCGCCGGCCACCTGGTCCAGCGCGGCATCCCAGGAAGCGCGCCGCAGCACGCCATCGGTGCGCACCTGCGGGGACAACAGGCGCTGGTCGAGGTCCAGGGTGTCGCCCAGCGCCGAGCCTTTCACGCACAGCTTGCCCAGGTTGGCCGGATGCGTTGTATCGCCGGCGATGCGGATGGCCCCGTCGGGCAGGCGTGTCGCTTCCACGCCGCAGCCGACGCCGCAGTACGGGCAAGTGGTTTTTACGGGCGGGCAACTGGTCATGGAATGTCCTGTCAGGCGGCCTGGGCGCACAGCGCCTGACCAAACAATAAATGGGCGCGCAGCTGGCTGATGTCGCGGCGCTGCTGGATCAGGTCGAAGTACCAGGGACCGTCCTGCACGTCGCCATACAGCACGGCGCCGGCCAGGCGGCTGCCCTGCACCACGAGGCGCTTGTAGACGCCGCGCCTCGGATCGCGCAGCACCAGGTCTTCGCTGCCCTCGCCGCCGAGGATGTCGCCGGCCGAATACAGGTCGATGCCCGTCACTTTCAATTTGGTGGCGCTGGCTTGCTGCACGTAGCGGCGGTGCCCGGCGCCGGCCAGGTGCGCGCCGCACACGCGCGCCTGCTCCCAGATGGGAGCCACCAGGCCGAAGGTGGCGCGCCGGTGCTGCACGCATTCGCCCACGGCGTACACGCGCGGGTCGTAGCTTTGCAGGCAGTCGTCGACGACGATGGCCCGTTCGCAGTGCAGGCCAGCCGCTTGCGCCAGCGCGATATTCGGGCGCACGCCGGCCGTCATTACCACCAGGTCGGCGGGGATCGACGTACCATCGGCAAAGCGGACTGCCTGCACGCGGTCGGTGCCGAGGATTTCCGCCGTTTGCGCCTGCATCAAAAACCGCAGGCCGCGCGCTTCCAGCGCCGATTTCAGCAGCATCGATGCGGGCGCGTCGAGCTGCTGGTTCATCAGGGCGCCGCTCATGTGCACCACGGTCACATCCATGCCCTGGCGCTGCAGGCCGTTGGCCGCTTCCAGCCCCAGCAAGCCGCCGCCGATGACGACCGCGTGGCGGTGCTGGCGCGCCGCCCGCAGCATGGTGTCGACATCGTCGATGTCGCGAAAACCGATCACGCCGGGCAGCGCATGGCCCGGCACGGGCACGATGAAGGGCGTGGAACCGGTGGCCAGCAGCAGGCGGTCATAGCGCATCTCGATGCCCGACAGCGCCTGCACCGTGCGCGCCTGGCGGTCGATGCCCACCACGGGGTCGCCCGCGTGCAAGGTGATGCCGTTTTGGGCATACCAGTCGCGCGTGTGCAGCATGATGTCGTCCACCGTCTTTTCGCCGGCCAGCACGGGAGACAGCAGGATGCGGTTGTAATTGCCGTGCGGTTCGGCGCCGAACACGGTGATGTCGTACAGGTCCGGCGCGAGTTTCAGCAATTCCTCGACCGTGCGCATGCCGGCCATGCCATTGCCGACCACGACTAAAGACGGCCGTGCGGCGGTGTTCATATGGCCACCCACACCATGCCGCCGAACACGCGCGCGGGCCAGGCGGAGACGGAATGCTCGGGCGCTTCGATGCACTCGCCGCTGGCCAGGTCGAAGTGCTGCTTGTAGATGGGCGACGCCACCACGACGCGCTCGCCGATGCTGCCCACCAGCCCGCGCGAGAGCACAGAAGCACCCGCGTTCGGGTCGACATTGTCGATGGCGTACACGCGCGGCGCGGCATCGCCGATACGGAATACGGCCACGTGCCGGCCGCCCAGCAGCGCGCACACGCCCGTGTCGGGCACGATGTCGGCCAGGGGGCAGATCGCCGTCCAGTTGTCGGCGCTGGCGCTGTTCAATTCATTCATCGCATTCATGGCTCACGCCTCCACGGCAAGGATGGGGATCACGGTGCTGCGCCGTTCATCTGGCGTGGCGGGCCGGATCTGGCCCCGCTCCTCGACGAACACGACGTTCTCATCGTTCTTCCCGCTGTTGACGAAATGGCGGAAACGCTGGCGCACGGCGGGATTCGAGACGGCTTCCTTCCACTCGCAGGCATAGGTGTCGACCACGTGCTGCATGTCCGCTTCCAGCTCGGCGCCCAGGCCCAGGCTGTCGTCGATGATGACGCGCTTGAGGTAATCGAGCCCGCCTTCCAGGTTGTCGCGCCACACGCTGGTGCGCTGCAGGCGGTCGGCCGTGCGCACGTAGAACATCAGGAAGCGGTCGACATAGCGCACCAGGGTCGCTTCATCGAGGTCGGATGCCAGCAATTCCGCGTGGCGCGGCTTCATGCCGCCGTTGCCGCACACGTACAGATTCCAGCCCTTTTCCGTGGCGATCAGACCGATGTCCTTGCCCTGCGCCTCGGCGCATTCGCGCGTGCAGCCGGAGACGCCGAACTTGATCTTGTGCGGCGTGCGCAAGCCCTTGTAGCGGTTTTCCAGTTGAATGGCGAAACCCACGCTGTCGGCCACGCCGTAGCGGCACCAGGTGGAGCCGACGCACGATTTCACGGTGCGCAAGGATTTGCCGTAGGCGTGGCCCGACTCGAAGCCGGCCGCGATCAGCTCTTCCCAGATGGCCGGCAACTGGTCCACGCGCGCGCCGAACAGGTCGACCCGCTGTCCGCCCGTGATCTTCGTATAGAGACCGTATTTTTTCGCCACCATGCCCACGGCGATCAGGCCGTCGGCCGTCACCTCGCCGCCCGGCATGCGGGGCACGACGGAATACGTGCCATCCTTCTGGATATTACCGAGAAAATAATCGTTACTGTCCTGCAGGCTGGCGTGCACGGGCGACAGCACGAAATCGTTCCAGCAAGACGCCAGGATATTCGCCGCCACGGGCTTGCACACGTCGCAGCCCAGGCCCTGTCCATGCGCGGACAGCAGTTCGCCGAAGCTGCGGATCTTGCCCACGCGGACCAGGTGGTGCAATTCCTGGCGCGAGTAGGCAAAATGTTCGCACACGTGGTTGTTCACCATCAGGCCCTGCTTCTGCATTTCCGCCTTCATGATCTGCGTCACCAGGGGCACGCAGCCGCCGCAGGCCGTGCCGGCTTTCGTGCAGGATTTTAATGCGCCGATGGTGGTGGCGCCATCGGCGACGGCCGCGCACAACGCGCCTTTCGACACGTCGTTGCACGAGCAGATTTGCGCCGCATCGGGCAAGGCGTCCACGCCCATGCCGACTTTTTGCTGGCCGTCGGCCTGCGGCAGGATGAGGAATTCAGGGAACTCGGGCAGCTCGATTTTATTGAGCATCATCTGCAGCAGGGTGCCGTATTCGCTGGCGTCGCCCACCATCACGCCTCCCAAGAGATACTTGCCGCAATCGGAAACGACGATCTTCTTGTAGATCTGCTTGCGCTCGTCCATGAACTGGTAGGAGCGGCTGCCCGGTGCATTGCCGTGCGGGTCGCCCAGGCTGGCCACGTCCACGCCCATCAGTTTGAGCTTGGTGCTCATGTCGGCGCCCTTGAACGAGGCTTCACCCTCCTCCTGCAACAGGTGGCGGGCAGCGATGCGGGCCATCTCGTAGCCGGGCGCCACCAGGCCGAAGACCAGGCCGCCCCACAGCGCGCATTCGCCGATGGCATAGATGTCCGGGTCGGAGGTGAGGCAGCTGTCGTCGATGGCGATGCCGCCGCGCGGCCCCACGTCCAGGCCGCAGGCGCGCGCCAGTTCGTCGCGCGGGCGGATGCCGGCCGAGAAGACGATCATGTCCGCTTCCAGGTGGCTGCCGTCGGCGAACTGCATGCGGTGCGTGGCAGATTCGCCGTCAACGATGGCCAGCGTATTCTTTTGCGTGTGCACGGTCACGCCCAGTTCCTCGATCTTGCGGCGCAGGACGCGCGCGCCGCCCTCGTCCACCTGCACGGCCATCAGGCGCGGCGCGAATTCCACCACGTGGGTGTCGAGCTTCAGGTCGCGCAAGGCTTTCGCGCATTCGAGGCCCAGCAAGCCGCCGCCGATGACCACGCCCGTTTTGGAGGTGGCACCCCAGGCCAGCATGGCTTCCAGGTCTTCGATGGTGCGGTAGACGAAGCAGCCATCGCGCTCCTTGCCAGGCAGCGGCGGCACGAACGGCGTCGAGCCGGTGGCGAATACGAGTTTGTCATAGGCCAGCACTTCACCCGTGCTGGCCGTGACGGTCTTCGCCGCGCGGTCGATGGACACGGCGCGCGCATTGAGCTTCAGCACGACGTTGCCCTTGTCGAAAAAGCCGGGCGCCACCAGCGACAGGTCGTCGGCCGATTTGCCGCTGAAAAATTCGGACAGGTGCACCCGGTCGTAGGCGGGGCGCGGCTCTTCGCACAAGACCGTCACGGACAGGTGCGGCGCGTTGTCCAATGCCAGGCGTTCGAGGAATTTGTGCCCGACCATGCCATGGCCAAGGACGACGATGTTCAAGGGGTGGTTCATTGCGCTCTCCTCAGGCCGCGGCCATGGTCGGTTCGGCCGCCAGGCCCGTGAAACGGGCGGCGATGGCGCACAGGGCCGAGATCACCACCAGTGCGCTGAGGATGATCAAGGTCTGGCGGATGTCGCCCGTGCCCTTCATCAGGAAACCGGCCGCCACGGCACCCACGTTGCCGCCGGCGCCGATGATGCCGGCCACGCCGCCCAGCGCGCGGCTGTCGATGAAGGGCACCAGCGCGTAGGTGGCGCCGCACGCCATGTGGGTGAACAGGCCGAAGACCAGCATGGCGATGACGGCCCAGGTGACGCTGTCGACCTTGGCAAACCACAGCAGGCCCACGCCTTCGCCGATCATCAGCATGAACAGCAGGGTCACGCGGCTGTTCAGGTTGCCGCGCAGGGCCAGTTTGTCGGACAGCCAGCCGCCCAAAGCGCGGGCGAACAGGGCCAGCAGGCCGAAGCTGCCGGCGGCCAGGCCGGCCGATTTCAAGGACAGGCCGAAATGGTCGACGTAGTACACGGCGGCGATGTTGTGGATGAAGATTTCGATGCCGAAGCAGGCGCCGTAGGTGACGAACAGCAGCCACACGCGATAATTGCCGCTGGCAGCCTTGAAGCTGGCCCAGCCGCCCTTTTTTCCGTCGATGGCCACGCCGGCGGCGCGCAAATCCGAGTAATTACCTTCCGGGCAATCCTGCGTATAGCGCCAGTACAGGGCGGCCATGACCAGCATCAGCACGCCCGGCACCAGCAGCGCGATGCGCCAGCCCAGCGATTCGGACACGCCCAGCATCAGCACGGCACCGAGCAGCAGCGGCATCAGCGCCTGCGCCGCGCCGCCGCCCGCATTGCCCCAGCCGGCGGCGGCCGCATTCGCCGTGCCGACAACACGCGGAGCGAACATCACGGAGGTGTGATATTGCGTGATGACAAAGCTGGCGCCGACGGCGCCGATGCCCAGGCGGAAGAACAGGAAACTTTCGTAGCTTTGCGACGCGGCCACGCCCAGCACGGGAATGGCGCCCAGCAGCAGCAAGCCCGTGTAGGTCTTGCGGGGGCCGTAGCGGTCGCACAAGGGGCCCACGATCAGGCGCACGAGGATGGTGATGGCGACGGCGGCGATATTGATGTTCGCCACTTGCGCCAGGGACAGGCCGAACTCGCCCTTGATGACCGGCATCAGCGGCGCGCAGGCGAACCAGGCGAAGAAACACACGAAAAATGCCATCCACGTCAGGTGGAATGCGCGCATGGGCGGCGTGGCGAGGGAGAAGAGCGCGATGCTTGTTGCTTTTTGGCTGGCCATGATGGTTTCCCGAAGTATCCCGAAAATAACAAAGATGCAAACAAAAACGGCGCCCGCCCCCGCCGATGAAAAATCAGCCAGAGCGGACGCCGTTGTCCAGGTGGTCCCTCGTTGGACCGTTGTGCGTTGATTCAGGGGATCGCCGTTGATCCGTCCCTTTTGTTTAGCAAGCGCCGTGCCAGGCCCATCCCAGGGGGAAGTCTGCCTATTTGCACGGACTTTGCGCCAGGTCATGGCCAATGGCGGTGCAGGCACGCCTCTTCTTGGTGCGCAAAGGAACTCGAACGTGGCAATGATTATCTAATTATTATTGAGTTCATGAAGCGGAGGCCGGCATGGACGGGCAACTGCGGCAGCGGCGGCGCGGCATGGCGCGTGCGCTGGCATGCGTCTGCGTGGGTGCGCTCCTGATCGCCTGGAGTAACACTGCCGCAGCGCAAGATCGCTCTCCCGCACCGAGGGAGCACAGCGAACTGGACGCGACCGTCTTCGCACCGTTCCACGCGGCGCGCGGCGAGCGGGTCGCGCAGGCGCGCACATTCGTCGTGCGCCTCACGTATCCGGACGAAGGCCGCCCGCATGCCGTGCGCTGGACCTTGACCTTGTCCGGCCCCGGTCCGCAAGGCGCCGTGCTGCGGCGCTGGTCGGGCACGGAACAAGTCGATGCGGGCGGCAAGAGCGTGAACTTGCCCTGGGATGGCCGCGCCGATGCCGATGCGCGCGAACGGCGCATGCTGGCGCCGGACGGTTTGTACGAACTGCGCCTGCTGGCCGTGGCCGATGCCGGCACGCCGCACGAAGCGCAGGTGGAACAGCAATGGCAAATCGCGGTGCAACGGGGCGCCAGCACGGCACCCAGGGTGCCCACCTTCCAGGCCGGCTTGCAACAACTGCCCGGCCTGGAAGGCCAGCCCGGCTACCGCATCGTCTACGCCAACCTGCACAGCCAGACGCGCCACAGCGACGGCGGCGCCGCGCTCGACGCCTGCCATGGCGCGCAGGAGCCGCAAACGGCGCCGTTCGGCCCTATCGATGCCTATAAGTATGCGCAGGATCACGGCCTGGATGCCCTGCTGACGTCCGAGCACAACCATATGTATGACGGCTCGGACGGCACCAACAGCGCGGCCGTGCCAGCCGAAGCGAAGGCCCTGTATCAGACGGGGCTGGCCGAAGCGGCAGCCTATACAAACGCCCACCCGGGTTTCCTGGCCCTGTACGGCATGGAATGGGGCGTCATCAACAAGGGCGGCCACCTGAACATCTTCAATAGCGACCAATTGCTGGGCTGGGAAAGGAATGCCCAAGGCGAATTGCTGGCCGACCTGGAAACGCCGAAAAGCGACTACGCCGCCCTGTACGCGCTGATGCGCGAACGGGGCTGGATCGGCCAGTTCAACCACCCTGCCTATGCGGGCCAGTTTCTCGTCGAGGGCCAGCCGCTCGGCTACACGCCGGACGGCGACGCGGCCATGGTGCTGTGCGAAGTGATGAACACGTCCGCCTTTTCCACCAACGACCAGGAAACGGAAACGCGACGCAGCAATTACGAGGCGGCCTGCAACCGGGCCCTGGCGGCCGGCTACCACGTGGCCTTCAGCAGCAACCAGGACAACCACTGCGCCAACTGGGGCGCGGCCTACGGCAACCGCACGGCCGTGCTGGTGATCGCCGATGCGGCCAACGCACCGCTGTCGCGCGAGCAACTATTTGAGGCCCTGCGCGCGCGCCGCGTGTTTGCCACCATGGACAAGCACGCGCAGCTGCTGTTCACGGCGAATGGCAAGTTGATGGGCGAGCGTTTCGATAACCACGGCCCACTGCAGCTGGCCACCCATTTCAGCAACAGCGACGGGCGGCAGGCGGCGGCCGTCGCCATCTTCCACGGCGTGCCGGGCGGTAACGGCTCCGTCACGCAGGTATCGGACCAGGCCGAGCTCACCGTCACGCCCGCACCCGGCCCCCATTTCTATTACGCGCGCTTGACGCAGGACGACGGCAATATCGTCTGGTCGGCGCCTGTGTGGGTCAATCAGCTGCCGTGAACGCCGCGCATCAGGGCACGGCAACGGCACGGACTGGTACACCAAGTGCCGCAGATTCTACGGCCCGACTCTTTTCCAGCAAACAATATTGGAAAAGTAACTATTTTTTCAGGTAGCCGTCCATAGACACTGGTTCCTCACAGCAATCCATGGCACCATGGCTGCGCCGTTTTGCCTGCAACGCGGCCTCCACCGGACCAACCAGGAACCTTACATGTCGTCATATCGCACTCTCGCCGGCAGCATGCTGCTCGGCATGGCCGCAGCGGGCCTCGCCCATGCGCAAGCCCCCGCCCCTGCCGCCGCCAACACCGATCCCCATTTGTGGCTGGAAGACGTCCTCGGCGACAAGCCGCTGGCCTGGGTCAAGCAGCACAATGCCGTCACCGTCAAGGAACTGGAGAGCCAGCCCGGCTTCGCGGCCCTGCAGGCGCGCCTGAAAACCATCCTCAACTCGAAAGAGCGCATTCCCTACGTCAGCAAGGAAGGCGAGTTTTACTACAATTTCTGGCGCGACGCCCAGCACGTGCGCGGCATCTGGCGCCGCACCACCCTGGCGCAGTACCAATTGGCCGAACCCGCGTGGGAAACCGTGATCGACCTCGACCAGCTGGCCGCCGGCGAGCATGAAAACTGGGTCTGGGGCGGCGCCTCCTGCCTGTATCCGAAGGGCGAACGCTGCCTCATTTCCCTGTCGCGCGGCGGCGGCGACGCCAAGGTGGTGCGCGAATACGACGTGGCCAAGCGCGCCTTCGTCGACGGCGGCTTCACCCTGCCCGAAGCGAAGGGCAGCGCCAGCTGGATCGACGCCGATACCCTGTTCGTCTCCACCGATTTCGGCCCCGGCTCGATGACCAGCTCCGGCTACCCGCGCATCATCAAACAGTGGCAGCGCGGCACGCCGCTGGCGCAGGCGCACACCTTGTATGAAGCCAAACCCGACGACCTGAGCGCGGGCGCCTACAAGGACTTCACGCCCGGCCACGAACACCAGTTCATCGAGCGGCAAATCGATTTCTACAGCGGCGAAACCTTCCTGCGCGACGGCGCGAATCTGACCAAAGTGCCGAAGCCGGACGACGCGACGGCCTTCACCGTGCGCGATCAATTGATCATCACCCTGCGCTCGGACTGGAAAGTGAACGGCAAGACCTACGTGCAAGGCTCGCTGCTGGCGTCCGACTTCAAGGCTTTCATGCAGGGAAAGCAGGAGCTGGAAGTGCTGTACGCGCCCACGGCCACCTCGTCGCTGGACAATGTCACGGCCACCAAATCGGCCATCCTCGTCACCACCCTGGACAAGGTCAAGAACCGCCTGACGGAACTGCGCCACGTGAACGGCAAGTGGCAGCGCCGCGCCGTCGATGCGCCGAAGCTGGGCACCCTGGCCGTCAGCGCGCTCGACCCGGTCGACTCGGACCAGTATTTCCTGACGGTGACCGACTTCCTCAATCCGACCACCCTGTATCTAGCCACGGCGCAAAGCGACCAGCGCACGAAAATCAAGTCGCTGCCCGCCTACTACGATGCGGCACCGTACAAGGTGGAGCAGTTCGAATCGACGTCGAAGGACGGCACCAGGGTGCCCTACTTCGCCATCATGAGCAAGAAGACGAAGTTCGACGGCAGCAACCCCACCGTGCTGTATGGCTATGGCGGCTTCGAAGTGTCGCTCAAACCGAGCTACAGCGGCACCACGGGCGTGGCCTGGCTGGAAAAAGGCGGCGTGTACGTGCTGGCGAATATCCGCGGCGGCGGCGAATTCGGCCCCCGCTGGCACCAGGCGGCATTGAAGGAAAACCGCCAGCGCGCGTATGACGATTTCATCTCGGTGGCGCAGGATCTGATCAAGCGCAAGGTCACCAGCCCGCGCCACCTGGGCATCATGGGCGGCAGCAATGGCGGCCTGCTGACGGGTGCCGTGCTGGTGCAGCGCCCCGATTTGTTCAACGCCGTCGTCAGCCAGGTGCCGCTGCTCGACATGCGCCGCTATAACAAGATGCTGGCGGGCGCTTCGTGGATGGGAGAATACGGCGATCCGGACGTGCCGGAACAATGGGCTTACATCAGCAAGTACTCGCCGTATCAGAACGTCTTCAAGGACAAGAAATATCCGCGCGTGCTGTTTACCACCTCGACGCGCGACGACCGGGTCCACCCCGGCCATGCGCGCAAGATGGTGGCGAAGATGGAAGAGCAAGGCCACGACGTGCTGTACTGGGAAAACACGGAAGGCGGCCACGCGGGCGCGGCCAACAACGACCAGCAGGCGCTGATGTGGGCGCTGACCTACACCTTCCTGCACGAGCAGCTGAAGTAAGTGGTGATGTCGGATGACGCGTTCCGCTAATCCGACCTACCGGGCTGTCGGTAGACGTAGGTCGGCGTAGGTCGGCTTAGCCCAACGGGCGTAAGCCGACAACATCGTTGAAGCGGGCCGCACGCATTGCCTACTTCGCCTGCGCGCTGGGGCGTTCGGCGATGCGGTCGCGGTAGGCCTGCAGGTTGGATAAACCTTCCGCGCCGGGACGGTACTTCATCAGGCCGCGCGCAAATTCCAGCGCGCAGAAGGCCGTGATGTCGGCAATCGTAAACCGCTCGCCGGCGATGTAGGGCTGGTGGGCCAGCACCTGGTCCAGCCATTGCGCCGTCTCGCGCAGCTTGCCCGCCTGCGCCGTGGCGAAATCGGGAAACTGCGGGTTTTCCAGCGCCACCAGGGCCGGATGGCCGTGGCGCACCCAGTTGGCGGCGGCGCTGAACAGATGCAGTTCCACGCGGCGGTCGGCCATCTCGATGAAGGCGCGCTCCTCGAATCCCTCGCCCATCAGGTTCGGCTGCGGCTGCAAGCCTTCCAGGTAGGTGCAGATGGCGCGCGTCTCGGTCAGCACGCGCCCGTCGTCCAGTTCCAGCACGGGCACGCGGCCCAGCGGGTTTTTCGCCAGGAAGGCGGGATCGCGGTGCTGGCCCGCCATCAGGTCGAGCGCCACTTCCTCGATGCCGGTAATGCCCTTCTCGGCGATGAACATGGTGACGCGGCGCGGATTGGGCGTGCGGGGGCTGATAATCAGTTTCATGTGCTTGGGTCTCGTCTCGTTATGGTGGCGGCCAATCCGCTGCGGGACTGGCCTGTGGCAGTACGGTCAGGCGTCCATCATACCAGCGCACCGTCATGGTGCGGCGCCCCCGGCGCGTTGACTTTGCCCCCGTTTCGCCTTAGATTGCTGTAAGGGAACGCTGGCCGCCAGTTCCAGCGATGTCCCCCACACGTCATCGACGCCCGCAGCCTATCCGGCTGGCGGGCGTTTTATCCATGAACCAAGGGCATACCATGCATCGCACACCGACTCCGCGCTTCCGGCGCAGCCAACTGGCCGCCGCCGTCCTGGCACTGGCTTCCATCACCGCAGCCCATGCGGACAACGCTGCTCCCGCCGCCAGGTACGTCTCGGCCAGCCATGCGTCCGGCACCACCACGCAGTTGCCGCGCGGCGTCACGCCTTTGCACTATATTGTGTCGATCACGCCAGACGCCGCCGCCTCTACCTTCAAGGGCGAGGCCGCCATCAAGGTGGCCGTCGACGCGCCGACCGCCAGCATCACCTTCAATGCCTTGAACCTGACGTTTGCGGCCGCCGCCATCGAAGGCGCGGGCGGCAGCAAGCAGGTGACGCGCAAGATCGAGTTCGATGCGGACAAACAGACAGCCACCGTGCATTTTGCCGAACCCGTGGCCAAGGGCGAGTACTTGCTGCGCATCGATTACAGCGGCAAGATCGGCACGCAGGCCACAGGCCTGTTCTCGCTCGACTACGACACGCCGCAGGGCCGCCAGCGCGCGCTGTACACGCAGTTCGAAAATTCCGATGCGCGCAGCATGCTGCCGTCGTGGGATGAACCGGACTACAAGGCCACCTTCGATCTCAACGTGGTCGTGCCGAGCAACCAGATGGCCGTCGGCAACATGCCGATCATCAGCAGCGAGGAGCTGGGCAATGGCATGAAGCACGTGTACTTCGCCACGACGCCGCGCATGTCGACGTATCTGCTGTTCTTCGGCCTCGGCGACTTCGAACGGGCCACGGCCATGAGCGACGGCACGGAGATCGGCGTCATCACGAAGAAAGGCGCGCTGGCGCAAAGCCGCTTCGCGCTCGACGAGTCGGCCGCCCTGCTGCGCGAATACAACGATTATTTCGGCGTGCGCTACCCTCTGCCCAAGCTCGACAACATCGCCGCGCCGGGCCGCAGCCAGTTCTTCGGTGCCATGGAAAACTGGGGCGCCGTCTTCACCTTCGAATACGGCCTGCTGCTCGACCCGGCCATCTCGACCCAGTCGGACAAGGAAAACATCTACACCACTCTGTCGCATGAAATGGCGCACCAGTGGTTCGGCGACCTGGTCACCATGCGCTGGTGGGACGACCTGTGGCTCAACGAAGGTTTTGCGTCGTGGATGGAAAGCCGCACCACGGAGCGTTTGCACCCCGAGTGGAACACGGCCCTGTCCAACGTGGGCGGGCGCGAGTCGGCCATGAGCCAGGACGCGCTGCGCACCACGCACCCGGTGGTGCAGCGCATCGCCACCGTGGAGCAAGCCAGCCAGGCCTTCGACGGCATCACCTATCAAAAGGGCGAAGCGGTGATCCGCATGCTCGAAGCGTATGTCGGTGCCGACACTTGGCGCACGGCCGTGCGCAGCTACATGCGCAAGCATGCGTATGGCAATACCGTCTCCGACGACCTGTGGCGCGAAGTCGATGCCGCCGCCGGCAAGCCCGTCAGCGCCATCGCCCATGATTTCACCTTGCAGCCGGGCGTGCCGATGATCACGGTGGGCGAGGCCGTGTGCAGGAACGGCAATACGCGCGTGCGCCTGACGCAGACGGAATTTTCCAAGGACCAGCCGGACAAGAAACCGCTGTCGTGGAAAGTGCCCGTCATCGCCTCGACGGTCGGCAACGGCAAGCTGGCCACGGTGCTGGTCAGGGATGGCAAGGCGACCCTGAACGTGCCCGGCTGCGGCGCCCTGCTGGTGAACGCGGGCCAGAGCGGCTACTACCGCACCGTGTACGCGCCTGCCAACACGCGCGCGCTGGCGCACAGTTTCGCGCGCCTGGCGCCGATCGACCAACTGGGCTTGCTGGCGGACAGCCAGTCGCTGGGCCTGGCGGGCGCGCAAAACCTGGCCGACTTTCTGGAACTGGTGAAAGCGACGCCGCTGTCGGCCGATCCGCAGGTGCTGGGCAAGGTGGCCGCCTCGCTGGGCAGCCTGTATGAGCAGTACGCCGGCGACCCCGCGCGCCAGCAGGCCTTCGGCCGCTTTGCCGTGGCGCGCCTGGCGCCGATGATGGCGCAGACGGGCTGGGAAGCGCGCGCGGGCGAAGCCTCGAGCGTGGCGACCCTGCGCGGCCATCTGATCGCCATCCTCGGCGACATGGGCGAACCGGGCGTGCTGGCCGAGGCGCGCCGCCGCTACGCGGCCAGCGAGCAAGACCCCGCCGCCATGCCCGCGCCCCTGCGCCGCACCATCCTGGGCGTGGTGGCGCAGCATGCGGACGCCGCCACCTGGGAGCAGCTGCACGCCCGCGCGCAGCAGGAAAAGACGCCGCTGGTCAAGAATCAGCTATACGACCTGCTGGCCTCGAGCGACGATCCCGCCCTGGCGCAGCGCGCGCTGGCACTGGCGCTGACGGATGAACCGGGCGTGACCAACAGCCCGGCCATGATCTCGCGCGTGTCGCGCACGCATCCGGAACTGGCCTTCGACTTTGCGCTGGCGCACCTGGAGCAAGTCAATGCGCGCATCGACGCCAGCTCGCGCAGCCGCTACTTCCCGCGCCTGGCCGCCGCGTCGGCGCAGCCGGACATGATCGCCAAGCTGGAAGCGTACGCGCAGGCGCACCTGCCGGCCGGCGCGCGCGGCGACGCCGACAGCTCCGTGGCCGGCATCAAGTACCGCATCAAGCTGCGCGCCGAGCGGCTGCCGGCCGTCGATGCATGGCTGGCGAAACAGGCGGGCTAATTGGCTTTCCCGGCGCCGCGGCGCCGGGAACGGATGAAAACGCAGGCAAAAAAAACCGGCTTCGCAAGGTGCGGTAGCCGGTTGAAACGCTGTTTCAGAGCGCAGGGATAAAACGGGAAACACATGAAAACGTGGAAATCGTGCCGGTCATTGAGGTGTCCGGCAACCTTGCGCTCGGGGTTTCCGTGCGCCATGTATCCACTATGCCAGCCCTGCCCTGAGACAGGCTTAGGACTTCATTAAATCCCCGGCCGATTCCTGCATTTCCCCTGCCCCGCCCTGCGAGTATTGCTATAAAACAAGTTTTACATGTCTGGTGCCGATGGTTGAGCTCACCGGCTAAGCTGTTGAGTCATGCCTGCATCCTATCGCTCCCGGAGCGTAGTGATCTGCGCAATGCATGCTGTGTGCCAACAAAAGCATCATAACAGCGGCATATGACCGCCTTATGACGCAGGCTAAACTTTCATACTTTCATCGGCATTTCAGCGCCGCCGGCATCATGCGCGAAACTGCTGCCGCTGTCCCGCGCCGCGCACGGCGTCCACCAGCGCCAGCACGGCCGGCGTATTGTTGCGTGGAAAGGCATAAAAACGGGCATCGGGTAATGGCGGCAAGCCCTCTTCCGCTCCCAGGATGCGCAAGCCGTCGCGCAACTGGCTGCGCGCCACGGGCGTCACGGCAAAGCCGGCCAGCGCCGCCGCCACGCAGCCGGCCATGCTGCCGCTGTCAAATGCCAGCCGCCAGGCGCGGCCCGCCTGCGCCAATGCGGCCAGCGCCGCTTCGCGGTACACGCACGGCGAGGGAAACAGCGCCAGCGGCACGGGCAGTTGCGCATCGGGCAGGCGGCCGGCCGCATATGCCCACACCAGCGGCTCGGCCCACAGCAATTCGCCGGCCCCTTCCGTGCGGCTGCATTGCTTGCCGAAAATGACATCGATCTGCTCGTGCGTCTGGCGCCGCAGCAGGTCGGCCGTGATGCCCACCTTCAATTCGATCGACGCTTGCGGATGCCAGCGCTGGAACGTCTGCAGCACTTGCGGCAGCCACGTGCCCGCGAAATCTTCCGACGCACCGAGGACCAGCCGCCCCTGCACCGATGCACCGCTGAGCCTGGCCCGCGCCTCGCGTTCCAGGTCGACGATATTGCGCGCATACATGTACAGCAGTTCGCCGGCCGCCGTCAGCTCCAGGCTGCGCGTCGTGCGCGTCAACAACTGTTTGCCGGCGCTGTGTTCCAGGCGCTTGATATGCCCGCTGACAGCCGACGGCGTCAACGCCAGGTTTTGCGCGGCCAGCGCGAAGCCGCCCGTATCGACCACTTCCAGCAGGCTGCGCAGGAGGACGATGTCCAGGGTCATTGCCGGCAAGGCGTGCATGATAGGCTCCAATTCATCAAGATATGCTCATAATATCGATGAATTCCTCACGAATCAAATGCATTGCCGGCGCTACCATGCAGTTCTCCACTCACCTTCGTCAGGAATGCCATGCAAGACTATCACTACATCGCCACCCCGCTGCTGGACGTGGCCTACCTGGAATGGAACCCGTCCGGCAACCGCTGCGCCGTGCTGGTACACGGCTGGCCCGACAGCCCGGAAAGCTGGGCCAAAACGGCGACGGCGCTGGCCGCCGCTGGCTACCGCGTGCTGGCGCCCGCCCTGCGCGGCTTCGCGCCCACGCGCTTTCGCCATGCGGACACGCCGCGCAGCGGCCAGCTGGCCGCGCTGGGACGCGACTTGCTCGACTTTATCGATGCCATGCAACTGGATCGGCCCTTGCTGGTGGGCCATGACTGGGGCGCGCGCGCCGCCGCCAATGCCTGCGGCTTGCGCCACGACGCGGCGTCCGGCCTCGTCATGCTGTCGGTAGGCTATGGCACGAATGACCCGAGGCAAGAACTGACTTACCAGCAGGCGCGCAACTACTGGTACCACTGGTTCATGGCCACGCCGCGGGGCCAGCATGCCGTCGAGCATGACCGCCATGCGTTTGCCCGCATGATGTGGGACAGCTGGTCGCCCGCCGGCTGGTATGGCGAAGCCGATTTCGCGCAGGCCAGCCGCGCTTTCGACGGTCCCGACTGGGCCGAGGTGGTGCTGCATTCCTACCGTCACCGCTGGGCGTTTGCCGGGGGCGACCCCGCGTACGCGGCCGACGAAGCGCGGCTGCACCCGGCGCCCGTCTTGCCGGTGCCCACCCTGGTGCTGCATGGCGCGGCCGACACCTGCAACCATCCGGACAGCTCGGCCGGGCGCGAACGCCATTTCAGCGGCGCCTACCAGCGCGTGTTGCTCGAAGGCATCGGCCACTTCCCGCAACGCGAGGCGCCGCAGGCCGTGGCGGGCGCCATCCTCATGTTTGTCGATGGCCAGATAGGATCGCTCTAATCCTTGCCCACGCGCTTGATGCCCGTCAGCTCGATCTCCACGCGGCGGTTCGGCTGCAGACAGGCGATCAGGGCCGCGCGCGGCGCCGCCTTGTCGCAGGCGACGACGGGCTCGGCCTTGCCCTTGCCATACGCGCTGATGACGTTGGCGATGCCTTGCTCGCGCAACAACTGTTTCACCGTCAGCGCGCGCTTCTCGGACAAGGCCTGGTTGTAGCTGTCACTGCCGAGCCGGTCGGTGTGGCCCGTCACGGACAGCGTATCGATCTGCACATAGCCCTGCTTCAGGCGCGCCGCCAGTTCGCGGATCTTGTCGACGCCCTGCGGCAGCACGTCGGCCGGACCGGCCTTGTCGAAGCGGAACAGGGCATCCATGTCGAGCGTGAGGCGTTCGTGCTCGATGCGCGGCGGCAGGATTTCGGGCTGCGGGTCAGGCTTGGGCTGGTCGGCCGGGCACGCCGCAGCGGCGGACTGGGCCGCCGCTTGGCCATCCTCGGCCAGCTGCACGTACGGGTTCGCGTGGCGCCAGCCCAGCTGCTTGTATTCGTTGCCCGCATGCACCAATTCCACTTCGCCGCACGCCACCTTTTGCGCCGCGCAGGCGAAACCGGGCGATGCGCGCAGCTTCCCAAAGCTGGCCCACAGATCGTCGCGCAAGCGCGTGGCGTCGTTCACCAGCGGCGTGGCGTCGCCGGGATTGGGCGTGCTGCCGTCTTCCAGCGCGGCAACGATCTTCGCCGATTCCTGCAGCGCCTGCAGGGGAAAGGCCGAGCGGTCGTTGCGCGTGTACTCGTGGAAGGACACGTCGAGCCAGCATTGCGCCTTGGACAGGTAATAATCGCCCACGCGCACGCCGCCGTCGTTGAGCTTCTTGATGCGTTCCTGCAGCAGGCGGTAGGCTTGCTGGTCGGCGGAAACGGCCTGGTCGCTGATGCGCAGCTGGGGCATGGCCAGCGGCGCCGTTGACAGGGTCGGCGTGGCCGCCTGGGCCAGGCCCATGGCCAGCAGGCTGGCCAGCGGCAGGAGTGTCATCATCGGTTTCATCATCGGTGTCATTGTGGGTGTCATGGTAGTTTTCATGGCCGGACCAGGGTACGGTTGATGGTGGCGTCTTTGCCTTTGAACAGGTTTTCATCGAACTTGAAGCGCAGGCGCACATACGGGCCGCGCGCCGTGTAGTCGGCGCCCGTCAGGTCGCGGTCGGAAAAGCCCGACCAGTTGTGGCCGGCCGACAGCCACAGGTTTTGCGCCAGCAGATAGCCCACTTCGACGCCGTTGGCCCACTGGCGGCTGCCCCCTTGCGGGCTGCCCATCACGGCCGCCAGCACGCCGATATCCCAGTTCTTGCTGATGTCATACACGGTGCGCCCGGAAAACAGCCACGCCGTGTATTTCTCTTGCCCGGCAGGCAGGTTCTTGTCGTTGTTGTGCTTGGCGGCGACCCGGCCCGTGAACCACCAGGGACGGCTGGGGTGGTAGTCGAGGTGCGTGGAAACGATGTGCGCGCGGTAATTGTCGCCATCGATCTGCGACTGGTCGCGCACCGTCTTGTACTCGTAGCGGGCCAGGCCGTTGAAACGGTTGTCGTCCACGGGGCGCCAGGCAAAGCCCAGCTGTGCCCGGTCCTGCAGCACGTTGCCGACAGGCGCGCCGCTGGCGTCGTCGTGGTTGCGCGTGTACAGCAAATAATTGCGCGCGAGCAAAGTCCAATCGCGGCTCAGCTTGCGCGCCCAGGCGATGGTATTGAGCCATTGGTCCTGGCGCTGGTCGCCCGGCGCGATTTTGCTGTCGAACAGGCGCCGGTACTCGAGCTTGACGGAGCCGCGCCACAGCGGATTGACCGAGTAGTCGAAGCCTGCCGCCACGGCCACGGCTTGCTGTTGCTGGCCGTTCATGACTTTCAGGTACTCGACATTCGTGTTCGCCGCCAGCCCCTCGCCCAGGTTCCACGTGTTGCGCAAGCCGGACGCCAGCTGCAAGTCGCGCTGGTTGCTCAGGCTGTAATCCATGGCGTCGCGCATGCGGTACTCGCCAAACACGGTGCCGCCCGGCATGTAGCCCGTATCCGCGCCCGCGACAAAGCTGGTGCTGCGGTCGGCCGGATTGAGCGAATACGCGGACGCCAGCCCCGACTGATTTTCATAGCGCGCGTACAGCCGGCTGCGTTCGGCCAGCTGGTATTGCGCGCCCAGGCCGTAGCGGTGCTGGTCCGCGTCGGCGATGCTTTTTTCCACGTCGCCATTCAGGGTCCAGCGGTCCGTGGCCTTGTATTGCACGCCCAGCCGGACGGTGGTGGCGTTCAGCGGCACCGTCGTGCCCGCGCCCGCGCCCGGATTGACGGGTGCAAACGTGGTGATGCTGCCGCCCGTGACGGGGTCGATGGCCGTATTCGCCGTGCCGTTGCCGAAGAAGCCGCCCGTGGGATTCAAGCCCGTGCCCAGCGGCGAAGTGTTCGGCGCGATGCCGGCCGTCGACGGCATGCCGCCGCTCTCCTTCATGTGCTGCACGGAAATGTCGAGCAGCCAGTGTTCGCTGGCGTTCCATGCCACGCCCAGGCGCTGCGCATCGCGGCGCGCATCCGTGCTGCGCTCGTCGCTGCGGATGGCCTCGCCGTACACGGTGATGGCGGGACTGAGCTTGTAGCCGGCCTTCAGTCCCGCTTCACCGCGCCCGCCCGTGATGCCGGCCGCCGTGTTGTTGAAATCCTGGTCCGAGCGGCTCCAAAAGGCTTTCGCGTCCAGCTTGTCATCCTTGTGCTGCAGCTCGACCCTGGCCGCGTTGCCGCTGACTTCATCGCGCAGCTCGCCCGCCTGGCCCGACGGCGTCGTGTAGATATTGCCGCCCGCGCTGTAGCTGGTGGACGTGGTGCGCGCCACCTCGAACACGAGCAAGCTGTGCTCGCCCAGGCGCAGGCCAGCGTTGACGCTGTGCAATTTGTAAGGCGACAAGGGATTCCGGTCTTCCACGGCCGAGCCGCCAATCGAGACCATCTTGCCCAGCTGCACTTGCCCATCCACGCCCACGGTCCAGAATTTCTCGCCGCCCTGGTCCACCTCGTAGCTGATGCGGATCGATTGCGGGTCGCCATTCGGCGTCAGCGCGGGAATCGCTTGCTTGAACAGGATGCGCCCGCTGAACGGCTCGAAGCTGTAATCCTCGAAGCGGCGCAGTTGCGTCACTTGCACGATATTGCCGTTCTGGTTCTTGTCGCGCACCACGATCTCGATCTTTTCCGAGTTTTCGATGGCGTTGTTGTTGCGCACGGCGAACGGTCCCGAGGTGCCATTGGCCCGGTATTCCTCGACAACCTGCTTCAGGCTGTCGTTGATGGCAAACGCATTGGCGACGATGCCGTCCTTTTCGTAATGGCCGCGCCCGCCGGTCGCCGTGCGGTTGTACTGGCCCAATTTTCTCTGCTGCAAGTTGGCCACGGCGCCGCCGCCCGTCATCTGGCTGAAGCCGTCGCCGGTGGCGAAATCGCCATACAGCACATAGCTTTTCTGCTGGTCGATGCGCACGTACAGGCGGTCGCTGGAGCGGGCATCGAAATTGCGCACGGAACTGTCGCCGTACACGGGATAGAACTCTTCCGGATTGACGTCGCGCAAGAGACGCGCGCGCGTATCCTTGTCCGAGTCGTAGGCGGCCGTCAGCAAGGCGTCGCCACGGATGGTGCCTTTCAGGAACATCGCCGCGCGGCCCGCCACATTGGCCTTGCCGTTGTTGAAGGCCCGGCTCCAGCGCTGGATATCGCGTTCGAAGCCGTCATTGAAGCGCGACGGCGCAATGTCGCTGCTCGACAGGCTGCGCTTGCTGATGATGCCGTCGATCAAGCCCACGGCCAGCATGTCGCGCAGTTCCGGCAGGAAACTGATCGTGCCCTGCGCCGCCACGGCACCGGCCGACACGCGCAGCAGCACGTCCTGCGGCGTGGCCGGGGCCAGCAGGCTGAAGCTCGCCTCGCCGTTTTCCACCGTCAGCTGCGTGCCGGGCGTGACCTTGTCCACGTCGCGCCGTTCCGGGCCCAGTTCATCGGTGCGGGCGCCGGGCAGCAGGAGACGCCCCCCGCTGGCCTCGATGGTGAGCAGGGCCGTGCCCGTCAACGGCTTGCCCTGCTCGTCAAACAGTGTCACCGTCACCTTGACGGGGCTCTGGCCATCGGCCGGCGCGTCGCTGCGGTCCGTTGCGACGACGATGCGCGCCACGCCCCGGTTGATGGCGTAGTCGGCAGCGCCCACCTTGCCAGCAAAGAACGATGGCGCCGCCACGGCGGAACCTGCCGCACGGTCCGGCAAGGGCAGTTGCGCCAGGCCGGCCGCCGGGAATGCCAGCAGCGCCAGCGCGGCGGCCATGCGCCGGGGCGCGGGGGGATGTTTCTTCATGACCTGTTTCTCTTTGGCTGCAATGGCTGGCGGCAAGTGATTGAAAGGAGGCTTATTGCGCATGGCTGCCTCCTGCGGCTGGCGTAACCACGCGGGGTGCGACGACAGGCTGGTTGGCGCTGTCCGTCGCCTGGGCCGGTGCGGCGGCCGGCTGGCTGCTGAAACTCAGTCCCGGCCCCCTGCCCTCCGTTTCCACGCTGCGCACTTCGCCCTGGGCACGGCGCGCCTTGACTTGCTCGAGCACGGGATTCGAACACGACCCCTCGATGAAGTCGGCGCGCAGCAGTTCGCCGTTCTTGGTATCGAGGAACAGGCTGTGCGGATCGCCCAGGTTACGGTTCGACGCTTCCATCATGCGGCTGGCGCGCGGCAAGGTGGCGCCATCGACCTTGATCACATGGCTGTTCGGCGTGATGCCGCAATAGCTGTACTTGCCTTCCACGTCGGTGGTGAAGTTCGTGCCATCCTCCATGTACAGGCGCACGCCCGGAATGCCCAGCTCCTCGTCATCCTGCACGTGGTTGTTGTTGCAGTCGACGAAGACCTTGCCGGCGATGCAGGCATCCGTGGTGAACACGCCGCCCGTCACTTTCACCTTGGCGCGCGCCTCGTTCGAGGGCGGGCCGTTGGTGGTCGTTGCCTGGGCGCGGTTGACGCCGTCGCCCTGCAGCGAGCCCACGCCCACGCGCAGGCGGTAGCGGAAGCTGGCGCTGGCGTTCGGCGCCAGCGATTCCAGCTTGAAGCTCAGCTGCGGCCCCGGCTTGCCGGACGGATCGGGCTGCACCACGTTGTTGCGCGTGGTGGTGCCGTCGATGTAGCGGAAACCGGCCGGCAGTTTATCGAGCACGCTGACGCCGAATGCCGTCGCCACGCCCGTGTTTTTCACCTCGATCGTGTACTGCAGGCTGTCACCGATCTCCGCCTGGGCCTTGTTGACGCTCTTGCTGATCAACAGCATCGGCTTGTCCTTCGTGTTGAACACGACGGGCGTAAAGCTCGGCGGCGTGGCGCCCGGCGTGGCCGGCAGCAGCAAGGTGTCGGCCGAACTGGCCAGGGCCAGCACGCTGGCGGGCGCCACCGGCGTCGTCGACGTGCCCGTGCCGCTGTAGCTGTGGCCGACGTTCATGCCGCCCCCGTTCGTGCCCAGCATGGTGCTGGCGTAGACCTGGTTCAGTTGCGGCACGGTGGGAATCGCCGCCACGCTGCCGAAGTCGACCAGCACCGTGAAGACGATGTTGCAGCTTTCCTGCGGCTGCAAGTCGCCCTTGCCGTTCAGCAAGCCAAACACCGTGACGCCATTGAAATCGGCATTCGCGACGCAAGCCGTGGCACCGGCGGGCCGCGCCGTGACGGCCAGGCTGCCCGGTTTGAAGGTGACGCTGGTAGCCGTCGGGAAGACGGCCTTCAGGTTTTCCGCCACCTGCACCATGGTCGAAGTCGGGTAGCCGGCCGGATAGCGGTTGGCCGCCTGCACCGTGTAGCTGATCTCGAACTTGCTGGCATCGACTTGCTGCTGGGCAGAAACAGCCTTGATGACATCGACCACCTGGCGCAGCAAGACCACGGGCGTGGGCGTGTCTTCGCCCGTGAACGGCACGCCGCCCACGGTTTCCGACGCGTTGCCGTTGCGGTTAGGGTCGGCCTTTTCCGCCAGCGCGGCCACCTCGGCCGCCGTCGCCACGGCGCCCGCATACGCGCCGCCATTGTTGGAAGCGTCAAACACGAGGCTGCCCGCCGGCGGCGTGTAGCCCGGGTTGGCGGCGATGGCGCCGGCCGCCGGCGCTGCCGGCACGCTGATGCTGCCGCCCGCGTTGGCGACGTTACCGCCCAGCACGCTGGCAAACACGCTGTTGTTGTACTGCGGCGCGCTGCTGTCTTGCACGGTAATTTCCACCGTGAACGTAATAACGCTCAGTTCGCCTTCGGCCAGGGCCGCATCGCCGCTGAGCAAACGCAGATCGCTGCCGCCGCAACCGCCCGTGAAGCCCGGGTTGACGGCCAGCTGCTTGCTGCCGGCTATGGCCGGGGCGGCCGGCGGCGCGACGATGCGGCACGCCACCGGCTCGGGGAAGGCGGCGCGCAGGCTGTCGAGCGCCTGCACGTTCGATGCCGTGCCCTTGCCCACATTCCTGATCACCACCGTATAGGGCACGGAGAAGACCTTGGCCGACAGCTGCGTCACCTTGCCCACGCCCAGCGCGGCGCCGATGGCCGGATTCGCCACTTCCGTGACGGCCGTGCAATCGGAGGCTTGCGCGCAGCGCGGCAAGTCCGTGCCGGTCGGCACGATGGTATTGCTCAAGCTGCCGCTGGCGGCCACTTTCGCGCTGACGGTAACGGCGGCCACGGCATTGGGCGCCAGGCCGGCCGGCACCGTGCACACCAGTTTATTGGCCGCCAGCGGTGCGCACACGGTGGGAGCCGCTGGCGTCACGGCGATGTCCGTCAGGCTGGCGGCCAGGTCATCCGTCAGGACGATGGCGGCCGTGGTGGCGCCGCTGCCGCTGTTGGTGGCCGTGATGGTCCAGCTGACGGTGTCGCCGATGCTGGCATTGGCCTTGTCCGCCACCTTTTTGACCATCACGCTGGGACTGGTGACGTTGGTGGTGGTCTGGCAATCGCTTGGGGTCAGGCACAGCGGCGTATCGGGACCCGACGGCACGACGCTGTTGCGCGCCGCCCCAGGCTGGGTAACGGTGGCCGACACTTCCACGCTGGCTTCGCCGCCATTGCCGATCAGTCCGGCAGGCACGCTGCAGGTCAGCACATTGCCCGCCACGGGCGCGCAGGTGGCGCGCAGCGGCGTCACCACCACATGCGTCAAGCCGGCCGGCAAAGTGTCGACCAGGGTCATGGCGGCGCGCGTGGGACCGCTGCCCGTATTGCTGGCCGTGATGGTCCACACCACGGTGTCGCCCACGTTGGCGCTGGCGCGGTTGGCGATTTTCTTCACGGCCACTTTCGGCCCCGTCAGCACCACGCTCGATTCGCAGCTGCTGGCCTGCGCGCAGGCCGGATTATCGGGACCGCTCGGCAAGACCCGGTTCGACAGATTACCTTCCAGGGTACCGGTGGCGGTGACGCGCACGCTGCGCGCGCCATTCACGGCAGCCAGTTGGCCTGCCGCAATGCGGCAGCTTTGCACGCTGTTCGCCACCCAGCTGGCCAGCGGCGGACAGGTCACGCCCGCGTCGGCATTGACCGCCAGTACCGTCAGGTTACCCGGCAGGATATCGGCCAGGGTCACGATGCCCGCATTGGCCACGCCGCCGCTGTTGACGGCCGTGATGGTCCAGACGATGCTGTCGCCCACGTTGGCATTGACCGTGCTGGTACTCTTGCTGACGCGGATCACGGGACCCGGCATGGTCACCGTTGCCGTATTCGGCAAGTCATTCGCCACTTCCGTGGAACTGGTGGCGATGATGCTGACGATGGTCGACACATTGCTGGCCGGCTGGATATATGACAGGCCAAAGCTGTGCACGTCGTTTGGCACCAGGCTGGACGGCAAACCCTGCACCGTCAGCATGCCGCTGACGGCGTCATAGTTGCCCACGGCGCCGCTCAAGGTCACGCCCATCAGGCCCTGCGCCAGTTTCAGGCTGTAGCTCACGTTTTCGGCCGTGCCCGGGCCCGCATTGCTGAAACTCACGATGCCGTTGATCTGGTCGCCCGCATTGGTGGTGCCGGGGAAACCGTTCAAGGTGGTGGTCACGTCGACCAGCAGCTTGATGGCCGTGGTGCTGGTGCTGCAATCGGCCGGCTGGACGCACACAGGATTGTCGGGGCCGGCTGGCAGCACCGTGTTTTGCAGCACGCCGGCGGCAGCTGCCGTGGCGCGCAGCACGACTTGCGCCTGCCCGCCCGGCGCCAGGCCGGCCGTCACGCTGCACGTGACGATATTGCCGGCCACGGGTGCGCAGCTGGCCAGTTGCGTGGACAGCACTTGCACGCCGCTCACGCCCGCAGGCAGGTTGTCCGTCAATACGATGGCGGACTTGGTGGCGCCCGTGCCGCCATTGCTGGCGGTAATGGTCCAGGTCAGCAAGTCGCCCACGCTGACGTTGCTCTTGTCGACACTCTTGCGTACCGTCACCTGTGGCGCCACCAGGGTGGTGGTGGCCTGGCAGGCGCTGGCCGTGTCGCAGGCGGGATTGTCGGCGCCGCCGGGTACGACACGATTGGACAGGTTGCCGCCCAGAGTGCCGCGCCCCGTGACGACGATCTTGCGGCTGCCATTGCTGGCGGCCAGTTGACCTGCCGCAATCGTGCACGCCTGCACGCTGCCCGGCGCCCAGCTGGCGGCCGGCGGACAGGTCACGCCCGCATCGGGCGTCACGCCGAGAATGACTACATTGGCCGGCAACACATCGCGGACGACGACAGGAGCCTGGTTGGCCAGGTTGCCCGTATTCGTTGCGGTAATGCTCCAGGTCAAAATATCGCCCACGGCCGCATTGTTCCTGTCGACCGTCTTGCTTACGCGCACGACGGGACCCGGCAGATTCGTCGTCGCCGTGTTCGGCAAGTCATTGACGATTTCCGTGGAACTGGTGCCCACCACGCTGACGATGCGCGAACTGTTGCTGGCCGGCTGCGTGTAGAACAGGTTGAAGCTGGCGCTTTGCCCGCTGATCAGGGTGGCCGGCAAGCCGCTCAGCACGAACTGGCCCGTGGCGCTGTTGTAGACGCCGCTGATGCCTGGCGCGCCGCTGACGGGGCTCAGCGACACGCCGGCCAGGCCCGTTTCCAGCTGCAGGCTGTAGCTGACATTCTCGGCCACGCCGGGACCCGAATTGGCGAACGTCACCACGCCACGGATGGCATCGCCCGCATTGCTGCTGGCGGGGAAACCGTTCAAGGTGGTGGTCACGTCGACCAGCAATTTCGACACCACCGTGGTGGTCTGGCAATCGCCGGGCACGGCGCAAGCGGGGTTGTCCCCGCCGCCCGGCACCAGCGCATTGACGAGGCTGCCCGACAGGGTGGCCGTGGCGCTCAGTTTGACGCTGGCGGCGCTGCCTGCCGCCAGGCCTGCCGGCACGCTGCAGGTGACGACATTGCCCGCCGGTACCGCGCAGGTGGCGGGCGCCACCGGCGTGACCAGCACGTTCGCCAGGCCCGCGGGCAAGGTATCGCCCAGGGTGGCGATGGCCGTGCTGGGTCCCGTGCCGGTATTGCGCAAGGTCAAGGTCCACGTCAGGGTGTCGCCCACGTTGGCCACCGTCTTGTCGACGGTTTTACTGGCCGTCAGCAGGGGCGAGCTGACCGTGCTGGTGGTGCCGCAATCGCCGGCCTGCAGGCAAACGGGGGTATCCGGACCGCTGACGCTGACGCTGTTGGCCAGACTGCCTGCGGCGACGGCGCGCGCCGTCACCTGCACCGTGGCGGCGCTGCCTGCGGCCAGGCCGGCCGGCACGCTGCATGTCAGAACATTGCCGGCCAGCGGTGCGCAAGTGACGGGCGCGGCGGGCGTGACGGCGATATTCGCCAGGCCGGCCGGCAAGGTGTCGGTGATGCTGGCAACGGCCGTGCTGGCGCCCGTGCCCGTGTTGGCCAGGGTGATGGTCCAGCTCAGGCTATCGCCGATATTCAGCGCCGTCTTGTCGACGGTCTTCTTCAGCGCCAGGGCCGGGCTGGTGATGGTCGTCGTGGTCTGGCAAGTGCTGGCCTGGAAACAGGCGGGATTGTCCGGCCCGCTCGGCATGAGCTGGTTGGCCAGGGTGCCGCCCGCGCTGGCCTTGCCGGTCAGCACGATCTGGCGCTGGCCATTGCCCGCCGCCAGCTGGCCGATGGCCACGCTGCAGCTCTGGCTGCTGTTGGCGACCCAGCTGGCCAGCGGCGGACACGTCACGCCGCTGTCGGGCGTCACGGCCGTGATGACAATATTTGGCGGCAGCAAGTCCGTCAAGACCACGGCGCCCTGGTTGGCCAGGCTGCCCGTGTTGCTGGCCGTAATGGTCCAGATGATTTCCTCGCCCACGTTCGCCACGGCCTTGTTGGCCGTCTTGCTGACGCGGATGATGGAGCCAGGCATGGTGACGGTCGCCACGTTCGGCTGGTCGTTCGCCACTTCCGTCGAGGTGGTGGCGATGCGGCTGACCACGGTCGACAGATTGCTGGCCGGCTGGATATAGCCGAGCTGGAAGCTGAAGCCCTGCCCCGGCGCCAGGGTGGCGGGCACGCCGGTGAATGTCGCCAGTCCGGTGCCCGCATTGTAGCTGCCCGTCACGCCGTTGAAGGTGACGCCGGCCAGGCCGGGCGCCAGTTGCAAACTGTAGGTCACGCCTTCGGCCGCGCCGGGGCCGATATTGCTGAAAGTCACCGTGCCGCTGATATTGTCGCCCGCATGCGTGCTGCCGGGGAAACCGTTCAGCGTGGTGGTCACGTCGACCAGCAGCTTGACGGCCGTGCTGGTGGTGCTGCAATCGCCTGCCTGCAGGCAGGCCGGGTTGTCCGGACCGCTCGGCACTACCGTGTTGACAAAGGCGCCAGCCGCCGTGGCCAGGCCCTTGACGATGATATTCAAGGTGGAACCTGCCGCCATGCCGGCGGGAATCGCGCAGACGAGCTGGTTGCCATTCGGCACGGCGCAGGTGGCGGGCGCCGACGGCAGCACCTGCCATACGGTCAGGTTGGCCGGCAAGGTATCGGTCAGGGTGATGACGCCGCGCGTCGCGCCCGTGCCCGTATTGGCCACGGCAATGGTCCAGGTCAGCGCATCGCCGACATTGATGTTGCTCTTGTCGACCGTCTTGCGCACGGCCACTTGCGGGCTGAGGATGGTGGTGGTGGTCTGGCACGATGCGGCCTGCGCGCAGGCCGGATGATCGGGGCCGCCCGGCAGCACTTTATTACCGAGGCTGCCGCCTGCCGTGCCCGCGGCGCTGATGGTGATGCTGCGGCTGCCGTTCACGGCGGCCAATTGGCCGGGAGCAATGGTGCACGCTTGCGCGCTGTTGGCCAGCCAGCTGGCCAGCGGCGGACATGTCACGCCCGCGCCCGGCGTCACGGACAGCACCGTCACGTTGGCGGGCAGGATATCCGTCAGGGTCACCACGCCCAGGTTGCCCAGGCTGCCCGTGTTCGTCGCCGTGATGGTCCACGTCACCGTCTCGCCCACGTTGGCCGTCGTCTTGTCGGCCAGTTTCGTCACGCGGATGATGGGACCGGGCACCGTCGCCATGGCCATGTTCGGCAAGTCATTCGCTACTTCCACCGAGGTGGTGGCGATCGTCGACGTCACCATCGACAGGTTGTCGGCCGGCTGCGTGTAGCCGATATTGAAGCTCGTGCTCTGGCCATTCGCCAGGGTCACGGGCAAGCCGGACAGCGTCACCAGGCCCGTGGCCGGGTTGTAGCTGCCCACGGCACCGGTCAAGGTGACGTTCGCCAGGCCCGGCGTCAGTTGCAGGGTGTAGGTCACGCCTTCGGCGGGACCGGGCCCCACGTTGGCATACGTGACGATGCCGGAAATGCTGTCGCCGGCCAGGGTGTTCGGCGGGAAATTGTTCAAGGTGGTGGTGACGTCGACCAGCAGCTTGACCACCGTGGTGGTGGTGCCGCAATCGCCGGGCAGCACGCAGGCGGGATTATCGGGACCGCCCGGCACCACGCTGTTGACGGCGGCGCCGGCCAGGGTCGCCGTGGCGCTGACGAAGATGCGCACGGAAGCGCCGGCGGCCAGGCCGGCCGGCACGCTGCACGTCAGGGTCGCGCCGGCCAGCGGCGCGCAAGTGGCGGGCGACTGCGGGCTGATCACGACATTCGTCAAGCCGGCCGGCAAGGTGTCGCTCAGGGTCACGCTGCCCGTGCTGGCGCCCGTGCCGCTATTGCTGACGCTCAAGGTCCAGGTAATCGTCTCGCCCACGTTGACCGTGGCCTTGTCGACGGTTTTCTTCACCGCCACGTTCGGGCTGGTGACGGTGGTCGTCGTCTGGCACGCGCCCGGCGTGGCGCAGACGGGATTGTCGGGGCCGGACGGCAGCAGGCTGTTGGCCACCGTGCCCGGCGCATTGGCCACAGCTTTCACGACGATGCTCGCTTCCGTGTTGGCGGCCAGGCCGGCCGGCACGCTGCACGTCAAGGTGGTGCCGGCCGGCACGCCGCACGAGGCTGGCGCGACGGGCAATATCTGCAGCGCGCCCACGTTGGCGGGCAGGCTGTCCGTCAGGGTGATGACGGCATTCGTCGGACCGCTGCCGTTGTTGCGCGCCTTCAAGGTCCAGGTGATGGTGTCGCCCAGGTTGACGGTGCTCTTGTCGACGCTTTTCGTCACGGCCACGCTGGGGCTGGTCACCGTGCTGGTGGTGGCGCAATCGCCGGCGGTGGCGCACGCCGGGTTGTCGGGGCCGGACGGCACGACGCTATTGGCATAGGTGCCGGCAGCGGCGGGCTGGGCCGTGACGGTAAAACCGCCAATGCCGCCGTTCGCGGCCAGGCCGGCCGGCACGGTGCAGGTGAGGATATTGCCCACCGGCACTGCGCAGGTGGCGCCGCCGACCAGCGTCACGTTCAGATTCAGCAGATTGGCCGGCAAGGTATCGGTAAGGGTGATGGCCGCGGTGCTCACCCCGTCGCCGCTGTTCGTCGCCGTCACGCTCCAGCTCAGGGTGGCGCCAATATTGATGCTGGCATGGTCGACGGTTTTCTTCACCGCCACTTTCGGGCTGGTGATGGTGCTGGTGGTCTGGCACACGCCGGCCGAGCTGCAGGCCGGATTGTCCGGACCGCTGGGCATGATGCGGTTCGACAGGCTGCCGCCCGCCGTCGCGTGCGCCGTGATGGTGACCGTGCGGCTGCCGTTCACGGCGGCCAGCTGGCCGGCGGCAACGGTACACGTCTGCGTGCTCGACGCCACCCAGCTGGCCAGCGGCGGGCACGTCACGCCCGGCGCGGCGACCACGTTCGTCACCACCAGATTCGGCGGCAGCAAGTCGGCCAGGCTGACGACGGCCTGGTTGGCGATACTGCCCGTGTTGCTGGCCGTGATCGTCCAGATGATGTCTTCGCCCACATTGGCCGTGGCCTTGTTGGCCGTCTTGGTGACGCGCACGTTCGGCCCCGGCACCGTCACCGTGGCCCGGTTCGGATGATCGTTCGCCACCTCCGTCGAGGTGGTGGCGATGACGCTGGTCACGGAGGAAATATTGCTGCCAGGCTGGGTGTATGACAGATTGAAACTGAAGGTCTCGCCCGGCGCCAGGATCACGGGCAAGCCCGTGAACGTGATCAGGCCCGTGCCCGCGTTATAGCTGCCGCTCACGCCCGTGACCGACACGCCCGCCAGGCCCGTGGCCAGCTGCAGGCTGTACGTGACGCCTTCGGCCGCGCCTGGGCCCAGGTTGGCGTAGGTCACCACGCCGCTGATGGCGTCGCCCGCGTTCGAGGTGCCGGGGAAACCGTTCAAGGTCGTGGTCACGTCGACCAGCGGCTTGCTGACGACGGTGGTGGTCTGGCAGGCGGCAGGCGTGGCGCAGCTGGCGCCATTGCCGCCCGACGGCAGTACGCTGTTGACAAAGTTGCCCGATGCGGTGGGGCTGGCGCTGATGCTCACCTGGGCGCCGGCGCCCGGCGCCAGGCCGGCCGGCACCGTGCAGGTCAGCGTATTGCCGGCCAGCGCCGCGCAGGTGGCGGGTGCCGTCGGCGTGACGACGATGCCTGCCAGATTGGCCGGCAAGGTATCGGTCAGGGTCAGCGCCGCCGTGGTGGCGCCCGTGCCGGTGTTCGCGACGCTCAAGGTCCATTGCACCGTGTCGCCCACCGTGGCGGCCGCCTTGTCGACGGTTTTCTGCACGCGCACGAGGGGGCTGACGATGCCCAGCGGCTCGCTGTCGACGTTATTCGCGGGCACCGGGTCCACGGTGGTGCTGCCCGCCGTGGTAGTGACCGTCAAGCTGCCGCTGGCGGGCAGGTTGAAGGTGGCAGTGCAATTGATGCGCGAGCCGGGAATGAACGGCGAGACGGGCGCGCTGCAGCTGGGCGTGGTACCGGCCGGCAAGCCGCTCATGACGCAGGTGGGCGCGGCCGCGTTGTCGGGGCCATTATTCGTGCACACGCCCGTGACGGTGATGGCAGTGCCCGCATTGTAGGGGCCGGGCGGCACGGTGGTGACGGCCTGCATGTCCGCCTGCAGGCGGCGGTTGCTGATGGTGCACGTGACCGGTGCGTCGGGCATGGTGACATTGCCCGAGGTGGCCGCGCCGCTGGCGATGACGGCCGCCGTATCCGTGCGCACGCAACTGTAGCTGCTCTGGTACTGCGCCAGGACGGTGCCCGTGCCCGCGCTTTCCGCAAACGTCACGAGATTGCCCACGCGCGCCACCGCGCTGGCTGTGGCGCCGTTGCCGCCCTGCGCGCCAGCGGTGCCGTTGGCATTCATGATGAACAGGCCGCTGTCGCTGGCGGGCACCAGCGTCTTGACCACCGTCAGGGTATTCGTCCTGGCCGTGGCCGTGGTGCTGCTGCTGTTGTTGCTGAGATCGCTATCCGTTTCGTTGGGCGAGACGGTGACCGTGGCCGTATTCACGATGCTGGCGGCGTCGCCCGGCGTGGCCGTGACCGTCACCGTCAGGTAGGAGCCCGTGGAGGGATCGCTGACGGCCGCATTCACGGGCAGGTTGCCCATGACAATACTCACGCTGTTGCTGCCCGCACCCGAGGTCTTCGTGCCGCAGGACGCGCTGCCGCTGGCGGCGCAAGTCCAGCTGACATTGCTCAGGCTGGCTGGCAGCACATCGCCGAAGGTGGCGCCGGCGCTGAGAGCCGGGCCCCGGTTCCAGACCTTCATGGTGTAGCTCAAGGGCTTGCCCACGGAAAACTGCGCCGGCCCCACCTTGCTGACGGCCAGGTCCGTCTTGCTATTGGTGCAATCGGCATAGGAACTGGCCAGGCTGGGATCGCGCAATTGCGCAGCGGGAATAATTTCCGTCACATTGTCAGGACGCGTCCAGCGCATGTGCAAATAATTGATGCCGCCCACGTTATTCCACAGCACGCGGGCCAGATAACAGCCGCCCGGCGTGGCGCTATTGAAATTGCCGGCCAAATTCTGGAAATCCGTTTCATTATTCGAATATTCGGCCACGCTGCCCACGGCCACGTTGTACACGGTATTGCGGTAATTGGTCGAATACTGGGTCGAGAAATCCACCTTCACGTCGTCATCGTGCGCGACGCTGAATTTGTAATTGCCCGCCTGCGGAAAGACCACCAGCGTGTACATCACGCGGCCCATGATCCACGCCCGGCAGGCAGCCGATGTCTGCTGCGTATCGAAGTTGCATAGCTGCGCGGGATTGGCGGCCGTGCCATTGGCCCAGTCCAGCTGCCCCGACGTTCCCGTGCGCGCCGCATTGGCGGCGGGATTGGCGGCCAGCGCCGCCAAACTGACGAGCCGGGCCGTGCTGCCCGCGTTGAAACTGTTGTCGTAATTGGGCGTCGCCGGATTGGCCGGCACCCGCGAAATGCCGCGGTAATCCTCCCACAACACCTGTGCGGCGGCGGGCGCGGCAATGCCCAGCAGCAGGAAAGCGAGCGACAGCGGTGCAACATGCGACTTGAAAAGATGAGGTAAACGGGCGCGGCCGATAATCGCGGCCAGCATCCCCATGTAGCGTCCGGCGGAAGAAAAAGCTGCATGGCGGCCGGAACGGCCTGCCGTTTCCTGTAGTGTTTTGATCATGTTGTTCGCTAAGAAATGTACCGCTGCAAGATGCAGGCCGATATAAAAATGACATTTATTTGTCATGATTATATGAACGAGTGACAGTTCAAGAGTACGACAACAGTGGTTTTTTTGTTACCAACAAAGAAATTAAATTATCTCGTTGATATTTCACAACACATTCATCAAATTAATCGCGTAATGCCGCTGGAGTGCTATCTTCTATCGCATACTGATTAGCTGCACATAATATTTAAATTATCATTTACATAATCATGCGAAACTATCAAACACATAGTTTGTTTTTTAAAAGAAATTATTAATGCTCATTATCAGCATTTATTTCAGCATGCCTTTTCATTTCATGGCCAGCGCTCGCGCAATGCGATTTTTTGCTGCAGCATATTGATTTTCCAGTGCCTGCCATTAATACCAATTTCCTGCCATTCACGTGTTCCGTCCTGCAAGACATGGCGTGCGGCACCATGAATTGGTCTTGCAAAAGCGAGGGCGCACGCGAACTGACTATCGCGCCGGTGCCCGGATCGCTTACCATCGCCCCATTGCGCCCCGCGCCATCGCCATCCCTTTGCAAGAGGAGTCCTCATTGACGCCACACGCCCACCGCCGCACGCTGCTGGCCTGCGCCTGCGCCTTGCTCGCGGCCTGCACCCCGTTCGCTCCGCCACCCGCCGCCCCGCTCCCCGCCGCGCCAGTAGCGGCGCCAGCCATGCCCGCGCCCGCGTGGCAGCGGCAAGGCGTGCAGCTGCTGCACATCGTGCCCGACGAGTCCCTGCTGACCATCACCGTGCGCCGTGGCGGCGCGCTGGCGCGGCTCGGGCATGACCATGTGGTGGCCAGCCATACCCTGCAGGGCGTGGTGGCGCCCGCGCCGGGACGCGCGCAGTTCCGCTTCCGGCTCGACGAGATGCGTGTGGATGAAGAAAGCCTGCGCCAGGCGGCGGGCCTGACGACGACGCCGTCGGCCGATGCCATCGCCGGCACGCGCCACAACATGCTGGGACGCGTGCTCGAGGCGGAACGCTATCCGTGGGTCAGCATCGAGGCGCGCCGCACGGGCGACAAGCAGGTGTTTGATGCGGACATCACCCTGCATGGCGTGACGCGCACGGTGCAGTTGCCGGTGCGCGTCGAGCAAGCGGCCGATGGGCGCCGCCTGCAGGCCAGCGGCAGCCTGCTGCTGAAACAGAGCGACTTCGGCATCGTGCCGTTCGCCATCCTGGGCGGCGCCATGGCCGTGCAGGACCAGATGGAACTGGCGTTCCGCATCACCGCCCGGCAGGACGTCAGCGCGCCAGGATCAGGCGCAAGCCCAGGCCGATGAAGATGGTGCCGGCCACGCGGTCGAGCCACAGGCCGGCGCGCGGGCGGCGGTTCAGCCACAGGCCGACGGCGCCGGAAAAATAGCCGAGCAGGCCGAACAGCACGCACGCCTGCGCCGTGAAGACCAGGCCCAGCTGCGCCGTCTGCCAGCTGGCACTGCCCTGGCCCGCGACGATGAACTGCGGCAGGAACGACAGGAAAAACAGCACGACTTTCGGATTGATACTGTTGGCAAACAGTCCCTTGCCGAACAGGCGCAGCAAGGATTCGTCGGGCAAGGCGGCCGCGCCATCGACCCTGGCGCCGCCACGGCTGCGCAGGGCGCCGATGCCCAGCCACACGAGGTACAGCCCGCCGGCCACTTTCAGCGCCGTAAAGGCCGTGGGCGAAGCGGCCAGCAGGGCCGACACGCCGATGGTCGCCAGCACGGTGTGCGTGAGGCAGCCGAGGGCGCAGCCCAGGCCGAACGCCATGCCCTGGCGGCGCCCGCGCGACATGCCCACGCCCAGCACCATCAGGTTGTCGGGGCCGGGACTGGCGGTGATCAAGACGGCGGCGGCCAGGAAGGCCAGGAACTGGTCGGGACTGAGCATGAAGATCTCGCGGGCAAAAGGCGCCATGATACCGGAGCGGGCGCCATGCGGGCAGGACATGAAATTGTCCGTGCGTCACCGAGAGTCGATTAAAATGAGGGCTCCACAGCAAACGGCGCTGCCGCCAGTTCCCGCGACCATCACCCAAGCCATCGATGCCAGTCCACCCGCCCCCCTCCCGCCACCGCGCTCGCGCTTTCAGCGCCCGCGTCAGCGCCTGGCTATGCGGCTGGCCGCTCGTGCTCGGCGTGCTCTTCGGCCTGCTGCTCCTGGCGGGCGCGGCGCAGGCGGCGCCCATGCCCCTGAGCAAGCAAGGCATCGCTCACCTGGGCAAGGGCGGACGACTATTTCTCGCTGAAAATGACGCCGCGCCTGCCGATGCCGCCGCCCTGCCCGCCTGGCTGGCGCGCCAGCGCCCGGCAGACCAGGTCGACCTGTTCGGCGGCGCCTACTGGCTGCATGCGCAGGTGCGCAACGACAGCAGCGAAACGGCCTGGGTCATCGACCCGAACGACACCCTGATCGACCTGGTCGACATCTACGTGTATGGCCCGGAGCCGCACGCGGCGGCGCAGACCTTGCTCACGGGCTACCAGCGCCCGCACGAGTATTTGCTGCACTACGGCATGAACGTGCTGCTGGCGCCGGGCGCCACGTATGACATCCTGATCCGCTTTTCCAGCCCCTACTACGCGCGCGCGCCCCTGTTCGGCGTGCAGACGCAGCAGGCTTACCGCAAGCTGGTGGGCAAGGAAAACTTCCTGATGGTGGCGTCGATCGGCGCCCTGCTGGCGCTGGGCCTGTTCAATTTCTTCATCTTTTCCATCACCCTGGAAAAGGCGTCGGCTTATTACGCGCTGTACGTGCTGACCTATGGCCTGGCCTGGGCCATGACCTTCCACGTCTTTGCCGACCTGTTCGACTGGCACCAGCTGCAGCTGCACTACGTGCCGTTTTTCCTGCTGCCCGTCTTCAGCACCCTGTTCTACATGCATTTCCTGCGCCTGCGCGACTACTCTCTGCTGCTGTACCGCCTCAGCAAGGTCAACCTGGCGCTGCCCCTGCTGCTCCTGCCCAGCTGCTTTTTCGCCCTGTCGTATGCGCACACGCTGGCCACCATCGCCATCAGCATCTGGATGCTGCTGGCGCTGGTCTGCGGCATCGTCGTCTGGCGCCGCGGCTACCAGCCGGCGCGCTTCTTCGTGCTGGCCTTCGTCGCGCTGATGCTGCCCGGCTTTCTGATCCTGCCGGCCAACCTGGGCCTGATGCCGGCCATGGTGGCCAACGCCCAGCTGGTGACCCTGCTGGGCGGCACCTTCGACGGCCTGCTGCTGGCCTTTGCCCTGGCTGACCAGATCCGCCTGCTGCGCAACAACCTGGAACAGCGCGTGCAGGAACGCACCCTGGCGCTCACCCTCAGCAACGACGCCCTGCTGAAGGCCAAGGAGCACGCGGAAGTGGTCAGCCGCCACCGCATCGATTTTCTGTCCGCCATGAGCCACGACATCCGCACGCCGCTGGCCGGCGTGATCGGCATGCTGAAATTCGCCCTGCGCGACCAGTCCGTCAAGGGCCGCACGCAGGAATACCTGCGCATCGGCCTGCACAATGGCGTGTCGCTCCTGACCATCCTCAATGACATCCTCGACTTTTCCAAGATCGACGCGGGCAAGCTGACCCTGGAAACGGTGGACTTCGACCTGCTGGCGCTGATCGGCGACGCGGCCGGCATCGTGCAGGGCCAGGCCGACGCCAAGAGCCTGCTGCTGCGCCGCGAACTTGCGCTGGACCTGCCCCGCTACGTGCGCGCCGATCCCACGCGCCTGCGGCAAATCCTCATCAACCTGCTGGGCAACGCGCTGAAATTCACGGCCAATGGCGAGGTGCTGCTGGAAGTGCGGCGCGCCCGCACGCCGCCGCGCGGCGATGGCCGCAGCGACATCGAATTCATCATCAGCGATACGGGCCCCGGCATCGACGCGGACACCTTGCCGCGCCTGTTCCAGAAATTCGAGCAGGCCGACCACTCCACCACGCGCCGCTACGGCGGCACGGGCCTGGGCCTGGCCATCTGCAAGGAACTGGTCGAACTGATGCAAGGCACGATCGGCGTGGAAAGCCGGGTCGGCATCGGCTCGCGCTTCCATTTCACCTTGCCGCTGACGCCCGGCAGCGCGCCGGCGGCCGATGCGCGCCGGCCGGTGCGCCAGGCGCGCCATGCCTGCCGCCTGCGCATCCTGTGCGCCGAAGACGTGCGCACCAACCAGATCATCATCGGCACTCTGCTCGAAAGCATGGGCCATGACGTGACCATCGTGGAAAACGGCGAACAGGCGCTGCGCGCGCTGGGATCGGGCCCCTACGACTGCGTGCTGATGGATGGCCGCATGCCGGAAATGGATGGCGAACAGGCCGCGCGCCTGATCCGCGACGGCGGCAATGCCCAATTCCCCATTCCCGACGCGCACATCCCCATCCTCGCGCTGACGGCCAACGCCAGCGAACATGACCGGCAACGCTACCTGGCCGCCGGCATGGACGACTTCCTCAGCAAGCCCGTCGACGAAACGCTGCTGTTCGAGAAAATCGACGCCATCATCGACCTGCTGCTGGCGCGCGGTCACGCGCTGCCGCAGGCCGCGCCCATCGACGACGACACCCTGGCGCGCCAGTTCGGCCTGGCCGACGACGCGCAGGCGCAAACGCCGGCACCGCCCGATCCCATGACGGCGCCCGTGCACATCCTGCCGCTGGCAGGCCTGTCGCCGCAGCACTTGCAGCGCATCGCGCAAGCGTTCTTGACGGAAGCGCCGCGGCGCCTGGACCTGGCTTGCCACGCCGTGCGCGATGGCAATGCCAGCGCCGCGGCCGCCGCCTTCCACGCCTTGAAAGGCAGCGCCGGCTACCTGAGCCGCCCCACCCTGCACGGCCTGTGCCACCAGATGGAAACCCTGGCCTCGAACGGCCAGCTCGATAACGTGGAGCAATTCCTGCCGCAGCTGCAGACGGCGCTGGACGTGGCGCGGCGCGACCTGGAAAATCAACCGGGAGCTTGAGGCATCCAGCCATGCGATTGCAGCCACGCCATCAGCAGTTGCGGCCACGCGGCCGGCTCGCTGCCCGGCTTGCCCAGGCCCCAGCCATGGCCGCCGCGCCGGAACTGGTGCAATTCAACAGGCACGCCCGCGCGGCGCAAGGCCGCCGCCATCAATGTACTGTTCTCGGGCGGAGAAATGGGATCGTCCAGTGCCTGCGCGATGAAGGCGGGCGGCGTGCGCGCATCGACCTGCCATTCCACCGACAGCGCATCGCGCGCCGCCTGCGTGGGGTGGCTTCCCAGCAGCTCTTTCTTCGCATGCGTCGTATCGAACGGCGGCTGCATGGTGAGCACGGGGTATAGCAGCACGACGAAATCGGGCCGCGCGGAGACGCCATCGATCGCATCGACGGGCACATACAGGGCGGCGTCCGGCTGCACGGCCGTCATGCCGGCCAAGTGCGCGCCGGCGGAAAAACCGAGCATGCCGATGCGCGCCGGGTCGATGCCCCACTCGGCGGCGCGCGCGCGGATCACGCGCATGGCCCGCTGGCCATCCTGGAACGGCGCGCTGGCGCCACCGCCTTCCTGCGGCAGACGGTACACGAGTTCAAACGCCGTGACGCCCTGCGTTTGCAGCCAGGCGGCGGCGGGGCCGCTTTCCTTGCCCGCCTCGATATGCGCATAGCCGCCGCCGCTGACCAGCAGGATCGCCGTGCCGTCCGGCCGCGCCGGCCGGTGCGCGATCAGGTAAGGCTGCGCCACCTGCGTGATGGAGCCCTTGGCGCTGTCGCGCTCCGGACCCGGCGCCGCGCCGCCGGGCGGCGCGCCCGGCCACAGCACAATGGCGCCCGGCGGCGCGGCGCCCGCGTGCAGGTGGATCAGGACAAGGCACAGCAGCATCAGGCCTCGCATGCCTAAAAATCCGTCTCGCCCTGGATCACGGCCGGATAGCCCGTCATGGCGCGCGAGGTCTGCATGCCGGCCATCACGGCCGCCTCCACGCAGCCCGCGTTCAAGCCCGTCCTGATCCAGTCGCCCGTGAGGAACAGGTTGCTGAAGCCCGACTGGTCGGTCGCCAGCCGGTACTGCGTGCTGCCCACCACCGACATCACGTAGCGCTCGGACGGGTCGACGTTGGCGCGCCAGTACTGGCTGTCGAAGCGCGCCGGCCCCGTACCCTCCTTCGCATCGACCAGCCATTGCCACGGGAACGCGCCGGGCGCGCCTGCCTCGGGCCACAGCGCGCCGATTTCGCGTTCCAGCTGGTGCTGCGCGCCCTGTTTCGCCCTGTCCGCGCAGCGGGCGGGAAAAGCCGTGTCGGTGACGGGCGGGTAGCTGTCGACGGGGAAGGCGCTGCAAAAATACGAGACATTTTTCGGTTCCAGCCCCGCCGGCCAGTCTTCGTGCGCCAATAACTGGTCCATCGGCGCCCACGTGTCGTACGGCTCCGTGAAGGCCGACAGCACCGGTTGCTGGCCCTTCGGCTGCGTGGTCCAGCCCATCTGAGACAAATCCTTGTTGAGCCACACCTGGTAAGCCTGCGTGGCCACCGTTTTCACCTTGTCGGCCGCCAGTTGCAGAGCAGGGCTTTGCGCCAGCAGTTGCGGGCACAGGGCTTGCAGCGAGCCGATGGAAATGCCGAACACCACCTTGTCGAAATCGACGCCCTTCTTCAATACCGTGGCGGGCAGCGCGCGGCCGAACGCCTGCGCATACTGCTGCGGCCAGTCGCTCCAGTACGATTCCAGGTTGACTTCCTGCGCCTGCAGCAGCGCCGCCTGGGCCGGTTCGATCTGCGCGTAATCGGGCGCGCTGGGCCAGCACGCGAGGCCTTTGACGTCCACCAGCGGCGCATAGCCGGCGGCCGGGTCCTTCAATTGCACCTGCTGCGTGATGCGGATGCTGTCGATGTCGCCCGCGCCCGGCACCAGTTCTTCCACGCGCTGGAAGAACCTGAATTCCACGCCGCGCTTGCGCAGCACTTCGTACAGCGGCGTGAAGATGGTGTCGCCCATGCCGGCCTGCATCTTGAACATGATGCCGCCCTTGTAGGCCAGGCCGATGCGCGCCATCGAGCGCAGCAAGGTGCCCGCCTCGATGTTCGGCTTGGAAAAATCGCCGCCCTCGTAGGCGAACACCAGGTCGTAAAAGCCGCGCACGGGCGCCGAATTGACGCTGAACTGCTCGTCGCCGCCATGCTTGCGCAGCCAGGCACGGAAATCGATGTCGTTGATGACGTCAAAGCCGTTCTTGAACACGCCATCCTCGAACATGCCCTTCATGACCGTGATGCCCAGGTCCAGGCAAGTGAACAGGCGGCGCAATTCATCATCGCCATCGATCAGGGCGCGGTAGCGCAGGCGCAGCCAGGCGCGGATGCCGTTCAAGGTGCTGGCCAGCAGCTGGTGGCGGGCCTGGTCGTGGCGCGTGGAGTCCGGCGCCAGGTCGGTCACCAGGGCCACCAGCGCGCCCACGGACAGGCCCACGTCGAGCCCCAGTTCATCGGCCTGGCCCACCACTTCGTCGGCCAGGCGGCGCAGCCAGCCCGGCCATACACCCTCGCCCTGCGATGCGCTGGCACGCACGATGCGCGCATCGGCGTCCGCCACCTGGCGGATCTGGCGTATCCACTGCTCGATCCAGCCCACCATGGCGATGGCCATCTGCCACAGCGTGACGTCTTCGCCGCCCTCGCCCGGTTCGCCCGGCAAGGTGGGAAAGATGATGGACCAGTTGCGCCATTGTCCCTTGACGTCTTCCGACAGGGCCACGTAATCGTGTTGTTTAAAAGCGTCGCGCCAGGTGGCCAGCGGTGCGCCGGGCGGGCGTTCCAGGCTGGCGTAGGCTTCCTTGATCATCCTGAAGGCGTTCGCGTAGAAGCCGAACCAGATGTGCAGGCCATGCTCCTCGATGCGCTGGCCCGCCTGCGCATTGCGCCCGCTGGCGCCCTTGCCGCCCAGGCGCCAGCCCAGCTGGTAGACGGTGATGGCGTGCCGGTTTTGCCAGCCCGGCTGGTTCGTCAGATAATACGCGGTGGTCATGGCCGCCACGCCGCCGCCAAGGATGGCGATCTTTTCCGGCGCGATGCGGGAATTGTCGATCAGTTCCTCGCCCGGCATGGCCGTGAAGTCGAAGTTCACATTGAAGGGCAAAATGGCCGCCTGCGGTCCCAGCTGCAAGCCCAGGGTCTGGTCCAGCGGGAAGCTGTCGAAGGCGTGCACCGTGCATTCGTATTCATAGCCGAGCAGGCGCGCGCTGTGCAGGCGGTTGATCTCGGCGGGTGCGGCCACCAGGGCCTGGTACACGGCTTTCACGCCCGCGCTGTCGGGAAATTGCTTGAGGAATATCTGGTCGATGCGCGGGTTGCGCAGCAGCGACAGGATGTCGGCCCAGCCGGCCTGGTCCATGTCGAAAAAGTCGGGAATGGACAGGAAAATCTGGAATGCCTGCTCGATGAGTTCCAGGAAACTGTTGACGGTTTTGTGCGGCCCCGTCTGCACGGTGGCGTTGACTTCCAGCAACGGGTGCAGGGCCAGTTTCGTTTCCGGCGAAAAATGCTGGAAACCCTTGGCGGCGACGGAACAGCGCAGCGGTTCGCTGCCGGCGGCGGGAATCTCGTAGTCGCACAGGTATTTCGGATAACCGAACAGTTCGCGCCCGTTGATCAGGGCCATGGCGTCATCGACGAAGATGTGGCACGGATACCAGTAGATATGCGCGAGCTTGCCGTGTTCATCCATCTGGCCGACCATGATCCAGGTGACGATGTCGACTTCCGTGATCCAGCCCTTGGCCTGGTCGACGGGATTGGCCGAGTCCGCATGGTTGACGCGCGTAAACGTCAACATCACATACGGCGACAGCGCTTTCAATGTCATCTTGCTGCCCGCCACCTGGTTCAGCGTGGTATTCACGGTGGCCTGCAGCTTGGCCAGGTCGCCCCTGACGAAATAGCCGTACATTTCCGACTGTTTCAATTGCAGCGGCGAGTGCATCATCACCGAACCGCCCTGATAGATATACGAAGGTCTTGCCGAAGGTATCGCCGTCATTGCCCTGCCCCTAAATGAAGTTTCAGACAAACAAGATTGCTATAGTGTATTTGAGAAAGAACAATGAATGATATGAAATAAATTAAAGGCTTTGCCAAGATGCATAGGCTCAGCGGGGAAAGCCGCTTGTGCACGGCAGCCGGGGCAAGCGCCTGCCATCGGGTGTACGATGAAGTATCTTGAGCGTTCCGAGCACCATGCCATGGCAATGATTACCACCGACTACGTTTCCACCTATTCAGGCAACCGTTTTTATCCCTTGCGCCCGCATATCGACAAGGTAGCCATTGAAGACATTGCCCACGGCCTCGCGTACCAGTGCCGCTTCAATGGACAGACGCAGGTGTTTTACTCGGTCGCCCAGCACAGCCTGATCGTTGCCGAACTGGTGCCGCCCCATTTGCGCCTGGCCGCCCTGCTGCACGACGCGGCCGAAGCCTACCTGGGCGACATGGTGAAGCCCTTGAAAGTGTTGCTGCCGGAATTTGCCATGCTGGAAGACAAGGTCAGCGCCATCATCGCCGCCACGTATGGGCTGGATTTTTCCGATTACGCGCCGATCAAGCGGGCCGACCTGATCGCGCTGGCCACGGAAAAGCGCGACCTGATGCCGCACTCGGCCGAACGCTGGGCTTACCTTGACGGCATCGCCCCCCTGCCCGGTATAATCGAGGCCATGGGCCCGGCCGAAGCCAAGCAGCGCTTCCTGCATGCCTTTGCCCGGCTGAGCGGGCTCGGGCTGGCCGCATGACCGGGCGCTAAGCCCCTGTTTTTGCACGGCTTTTTCAGATATCCACAGCAACTGTGGATAAAGTTGTTGATAAGCCCCTCTTGACAAGCCGCAACACCAGTATTGATGCGGGTTTCAACAATTTGCTGATTTCACAGGCAATTTTTTACCCCAATGAAATCAATGACTTGCAATCACGAATTTGCGCTCGAGCAAAGTTACTTCGCCACCATGAAAATATATTTTGCTGTGCATAAGCAATCTAGGCGCCAGGCCGTCTTGCTTGAACAGCATTGTTTTGACAAACCCCGTAGACTGGCATAGTGTGGAGTGGCAAGCACGATCAACGGTGGATAAACGCATGAACATGGATAGCGACAGCGCCGCAAAGGGGGCGGACGAACCGGACTGGCTGGTCGATGAGCCGCTGGCACGGGCAGACGCGGCGGCAGAGCCTGCCACCGCGGCGCCATGGCGCGTGCTGATCGTCGATGACGATGTCGACGTGCACGTGGTGACCAAGTTCGCCCTCAGCCAGGCCAGCTTCCAGGGCCGCAGGCTGAGCTTTTTGCACGCGTATTCGGGCGCCGAGGCGCTGGCCTTGCTGCGCGGCACACAAGATATCGCCGTGGTGCTGCTCGATGTGATCATGGAAACCCAGGATGCCGGGCTGCAAGTGGCGCGCCAGATCCGCGAAGAGCTGCACAACAGTGCCGTACGCATCATCCTGCGCACGGGCCAGCCGGGCCAGGCGCTGGAACACCGCATCATCATCGATTACGATATCAACGATTTCTGGTGCAAGACCGACCTCACCACGCGCAAGTTGTTTACCACCGTGATCGCCTCGCTGCGCACCTACGCCACCCTGCGCGAAGCGGAGCAGCAAGTCGCCGAACTGGCAGCCGCCCTGGCCCAGTGCGGCGAGACGCCAGCGGCGCCGGCCGGCGGCACGCCCTGAACGCGGCCGCTACTTTCAGTCATAAAAACAAGAGCACTGGATAGGCATACAGGCTTGTGCCATGCCCCGTTTTGGCCCATCTTACGCGCCCATGGCAGGCGCTGGCCCGTCCCATTTTCCTAAGTGGCGGATTGTTAAGCGCTTTTTCAGATATCCACACGGACTGTGGATATCTTTGTGGATAAGGGCCTATTGACAGCCTTCAAAGCCACAGCCCGTGCGGCTTTCAATAAACTGCTCAATCAAACAGCAAAAATAAAATCCATTAAAATCAAATACTTAGAAACTCACACATAATCACAAGAAAATTATTTCGCCAATTTCGTTAGCTCATCATTTGTGCATAACTGAGCCGTAATGAACAATCCGACAACACCGGACTGACGCTGCCGGCAACACAGTTGCCGCGAGGATACTCAGTGCACGGCCTGGCGGCGCTGCTCCGGATGCAGCAGCACGCGCTCGATCAGTTCAGGGGCGACATTGTATGACTTCAGGTATTCCAGCGCGCACAAGGTACTGAAGGCAGCCTGCACGGCGATGCCCAGATCGACGATATCGGACATCTTCTGATCGACCCGCGTATGCAGCATCACGGTTTTGACGGGCATATGCAGCGTTTCTGTGGAATGAGGCATGATAAGCAACTCCTGCGAAGGGGACGGAGGGATGAGAGGGCGTAGCGGGGCGAACCACGCCAGCGCGGACAGGGACAGCGGTCATGTTGCCGCTAAAAGTATTGCCGATAAACTCTCGATGTCAATGGCAGGGAAACATGAGCCACGGTTTTTTTCTTGCAGGCACAAGCAGAGCCGAAAGCAATGGACAAGCGTAATCGGCCACGGCGATAATCAGCCATGCCCTCGCCTTCCACGCCCCAGCCCGACCAGCCCCGTCCCCAGCCAGCCTCGCTTGCCGACCTGTTCTTCTCGTTCACCTGGCTGGCCCTGCAAGGCTTTGGCGGCGTGCTGGCCGTGATCCAGCGCGAAATGGTGGAGCGCAAGCGCTGGCTGACGCAGGAGGAATTCCTCGAGGACTGGGCCGTGGCGCAAATCATGCCCGGGCCGAATGTCGTCAACCTGTCGCTGATGGTGGGCGGGCGCTATTTCGGCTTGAAAGGCGCGCTGACGGCGCTGGCCGGCATGCTGGCCGTGCCCCTCGTCATCGTCCTGCTGCTGGGCGTGCTGTACACGCGCTTTGGCGACAACCCGCAGATGGCGGGCGCCCTGCGCGGCATGGCGGCCGTCTCGGCCGGCATGATCGCCGCCACGGGCGTGAAGCTGGCCACCGCACTGGCCAGGCATCCGCTGCCCCTGTGGCTGACCTTGTCCATCACCGTGCTGGGCGTGCTGATGGTGGCGATCTTCCGCTGGCCCCTGCTGTACATCCTGCTGGGCCTGGGCGGCATCGGCTGCCTGCTGACGTACCGGAAGCTGCCCGCATGACGCCGCCATTGCAACTGGCCTTGAGCGCGAGCGACTGGCTGAACCTGTTCGGCCACTACCTGATGCTGTCGCTGATGTCGATCGGCGGCGCCATTTCCACCACGTCCGAAATGCACCGCTTCCTCGTCGAACAGCATGGCTGGCTGACGCAGGCGCAATTCAACGAGTCGATCGCCATCGCGCAAGCCGCGCCCGGCCCCAACGTCCTGTTCGTCGCCCTGATGGGCTGGAACGTGGGCATGAATGCGGGCAGCTACACGGCCGCATATCTCGGCGTGTTCATCACGATGGTGGGCATCATGCTGCCCAGCACCACCCTCACCTACGTGGCGGCCCAGTGGGGCTACCGCAACCGCGACCTGCGCCCCGTGCGCGCCTTCAAGCAGGGCATGGCGCCCATCGTCGTCGCCCTCCTGATTTCCACGGGCATGATACTGGGCGGCGCCAACCATGACATCCGCACGGACTGGCCCCTGTGGAGCCTGTCCATCGTGGCCGGCCTGATCATCTGGCGCACGAAGATCCATTTACTGTGGCTGCTGGCGGCCGGCGCCGTACTGGGGTGGCTGCAACTGGTATGACCCGGCAAACGCAGGCAGGCAGTTTCATCTTATTGAAAGGTGGCAATGGGCGGAGATGTTTTGACAAGCTTGCTGATGCATCCGGTCAGCATCATCGTCTGGCTGGGCGTGCTGCTGGCAAGCACCTGCATCACCTATAAAACGGCAACGGCAAGGATGTTTTTATCGCCGCTACGCCTGCTGACTGGCTACGCTGGCGCTGTGCTGGCCTGCGCCATCCTGGCGGCTTACTCCGCTTACATTTCCCCAAGCGAAGCCAGTGCCGTATGGCACGTGCCAACGGAACGCTATCGGGAAGTACTGCAGCGGGAATTTATTTCCTCCCTCTTCCTCAGCGTCATGACGGCGACGACAGGCATCGCCCTGGTCGGCATGCCTGTCATGTTGCGTCTGGCCCGAGCCGGCCATGCACAGCTAGGCTGGATCATGATGGCGTCCGTGGCAATTTCGCTCGCATGGTCACTGCTGTTCAGTCTGGTTTTTCTCAGTAGTGCAACATTTTGGCTGAAAACGACCTTGCAGCTGATCGGCTTGTCGATTCCCGCCCACCTGTTCATTTGCGGCTGTTTCTGCCTGGGCGCCGGCGTGCCCTGGAAAACGCGCGCTCCAGCCTGAGACAGCTGCAACGCGCCTATCCTTCACACGGCCAGATGCCGCTTCACCTCCTCGCCATCCATCTGTTCCGCCTTGCCGCTGGCGACCACGCTGCCGCGCGACAGCACGATGAATTCGTCGGCCAGTTCGCGGGCGAAATCAAAATACTGTTCGCACAGCACGATGGCCATGTCGCCCCGCTTTTTCAACAAGGAAATGACCCTGCCGATATCCTTGATGACGGAAGGCTGGATGCCCTCCGTCGGTTCGTCGAAGATGATCAATTGCGGCTCAGCCAGCAGGGCGCGAGCGATGGCCAGCTGCTGCTGTTGTCCGCCGGACAGATCGCCGCCGCGCCGCTGCAGCATCTCTTTTAGTACGGGAAACAGCTCATACACGTGGGGATCGATGCGCGAGGCCAGCCTGCCCCGCTTCACCGCCATGCCCATCAGCAAGTTTTCCTCGACCGTCAGGCGCGCAAAGATGTCGCGTCCCTGCGGCACGTAAGCGATGCCCAGCTTGGCCCGTACATGCGGCGCCAGCCGGGTGATGTCGCGTCCATGGAAGACCACCTTGCCCTGCGCCACGGGCAGCACGCCCATCAGGCATTTCAGCAGGGTCGTCTTGCCCACGCCATTACGCCCCAGCAAGGCCAGGCATTCGCCCTTGCGCGCCGACAGGTCGATGCCGCGCAAGGTGTGCGAGGAGCCATAGTATTGATTTAATTGTTGCACTTCGAGCATGGTTACCTTCCCAGATAGACTTCGATGACGCGCTCGTCGGCCTGCACTTCGTCCATGCGCCCCTGTGCCAGCACGGAACCCTCATGCAGCACGGTGACGATGCCTTGCCGGGCGATTTCCGTGACGAAACCCATGTCGTGCTCGACCACCATGATCGAATGCTTGCCGCGCAATTCGTTGAGGAGTTCCGCCGTGCGCGCCGTTTCCGCGTCCGACATGCCGGCCACGGGTTCGTCCAGCAGGATCAGCTGCGGCTCCTGCATCAGCAGCATGCCGATTTCCAGCCACTGCTTTTGCCCGTGCGACAGCAAGCCGGCCGGCCGCGCCTCGTGGCCATTGAGGCGGATCAGGCGCAAGATCGCTTCGATCCTGCCCGCCTGCTCGGACGACAAACGCGCAAACAGGGTGGGCGCCACGCGCTTGTCCATCTTCATCGCCAGTTCCAGGTTGTCGAATACCGTGTGCTGCTCGAACACGGTGGGGCGCTGGAACTTGCGGCCGATGCCTGCGTGGGCGATTTGCGCTTCCGTCATGGTGGCCAGATTCATGGTCTGACCGAACCAGGCCGTGCCGGACGTGGGCCGCGTCTTGCCCGTGATGACATCCATCATCGTCGTCTTGCCCGCGCCATTCGGGCCGATGATGCAGCGCAACTCGCCCACGGAAATATCGAGGCTCAGCTTGTTGATGGCCTTGAAGCCGTCGAACGACACGCTGATGTCTTCCAGATACAAAATCGCGCCGTGCGTCGTATCGACACCCTCGCCTTTTACGCGCGCATACGTGGCGCCAGCCTCGGTGCCGGCCATGCCGGGCAACATGCGGATACTCATGCGGCCTCCTCTGCGACGGCGGCGACTTTTTTACGTTTGAGCTTGTCCAAGACACCGAGCATGCCTTGCTGCATGAACAGCGTCACGCCGATGAACAGCAAGCCCAGCGCGAACAGCCACAATTCCGGCAAGGCGGCCGTGAACCAGCTTTTCAAGCCGTTCACGGTGAAGGCGCCCACAATCGGACCGAGCAAGGTACCGCGCCCGCCCACCGCCACCCACACGACCATCTCGATGGAATTGGCCGGCGACATTTCGGACGGGTTGATGATGCCCACCTGCGGCACGTACAGGGCGCCGGCGATGGCGCACAGCACGGCCGACAAGGTCCAGACGAACAGCTTGAACCACAGCGGGTTGTAGCCAAGGAACATCAGCCGCGCTTCGCTGTCGCGCACGCCCTGCAACACCCGGCCCAGTTTCGAGCGGACGATGGCGCGCGCGCCGATCAAGGCCACCAACAGGAAGGCCAGGGTCAGCAGGAACAGCACGGCCCGGGTGGCGGGTGCCGTGATGTCATGGCCCAATATCGTCTTGAAATCCGTGAAACCGTTGTTGCCGCCAAAGCCGGTGTCATTGCGGAAGAACAAGAGCATGAAGGCATACGTCATCGCTTGCGTGATGATGGAAAAATACACGCCCTTGATGCGCGAACGAAAGGCGAAATAACCGAAGACGAAGGCCAGCACGCCCGGCACCAGCACGACGAGGGCCATGCAATACCAGAAGTGTTCCGTGAAGGCCCAGTACCACGGGTAGGTCTTCCAGTCGAGAAAAACCATGAAGTCGGGCAAGCTGCTGCGGTACTGGCCCTGGTCGCCGATGGCGCGCATCAGATACATGCCGTGCGCATACGCGCCCAAGGCAAAGAACACGCCGTGGCCCAGCGACAAGATACCCGTGTAGCCCCAGACGAGGTCCAGCGCCAGCGCAGCCAGCGCGTAGCACATGAACTTGCCCACCAGCGCCACCGTGTAGGCGGACACATGAAAGGCATGGCCTTCGGCAAACGCCAGATTAAAAATCGGCAACAGCGCCGCCAGCACGCTGCAGGCGGCAATCGCCAGCCAGACGGGCCGCGTGAACAGGCCCTGTTTGATCGGGTAGGAGGTAGTCATTCGACGCTGCGTCCCTTCATGGCAAACAGGCCCTGCGGCCGGCGCTGGATGAAAATGATGATGAATACCAGGATAGCGATCTTCGCCAGCACGGCGCCCGCCACCGGTTCGAGGAATTTGTTGACTTCGCCCAGGCCCAGCGCGGCGATCACGGTGCCGGCCAGCTGGCCCACGCCGCCCAGCACCACCACCATGAAGGAATCGACGATGTAGCTTTGGCCCAGGTCCGGCCCCACATTGCCCAGCTGCGACAAGGCCACGCCGCCCAGGCCCGCGATGCCGGAACCGAGTCCGAAGGTCAGCATGTCGACCTTGCCCGTGGCCACGCCCACGCAATCGGCCATGCGGCGGTTTTGCGTGACGGCCCGCACGAACAGGCCCAGGCGTGTCTTGTTGAGGATCAGCCACACGGCCACCACGACGATGACGGCGAAGGCGATGATGGCCAGCCGGTTGTACGGCAGCACGAGGCCGCCCAGTACCGTCACGCCGCCCGACATCCAGGCCGGATTGGCCACTTCCACGTTTTGCGCGCCGAATATCGTGCGGACCAGCTGCATGAGGATCAGGCTGATGCCCCAGGTAGCCAGCAGGGTTTCCAGCGGCCGCCCGTACAGCCAGCGGATCACCGTGCGTTCGAGCGCCACGCCCACCAGGCCGGCAACAAAAAAGGCGGCCGGCAAGGCGGCCAGCAGATACGCATCCTGCAGGCCAGGCAGATAGGCGCGGAAGAACAGCTGGCATAAATACGTCGTGTACGCGCCTATCATCAGCAATTCGCCATGCGCCATGTTGATGATGCCCATCAGGCCGAAGGTGATGGCCAGGCCCAGCGCGGCCAGCAGCAGCAAGCTGCCCAGCGAGATGCCGTAAAACACATTGCCGGCCAATTCCATGCGCGCCACTCTGCCCTTGATCTGGCGCATGGTGTCGATGGCGGCCAGCTGCACGGCTTCATCCGGCTCGCCGCCTTGCTCCAGCATGGCTTGCAGCACCGGCAGCAGGCGGGCATCGCTGCTGCCCGCCAGCGCCTGCACGGCGGCCTTGCGCGTGGCGGCATCGGGCGCATGCAGGTTGGCGCTGGCGATCAGCAGCTGCAATATCTGCTGGATCTCGCCATCGCTTTCCCGCGCCAGCGCGGTGCGGATCAACGGAAGCTGGGCGGGGTCGACCGCCTTTTGCAAGGCTTGCGCGGCGGCCAGCCGGGCGCTGCGCTCCGGCGCCAGCAGCTGCAAGCCCGACAAGGCGCCCGCCACGGCCGCGCGCAAGCGGTTGTTGACCATCACGCCATCGAGGCCTTCCGGCAGCGGCACGTTCTGGCCGATGACAGGGTCAACCGCCTGCTCGCCGTCAACGATGTACACCTTGCCGTCGGGCGCGGCGTATAAAGTGTCGTCCTGCAGCGCCTGCAGCACCTTGGCGGCCTCGGGCGTGGCCAGGGCGGCGATCCGGGCGACGGCGGCGACCCTGGCGTCGGGGTCGTCGCCGGACAGCGGTGTGAGCAGGTCGGGAGGGATGGCGGCCTGCGCCAGCGAGGATAAAAACAGGCAGGCGAGAACCACCAGTTTGAGGAGAAGCTGCATGTGCGTTCCAAAGAATGACTGCACGGGGGCGTATGCTGCCCCCAAAGGCGACGACTGGGGTCGGACACCCCGGCAGTTGCTGCTGGGTTAAATATCAGCGCCTACAGCTTCTGCTTGCCCTCATTACCCTTGATATACGGGCTCCACGGCTGGGCGCGTATCGGTTCCTTGGTTTTCCACACGACATTGAATTGCCCATCGGCCTTGATCTCGCCGATCATCACGGGCTTGTGCAAGTGGTGGTTCGTTGCATCCATGGTCAGGGTGAAGCCCGATGGCGCCTTGACGCTCTGGCCCGCCATGGCGGCGATCACCTTGTCCGTGTCCGTCGATTTCGCCTTTTCCACGGCTTGCGCCCACATGTGGATGCCGACATAGGTCGCTTCCATCGGGTCGTTCGTTACCACCGAACCGGCGTTCGGCAGCTTTTGCGCCACGGCGTACGCCTTCCACTGCTTGATGAAGGCCGTGTTCACGGGATTTTTGACGGATTCGAAATAATTCCATGCCGCCAGATGGCCAAGCAAGGGTTTGGTATCGATGCCGCGCAGCTCTTCCTCGCCCACGGAAAACGCGACGACGGGCACGTCCGTGGCTTTCAGGCCCGCATTGCCCAGCTCCTTGTAGAACGGCACGTTCGAATCGCCATTGATGGTGGAAATGACAGCCGTCTTGCCGCCCGTGGAAAATTTCTTGATGTTGGCGACGATGGTTTGATAATCGGCATGGCCGAATGGCGTGTAGACCTCGCTGATGTCGCTGTCCTTGACTCCCTTGCTTTTCAGAAAGGCGCGCAGGATCTTGTTGGTGGTGCGCGGATACACATAATCCGTGCCCAGCAGCACGAAGCGCTTGGCGCCGCCGCCATCTGTGCTCATCAGGTATTCGACGGCGGGAATCGCCTGCTGGTTCGGCGCCGCGCCCGTATAAAACACATTCTTTTCCAGTTCCTCACCCTCGTATTGCACGGGGTAAAACAGCAGGCTGTTGAGTTCCTTAAACACAGGCAACACCGACTTGCGCGACACGGACGTCCAGCAGCCGAACACGACAGCCACCTTATCCTGCGCCACCAGCTGTCGCGCTTTTTCCGCAAACAGGGGCCAGTTCGACGCCGGGTCGACGACGACGGCTTCCAGCTTCTTGCCCAGCACGCCGCCCTTGGCATTGATTTCGGCAATCGTCATCAAGGCCACGTCTTTCAGCGACGTTTCGGAAATGGCCATGGTGCCCGAGAGCGAGTGCAAAATGCCCACCTTGATCGTATCGGCGGCCAAGGCTGCCTGCATATAAGTGGACGTGGCCAGGGCCAGTGCGCCGGCGGCGGCCGCTTTCAGGATGATGCGTCGTGACATGGGAACTCCTGTAATGTATTCGTGGGGGACGGACTGGGCATACGATGTTGTTAAAGCAGAATGCATGCCAGGCATTGGCAAATGCAAGCGCCGCTGGGCAACGACGCGGATGCGCGAAGTCCTTCCCCTGTTTTGGTGCGGCGGCGCCATTTTCTGGTGAACGGCGACAGACAGGACGGCAATACGGCAGGTAATGGTGCAGCTGGCATGCGCCTCACGTGGCACGGCCATTGAACATATTATTTTGCAGCAAATATTAATCAAAAAAACAATTGAGCCTTATTGATAACTGCATTAAGATGGAATCACAACATGTCGCGTTTCCGATGACATGCAAAAAAAATAAAGCCATCCCCTCTTTGTACTTAAATAAGGTTAAATTTCGTCCATGAAAAAGATGCTTTTGAGTTTATTTTCGCTTTCTCTATTAAGCGCTTGTGCTTCTTCGCCCATGCCAGCGGGAACGACAACCAATGAAGTTGCCTATGAGGTGGACGAAGCCGTTACAGGCAGCAATATCAAAAAGCGTCTGAGAAAAGGCAACGACGTGATATCGGTGGTCAGTAAAGATGAAGTCGATGATTATCGACAGCAAATGCCGGCACAGCCAGCGGCAAGAGGCTTTTAAGGCGCCAGGATTATCTCCCGCCTATTTTGCAATAGATCTGTTCTGTATCAAAAGGGAATTACCCGCATCCTTCCCTGAAAATAAAAAAGCCTGCCTGCGTACCCAGATTCAATCTCAGTAACGCCGACAGGCTCTTTTATTACGATGCAATCGCGTGATATTCAGTCGTTTCAGCGCGTGATGTTTGCGGATTTACCTCTCAAGCGGCGCCAGCCCTTGCGGCCCAGCGGGAACAGCAGCACGAACGCCACCAGCCACGGCAGGATGTAGGCCATGGCCGTGATGGCGTTGGCCACGCCTTCCGACAGGTTGTCCGTGAAATTGCCCAGCGCGCGCTTGACGGGGCGCCAGAACGATTGCTTGCCTTCGGCGCTGATGGCCACGTTCAGCAAGTCCGTGTCGATGCGCTGCATCAACAGCGCATTGGCCGCCGTCGCCTGCTCCAGCTCCACTTGCACGGTGGCCAGCTCCTTGGTCACCTTGATCAGCGCATCGACATTCGCGCCCGAGCGCTTTTCCAGGTCCTGCAATTGCGCCTGGTACTGTTTCAGCATCTCCAGGCGCTTCTTGCTGTCGAGCACAGGACGGCCCAGGTCTTCCACCTTGGTGCCCTGGCTGGTGACGTCGCCTTCGGCCGCGACCAGCGCGACGAGCTTTTTGATGCCGGCCGGCTTGGCGCGCATGCTGATGCGTGCGTGCACGTAACGGCCGCCGTCGATGCTGGAATCGAGCAGCAGACAGCCGTTTTCCGTATCGGCCTTGCAGGCGGCGACCACTTTTTCATACAGGGGCCGCACTTGCGCCTCGCTCGTATCGACGCTGACATTATGTTCATAGGCAAGAAACTCGCTGCCTTTTTCCTTGCCATCGAGACGCGCGGCGCTCGATTGCCCGCCGCTCTCGCCCTTGCCGCCGCAACCGGCCAGCAGCAACAGGCCGAACAGACCAAGATACACTTTTTTCATGATTTCTTTCTTCGAGTTATTTGTGCTGCGGCAGCAGTTCGATATCGGGCAAGTGCGCCGCCACATCCTGCACGGTCGCATGGCCGGTCAGCGAGGCGATCACCTGGGGCAGCGGTGCCGGCCAGATTTCCGGCAAATCGCGCTCTTCCGGCGCCAGAACGGGAAAGGCCAGCTGTTCCTGCGGCGGCGTGAAGGCGGCGGCGACACCGGGCTTGTTGCCGCGCGCATCGATGCGGTACCAGCCAAAATCCTGCAGATACACGGCGTTCAAGCCATGCAGGCAAAACGGCGGGCCCGCTTCCCCCACGGCCAGGCGCTGGTAGCACAGGCCAGCGGGGATGCCATTGGCGCGCAGCAGCGCGGCCAGCAGATGGCTCTTCGCATAACAATATCCCGTGCCATGCTGCAAGACGTCGGACGCGCGGCAGGTGACGGGATTGCGCCGGTAATCCCAGCTGTGGGCGATCTCGTCGCGCACGAAGGCAAAGCAGCGGGCCGCGACGACGGCGTCGCCCACGGCGCCTGCCGCCAGTTCGGCCGCCTTGGCGCGCACGGCCGGATGATCGCTGTCGATATACAGGCTGCTGCCTAGATAAGGGGAGAAGTCGGTAGTCATGGCATAAAGGCAATGCGAAAAGATAATGCGCGATTCTAGTCGAAACGGCGCAACATTCAGCGTTTCTTTGCGCAGGAACAAAGAAAATCCACGCGTCAGGCTCGCTGCGCGGGGGCCGGCGACTTTGGCGCCGGCCCGGTAGCTGGTATCATGCGGGCAAACGCAGCCGGCCCTATTGGCCCGGCACATGCACTACCCTGCGAAGCGGCCCCGCCACCCGGCGCGCCGCCGACGCCTCCCTACAGATCAGAGAAACGAGTTCCCTATGAGCGCTTCATCGTCCCACCCATCGTTCTGGCGCAGAGTCCCGCTGGCCTTCGGCGCCTTCTTCAGCACCCTGTCGGACGCCGCCTATGCGGCCCGCGTGGAAAAACTGTCCCTGCCCGAGGCCGCCCCGGTAGCGCCCGTGGCCCCTGCTCCGGCGCCCGTGCCGACGCCGGCAGCCGCCCCCGTCATTTTGAAAGAAGCGACGCCGGACGCGGCCCTGCAATTGCTGGCCCTGCTTCAACGCGAAGCGCGCTTGATCGACTTTACCCAGGAAAACCTGGGCAGCCATGCCGATGCCGACATCGGCGCGGCCGCCCGCGTGGTGCATGAAGGCTGCGCCAAGGTCATGCGCGAATATTTCACCATCGACGCCGTGCGCCAGGAAGCCGAGGGCAGCCGCATCGTGCTGCAGGAAGGCTTTGATTCGGCCAGCGTGCGCCTGACGGGCAACGTGGTCGGTTCCGCGCCATTCACGGGCACCCTGAGCCACCGCGGCTGGCGCGCCTCCAGCGTGCGCCTGCCGAAACTGAGCGAGCAGCACGACGCCGCCATCCTGGCACCGGCCGAGGTGGAACTGTGAACGACGCAACGAACAACACCCCGCGCTACGCCATCGGCATCGACCTGGGCACCACCCACAGCGCCCTGTCGTATGTGAACCTGGTCGAGAGCGACGGCGAAAAGTCCAGCCACGGCGTGCTGAAAGTGCCGCAACTGTCGGCGCCCGGCACCGTCGAAGAATTGTCGCTGCTGCCCTCCTTCGTCTACCTGCCGCACGCCGATGAAGTGGCGGCGGGTGACCTGGCCCTGCCCTGGGTCACCGAGGAAGCCGAAGCGCCGTTCGTCGTGGGCGAAATGGCCCGCAGCCGCGGCGCCACCACGCCGATCCGTCTGGTGTCGAGCGCGAAAAGCTGGCTGTGCCACCCGGGCGTGGACCGCCGCGCAGCCATCCTGCCGAACGACGCGCCGGCCGAAGTGGCGCGCATCTCGCCGATCACGGCCGCCACGCGCTACCTGACGCATTTGCGCCAGGCCTGGGATAACGCCCACCCGCAAGCGCCGTTCGCCGAGCAGGAAATCACGGTGACGATACCCGCCTCGTTCGACCCGGCCGCGCGCGAGCTGACGATGGAAGCGGCGCAGGCGGCCGGCTACACCTCGCTGACCCTGCTGGAAGAGCCGCAGGCGGCCCTGTACAGCTGGATACAGACCAGCGAAGGCCGCTGGCGCAAGGAAGTCAAGCCGGGCGACATCATCCTCGTCGTCGACGTGGGCGGCGGCACCAGCGACTTTTCGCTGATCGCCGTCCTGGAGCGCGACGGCGTGCTGGAACCGCACCGCGTGGCAGTCGGCGAACACATCCTGCTCGGCGGCGACAATATGGACCTGGCCCTGGCCCATCTGGTGGCGCGCAAGCTGGCCGCCAACGGCACCCAACTCGATGCCTGGCAAATGCGCGCGCTGACCTACGGCTGCCGCAGCGCCAAGGAAAGCCTGCTGGCCGACAGCGGCCTCGATGTGGCACCGATCGTCGTGCCGAGCCGCGGTTCGAAACTGATCGGCGGCTCCATCCGCACGGAACTGACGCGCGCGGAAGTGTCGACTTTCATTCTCGACGGCTTCTTCCCGCAGGTGGAAGCGTCGAGCCGCCCCGCCGTGCGCACGCGCGCCGGCCTGACGCAACTGGGCTTGCCGTATGCGCAGGACGCGGCCATCACGCGCCACCTGGCCGCCTTCCTGGGCCGCCAAGTGGCGGCAACGGCCGAACTGGAAGGCTTCGCGGGCCGCCAGGCGGAAGGCGCCAGCTTTTTGCATCCGACGGCCGTGCTGTTCAACGGCGGCGTCTTCAAGTCCGACTTGCTGGTGCAGCGCATCATGGCGACCGTCAACGACTGGCTGTACATGGAAGGCGCGGAACCGGCGCGCATGCTGGCCGGGGCCGACCTGGACCTGGCCGTCGCCCGTGGCGCGGCCTACTACAGCTACGTGCGGCGCGGCCATGGCGTGCGCATCCGCGGCGGCACGGCCAGCGCCTTTTATGTGGCCATCGAATCGGCCATGCCCGCCATTCCCGGCATGGAACCGCCGATCCAGGCCCTGTGCGTGGCGCCGTTCGGCATGGAAGAAGGCAGCGAGCTGGAACTGCCGGGCCAGCAATTCGGCCTCGTCGTGGGCGAACCCGTGCACTTCCGCTTCTTCGCCTCGTCCACGCGCCGCAACGACCAGATCGGCGATTTGCTCGACTTCTGGGGCCCCGATGAATTGCAGGAGCTGAGCGAAATCCAGGCGACCCTGTCCGCCGAAGGCCGTCAGGCCGGCGACGTCGTGCAAGTCAAGCTGCACGCGCGCGTCACGGAAGCGGGCACGCTGGAACTGCTGGCCGTTTCCCCTGACGGCGCCGAGCGCTGGAAAGTGGAATTCGACGTGCGCGGCACGCCGCAATAAGCGCCATGGGCAGCACTGCGGGCAAGCCGGCCTTCCTGGTCGGCATCGACCTGGGCACCACCAACACGGTAGTGGCGTACGCCAATGCGGCCAAAGCGGCAGATGGGCAGGCGGACATCGAGCTGTTCGCCATCGAGCAGCTGGTCGCGCCCGGCGAAGTGGGCGCACGCCCCCTGCTGCCCTCCTTGCGCTACCACCCCGCCGCCGGCGAACTGGCGGCGGGCGATTTGCAGCTGCCGTGGCCGCAGCAGGACGTTGAGCATGCCGTGCTGGGCGCCTTCGCGCGCCAGCTCGGCGCCCAGGTGCCGGGCCGGCTCGTTTCCAGCGCGAAGAGCTGGCTGTCGCATGCGAACGTGGACCGCCAGGCGCCGATTTTGCCATGGGGCGCCGATGCCGACGTGGCCAAGGTGTCGCCCGTGGCGGCCAGCGCCAGCTACCTCGCCTACGTGCGCGCCGCGTGGAATCACCGCTTCCCGCAGGCGCCCCTCGAACAGCAGGAACTGGTGCTGACCATCCCCGCCTCGTTCGACGAGGGTGCGCGCGCACTCACATTGGAAGCGGCGCGCATGGCGGGCTTGCCCGCACTGCGGCTGGTGGAAGAGCCGCAGGCCGCCTTTTATGACTTCCTGCAGCGCCGGCGCGCCACCTTGCGCGCAGACTTGTCCAATACGCGCCGCATTTTGGTGTGCGACGTGGGCGGCGGCACCACCGATTTCAGCCTGATCGACGTGGCCTTCGATGACGACGGCGCACCGCAGCTCACGCGCAGCAGCGTGGGCAACCACCTGATCCTCGGCGGCGACAATATGGACCTGGCGCTGGCCCACCTGGTGGAAACGCGCATGGCGGCAGGCAGCGAAGGCGGCATGAAGCTGTCCGCCGCGCGCTTGTCGCAGCTGATGGAACGCTGCCGCGCCGCCAAGGAACTGCTGCTCTCCAGCGATGCGCCCGAGAGCGCCACCGTGACTTTACTGGGCGCGGGATCTCGCCTGATCGGCGGCAGCCGTTCCGCCGACGTCACGCGCGAGGAAGTGGCGGCCATGGTGGTCGACGGCTTCTTCCCGAAAGTTGAGCAAAACGATACGGTGAAAAAGGGCCGTGCCGGCATCGTCGCATTCGGCCTGCCGTATGCGCAGGACGCGGCGATCACGCGCCACCTGGCCAGCTTTTTGCACCAGCAACAGGGCGAGCTGCCCGACACCCTGCTGCTGAACGGCGGCGTGTTCCGCGCCGACGCGCTGGCGCGCCGCCTGGCCGAGACGCTGGCGCACTGGCGGGGCCAGCCCCTCACCATCCTGCATAACGATAACCCCGACGTGGCCGTGGCCCGTGGCGCCGTCGCCTACGCGCTGGCGCGACGGGGCCAGGCGCCGCGCATCGGCGGCGGCTCGCCGCGCAGCTATTTCCTCGTGCTGGGCGAGCCGGGCAAGGATCATCGCGCCGTCTGCATCCTGCCCCGCGGCAGCGCCAGCGGCGAGGAAATCCGCCTGACCGAGCGCCTGTTCGCGCTGCGCCTGGGCCGGCCCGTGCGCTTCCACTTGGCGTCATCGATCGCGGAAACGGGCACGCCGCCCAGGCTGGGCGACATCGTCGACCTGGCCGAGGGCGAGTACCTGCGCCTGCCGCCGCTGGCCAGCGTGCTGCATGCCAGCGACGCAGGCAACGACAAGCGCGAAATCGCCGTGCAGCTGGCCACCGTGACGACGGAAGTGGGCACCCTGGAAGTACACTGCGTGGCCGAAGCCGATGCGGGCCAGCGCTGGCTGCTGGAATTCCAGCTGCGCGGTGAAGAGGAAACGCAGGCCGAAACATCCAGCGTGCCGCCGCGCGTAAAGGATGCCATCGAGAAGATCGAGCGCATCTTCGGCGGCAAGGCGCAAAAGGTCGAGACCAAGGAAGTACGCCAGCTGCGCCAGCACCTGGAACGGGGACTGGGCGGGCGCGAGAGCTGGGACACGCCCTTGCTGCGCCAGTTGTTCGACGCCCTCATGCTGCGCGCGCGTGGCCGGCGCCGCTCCGCCGAACATGAGCGAGTGTGGCTGAACCTGGCCGGCTACTGTCTGCGGCCCGGCTATGGCGACGCGCTCGACCCGTGGCGCATCGAGCAGCTGTGGGCACTGTTCGACGCGGGCGTCCAGCATCACAAGGACAACCAGGTGTGCGCCGAATGGTGGACCCTGTGGCGCAGGGTCGCCGGCGGCTTGAGTTCGGCGCAGCAGCTGCGCCTGCTCGACGACTTCGCCTTCAACCTGCAAGCCGATGCGGCCCAGCGCGGCAGCCGCCCCGTCACCCTGGTGAACGGCAGCGACGACGACATGCTGCGCCTGGGCGCGTCGCTCGAGCGCATCCCCGGCGCCTACAAGGCGGAAGTGGGCGCCTGGCTGCTGAAACGCCTGCAAAAGGCCGGCAAGAAGGAGGAAGCGGCGGACACGAACACGCTGTGGGCGCTGGCCAGGGTCGGCGCGCGCCAGCCCTTCCACGGCAGCGCGCACGAAGTGGTCGACAGCGCCACCGTGGCCGAATGGCTGGCCGTGCTGCTGGCGCTGGACTGGAAAAAGGTGGAGCCAGCGGCGTTTGCCGCCGCCCACCTGGCGCGCATGACGGGCGACCGCTCGCGCGACATCGCCGACGAACTGCGCGCCACCATCCTCGCCCGCCTGAAAGCCGTCGGCGCGCCGCCCCTGTGGCAGGCGATGGTCAGCGAAGTGACGCAACTGGATGAAACAGCTACCCGGCGCATGCTGGGCGAAGCGCTGCCGCCGGGCTTGAAGCTGATCAGCTGAATCAGGCTGGCGCGCCGCTGCGCGCCCCACGGCGGCGGCGCAAGCCGGCTGCGCCGCACAGGGCCAGGCCGGCCAGCAGCATCGCATAGGTGCCGGGTTCCGGTACGGGCGATGTGAAAATGGTCAGGGTCGGATTGACGAAGCGGTAACTCGCATAGGCAGGAAGGCTCACGTCAAAGCTGTAGTCGGGGCCGTTCATGCGATATTGACCCAGCTGTGCATCGACATAGCTCATGCCGCTGATAAACATCGTGAACGGGTCCGTCAACGACAACCCCATTCCTTGCAGCAATATGTTCTGCGTGCCGTCCAGGCTTTCTTGGCGGAATGACTCGCCCGCGATGCGCTGCCCATGCGGCCCGGTCAAAGCGCTGGCTTCCATCGATCCACTGTTGCGCGCGTTGCCAGGCTGAACCATGCTGGCGCCAGGGGGCGCCTCGGCGACCTGCAGCACGCCTACCAGCGTGGCGGCAAAGGAAAAGCCCGTCACGCGATACCCGTTACGCACGCTGATATCGAACACGCCCGTGTACAGATCGCCATTCGACGTGCTGGTTCCCTGCGTATCCATGCTGAGGCTGCTGGCCAGGCTCGTCATGCCCAGTTTCGTCACGCCACCGGCATGGGACAACAGGGTCACCTTCTGTGCCTGCGTATTGCCATTGTATTCAGGATACTCCGTCATCAAAAAATTGCTGGTTTGCAAAGGTTGCATCGTTGCCTGGGCGTGCGCCGCGTGCATCGATGCAGCGGCCAGCATCGCGGTCAAAAAACACAGCTGTTTTCGTATCAGGTTCATTTGTCGGCTTTCGCGGAAAGGGAAGTGAGCACCTGCGGCGCAGATGATGCCTCACATGAAATTATCAAAAAATCATTTTAAATTAGTAAATAAATAAAAACAACAGTGTTTTTAAAATTTACTAAAAGATAATTCCACCTTCCGGCCCGGCCCTGCCATTTCCAGGGGATTTACAGAAGCGTAGGTCCGATTGACGCAGCATAATCCGACAATGCGTTGGTCAACCGGATACCCGAATTCGTCGTGGAAGACGCGCTGGCAGGCCTGTGCGCCATCACCGTTTAAATCGGCGCCAGCAGCACGTCGGATTATGCCCGCTGGGCTAATCCGACCTACTCGCCTTCCCTCCAGGCGGCTCCTCTTCGCTGCGCGAGCCGCGATAGCGCGGCAAGCCATCATTGAGCTTCACCCACTCCAGTTGCGTGCCCGTATAGATATGGCTGTGCGGCGGCAACTGTTCGGGATGGTCCAGGCTGCAGGTGGTCACGTCGACTTCATCGGGATAGGCACTGTCTTCAAAGGTCAGCTGCGTGCCGCAGCGGGGACAAAAGCCGCGCGTGCCATGAACGCTGGACGCATACGACATCGCTTGCCCCTGCAGCCAGCGGAAGTGCGCCCGTGGCACGCTGAACCAGGCGACAAACGGCGCGCCCGACGCGCGGCGGCACACGGAACAGTGGCAGGCGCTTTGATGAAAGCTGTCCGCGCCAGCGTCATAGCGGACCTCGCCGCATAAACATCCTCCCGTCAGCATGGCATCCTCCTGCAATATGAAAAAGGCGCCCAGTTTAGCGCCGCCGCGGCGCCACGGTTTGCGCTAGATCACGGCGACGAGCAACAGCACCACCGCCAGCGGCGCCTGCACCAGCACGATGCCGGGATGCGTGCGGCGCAGCTGGGCCCAGACGGACAGGCCCGGCACTGCCTCGTGCGGATGGTGGGCTTCGTCGCGCAGCGACATCGCGTGCAGGAACATGCCGGCGATCAGGGGGCCGGGGTTGACCCACCAGCCCTGCTCGAGCAAGCCGCGCGACAGGTAGATGGCCAGCGCGCCGATGACGAACGGCGAGGCCCACACCAGCGCCAGCATCAGGCGGATGCCATAGAATTCCGCCACGGTGCCCATGCGGTGCAGGCGGCTGAAATCGTGGTCTTCCATGCGCTTGTCGATGGCCAGTTCGGCGCGGCCGTACAGGGTCCACAGGCCGCCGAACAGGCAGCCCAGCAGCACGCCGATGACGATGTCGGCCGCGAACACCGCATATTTATTGACGTCGGCCGTGCCGATGCCCAGCGACGTGTGGGCGGCCGCGTGCAGGTGCAGGCCCGCCTGCTCGCCTTCGGCCGTCGTATAGCGGTCGCGCACGTCATACGTGCTGCCGATGTACACGACGTGCTTGCGCGGCGCCCCGGCATCCACGCCGGCCAGTCCATCGATCAGTTTGACGCGCGTGCGCGTGGGGTTCAGGAATGCCGGCGCCACGGCGGCCGGGTGAAACGGCGCGGTGACGGCGTTCTGTTCGGCCGCCGCCCTGGCGTCGCCGTGGATCACGGGTGCGAACGCCCAGCGCGCCAGCTCCTTTTCGCTGCCCGTGCGCTGCGCCAGCTGGCACACGCGGCCGGCCAGCGCCACCACTTCCTTTTGCTCGGACAGGATGGCCGGCATGGGCTGTTTCTGCTCCTGCTCGTCGGCGCCATGCGCCAGCTCGAAGGCCACGGCCGCCAGCACGGGGCTTTTCAGTTCGATGCGCGTGACGGCGCCCATGCGCTCGCGGATCTGCGGGCTGGCGAAGTGGATGCCGGCCGCGCAGCGCGCGCGTATCCATGCCAGGTTCGCGTTCCGGTCCGATTGCTCGGGCAGGATCAGCACCAGTTGCCGGCCGTCGGCGGCCAGCCGGTCGAGCAGGCGGTCGAGCGGCCGTTCGCCCGCCTTGTGCTGTTCATACACGGCCGGCGCCAGGTCCAGGTCGATGGCCAGCACCTTGCTGCCGCGCGCGGCGGCGCTGGCGATCACTTGCTCCAGGCGCGTGCGTTCCAGCGGTTCGCGCTCGTCGAACACCTGTTCGAACGCGGGCTGGTCGATCTCGATGATGCCGGGCCGGTAGGCGGCGCCCGGGTCCTTGCCGCGGTTCAGCAGTTGCCCCTGTTCCGCGCTGGCGCGCAGCATGGCCGCATCGAGCCATTCGAGCACGTGAAAACCTTCCAGCGCCAGCATCAGCGCGGCGATCAGGCTGGCGCCGATCACGTGATGCAGCAGATGCGTGCCCGTCAGCTTGAAGGCGGAGCCCAGCTGGGCGACCGGCCACAGCAGGCGCCGCCACAGCGGGGCGCGCGGTTGTTCCTGCTGGCTGGTTTCCACGGTGCGTTCCCTTCGCGTGCGTCACATGAATTATCATTAAAGCAACAAATAATGACGAAAGGATAGTATATTGCAGTTGTGCCCGTTCAGCCGCACTGCTGGCAGCCTACTTCGGCTTGGCCAGCAGCAGCTTGCCCAGCGCTTCGAAGGCCGGCGTGGTGGTCGGGTCGTTCGCCGCATTGGCCGCCGTCGGCGTCGAGGCGAAACGCACGATCACCATTTCCGCCTTCGGATCGACATAGATGCGCTGGCCGTACACGCCGCGCGCCATGTAGGCGCCATGGTCGTTATGCGTGACCCACCACATGTCGCGGTAGCTCCAGCCCTTGAGCAGATCGTAGCCGCCCTTGGCGAACAGCTGCTTGTCGCCGCCACGGCGGATATCGTCGACGGCCGCCTTGGGCAAAATCTGCTGGCCGTTGTAGCGGCCATCGTTGCGCAGCATCTCGCCGAAGCGGGCCAGGTCGCGCAAGCCCGCATTCAAGCCGCCGCCGGCAAACGGCGTGCCCGTCGAATCGACCGTCATGTAGGCATCCTGCTCGGCGCCCAGCTTCTGCCAGACATGCTCGGACAGGTAGTCGTTGACGTTCTGCCCCGTGACACGGGCGATGATCCAGCCCAGCACGTCGGAATTGACCGTGCGGTAGCCGAACGCCTCGCCATGCCGGCCCTCGTGCTGCACCGTTTGCAGGTACTCGAAATAGCTGCGCGGCCCCGTGTAATCCTTCGGCTTGGGCAGCGGGCTGCCGGCCGCCGCGTGCTGCCACACTTCCGCTTTCGGGTCCGCATAATCTTCGCTGAATTTCAGGCCAGTGGTCATGTCGAGCACCTGGCGCACGGTGGCGTCGCCAAACGCGGACTTGGCCAGTTCCGGCACATACTCGGCCACTTTTTTACCAGGATCGAGCTTGCCTTCGGCCACCAGCGCCGCGCCGATGGTGCCCATGACGGATTTGGTCACGGACATGGCGCCGTGCTGGCCGCTTTCCTTGAGCACGCCGAGGTAACGTTCATACACGATGCGCCCCCGGTGCAGCACCACGATGCCGTCCGTGTAGTTGGCGCCCAGCGACTGCTCCCAGGTCATCGTGTCCTTCGCGCCCAAAGGCGTGAAGCGCAGGCTGTCGATATCCGTGCGCAGCGCGCGTTTCAAGGGCACGGGTGCCTTCAAGCCGCGCGAGACGTCCACCGTCGGCATCAGCTGGCGGAAGTGCGACACGCTCCAGCGCAGCTGCGGGAAATTGAAATAGCTGCCATCGTCGAAACGGATGATCTTGTCGGCCGGTGGCGGCGCGCCCACCATCCATTGCAATGCGGCCGGATCGCTGGCGGCGGCCGACAGCGGCGCCGTCGCCTCGGCCGCGTGGGCGCCGGCGGCCAGCGCCAGGCAGGCGGCGGCCAGGGCCAGGCGTTTCATGCTGGGAAAATCGTTCATGCGATGCTCTCCTTGATAGACAGAATATTTAATAAACCCATACCACGTTCGCCAGCCATCCCGTCCAAGTCCTGGCCTGCCCGTTCACCAGCTGGTTCACGCCCGACTGTGCGAACGAGGCGCTGAAGCCCAGGGTCAGGTAGGTATTCGGGTTCACCACGCGCACGTATTTGACGAAGACATCGTTCGCCAGCATCGGGCGCAGCACGCCGGCGATCACCACGGGGGCGCCGCCCGGCACGTCGAGGCGCGTGGCCTGGCCGAACTGCAGCGGGCTGCCCATCTGGTTGGCCCGCACCTGGGCCTGGTAGGCGGTCACGGTGTCCTTCGGCGTCGGGTGCAGCTCGATGGTGGCCTGCAGCGCATTCACGTTGGCATTGACGAAGACCCAGGTCGCCTTGCTGCCCGAAGCCCAGGCGCCCGGCGTGCCTTCGAAGAACAGCGGGTCGAAGCGCTCGTTGCGCGCCGTGCGCGGATCGTCACCGGAAAAACTCTGGTAGCCAAGCGTGAACTTCGGCGTCCACGCCACGTCGGGCAGCGAAAAGCCCCCTTCCGTGCGCCAGCCCCAGGCCCGCATCGGCTCGCGCGTATTCCACTCGCGCGCGGCGTCGACGCCGAACCAGCCTTTCGACAGCACGGTGGGCAGCACGGGAACGCGCGCGTAGCCATACACGAACTGCAAGTCCTTGCGGCCGTCAGGCACGGCCAGCGGTGCGCCGATGCCGCCTGGCGCCGCCTGCGGATACGCCGCATGCGAACGGGGCACCTTGCCATACGCGATGCCGGCCTTGCGGTCGTTCGCGGGCGCGTAGCTGACGTCAACGCCGACGACGCGCGTGCCGCTATCGTTGTCGGGATTTTCATTCGGGTCGAGATAAAACACCTGGGCGCTGAACGCATCCTGGCTTATTTTGGCCACCACGGAATTCTGGAAGGCCTTGCGCGGCCCCAGTTTCAGCGCGCCGCGGTCAAAGCCGTTCGAGCCGCCATTGGCGATCAGCATGCCGGTACCCAGCGTGAAATTCTGCGCGCCGGCCGACACATCGACCATGGCGCGCGTGCCGCCGAGCGGCATGCGGATGCCGGCGACGAATTCCTCGATCGAGATGCGGCCCGTGTCGCCCGCGCCAAACGGATCGTGGCGCAAGGTGCCCGAGCCGACGGCGGACACGCGCGCATACAGCTGCTTGCCGTCGCCCAGGTTGCGCTTGAAGCCGAGCGCCGGCTTGACATAGAACTCGTACCAGTAGGGATTGAAATCGAAGCCGGGATTGCGCGCCGGCGTATTCGACAGCTTCCAGAACAGATTGCTCTCGCCGGCCACCTGCACGCCCGCTTCCACGGAACGCGTCATTTGCCAGCCGGCGACCATGGCCGGTTCGACGGCGGCGCGCCTGGCGACTTCTTTTTCCATGCTGCTCTGGCCATCGGGATCGAGCTGGCCGGCGGCGCCGCAGGCGGCGCTCCAGCCCAGCAGGGCCAGGACGAGTGAGCTGCGCACGGGGAACATCGCTTGCGTTGCCATAGGTATCCCTTGCGATAGCTGACCTCAGATTTGAACGGATGTTATCAGAGATGCTCTTTTTTATTGTTGTAAAGCATCCTACTGTGCGGCGCCAGGCGCTGAGACGAACGTCTCACGCGCGCGCCATGCTGCAGCGCAGAATGCGCCATCCCGGCCTTCATGCTACAAACGGAAATGCCATAAAAAATACCGAGACACCGGAGAGCGCCATGCCCTACGTCCGCCAGACCAGCCATATCGACCGCGTGCGCGACCTGATCGCCGGCCGTATCGTCAATCCAGGGGCCGATACGGCCAGGCTGGCGTCGTCGTACCGGCGCTCGCTGGACGACTACCGGCTCGATCCCGCCTCCACCACGGGACCGCGCATCCTGACGGGCGCCGAGCTGCGCGCCATCCAGCAGTCCGAGGAAAATTTTCTGCGCTCCACGGGCCAGTGCCTGCCGCGCCTGCACGCCATGGTGCGCGAAGCGGGCTACTGCGTCATCCTGGCCAATGCACGCGGCGTGACGATCGACTACATGGTCGACACGGACCAGCGCAAGGATTTCAAGAAGGCGGGCCTGTACCCGGGATCGTGCTGGTCGGAAGAGGAGGAAGGCACGTGCGGCATCGCCTCCGTGCTGCTCGACCAGGAAGCGATCACCGTGCACAAGACCGACCACTTCCGCGCCGCCTTCACGGGCCTGACCTGCAGCGCCGCCCCCATCTTTTCGCCGCACGGCGACTTGATCGGCGTGCTCGATGCCTCGGCCTTGAACTCGCCCGACGCGCGCGACAGCCAGCGCCTGGTCAAACAGCTGGTGCGCCAGGGCGCAACCCTGATCGAGGACGGCTTTTTTCTCAAGTCCTACGGCCATTGCTGCATCCTGCTGGCGCACCGCAACCGCCATTTCGTGGAAGTGCAGCCGGAGATGCTGCTCGCCATCGACGAGCATGGCGACATCGTCGCCGCCAACCGCTGCGCGCGCGACGTCATCGGCGGCCTGGACGCCCTTCCCCGCCCCGTCGCCGAGGTGCTGGAAGTACGCGCCGAACGGCTGTTCGATGCGCGTACGGGACACAGTCTGCTGTCGCTGCGCCTGGCCGGCGGCAGCACCTGGCTGCACGCGCGCGTGCGCGCGCCGCTGCGCCAGGCCAGCGCGCGGGCACGCGTCAAGAACGCCCCCCCCGTGACGCAGGACGCGCCGGCCTGCACGCCGCCGGAGCTGGCCGAGCGCACGCGCATCGTCAACGCCATGAACGCCGCCAAGTGGCGCCCGCTGCAGGCGGCCGCCATGCTGGGCGTCTCGCGCGCCACCCTGTACCGGCGCCTCAAGCAGCTGCACATCGTGCCGCCGCACCGCCAGTAAGGTATCCGGCAAGCTGAGATTTCCGTCTCATATTCCGCCATGCTGCGCTGCGGGATGCGGGTTCAAAACGCCAGTGTTACAACATCGTCAGCGGCAACACAGCCGCATCCCATCATAAAGTCAGCAGACTTGGAGGAGACACGATGCAAACCGAAATCAACCCGCACGACCTGGCCGTGGCCGGCATCCTGGAGCAGCTCGAAGGCTTTCTTCGCGCCAGCGACGGCACGGGCGCCGCGCAACTGTTCGAACAGGATGGCTACTGGCGCGACCTGGTGCTGTTTACCTGGAACCTGAAAACCCTGGAAGGCCGCGGGCAGATCGCCGCCATGCTGGCCGCCCAGCTGGGCGCCGTGCAGCCCGTAACAGTCCGCATCGCCGACGGCGAGCATGCGGTGGAAGCGGGCGGCGTGCTGCAAAGCTGGATCACGGTGGAAACGAACGCGGCGCGCGGCGTGGGTTTCATCCGCATCCGCGACGGCAAGATCTGGACCCTGCTCACCACCATGAGTGAGTTGAAGGGTTTCGAGGAAGCCAAGGGCGGCCGGCGGCCCATGGGCGCGGAACACGGCGCGCGCACCAACCGCAGCAGCTGGCTGGAAAACCGCGAACAGGAAGCCAAGGAACTCGGTTACGCGCGCCAGCCCTACTGCGTCATCATCGGCGGCGGCCAGGGCGGCATCGCGCTGGGCGCGCGCCTGCGCCAGCTCAATGTCCCCACCATCATCATCGAGAAAAACGCCCGTCCCGGCGACAGCTGGCGCAAGCGCTACAAATCGCTGTGCCTGCACGACCCCGTCTGGTACGACCACATGCCGTACATCCCCTTCCCCGATAACTGGCCCGTCTTCACGCCGAAGGACAAGGTCGGCGACTGGCTGGAAATGTACACCAAGGTGATGGAGCTGAACTACTGGGGTTCGACGTCATGCGAATCGGCCAGCTTCGACGAGGCCAGCGGCGAGTGGACGGTGCAGGTGCTGCGCGACGGCCAGGCCGTCACCCTGAAACCGAAGCAGCTGGTGCTGGCGACGGGCATGTCGGGCAAGGCGAACATGCCGAAGTTCAAGGGCATGGACGTGTTCCAGGGCGAGCAGCAGCACTCGTCGCAGCATCCGGGACCGGACGCGTATGCCGGCAAGAAGGTGGTGGTCATCGGCGCGAACAATTCCGCGCACGATATCTGCGCCGCCCTGTGGGAAGCGGGCGTGGACGTGACCATGGTGCAGCGCTCGTCGACGCACATCGTGAAGTCCGATTCCTTGATGGACCTGGCCTTGGGCGACCTGTATTCGGAACGGGCGCTGGCGGCCGGCATGACCACAAACAAGGCCGACCTGACGTTCGCCTCGATCCCCTATAAAATTCTGGCTGACTTCCAGAAGCCCGTCTTCAAGGCCATCCGCGAGCGCGATGCCGACTTTTATGCGCGCCTGGAAGAACGGGGTTTCATGCTCGATTTCGGCGACGACGATTCGGGCCTGTTCATGAAATACCTGCGCCGCGGCTCCGGCTACTACATCGACGTGGGCGCCTCCGAGCTGGTCGCCGACGGCAAGATCAAGCTGAAAAGCGGCGTCGGCGTGCAGGAACTGAAAACCCATTCCATCGTGCTGTCGGACGGCACGGAGCTGCCGGCCGACCTCGTGGTGTACGCCACCGGCTACGGCTCCATGAATGGCTGGGCGGCCGACCTGATCTCGCCCGAGGTGGCGAATAAAGTGGGCAAGGTGTGGGGCCTCGGTTCCGCCACGACGAAGGACCCGGGCCCCTGGGAGGGCGAGCAGCGCAATATGTGGAAACCCACGCAGCAGCAAGCGCTGTGGTTCCACGGCGGTAACCTGCACCAGTCGCGCCATTATTCGCAGTACCTGTCGCTGCAGCTGAAGGCGCGCATGGAAGGGCTGAACACGCCCGTGTATGGGCAGCAGGAAGTGCATCACCTGGCGTGATCGTAGCCAGCAACCCGTGTAGGTCGGATTAGCGCGGGAAGCGCGTAATCCGACACATTGCAGGCGGCTCATGTCGGATTACGCGCGGCTTTGCCGCGCTAATCCGACCTACCTCCACTCAAAAAAAATGGCGGCGGACCGAAGTCCGCCGCCATTTTTACGCCATGCAGCCAACGATTACTGCTTGATGGCTTCGATCGCAAACGTCAGGGTCACGTCATCGCTGACGGCTGGCGCATATTTGCCGGCGTTGAATTCCGAGCGCTTGATCTTGGCCGTGGCATTGGCGCCGCAGGCGTCTTTTTTCAGCATCGGGTGCGGTGCGCAGGTGAACGAGGTGACGGTCAGGGTGACTGGCTTGGTCACGCCTTTCAGGGTCAGGTTGCCTTCCACGGAGGCCAGCTTGTCGCCGTCGAAATTGAACTTGGTCGACTTGTACGTGGCGACCGGGTATTTGGCCGTGTCGAGGAAGTCTTCGCCCTGGATGTGCGTGTTGAACAGGGTCGAACCCGTGTCGACGGATTTGGTGTCGATCAGCACCTCGACGGCGCCCGTCTTGGCGGCGCGGTCCAGCGTGACCTTGCCGGTGGTGTTATTGAAACGGCTTTGCTGCGTCGAGAAGCCCATGTGGGTGTACTCGAAACGGGGGAAGGTATGGCTGCCATCGATGACATAGACTTCAGGGGCGGCAAAAGCGGACAGCGAGAAGCCGGCGGCGGCGATAAAAGCGAGCAGTTTTTTCATTGTTGGTTCCTAACAAAAAGTGGAGGATGTCAAAACCGCAAGCAGCTGCAGGCGAACGCCGCCTGCGGCTGATTGTCTGGCTTCAGTTGTAATGAATTATGCATGGCATGAAGATCGATGTAAAACGGAAAATATACCTAGTTAGCATCGATAAAATCGATAATAGAGCAGATCAGGTCCGCCACAGCGCCTTCTGCTGCCGATTATTGTCTGCATTGCAAAAAATATCCAGCGTTATCCAGCACCGCAGATAAGCCAGTAGATGAGAATGATTCTTGTTATTATTCTTTAGGGTTGCTATCATCGCTGCCCGGGCAGGCAGTGCCGCCCTGATTCATCCATAATAGAAAAAACAGAGCAGAAAACCATGACGGCCACCCGCCACACCCGCCACGATATGCGCATCTTGAACGCCCATCCTGTCGCCCCGCCGCTTCGCAGCCAAGGCCTGGCAGCCGGCGCCCCCGCCTGATGCGGGAGCCGCGCGCCCACGCTCCCCTGCGCGAAGCGCACGGCGTGCGCCTGCGCCGCTGGGCCTGGACGGCCGCCGGCGCCCTGATGGTGCTGCTGGGGATCATCGGCGCCATGCTGCCCGTCATGCCGACGACGATTTTCCTGATCCTCGCCCTGGCCTGCTTCAGCCGCGCCTCGCCGCGCCTCGAGCACTGGCTGCTGCACCACCCCCGCTTCGGCCCATCGCTACGCCAGTGGCGCGAACACCGCGCCGTCTCGCGGCGCGGCAAGGCCATGGCTTGCCTGGGCATGGCCATCGGCTTCGTCGCCATGTGCCTCGGCCATCCGCCGTGGTGGGTCATCGCCATGGTGGGCGCCATGGAAATCGCCGTCCTCATCTACCTGTTGCGCCGTCCCGAAGGCCCTGCGGCCAGCGGAGCAGAATCTGCCCCTGAAGAGGGCAATCGCAGGCAGTAAACGGCCCTGCCCGCATCAAAAAAACGGCAACTGCGCCGAACCGCACATAAAAGCACCGCGATACCGGCACAAGGCGCGTCGAACTTTTCACCAAGATGAGGCTCCGCCACGCCCATCGGCGCGATTAAATTCGGCAAGAACGCCGCTTTCCCGCTTTTTTCACTTGAAAACAGTCTCATAGACATTATTTGCATATTCAAAGCAAGATTCTGTCGTAGGAGTAATAACACGATCGGAGGTATACTACGCAACCGACGTAACAGGCTGGGCGATTTGGCCCCTGCAAGCACGCCTGTCACGGTCCAATAAAAAAGGAAACACTGCATGACCACACCACACCGTACGCCGGTGATTCGCATCGATGGCGCAAACAAGACCTTCGCGCTGCCCAAAGGCGAACAATTCCACGCGGTCAAATCGGTCACGCTGGAAGTCTATCCCGGTGATATTTTCGGCCTGATCGGCAAGAGCGGCGCCGGTAAATCGACCCTGCTGCGCCTGATTAACCTGCTCGAGCGCCCCGACAGCGGCACCATTACCGTGGCCGGGCGCGAACTGACCCGCCTGGGCAAGAGCGAACTGCGCGACGCGCGCCAGAACATCGGCATGATTTTCCAGCAATTCAACCTGCTGCAAAACGCCAGCGTCTTCGACAACGTCGCCTTCCCCCTGAAAATCCACGGCACGACCAAGGGCGAGCAGATCGCCGCCAGAGTCGAGGAGTGCCTGGCGCTGGTCGGCCTGTCCGACAAGCTGCACAGCTATCCGGCGCAACTGTCCGGCGGGCAGAAGCAGCGCGTGGCGATCGCCCGCGCCCTGGCCAGCCACCCCGACGTGCTGCTGTGCGACGAGCCGACGTCCGCGCTGGACGCGGAAACGACGCGCGCCCTGCTCGACACCCTGCGCGACATCAATGCGCGCCTCGGCGTGACCATCGTCATCGTCAGCCATGAGCTGTCGGTGCTGGGCGCCATCTGCAACCGCGTGGCCGTCGTGGAAAACGGCGCCATCGCCGAACAATTCGATTTGAGCGACACGGCCACCCCGCGCAAGACGGCGCTGGGACGCGAGCTGGCGTATTACGGCACCGAGGCGTTTGAAGCCACCGCATGGAAGGATGCAACACATGTTTGAAGAATCGATCAATAACGTCATCAAGCTGCTGCCGGAAATCTGGGTAGCGCTGGGCCAGACCATGACCATGCTGGGTATCGGCCTCACGGCCGCCATCCTGATCGGCGGCCCGCTGGGCATTTTGCTGTTCCTCGTCTCGGAAGGCCAGTCGCTGGAAAACCGTCCCCTGTCGACGATCCTCGGCTGGCTGGTCAATACCGTGCGCAGCTTCCCCTTCATCATCCTGCTCGTCGCGCTGACGCCGTTTACGCGCATCATCGCGGGCACCTCGATCGGCCCGCTGGCGGCCAGCGTGCCGCTGTCGTTCGCCGCCATTCCCTATCTGGCGCGCCTGGTGGAACAGAACCTGCGCGAAGTGCCGCGCGGCGTGATCGAGGCGGCGCACGCCATGGGCGCGTCGGAAATGCAGATCATCTTCCGCGTGCTGCTGGTCGAAGCGCGCTCCGGCCTCGTGCTGGCGCTGACCGTGCTGTCGATCAGCTTCCTGTCGTATTCGGCCGTGGCCGGCGTGGTGGGCGGCGGCGGCATCGGCGACCTGGCCATCCGCTATGGCTACTACCGCTTCGAGACGGACATCATGGTCGCCACCGTGGCCATCCTGATCGTGCTGGTGCAAACCATCCAGTTCGCCGGCACGCGCATCGCCAAGCGCCTCGACAAACGTTAATTCATATTCAGAAACAAGGACCTGCATGAACCACCTTCGCCGTAATTTGCTCCTGGCCGCCGCCAGCCTGGCCTTCGCCACCGCCGCCCACGCCAAGGACCCGAAAGAACTCGTCATCGGCACCAGCTCCGGCCCGTATTCCGACCAGCTGAAGCTGGGCATCAAGCCTATCCTGGAAAAACAGGGCTACAAGGTCAAGATCGTGGAATTCAACGACTACGTGCAGCCGAACTATGCGCTGGCCGAAGGCTCGCTGGACGCCAACGTGTTCCAGCATATCGTCTACCTGACCAAGTTCGCCACCGATAACAAGCTGCCATTGAGCGCCCTGATCACCGTGCCGACCATGCCGATCGGTCTGTACGGCGGCAAGCAGAAGTCCCTGGCGGAAGTCAAGAACGGCGCCACCATCACCATGCCGAACGACCCCACCAACCAGGCGCGCGCGCTGGTGATGCTGGCCAAGATGGGCTGGATCAAGCTCAAACCGAACGTCGACCCGCTGCGCGCTTCCGAGCGCGACGTGCTGGACAACCCGAAGAAGCTGAAACTGGTGCCGCTGGAAGCGGCGCAGCTGCCACGTTCGCTGGCCGATGCCGACTATGCTTTTGTGAACGGCAACTTCGCCCTGGCCGCCGGCATGAAGCTGACGTCGGCCCTGGCCGTGGAAAAGATCTCGGACAGCTACATCAACCTGGTGGCCATCCGCACGGCCGACAAGGCCAAGCCATGGGTCAAGGACCTGGAAGCGGCCTACCGCTCGCGCGCCTTCCTCGACGCGACGAACAAGTATTTGGCCGGCTACGAAAAGACGGACTACCAGCTGGCGCTGGAAAAGACGCTGAAAAAATAAACGGCGCATGCAATGCAAAAAGGACGGCCAAGGCCGTCCTTTTTTATTGTCCGCGCCTTGCGGGCGCTATCGACACTACATTTAGAAGCGGTAGCCGACGCCTACACCGATCAGCAATGGATCAACCTTGACTTCGCTGGCCTTGGCGCCACCGATGAACACGTCGCTGCGGATCTGCACTTTCTTGATGTCGAAGTTCAGGGACCAGTTTTTGTCCAGCTTGTAATCGACACCGGCTTGCAGCGAGTAACCCCAGCTGTCATGCTCCAGGCGGCCGGCGCCGTTCAGCAATTTCACGTCCGAGATATTCGTGTAGTTCACGCCCGCGCCCACGTAAGGGCTGAACTGTTTTTCAGGCATGAAGTGGTATTGCAGCGACAGGGTCGGTGGCAGGTGCTTGAAGGTACCAATATTGTTGCCGTCGAGCTTGACGTCATGCTTTTGCGGGTAGGTCAAGATCAGCTCGGCAGCGATATTCGGCGTGAAGAAGTACGAAATATCGATTTCAGGAATCGTCTTGCTGCTGACCGTCAAACGGTCGGATGCGCCGACGCCACCAACAGGAGCAGATTTATCGGCCGGATCGATATGCACGGCGCGGGCGCGGACCAGCCAAGGGCTTTCCTGTGCCATCGCATTGCCGGCGAATGCGCCGATGGCGGCCAAAACGATTGCTGCTGCAGTTGCGGACTTTTTCATTTTATTTCCCTCTGTCGTTAAGTAACGCTGCGAAGTCTAAGAGTGCAGTGCAACAAAAACTTTGATCCACATCAAATAGTGCTAGATGGCATCAACAGAGGGATTTTTTCCTTTGCCCAGGTCAAGAAAATGCGGCGTTGCAAAATCACGCCGCCTCGGCGAACAGGCTGGCGACCCAGTCGGCAAACACGCGCACGCGCGGCGACAATTGCCGGTGATGGGGATACAGCACGGACACAGGCAGCGGGTCGGGACGCCAGTCCCGCAGCACTTCCACCAGCTCGCCGGCCGCCAGCGCCCGCTCCAGGTGATAACGGGGCGCCTGGATCAAGCCCATGCCCGCGCGGCAGCACGCGTGATACGCGTCCGCATTGTTGACGGACACCGTGCCCGGCAAGGCCACGCTGTGCCGCTGCCCATCCGCCTTGAAATCGAAGGGCCAGACCTTGCCTGTCTGGGCGGAAAAGAAATTGACGGCGCGATGCCCCGCCAGCTGCGCCAGGTTCTCCGGCGTGCCGTGCGCGGCCAGGTAGGCGGGGCTGGCACAGGTCACCTGCTCCAGCAGCGCCACCCTGCGCACCACCATCGACGAGTCGCCCAGTTCGCCCACGCGCAGCACGCAATCGACGCCTTCGCGCACCAGGTCGACGAGGCGGTCGCCCATGCCGATTTCCAGTTCGATCAAGGGATAGCGGGCGCAGAACTGCTCCAGCACGGGCATGACGAAGTGCATGGCCAGGGTCGCGTGCAAGTCGATGCGCAGCTTGCCGGCCGGCTGCTGCGCCGCCGAGGAAAACACGGCTTCCGTTTCTTCCAGGTCCGCCAGCAGGCGTGCGCAGCGCTGGTAATACGCCTCGCCATCGGGCGTGGGCGTGACTTGCCGCGTGGTCCGCTGCAGCAGGCGCACGCGCAGCCGCGCTTCGAGTTGCTTGATCGCGTGCGTGACGGTCGCCTTCGGATAGCCGAGGTCATGCGCCGCCTGCGTGAAACTGCGCAGTTCGACGATGCGCGTAAAGATGCGCATCGCATCGAATCGGTCCATGTCCCCTCCATTGTTATTGCCTGCTGCACAGTGTAGCGATGTGAGCGCGATTTTTCCATCATCCGCCCCATGCAGTTCGCACGACACAAATGAGAATAGTAATGATTATCATTTGCGATATAATGGCTTACCTCGCTTGGCGACTACAACAAGGAATGGGAGACATGGATATATTGAGGGAACTGCGTGAATCGGGCTTGAAGGTAACTATCCCCCGCCTGCGGATTCTGCAGCTGTTCCAGGAAGGCACGATCAAGCACCTGAGTGCGGACGATGTCTATAAACTCTTGCTGGCCGAAAAGATCGACGTGGGCCTGGCCACCATCTACCGCGTGCTGACGCAGTTTGCCGAAGCGGGCATCCTGTTTCGCCGGCACTTCGAATCGGGCCACGCCGTCTTCGAGCTGAACGAAGGCCAGCACCACGACCACCTGGTCTGCACGGGCTGCGGCAAGGTCGATGAATTCGTCGACGAAGGCATCGAACTGCGCCAGAACGAAATCGCCGCCGAACGGGGCTTCGTGCTGCACGAGCACGCGCTGTCGCTGTACGGCACCTGCGCCGAGTGCACGGCGAAGAAAATCCCGCCGCGCCGGGCCTGAAGGTGCCTGGGCCGCCTGGACACCACTGCCTTGCGGTAAGATTCGCTCACGCTCGAGAAAGGATCACCCATGTACATCGGAGAAATCGCCCGCCTGGCGGGCACCTCGCCCAAGGCCTTGCGCCACTATGAAGCGCTCGGCTTGCTGGGCGATGTGCGCCGTTCCGGCGCCTACAGAGTCTACACGCAGCAAGACCTGGCGCAGGTCAAACTGATACGGCAGGCCCAGGTCCTGGGCTTCCGCCTGGCTGAACTGCTGCCCGTCCTGGCCGGCGACGAGACCGACTGGGCCGCCCTGTCGCGGCACATCGATGCCAAGCGCGCGCAGGTGCGGCAGGATATCGCCCGCCTGCGCCAGCTCGACGTGCAACTGGCCGATATCGACACGGAAATCCGCGACTGCCTGGCGCGCCAGCAACTGCAGGCAGCCTGAAAATCCGCGCTTGACTCTGCCATTAGGGGCAGGCTTTAGCATGCAAGCTCTTCTTTAACGGACAGCCTGCATCATGACCAAAACGACACCCAAGCGCATCTTGATTCTCCTCGGCCACCCATCCAGCGACAGTTTCTGCGCCGCCCTGGCCGAGGCCTACGCCGCCACGGCCCGCAGCGCAGGCCATACCGTGCGCGAAGTGCGCCTGGGCCAGCTGGATTTCGACCAGAACCTGCATGAAGGCTACCGCCAGGTGCAGCCGCTGGAGCCGGACTTGCTGGCCGCGCAGGAAGCCATCATCTGGGCCGAACACCTGGTGTTCGCCTACCCGATCTGGTGGGGCGGCGCGCCGGCCCTGCTGAAAGGCTTTGTCGACCGCATCTTCCTGCCCGGCTTTGCCTTCAAGTATCGCCCGGGCAAGGCCTTTCCCGCCCAGTTGCTGCTGGGACGCACGGCGCAGCTGCTGGTGGCGATGGATACGCCGCCCTGGTATTTCCGCTGGGTCTACCACATGCCCGGCATCCACCAGCTGCGCAAGACGACCCTGGAATTTTGCGGCGTCAAGCCCGTCAAGGTGGCCAGCTTTGGCCCCATGATCGATTCCACCGAAGCGCAGCGGACGCGCTGGCTGGAACAGGCGCAGGCGCTGGCGCGGCGCCTGTAAGCCCGGCAACGGCTTGCCATGCAGCCATCTTGCATACGGTTTTGACAAGCCGGTAATCAAGCCGTCATATTCACAGGCTACCATGATGATATTGCCTGTTTGTCAGTCGCCTTGCTCTCGCGACAACAAGGGTCCGATCGTCATGTAAAGGTAGCCGCTGTGGAGTTCAACGCTTCTCGATTGCATCTTCCCCGTTATCGCACGTCGGTGGCGCTTGATCTGTGCATTCCCACGGAATCCGTGCAGGCCGACGCCAGCAACTTCGCCGTGCTGGAACTGTTCACGGAGCGGCGTGACATGATGAGCCTGCCCGTCACGGAGCAGCAAAAGCCCATCGGCTTGATCAGCCGCAATATCTTCATGTCGCAGATGTCCAAGCCCTTTTATCACGAGGTCTACGGCAAGAAGAGCTGCATCGCCTTCATGGACAAGGAACCGCTGATCGTCGATGGCGCCATGAGCATCGAAGACCTCACCTTCCGCGCCGTCGAGGCGGGAGAGAAGGCGCTGGCCGACGGCTTCATCATCACCGAAGATGGCGCGCTGGCCGGCGTGGGCTTCGGCTTGCAGCTGATGAACGTGGTGGCCACCATGCAGGCGGAAAAGAACCGGCAGATCATGCACAGCATCGATTACGCCAGCGTGATCCAGCGCGCGCTGCTGCGCACTTCCGATGCGGAATTGCGCGCCACCCTGCCCGACGCCCACCTGGAATGGCAGCCGCGCGACGTCGTCGGCGGCGACTTCTACTTTTTCGAACGTTACGAAGGAGGCTGGTTCGCCGCCATCGCCGACTGCACGGGCCACGGCGTGCCAGGCGCCTTCATGACCCTGATCGCCTCGTCGGCCCTGAGCCAGGCCTTGCGCGAACGGGGGCCGCGCGATCCGGCCGCCCTGATCGGCGCCGTCAGCCGCGCCATCAAGACCCTGCTGGGCCAGGACGGCGCCGACAGCGCCCACGCCGGCTCGAACGACGGCATGGATTGCGCCTTCCTCTGCTACGACACGGCCAGCGCCAGCCTGCGTTTCGCGGGGGCGAAACTGGCGCTGCACGTGGTGGCGCCGGGCGAAGACGCCGTGCGCGCCATCGACGGCGCGCGCATGGGCGTGGGCTATGTCGACACGCCGGCCGGCTACTGCTGGCACAACGAGACGCCCGACATTCCCGCCGGCAGCCTGCTGTTCATCACCACCGACGGCTTGCTCGACCAGATCGGCGGCGCGCGCGACATCGCCTATGGCAAGCGGCGCATGCGCGAGCAGCTGCTGGCGCGGCGCGACGCGCCGGCCAGCGACGTGGCAGCGGCCCTGCTGCAGGACAGCGCCGCCTGGCAAGGCGCGCAACCACGCCGCGACGACCTGACCTTTTTCTGTTTCCGCCTGTAGTTCGGGCGCCATCGAGCCACCTTATCAACAAGACACCGGGTCACCGGCTAGCCAGGAGCACGGACGTGCTGTACGAAGAATTCAACGAGTTTTGGGATGTGGCCCGCAAGCGCAACATCATCTTTTTTTACGTGGGCTATTTCTCGCAGCACGTGGTCAGCGCCATTTCCGAAACCATCAAGGCGCGCCTCGATACGGCCGGCGCGGCCGGACCCACGCGGCGGCGCATCTTTTCCTCGTTCATCGAGATGTCGCAAAACATCATGCATTATTCGGCCGACAGCCTGACGCCCGACGCGCAGCTGGACCAGCAGATGCGGCGCGGCTCATTCTGCATCGGCACGCGCGGCGACAGCTTTTTCCTGCTGTGCGCCAACCCCGTCTCGACGGACAACGTGGCGCAGATCCGCGCCCGCCTGGAGCCGCTGCACACGATGACGATGGAAGAAATCCGCCTGGCCTACAAGAAGGCCCTGCGCGAGGAAGCGCCGTCCGACAGCAAGGGCGCGGGCCTGGGTTTTCTCACCATGGCGCGCGACGCCAGCGAACCGCTGGAATTCGAATTCGTCCAGGACCCACAGGAGCCTGGCCACACCATCTTCTGCATCAAAGCCATCATTTGAAAGAGCCGACTCAGGAAAGCATATGCAATTACCGTCACCACTGTTCATCGCCGCGACCCCGAGTTCGCCCGAAATCGACTTCCGTTTCGAGCAGCACACCCTGTCGATCAAGGGCGAGTCGTATCCGGAAAACGCGGCCGCCTTCTATGGCCCGCTGATCGCCGCCGTGCGCGCCTACCTGGAAGACTGCCGCGCAGCAGCCATCACCGTCAACGTCTCGCTGGCCTACTTCAACAGCTCCAGCACGAAGATGCTGTTTACCCTGTTCGACACCCTGAACCAGGCGGCCGTGGACGGCAACCAGGTGCGCCTGAACTGGTATCACGACGAGGACGACGACACCATCCTGGAATTCGGCCAGGAGCTGCAGCAGGACTTTACGGCGCTGGACTTCCGCGACCATCCCGTGCAGGGCAGCTAGGGCATGCGCGCCGCCATCTCCGAGGCCGGACCGGAACCCGACCTGTTCACCGTGGAAGCGGCGGCGCTGGCTGCCGCGCGCCGCATGCACGCCGACCTTCACGCCAGCGGCGAGGCCCAGCGCCGCGTGCTCGGTGAACTGATCGGCCACTACGAGCGGTTGATGCGCGAGACGCGCCGCCTGATCGGCCGCAGCGACCGCGCCGAGCGCGACATGCATCTGCTGAACCGGCAATTGCAAACCCTGGCCGGCCAGCTCGAATACCGCGCCACGCACGACCCGCTGACGGGCGCCCTGAACCGCGGCGCCGTGATCGACCATGCGTCGCGCTGCCTGGCGCAGGGCGACATGGCGCTGATCGTGCTCGATATCGACCTGTTCAAGCAAGTCAACGACGACTTCGGCCACCCGGCCGGCGACGGCGTGATCCAGGCCGTGGTCGACTGTCTAAAAGGGTTGTTGGGACAGGAAACGGCCATCGGCCGGGTCGGCGGCGAAGAGTTTTCCGTGGTCTGGCCCACCTCCTCGCGCGACGAGGCGGCGCAAGTGGCGCAGCGCATCTGCGAGACGGTCGGCCGCCAGCGCCATGCGGCGCCCATCACGCGCGCCATCACCATCAGCGTGGGCCTGAGCTGGAACCGCGCCGGCACGCCGTTCGACACGGCCTACAGCCATGCGGACCAGGCCCTGTACCAGGCCAAGCGCGAAGGACGCAACTGCGTGCGCCAGTGGCTGGAAAGCTGAAGCGGCGCAATCAGCGCAGCTGTTCGCGTGCCATGCTGCCGTCGCGGCGCATGGCCGCCGCCGCCCGCTGCATGGCGGCCACCTGCGCCTCGGGCACCTTGAGGTTGCAGGCCAGGTAAGTCTGCACGCGGTTGAAGGTCAGCAGGGGCACCACCTTGCCCTCCCACTCCTTGCCGACGAAAGGCTTGCTGCCCACCGCCAGGCCCACGGCCCACAGGTCGATGCGCCCGAGCAGCAGCTTTTGCGGATTGATCCACTCCTGCGTGACAGGCGCCACGTTCATGCCGTGCTGGCGCAGGTAATCGTCGCGCGCGTCGCCCAGCACCGTGCCGATCACCAGGCCGCGCGCATCGGCCAGGGTGCGCAGCGCCAGATGCCGCTCGGCCAGGCCATACAGTATCCACTCCGCTTCGTTGAGGGGGCCGATCCAGCGAAACTGCGCTTCGCGCTCTTGCGTGCGCGTGGTGGAAAAGATGCAGGTATCAGGCTCGCGCAGCGCCTGCGCATACGCGCGCTTCCACGGCAGCAGTTCTATCGTATAGCCGATGCCGGCACGCGCCATGATCTCGCGCACCTTCAGCGTTTCGCGTCCCACGACGACATTGCCTTCCATCATGCTCGACGGCGGCAAATGCTCGCCGACGATGCGCAGGCCCGCCGCCCCGGCCGCCACCGGCAGCAACAGCGCCGCCAGCAGCCATGCCATGCTTGCTTGTTTCATGCTTGCCTTCTTCTACCACAGGGGATACGCATCCCTGCCACCTGCAGGATGGTACCATCGGCCCCCTTTGGCCATGGCTGAACATTATCAATTAAATCATTATTTTTCCGTAACGTGGCTCAGGGCCAACGCCGGGATCATCATGCAAGGGGAAGATGGCGAGAAAAACAATTGGCGGAAAACAGTAGGAGTCGAACCTACGGGAGAACGTCTGACGCCCTCCACCGGGTTTGAAGCCCGGCCACATCACCGGATGAGTGTGCTTTCCGCGGAGCCTGAGCTAAGTACTTAGCTGTCGGGCAAGGCTGCAGTGTAGGACCACAACGCTTGCGGGCGCAATAGATGCCCATTACCAACACGGCGAGTATAACCGACGCGGTCGAAGAATTCCAAGACCTGGATCGCCCGCTTGCGGCCCAGGCCGCTGGCGTCGCGGAAAGTGGCCGCGCCCACGGCGCCATTGCCGACCGGTAAGCCGGCATCCTCTTCCGCCTTGCGCGCCAGTTCCCGCACCAGTTGCGCCAGCCCGGCCAGCGCCGCCTGGTGATAGAACAGGTCGTGCACCACCTGGCTGATCTGCCCTGCCTTGGCAAGCTTGCGCAGGAGCCGGCGCGTTTCATCCTCGGCCAGGCCGAAGTCGCGCGCCAGGTCGCGCGTCCAGGGCGGATCGGCACGCCCCTGCTCCAGCGCGGCCAGCAAGGGCTCGGCCATCGCCTGCTCCTGCGGCGTCAGTTCCACGCTGTGCGTCGGCAAGTGCAGGCTGGCGCCGCGCGCCAGGATGCCGCCCTGCGCCAGCAAGCCTTCGACCAGGTGGCTCCACAAGGCGTCTTCCATCTCCGCGTCGACGATGCGTTTCAGGCGCCACAGCTCCGGCCCCGCCTCGTCGGGCGCGCGCGCATGGAAGACGGCCAGCGCGGCCAGCACCCGCTCTTGCAGCGCCAGCAAGGCCGCCGGCGCCAGCAGCAGGGCGTCATCGCCGCGCAGGGCGATGCGCCGTGTATCGGGCGGCAGCGCCAGCGCGTTCGCCGGCAGCAGCGACAGGCGCACCAGCAGCGACTGGCGCAGCCCCAGCGGGCTTTGCGCCAGCAGGGCCGCATAGTCGCCGTGCGCGACAAACGCGGCCAGGGCATCGAGCCAAGCCAGCCGCGCCGGGCTGCGGCGCTTGCGCGCGGGACCGAACGGATCGAGCACCATGCCGCCGCCCACCGTCTGCGTGGCTTGCGCATTGCGCACGACGAAGCGGTCGCCCGGCACGCCGTGCATGGGCGCCTCGAACACCAGTTGCACCCTGCCCGTCTGTCCCGGCGACAGGGTCTCGCCATCGAGCATGACGGCGCGCGCCAGCTGGTGCGCCGCGCCCAGGTGCACGTGCAGCGGCGACCAGGCTTTCAGCTGCACGCCCGCGTCGGGCAGCAGGGTCAGTTCCACGTCGAGGCGTTCGGAACACTGCGCCAGCTCGGGCGCGACGATCCAGTTGCCCCGCTCGATGCGTTCGCGGTCGATGCCGGCCAGGTTCAGCGCCAGGCGCTGGCCCGCCATGCCCGTCTCGGCCGCGCGGTTCTGCGCATGGATGCTGCGCACGCGCGCCGGCGCGCCGCCAGGCGCCAGCTGCAGCATGTCGCCCACCTGCGCGCGTCCCGCCAGCGCCGTGCCGGTGACGATGGTGCCCTGCCCCGACAAGGTGAACACGCGGTCCACGCCCAGGCGGAACAGCCGGCGCTCGTCGCGTTGCGGCAGGCTGCGCGCCACCTGCGTCAGGTGCGCCAGCAAGGCGGCAACGCCGGCATCGCCGTCGCGATTGGCGGCGGTGGGGAAGATCGGGCTGCCCGCCAGCGGCGTGCCGGCCAGCAGCGCCTCGATGTCCGCCTCCACCTGCGCCACGCGGGCGCCGTCGGCGCGGTCGATCTTGGTCAATGCCACGGCGCCGCACGTCACGCCCAGCAGCTGCAAGATGGCCAGGTGCTCATGCGTCTGCGGCATGATGCCATCGTCGGCCGCCACCACGAGCAGGGCGAAGTCGATGCCCGTCACGCCGGACGCCATGGTGCGGATGAATTTTTCGTGGCCGGGCACGTCGATCACGCCCAGCACCGTGCCATCGCCCAGCGGCAGATAAGCGTAACCGAGCTCGATCGAGATGCCGCGCGCCTGTTCTTCCTTCAGGCGGTCCGTGTGCACGCCCGTCAGCGCGCGCGTGAGGGTCGTCTTGCCATGGTCGATATGGCCTGCGGTGCCGACGATCATGCGGACAACTCGTCGAGCTGCGCGATGAAAGCCGTCTCGTGCGCCGCTTCCAGGCAGCGCAAGTCCAGCCACAGGGTGTCCTGGCCGATGCGGCCGATCACGGGGCACGGCAAGGCGCGCAGGCGCTGCTCCAGCACGCCCAGCGGATTGCTCAGGCGCGAGCCGGGCGCGCTGCGCACGGCCAGGCCAAAGCTGGGCAGCTGGTCGACGGGCAAGGCGCCGCTGCCGATCTGGCTGGTCAGCGCTTCGGCCGTGACCACATAGGCGGCGCCCAGCGCCGACTGCAGCAGCGGCAGCAGGGTTTGCGCCTGCGCGCGCATGGCGGCCGCGGGACGCGTCAGCAGGCGCAAGGTGGTCAGGCGTTCGGCCAGCAAGTCCGGCGCGCGGTACAGCTGCAGCACGGGGGCCAGGGCCGCCAGGGTCAGCTTGCCGACCCGCAGCGCGCGTTTCAATGGGTTGCGCTTGATCTTCGCGATCAAATCGGCACGCCCGACGATGACGCCGCATTGGGGGCCGCCCAGCAGCTTGTCGCCGCTGAAGGTCACCAGGTCGGCGCCCGCCTCGATGGTTTCGCGCACGGTCGTTTCATGCGGCAAGCCGTACTGCGCCAGGTCGACCAGGGTACCGCTGCCCAGGTCCACGGCCGTGGGAATCGCGTGTTGCGCCGCCAGCGGCACCAGTTCGTCGAGCTCCACGCTTTTCGTGAAACCGGTAATGGCGTAATTGCTGCAATGGACCTTCATCAGCAAGGCCGTGTGTTCATTCACGCCATTCGCGTAATCGGCCAGGTGCGTGCGGTTGGTGCTGCCCACTTCGCGCAGCACGGCGCCCGCGCGCGTCATCACGTCGGGGATGCGGAAGGCGCCGCCGATTTCCACCAGCTCGCCGCGCGAGACGACGACCTCTTTGTTCTGCGCCAGGGTATTCAACATCAGCAGCACGGCGGCCGCATTGTTGTTGACGATGGTGGCCGCTTCGGCCCCCGTCAGTTCGCGCAGCAATTCCTCGACCAGGTCGTCGCGGTCGCCGCGCTTGCCCGTTTCCAGGTCGAATTCCAGGTTCATCGGCCACTGCAGCGCCTCCACCACGGCTTGCACGGCGGCGTCGGGCAGCAGCGCGCGGCCCAGGTTCGTGTGAAGCACGGTGCCCGTCAGGTTGAACACGGCGCGCAGTTGCGAATGCGATTGCGATTGCAGCCGTTCGTCCACCTGCGCGACGATGGCGGCGATCGACGCGCCCTCTTCGCAGACTGCACCGGCCAGCATGGCGGTGCGCAGTTCGGCCAGCACGGCGCGCGCGCAGGCCAGGGTCTGCACGCGGCCGTAGTGCGCAATCAGGGCCAGGCAAGCCGCGTCGCCCAGGATGCGGTCCACCGATGGCAGGCGCACGGTTTGCCCCGTCGTCATGCTGGCTGGCCCTCGTTGCTGTCGCTCTTCCCCAGCCACAGCAGCGGATTGCCGCTGGCGCGCTGGTAGCCCGCTTCGCCCACCAGCAGGTCGAGCATCAGGCTGGCCAGGTCGTCGGCCAGGGGCTCGACGTTGTAATCGTGTTCCTGGTTGAAGACTTTTCGATAGGTGTGGCAGTCGTCGCAGGTTTCCGCGCGCGCCACCTTCTTCGGATCGTTGGCCTTGTTCGGCAATTTGTCGTCCTTCGCCGCCACGGGGTCGAACGGGGCCGCGTCGGCCGCATCGAGGCCCTGGTAGGCGATCTTGCCATTCTGTTCGCAGGTCGAGCATTTCACGCGCACCATATGCCATTCGCTTTCGCAAATGCCGCAATGCAGGTAGCGGTAGCCCTGCGACTGGCCGCCGATGCGGATCACGCTGGCGACGGGATGCGAACCGCAGACGGGACACAGGGTGCCCGTTTCCAGGTCCGGCACGCGCGCGGCGCGCAGTTCGCTGGCAGATACCGACCACAGGATTTGCAGGGCGGCCGCGACGAACGGCGCGTGCATGGGATTGAGGTTGTCGCCGTTTTCATCGAGCACGGCATCGGCGCAGGCATCGAGCGCTTTCGCGTCGAGCGCGCGCAGCTGGGCCAGCACCTGCGTCAGGCCGCCGGACAGGGCCGGCTGGCGTACCGCCGTGGCGGCCAGTTCATCGAGCAGGCTGGCAAAGATGTCGCGCCAGACGGGCGGACGGGCGCCGCTGACGGGCAGCACGGGCATGCGGTGGGCGATGGCGCGGCGCAGCGCGTCGGGGTCGGCGGCAGGCACGGCGCCGGGCGCCAGTTTGCCCACCACGGCGGCCTGCGCATCGGCCAGCGCGGCCATCAGCACCAGGTAGCCCTGCATGCCAGCGTCAACGGGGATGCCCTTGATATTGCCCTGCGCCAGTTCGCGCAAGCGCAAGGCGCGCGCCGTAAACAGGCTGGCTGGCTGCGGCAGCAGCAGGCGCGGAATCGCGTTGTGGTCCAGGCCTTCGATTTCGCCTGGCTGAAGAATGCGTTGTACCAATGGAGTTCCCATCAAAAAAGGCAAGGCAAAGCCAGCGGAGTTGGCTGTGCTGTCAAAGTATTTTAATCCATAAAAAGAAAGGGGCCAGTCCTGGGAGACTGGCCCTGGCTGTCGCTGGCATGAGAAAAACGCCGGCGGCGGAGCATGTCGGCTTACGCGAAGCTAAGCCGACCTACTCTTCCGCCTATTTTTCCGTATGACGGATCACCGCCTCAAACCACTTCGGATGGTGCTTGCGCGCCCAGCCGTAGGTGACGGTGCCGCGCACCATGGCGCCGATCGAGCCCTTGACCCAGATCGCCGCATAGATGTGCACGATGATGGCGCAGATGATGCCGAACGCACACACGGCGTGCAGCAAGGCGGCCGCGCGGATGACGGGAATCGGGAAATAGAACGCGAAATACGCGCGCCAGATCACGATGCCCGACAGCAGCAAGCCCACCATGCAGGCCAGCAGCGCGAAGAACAGCATCTTCTGGCCGGCATTGTATTTGCCGATCTTCGGAAGCTTGTCCTCGCGGTTATTGAGCACGTCGTCCATCTGTTTCAGCCACTGCTTGTCGCCATCCTCGAACTTGTTGTGGTGCCAGAAGCGCACCACGAGGATCGCGAACGAGACGAACATCACCAAGCCGGCAAACGGATGCAAAATGCGCGTCCATTGCCCGCCGCCGAACAAGTTCGCCAGCCACGCCATCGAGGGATGGAACATGGCCAGGCCGGACAGGGCCAGCATGACGAAGGTGATGGCCGTCACCCAGTGATTCGTGCGCTCGTTCGGGTTGTAGCGTTCGATCAAGGGATTGCCATCCTTGTCGCGCAGCTTGTCGTGACGCTCACCGTGCTGTTCATGATGATTCATGCTGACCCTCCTTGATGCGCTCGGCCTCGTCCAGGGCTTCGCGTTCCTCATCCTTGCTCACTTCGTTCGGACCGACACGCGTGTAATGGAAGAAGCCTGCCAGGGCCGTGGCGGCCATGCCGGCCACCGCCAGCGGCTTAGACCAGCCCTTCCAGAAGCCCACCATCGGACTGATGCGCGGGCGTTCCGGCAAGTTCGAATACAGCTTCGGCTTGTCGGCATGGTGCAGCACGTACATCACGTGCGTGCCGCCCACGCCCAGCGGGTCGTACAGGCCCGCGTTCTCGAAGCCGCGCGACTTCAGGTCGACGATGCGCTCTTCCGCATGTACCTTCATGTCTTCCTTGGTGCCGAACACGATGGCGCCCGTCGGGCAGGTTTTCACGCAAGCCGGTTCCTGGCCCACGGCCACGCGGTCCGAGCACAAGGTGCACTTGTAGGCGCGGTCGTCCTTTTTCGAAATGCGGGGCACGTCGAAAGGACAGCCGGCCACGCAGTAGCCGCAACCGATGCAGTTTTCCTGGTGGAAATCCACAATGCCGTTCGTGTATTGCACGATGGCGCCCGGCGCCGGACAGGCTTTCAAACAGCCCGGGTCCTCGCAGTGCATGCAGCCATCCTTGCGGATCAGCCACTCGAGGTTGCCGTCGTTGTTTTCGTGTTCGGCAAAACGCATCACCGTCCACGATTGCGGGGTCAGGTCCGTCGGATTGTCATAGGTGCCATGGTTTTCGCCGACTTCATCGCGCAAGTCGTTCCATTCCATGCACGCCGTCTGGCAAGCCTTGCAGCCGATGCATTTCGACACATCGATCAGCTTGGCCACGGTGCCCGTCACCGGGCTGCGCGCTTGCGGCGGCGTTACCGTGGTCGCCGACAGGCGCCGGATATCTAAGGATTGCAGTGCCATTATTGAGCTCCCATCATGCTTTTTCCACCTTCACGAGGAAGGACTTGAATTCCGGCGTTTGCGAATTCGCATCCCCCACGCCCGGCGTCAGGGTATTAATCAGATACCCCGGCTTGGCCACGCCCGTAAAGCCCCAGTGCAGCGGCAGGCCCACGGTATGCACCGGCTTGCCTTCGATCATCAAGGCCTTGATGCGCTTGGTGACGACGGCCTTGGCGATGATGTGGCCCCGCTTGGAACTGACGCGCACTTCGCCGCCAGCCACGACGCCGATGCTCTTGGCCAGCTCTTCGCCGATTTCGACGAATTGCTGCGGCTGGATGATGGCGTTCAGGCGCGCATGCTTGGTCCAGTAATGGAAATGCTCGGTCAAACGGTAGCTGGTCGCCACATGCGGATACTCCTCATGCGTGCCGAACATTTTCCGGTCATCGGCGAACACGCGCGCGGCCGGATTGCTGGTCGCCTGCGGGTTTTTCGGATGCATGGGGTTGTAGCCCAGCGGATTTTCGAACGGCTCGTAATGCTCGGGGAACGGTCCTTCGGCCATGGCGCCGCGCGCAAAGAAGCGCGCCACACCCTCGCCCAGCATGATGAACGGACCCATGCCGTTTTCCGGAGGTTCGTCGACCTTGAAGTCGGGAATGTCGGCCCCGCTCCAGTTCGTGCCATTCCATTCGATCAACTTGCGGGTCGGATCGAAAGGCTTGCCTTTCAGGTCGCACGAAGCGCGGTTGTACAGCACGCGGCGGTTCGCCGGCCACGCCCAGGCCCAGCCCAGGGTCTGGCCGATGCCGGTCGGGTCGCTATTGTCGCGCCGTCCCATCTGGTTGCCCGCCTGCGTCCAGCTGCCGGCGAAGATCCAGCAACCGCTGGTGGTCGTGCCATCGTCGCGCAATTGCGCAAACGAGGCCAGCTGCTCGCCCTTTTTGACCAGCAGCTTGGTCGGATCTTTCGGATCGTACAAGTCGGCCAGCGCCTTGCCGTTGAATTCGCGGGCGATTTCTTCCGGCTGCGGGTTATGCGGCTGCGCATAATTCCACGTCAGGTTGACGATAGGATCGGGGAACTTGCCGCCCTCTTTCTTGTACATGCTACGCATGCGCAGGAACAGGCCCGACATGATCTCCAGGTCGCTGCGCGCCTGGCCCGGCGGTTCAGCCGCCTGCCAGTGCCACTGCAGCACGCGCGAGGAACTGACCAGCGAACCGCGTTCCTCGGCGAAGCAGCTCGTCGGCAAGCGGAACACTTCCGTCATGATCTTGGTGGGATCGACTTCGTGGTATTGGCCGTGCGCCTTCCAGAATTCGCCCGTTTCCACGGCCAGCGGGTCCATGATGACGAGGAACTTCAGCTTCGACAGCGCTTCCGTGACCTTCTGCTTGTTCGGCGCGGACGCCAGCACATTGAAGCCCTGGCAGATATAGCCCGTCATCTTGCCTTGGTGCATGTTCTCGATGGCTTGCATCAAGTCATACGGCTTGTCGAGTTTCGGCAGGTAGTCGAAGGCGTAGTTGTTCTCGGCCGTGGCGAAGTCGCCCCACCACGTCTTCATGAAGCTGACGTGGAATTTGCGGTAATTGCTCCAGTAGCTGAGCTGGTTCGGCCGCAGCGGCTTGGTGGCGCGCGCGGCGATGTAGGCGTCGAAATCCTGCTCGCCCTCGTTCGGCAAGGTCATGTAACCTGGCAACAGGTTCGACATCAGGCCCAGATCGGTCAAGCCCTGGATGTTCGAGTGGCCGCGCAAGGCGTTCATGCCGCCGCCCGCGATCCCCATATTGCCCAGCAACAGCTGCACCATGGCGCCCGTGCGGATGGTTTGCGCACCCGTCGAGTGGTGCGTCCAGCCCAGCGCGTACAGGATGGTGCCGGCGCGTCCCGGCACGGCGGTCGAAGCCAAGGCTTCCGCCACCTTGTGGAACTTGTCGGCCGACACGCCGCACGTCCGCTCGACCATCTCGGTCGTGTAGCGCGCGTAGTGCTTCTTCATCATCTGGTAGACGCAGCGCGGGTGCTCCAGGGTCGGGTCGACCTTGGCGTAGCCGTCGTCGCCGATCTCGTAATCCCAGGTGGCCTTGTCGGTGTACTTGCCTTTTTCCTTGTCGAAACCCGAGAACAGGCCGTCCTCGAACGCATAGTCTTCGCGCACGATGAAGGGCATGTCCGTGTAGTTGCGCACGTACTCATGCTGGATCTTGTCGTTCGTCAGCAGATAATTGATGATCGCGCCAAGGAAGACGATGTCCGTGCCGGTACGCGTGGCGCAGTAGTAATCTGCCACGGATGCGGTACGGGTAAAACGCGGATCGACAACGATCAGCTTGGCCTTGTTATGCGCCTTCGCTTCCGTTACCCATTTGAATCCGCAAGGATGTGCTTCTGCTGCATTGCCGCCCATGACCAGGATCACGTCGGCATTCTTGATATCGACCCAATGATTCGTCATCGCGCCACGGCCAAACGTCGGGGCAAGACCTGCCACCGTCGGTCCGTGTCATACACGCGCCTGATTATCAAAGGTCAGCATCCCCATGCTGCGCACTGTCTTGTGGGTCAGATACCCGACCTCGTTGCTGCCGGCGGACGCAGCCAGCATGCCGGTGGAGAGCCAGCGGTTGACGGTCTTGCCGTCGGCATTCTTTTCGATCAGGTTGGCATCGCGGTCATCCTTCATCAGGCGCGCGATCTTGTCGAGCGCCACATCCCAGGAGATCGGTTGCCATTCCGTGCCGCCCGGTGCGCGGTATTCGGGCACTTTCAGGCGGTTCGGGCTGTGGATGAAGTCGACCAGGCTGGCGCCTTTCGGGCACAGCGTGCCGCGGTTCACCGGATGATCGGCATCGCCTTCCACGTGGATGATGCTGGAGACGGCATTTTTCGCGCCATCGCCCAGGCCATACAGCAGGACGCCGCAGCCAACGGAACAGTAAGGACAGGTATTGCGGGTCTCGGTCGTGCGAGCCAGCTTGTATTGCCGTACCTCTGCCAACGCCTGCCCCGGCGCGAAACCGAGCAAGGCGAGGCTGGAGCCAGCAATCGTGGCGCCAGTGACCCGAAGGAACTGGCGCCTGGATATCTGAACCATATCAGACCTCTATGATGTGAGTAAATAAAAAGTCATACGGCGTCATGGCAGTGTCATATCATTAAGATATAAGCACCATGCCTGTGCCGTATGACGCCATTTTACCCCTCAAAGCCAGCCAAGGCTTAGTCCGCCAGAAAAAATTGCACACAGTCAACATTATTTTATCGGTACCGAACAATTCCTCTAAACCATGCCAGCCTGCCGGCCCCGGTCCTGCGCAGCGCCCGCCAATGAAAAAACCCGCTCGCGAGCGGGTTTTTGGGGGTGTGACAACAATGACAGATTACAGACTGTAGCGCAAGGTCAGCGCCACGTTGCGCGGCGCGCCCGGCAAGCTCAGGTTCGGGCTGGAACCGTGGCCCGACACGATGTAGCGCGTGTCGCCGATATTGTTGACGTTCAGCTGCACTTCATAGCGTCCCGTGCGGTACGCGGCCATGGCGTCGGCCGTCACATAGCCTGGCAGCACCACCGTGTTGCCCGGATTGGCGAAGCGGCTGCCGACGGCGTTCGCGCCGCCGCCCACCGTGAAGCCGTGGCCCAGGTCTTTCGTCAGCCACAGGTTGGCCGTATTGCGCGATGTCAAGGTCGCGCGCTTGCCCTTGACCGGCACTTCTCTGGCGACGGTGCCGCCCGGCACATTGACGCTCTTGTCGACGGCGATGGAGTCGGTGATGGTGGCGTCCAGGTAAGCGTAGCCGGCCATCATCTTCCAGCCATCATGCAAGTCCGCGTTGAAGGTCAGTTCCAGACCATCCGTGCGCTGCGTGCCGACGGGCACGATGCGGTTCGTGATCGGGTCGCTCGTCTTGATATTGTCGCGCTCCAGGCGGAACAGCGACACGGTGGCGTTGGCGCGGCCGCCCCACAAGTCATACTTGGCGCCCACTTCAGTGTTGCGCGTGGTTTCCGGCGCCAGGTCGGCATTGTTGGCGGCCAGGGCGAAGTTCTCGCCGCTGGGCTGGAACGAGCGACTCCACGACGCGTAGTACGATTGCGTCGCGCCCGGTTGCCAGACGAGGCCGGCGCGAGGACTGTAGGCCGAATCCGTGCGCGACAAATCCGCCGTCGTCACGCCAAGCGCATTGGCGAGGCGCGACTGCTGCTTGTAACGGTCGTAGCGCAAGCCGGCCAGCGCCTTCCACTCGTCGCTGAAGCTGATGGCGTCCTGCACATAGGCGGCGGCCGTGTCGTAGGTACCGAAGGTATCACTGCGCGCGCCCAGCTTGCTGCGATCGACGACGGGCAGAACAGGATTGAAGATCGACACGGGCTTCGCAGGTGTCGTTACAGCGATGGCGGCCCAACTGTTGGCATCCTTGTTTTGCTTGCCGAATTCGGCGCCGTACAGCACTTCGTGGCGCATGGTGCCCGTGACCAGCTTTTGCGTCAGTTCCGTCTGGTTGAACCAGCCGCTTTCGTCGCGGTTGAGCTTGGCGTGGCCCAGGCTCATCGTGCCCTTGACTTCGTTGACGTTGCCGGAAATATTCGTGTTGTTGCGGTCCAGGTGGTAATCGTAATAACGGAAGGCATTGCGCAGCGACAAGCTATCGCTGAACTTGTGCGTCAGCGTGGCGGCCGTGGACACCACGCGCGACTGGCTGAAGTCGGCATCGCGGGCGTTGGCGGCGCCGTAATACGTGCCCGCATCGACGGCGACGGGGCGGCCCTGGTAGGACGGGATGCCGAAGTCCGTCAGGCGGCGGTCTTCCAGGTAATCGCCCTGCAGCAGCAGCTTGGTGGCGCTGGAGAGGCGGATGGCCACGGATGGCGCCAGCGCCGTGCGGTTGATGAATTGCTGGTCGCGGTAGCTGTCGGATAATTCGCGCGCACCCGTGACGCGCCAGTCCACCGTCTCGCCGACACGGCCCACGTCGACTTCGCCGCGGCGCCCTGCCGTGTTGTTCAGGCTCAAGGCCACGTCCGTGATATCGATACCCGGCTTCTTGGTGATGCGGTTGACCAGGCCACCGGATGAGCCGCGTCCGTACAGCACGGCGGCCGGTCCCTTGATCACTTCCAGGCGCTCGACGTTCGACAAGTCGCGGAAATACAGCGCGTCATCGCGGAAGCCGTCGACGAACTGGTCGCCGATGGCCGTGAAGCCGCGGATGAACACCTGGTCGCGCTGGCCGTCGCCTGTCGACAGCCCCACGCCGGGGATGTTCTTCATGATGTCCTGGATCGACATGGCGTTCTGGTCGCGAATGACGGCGGCCGGCACCACGTTGATCGTCTGCGGCACGTCGCGCAGGGCCATTTCCGTCTTGGTGCCGCTGGCGGAGGTGGCGGCGACATAGCCGTCCTTGTCCTTGGCCGCCGTCACGGTGACGGCGGGCAAGCTTTCCTGCGCCCAGGCTGCCAATGGCGTGGCGCCCAAGGTCAGGGCGCCCAGTACGGCGATGGTGATCGGTTTACATCCTGGCTTGCGACGTTGCTGCATACAATTCCCTGGTCGATGTTGTAATACGAATGATTATCATTAGTATTTTATCAGCCAGGGCGGAGAAAAGTAAGGCGGAATGTAAGTGATAGTACTTATGGACCAGGGACTTGATGTAAAAAAGCAACAGGAAATCAATGTCAAAAAATAATTAAAATTGCCGTAAGAAACTATTTCCGTGCGTCAATGCTATACTTGCGGCTTGCTGGGCAACGGTCAGCCTGACCGGCATGCCCCCTGCTTCACCTCCAACGCCACGCTCAGCGCGGCGCGCCGCACAGCCATCACGCGGCACCCGAAGACCCCGATCCCCTGCGCCTTGCGGCGCCTGTCCGCCCCTGCTGGCGGCGGCGATCATGACTATTAAACTGTTAGGAATTACATGAAAAACCTGAACATCGGCAGCCGCCTTGGCGTCGGCTTTGCTGTCGTATTGCTGTTGCTTGCCGCCTTGACCATCACCGCCCTCGTGCGCATGCAAACGGCCAGCGACCTGACTTACCGCCTCATCAATACCAGCATCAAGAACCAGCGCATGGTGGCCGAATGGTCGAAGATCATTGAACTCAACAGCGTGCGCGGCGTCGCCTCGTTCGAGATCACCGATCCCGTCGTGCGCGCCAAGATCGAGGACGATCTGAAAGTCGATGCGGACCGTTCCAGCAAGCTGCAGGACGACATCATCGCCTCGCTGCGCAATCCTGCCGTGATCGAGCAATTCAAGGTCGTGCGCAAGGTGCGCACCGACTACGTGACGACGCGCGCGCGCGCCTTCAAGATGAAGGCCGACGGCGACGTGGCCGGCGCCAAGGTCGTGTTCGACAAGGAAGTCGCACCGATCACCGTCGCTTACCTGGCCGAAGTGAAGCGCTTTGCGGGCATGCAGATCCAGGCGGCCGACGGCGTCGGCGCCAGCATCATCGAAGCCTACAGCGGCACGCGCATCTTCCTGATCACCATGGGTGTGCTGGCCGTGCTGATGGGCATCGGTTTCGCGTGGTGGATCACGCGCTCGATCACCGGCCCCATCCGCGACGCCGTGAAAGTGGCGGAAACCGTGGCGGCGGGCGACCTGAGCAGCGTCATCACGGTGCAAGGCCGCGATGAAACGGGCCAGCTGATGCACGCCCTGAAAACCATGAACGACAGCCTCGTCGGCATCGTGGGCCAGGTGCGCAGCGGCACCGACACCATCGCCACGGCGTCCGCGGAAATCGCCGCCGGCAACCAGGACCTGTCGTCGCGCACGGAACAGCAAGCCAGTTCGCTGGAAGAAACGGCGTCGTCGATGGAAGAATTGACGTCGACCGTGAAACAGAATGCGGACAATGCGCGCCAGGCCAATAAACTGGCCGGCGACGCGGCCGGCATCGCCAGCCGCGGCGGCGCCGTGGTGGCCGAAGTGGTCGCCACCATGGGCGAGATCAATACCTCGTCGAAGAAAATCGTCGACATCATCTCCGTCATCGACGGCATCGCCTTCCAGACCAATATCCTGGCCTTGAACGCGGCCGTGGAAGCGGCGCGCGCCGGCGAACAGGGCCGCGGTTTCGCCGTCGTGGCAACCGAGGTGCGCAACCTGGCGCAGCGCTCGGCAGCGGCGGCGAAAGAGATCAAGGGCTTGATCGACGATTCCGTGCAAAAGGTCGACGTGGGCACGGACCTGGTCGACAAGGCCGGCAAGACGATGGAAGAAATCGTGCAAAGCATCGGCTTCGTCACGTCCATCATGAGCGAAATCAGCAACGCCAGCGAAGAGCAGAGCGCGGGCATCGAGCAAGTCAACCAGGCCATTTCCGAAATGGATCAGGTGACCCAGCAAAATGCGGCGCTGGTGGAAGAAGCGTCGGCCGCAGCCGAAGCGATGCAGGAACAGGCGAGCGAACTGGCGCAGGTGGTCAGCGTCTTCCGCCTCGATACCAATGCGGTGGCCACCGACCGTTTCAGCGTGAAAGCGGCGCAGCGCAGCGCGCCGGCAGCGCCGGCAACCGCGGCCGCACCTGTCCGCAAAGCCCCTGCCCTGCGCCTGCCCGCGACGCGCACCAGCAGCAAGGCAACGGCGCCGGCCGAAGGCGAGTGGGAAGAGTTTTAAATCTGCTGCAGCAAGCCGCGCGGCATCAAGCCGCGCGCGCTTGCGCTGTGGCGATCAGTGCTGCCAGCTCGCGTGGCACCGATTGCCCCAGGAATGCCAGCGCCAGTGCCTCCGGATCGATGGCGGCATCCATCGGCAAGCCATGCTCGAAGCCGCCCACCATGGTGCGGCAGAAATGCGGCGATTCCGCCCGCGTTTCCACATACCAGCAGCCCGCATGACCCTGCACGAAGTATTCGCCGATAAAGTAGCCGAGCATGGTTTTCACCCATTGCCAGCTCTCGTCGCGGATGACGATGGTGCGCATGGCCGCATCGATGTACGGCAGGTATTCGGCCGCGTTGGTCAGCACTTCGTGCGCGGGCTGGATGCCCAGGCGCTCGACAAAATTCACCAGCGACGCGCCCAGCGCGTCATAGTAGGCATCAAAAGCCGCCTGGCTTTGTTGTAACAATTGTTCTTGTTCGTTCGACAGCATTCACACTCCACAGACATTCAACAATTTCGCCCATGCCGAGAAATCGGGCGGAGCAGACTTTCCCCTATTTTACGCCACGCTCACATCGACGCCAGCGCGCTGCAGCAAGGCCTGGTTGCGAGCTGACAGATGCGTCACCTGCAGGTGCTTGCCCGCCTTGTCGTAGCGCTCATACAAGGCTTCGATGGCCGCGATGGCCGAGTGGTCGGCCATGTGCAGGTGGCGGCAATCGAGGATGACGCGGGCCGGATCGGTCGCCGCCTGGAACAGTTCCAGGAAATGCGTGGTCGAGGCGAAAAACAGGGTGCCGTGCGGCAGGTACACGCGCACGCCGGAGCTGCCATCATCGATGTCGGCACGCATGTCGCGTGCATGTTGCCAGGCAAAATTCAAGGCGGCAATCACGATGCCGCACAGCACGGCCATCGCCAGGTCCGTGAACACGGTGATCACCGTCACGGCGACGATCACCAGCGCATCCTGCAACGGCACCTTGCCCAGCACGCGCAGGGAACCCCAGGCAAACGTCTGCTGCGCCACGACGAACATCACGCCCACCAGCGCGGCCAGCGGGATGCGCTCGATCAAGGGCGACAGGAACAGGATGAACAATAAAATCATCACGCCGGCCGTCACGCCCGACAGGCGCGAGCGGCCGCCCGAGCTCAGGTTGATCATGGTCTGCCCGATCATGGCGCAGCCGCCCATGCCGCCAAACAGGCCCGACACGACGTTCGAGGCGCCCAGGGCGATGCATTCGCGGTTCGGCTGGCCCCGCGTTTCCGTTATCTCATCGGTGAGATTAAAGGTGAGCAAGGTTTCCAGCAGCCCCACCATGGCCATCAGCGCCGCGTACGGGAAGATGAGGTGCAAGGTGGCCATGTCCAGCGGCACGGCGGGCCAATGCAGGGCCGGCAAGCCACCGGCGATATGCGCGAGGTCGCCCAAGGTGCGCGTGGGCAGGTGCAGGAAATGGCTGAGCACGCCCACACCCAGGATAGCCACCAGCGCGGGCGGCACGGCTTTTGTCAGGCGCGGCAGCACGTAGACGATGGCCATGGTCAGCAGCACCAGCGCGCCCATCACATACAAGGGCGTGCCTTGCAGCCAGGTTTCGCCCTGCGGCGTGGCCTGGCGAAAATGTTCCAGTTGGGCCATGGCGATGACGATAGCCAGGCCATTCACAAAGCCCAGCATCACCGGGTGCGGCACCATGCGGATCAGCTTACCCAGGCGCAAGATACCAAACAGCGCCATCAGGATGCCGCTCAGCACCACGGTCGCCAGCAGATATTGCACGCCATGCTGGGCCACCAGTGCCACGATGACGACGGCCATGGAACCGGCCGCGCCCGAAATCATGCCGGGACGCCCGCCAAAGATGGCCGTGAATGCGCAGATGATGAAGGCGCCATACAGGCCCATCAGGGGATTCAACTGTGCCACCAGGGCAAAGGCGATGCATTCGGGCACCAGGGCAAACGAGGTGGTCAGGCCCGCCAGGACATTTTTTTGTATGTTCGAGAACCACTCTTCCCGAAAAGTTGCGTTGATCATTGATGCGTATCCAAAGTCGGAACAGGGAAATGCCGGCCCGATGGAACCAATCAGGCGCAGCCATGCCAGCGGGCGTCACAGAAACGCGGCGCTGAGGTTGAATGGCACAGGAAAGGCGTCGGTGACTACATCGGTATGGCGGAAAGGGGCAGTTTCATAAGGCGCCAGGCGGCGCGGCTGAGCTTGCTGGCATTATACAAGATGGCCAGCGGGCGAAGTCTGGCGAAAGCGCAGACAAAAAAATAGCCCACTCGAAAGTGGGCTATTTTTTTCATCTGGAGGCGAGGACGGGAATCGAACCCGTCTAAACGGCTTTGCAGGCCGCTGCATAACCTCTTTGCTACCTCGCCAGAGGAACTGCTTGGATGCGCCTTGCGGCCCACCTTGAAAACTGGAGCGGGAGAAGAGTCTCGAACTCTCGACCTCAACCTTGGCAAGGTTGCGCTCTACCAACTGAGCTACTCCCGCATTGGAGCTTGTTTACCGCCTGATCACGCCGCTTGACTGCTTTACGGCGGATAAAAAAAGGAAGCCAGCTTAGCTTCCCTTTAGAATTCTGGAGCGGGAGAAGAGTCTCGAACTCTCGACCTCAACCTTGGCAAGGTTGCGCTCTACCAACTGAGCTACTCCCGCATTGGAGCTTCTATTTTCTGCTACTGCCATTCTTGCTGTACTGCCTCAGCTTTCGCTGGAGCGGGAGAAGAGTCTCGAACTCTCGACCTCAACCTTGGCAAGGTTGCGCTCTACCAACTGAGCTACTCCCGCATACGAACCGCTATTTTACTGCTTTTTGCTACCGTTTACCAGTGCTGCTTTACTGCTGATCCAGTGTTCACTGGAGCGGGAGAAGAGTCTCGAACTCTCGACCTCAACCTTGGCAAGGTTGCGCTCTACCAACTGAGCTACTCCCGCAGTGGACAACATTGTATCAGAAGCTCTACTACATCGCCAGTACTACTTTTTACTGCATTTGCTGTTTTTACCTATGACACGATCCAGAAAACTGGAGCGGGAGAAGAGTCTCGAACTCTCGACCTCAACCTTGGCAAGGTTGCGCTCTACCAACTGAGCTACTCCCGCGTCATCAACAACAGGCCAGCATTATAGAGGGATTACAGGGGCTGTCAACGGGCAATATCTGGTCTTTTGCAAAATATTCCGCATAAAGCAGCCGCCTGCCTGTTCTTAGTGCAAATTGCCCGCTTTTTCCTTGATGAGCGGCCATGCCAGGCGCAGGTAATAGAACATCGACCACACCGTCAGCACGCAGGCGATCCACAGCAGCTTCTCGCCCCACACATGGGTGTCGATCGCGCCGAAGATCACTTCGTGGTACAGCAGCAAGGGAATGGCCGTCATTTGCGCGGCCGTCTTGATCTTGCCGATCGAGCTGACGGCCACCGACTTCGATGCACCGATCTGCGCCATCCATTCGCGCAAGGCGGAAATCGTGATTTCGCGGCCGATGATGATGAAGGCCAGCACGGCATTGACACGGTCCAGCTGCACCAGCACCAGCAAGGCGCCCGCCACCATCAGCTTGTCGGCCACGGGGTCGAGGAAGGCGCCGAAGGCCGAGGTCTGGTTCCAGCGCCGCGCGAGGAAACCATCGAACCAGTCGGTCACGGCTGCAACGATAAAGACCAGGGTGGCAACCAGGTTCTGGTCGCCATGCAGCAGCATCGACGGCGGCAGGTAAAACACGCCGACGACGAGCGGGATGAGGGCCACGCGCAGCCAGGTCAAAAGGATGGGAATATTAAAAGGCATAAGAGAGCAATCGGCCGACGGGTAAATTGAGCATGAAGAAAGCGTGAAGAAAGCGCCACTAGTCTACATGGCCCCGGGGTATTAGCCTAGTCCGGTTGCCGCAGCGCCGGACCAGGCCACCTGTTCATTAATGCAGCTGCTTGTAGATTTCTTCCGCCAGCTGCGTGGAAATCCCCTCCACCGACATCAGATCCTCGACGCTGGCGTCGACCACGCCGCGCAAGCCGCCAAAGCGCGACAGCAGTTTCTGGCGGCGCTTGGCGGCGCATTGT